>NZ_JBPUSJ010000015.1:0-90298 GCF_051851475.1 Carboxylicivirga taeanensis | reverse complement strand
TACTTATATTTATAGGAAGAAAGGAGGTCTAATAAGCAAGCCTCTTCAGATATAAGTCTGTTTTTATCGTCAAATTCATATTTAAGATATGAGCAATCAATAGTGTCTCCTTTTAGGATTTTACCATCTTTCTCCACGACTTTAAATTCAAGTTGATTAACTGTCTTTACATTTCCAATAAATTTCAGGTCTTTGCCAGGAAAACTTTGTCCACAAATTAAGTTGGTTGTAAAAACTAAAAAAATCGTTATCAACTTGTTCATATGTCGGTTTTTAAATAGGGTATAACGGTGAGAATATGGGGCGTTTGGCATTTCAAAGCGCCACAGTTTCAAACCGCTATATATTTTATTAATTGTACACATGTTCAAATTACCACATCGCCCCGCATTACTTATGACCGCGTGTTAGGGGCTGGCATTCTATGGTTTATCATATGGAAATCCAGCTTTATCAAGTATTTCATATTTCCATCTGTTTTTATCATTATTCCATCTCTTGCTTTGACTTCTCAATTGTGCCACATCATCGCGCATTTTTTTGATTTCTTTCTTTTCTTTATCAGTTAAATAATTGTTTTTTCCAATTTTATCTATTTCTTGAATTTTCCTCCAACTATTTAATTTCTTTTCAATACCTTCTCGATGTTTTTGTTTTTCCCATTCCCATTCGATACCATTTCTTGCAAGTAAATCACCAAGCATTTCAATCCTAATTGGACTTATCAAGTCGGTTCTATTCTCTCTTTCCTGTCTCACCTTAAATGTCATTTGGTCATTTACCCAATGTCCGACTCTTGTTTTTTGAGATGGTACAGTTTTGTAATTTACTTTTTTGCTATAATATTTCTCAAGAGTAACTAAATTATCAGTCCATTCATCATCTGACGACCTTCCTCCTGCATGAGATGGCTCCCAAACGAAATTAATCGAATTCATTTTATCCTCTTCATGTTGTGTCCAGGGTGGAGGATAGTTTGGATTGCCCTTTCTGCGTTGCTTTTGGTAAGCACACCAAGTACCTAATTTATAATAAGGATTTAATTTGTCGGTAAATTGAGGAACATGAGTAAAGTTACTATTTGGGTTGACCTTATTTTTATAGTCAACGAGTTTTTCAAAATCCTTATCCCATTTAATTAATCTTTTTCTCAACCTGCCGACACCTGCAAATGGGAAATCAACACTTTTTAATCTATCCTCTATGTCTTGTGGCAACTCGTTTTTGTTATAGAGTGCATTCATTTTTTGATACCAACGGAATAATTCTCTTTCCTCATCGGTTTCAGGGTGCTTACTTACAATTCCTGATGGATTGACATCTCTTTTATAGATTACATATCGTTCAAGTAAAATCTCAAATCTTTCATAATCATATGCAGTAAAATGACGTTCTCTTATTTTTGATTTTAAATGTTTTTGTTCTATTCCTGAATCTAAATCAAACTCTGAAACTTCAATACTTTCATCTTGGTCATTTTCTTTTGAACCATCAATAGACTTTGGTTCTGTTATTTTATCTCCACGTTTTGACTGATTAAAAAGTAAGTTTTGACTTTCCAGTTCTTTGAGTAATTTACTGTCAAGTAATCTGAGTTTAGTAGATGATAGATTTAATAAATCCTCAAAATATTCTTTAATTTCACCGAGTACTTTTTTCCCTTGATTATCAGTCTTAGTAAAAAAGTCAAGCTGAATTGAAGCCTCTATGTTATTTTTAATTCCTGAACTTGTAAGATTTGAGGAACCCATAATAATTCGGGTATGTTTTTCTCCCTCAAAAATGAATAATTTAGGATGATACGTTATATATTCTCTTGTGTCGTGATAAATATAGGTTTCAATATTCTCATTAATTAGTTGTTCAAGAGCTTCTTTTGATGTTCCTCTATTATCAACTCCAATAAAAAAGCGAATCTGTTTATAATTTTCTTGAGCCTTTTTAATGTATGGAGCTAACAATCTTACTCCTGAAATTGCAGCAAATGCGACGAAACCATTAAAGGTATCATATTTAGGACTGGCAAACGAAACAGCAAGTTGTTTTCCAACATTGAATTTATTTTTTGTGTCAAGTCCGTGTCCTAAAAATTTAGCTTTCATAGTGCTGTGTCTTTTGTTCTGCTTGCCCCTAACGGTGAGTGTATGATGCCGTAAGGGATTGCGGGCTCCAAACCTATCAAACCGATGAGAAGTTGAAGCGAGCTACAATCGTTGATTTTACTACTATTTAGCCTATTTTGTATATACATTGTTAGCGGTTCGGGCTTTATTCTTCTATTTTATCTTTTAATCTATTAAGCATATAATCATCTGGATATTGCTCTAATCCTTGTTTTAATTTCTTTTGGGCTTTCTTTGTTTTTCCTACTCCATTATAATATGAAACTAGCGAATAATACGCTTGATTTTTGCCCCACATTGGTAACCGACAATCTTCTTTGCTATTCTCTTTCAATGAAATTGCCTTTAGTAAATACTCTTCACATTTCTGTCCTCCTCCGTAACTGGCAGGCAAGTGTAAATCAAAATTTCCAAGGACATACCATGCTCGTAAATTCTCATTGTCTAGTTTCACCGCTTCGTTAGCATTTTTATTGATTTTTTCTTTTAATTCTCCTATTTCTACTGAACTAACAAACTGGATTGAATAATTTTGCAGAAATGCAATTAACGCATAGGTTTCAGAATCCTTGTCAGCCTGTAATTCTAATTGAGTAATAGCTGTCTCTATCTTCTTCTGGCTAAGCTCTCTATTACCATTTTTCAGATAATATAAAGATTGATAATACTGGTTATAACTTTTCCAATAAGTGGAAAGTTGCTTGTTTTCATTAATCTCCAATAAACTATCTAATTCTGTCAACTTAGTAATATCTTGAACTCTAAATGAGTATAAAAAGTTGTCATATATTCTTTTTTCAATGTTACATAGTAAAGTATCCGTCTTTGATGCTTCTGAGTATGAAGCAAATGACATTATAGTCACACAAATAATTATTATCAATCTCATTTTTATACTATTTTATCTATTTATTCTACCGCTGTTTTCTTGCCTGACCGCTAACGGTAAATTGTATGAGTAGTGGCAGATTGCGGGCTTCTTTCCGCTCAAACCGCTACGCAGTTTGAGCGGGTTATAAACCTTGATATTTGGCGCATTGCCTGCCATTACTTATACAAAATGTTGTGCAACGTTGATTTTTCCTTTATATACTTTGCCCATTGCATTAAATATCCAGCATAGATTACTTTTGAACCATGTGCTAGACTTGCATCTAAAATATCTGGATAATTTCTCAACAAACCTTTCGCAGAACTTCTACCAACATAATTATCAATATAATCTGTAGCTTGTTTTATTTTTGGAACTTTATATGCCTGTTTGACAAGTACTTTTTCGAAATTGGTATTATCAAGTTTTTCACAGATTGCTGTATATTCAAATTGTCCACCTTTCAGCTCAACAAAACCTAAAAGTGCCAAATCTCGAATTACATTTGTATCTAAAGTATTAAGGTTTAAATCATTTGGTATTTTTTCAATAAAAGGTATAATCTGTTTTGTCGATTTTCTAGGAAAAACACTTTCAAGGTTTGATTCTAGGTTTTTATAAAATTTCCTTTTAAGACCTCCACCTTTTGTTGGCAACTCAATATTATCTTTAAGTTTAAGATTGCTAAAGGCTATCCAATTAAGAAGAAAATTAGCATAAATCTTCCATGTGCTATCTTGAAAACTATATCCTTTAAAATTGGATTTAAATATTTCAATTATTTTGTCAGAAGTTATTATTGATTTATTTTCTTCTAATTGGTTAACAATTGAATAATTTTTAAATTTTTCTGTAATAAATTCTTTGAAGTATACTTCTGTAACTTTAATATTTTTGATAGCTAAGGCATATTTCTCTTCTTTCTCAAGCTTTTTAACAAGTCCAAGATTCCTTAGGTCAATTAAACTGTTTTCAATAGCTGGTATAGTTATATCCTTTTCTCTTTTATCTCTGATTTCATTTGGGGATATACTTTTACCAATTTCAAAAGTCGTAAATATCTCAAGACAAGTATTAACACTTGAACGAATTATATAGCTTTCACCTATACGAGGAACCTCTCCAGTTACAAGGTAATCTCTAAAAATATCCCAATAGATGTTATAGTTTAATCCAGA
This sequence comes from Carboxylicivirga taeanensis, assembly GCF_051851475.1. Classification (NCBI taxonomy): domain Bacteria; kingdom Pseudomonadati; phylum Bacteroidota; class Bacteroidia; order Marinilabiliales; family Marinilabiliaceae; genus Carboxylicivirga; species Carboxylicivirga taeanensis. The sequence goes on along the minus strand of NZ_JBPUSJ010000015.1, from coordinate 86,126 downwards.
CCTAATTATTAATCGTTTATCTCTCAACGAATTTATTACGTCTTCAGATATTTTATCATTAACCTCAGATGCTTCAAAAAACAGACTATCTGATGCTCTTTGAGCAATATATTTAATACCAGAAGTTTCAGTTGGGCTTAGTTTTTCTAAATCTGTTTTGAATAATTCCTCAATATTTAGGTTTTCATCAATTAGTGTAGATTTATCTTTGCCAGCTTTAATCTGGTCGTAAATATGAATGCATAGTTTTTTTGTTAACCACGGAAAATTTTGTGAGCTTTCTACAATTCTTCTCTTAATGTCAGTATCTACTTTACCAATACTTTTTTCCAATTGTAGAATTATTCCATTTGTCTCTTTTGAACCGAATTCTGGTATTGAAAACGCTTCTGCTTGTTCCTTTGCTTGTTGCCACAAATGGTAAGCTTCATTTTCACTTGGAATGAGAATCTCAGTTTTCCATGAAAATCCAACAATCAAATTTCCTTTCAAATCAGTTACATCAGCTAAAAATTTATAAAAGGTTTTAAATAGGTCGTCCTTTCTGAAAATATCTTCAAATTGGTCAAATATCAATATTAGTATTTTATTGCTTTGTTTTAAGTACTTAAGTAACTCCTTAACAGACTCTGAGTTTAATAAATCAAAGGTTGACGTAAATGATATTTCTTTTGCGAATAAATCTGTTTTTATAAAACTGTCCGATATTGCTTTTTTAATTAATTTCTCAAAAGATAAAGCAACAAAGTTTGAAGAAAGCGCACTTCGAGAGTCAATTGCTAAAGAATAATATTTGTTTTTATAATACTTGTTTCTACAACGACCTTTTAAATCTGCAACTAAAGAACTTTTACCCCAACCTGATTTACCTGTAAGATAGAATACTCGTCTGTTAGATTCATTAGAGAGTGCTTTATTGAAGAAATTAAAAATATCAGTACGAATTTGGTCTCTTCCCACAATATGTTTGGTTGATGCTGGTAAATAATCATACCAGTTTTCACTCTCTTGTACTTCTGATATTGATTCAATCTCAATTTTCTGTTTTTCTAAAGTAGGCTCAGTTTTTTCTGCTGAAATTAATTCTATATCCAGATTTTTTATTGAAGGAATTTTTTCTTTTAATATTTCAAGATTTTTATCATCGTCTATGGGTTCAGCTGTTTTGGCGTTTATCAAATAAAATGATTTAGGTACGGACCCCAGTGAATCTTTAATTAGGTGAATATAGTAATCTCCGAAATATGTTATTGCTAAAATACTCTTAGTAATTTTCTTTGGAAATTCCGTCGCAGTTTTAATTTGACCTGACTCCTGTAACAGCTTTATAACTTTCTTAGGCTCAAAGAAAGTAATGTGATTATAACGCTCATCAGCTTGCATTTCTTCAACAATTCCTTTTGCTTGATGCTCTAGTTCTTTAGTCCGAATAAAGTAGCCATAGTTAACCTTCTTGAATCTTACTTTTGATTCAAATGTTAATATTTCAGCTGAGCTAACTTTTTCTTTAGCTTTACATTCAACATATAATGTTTCATTAGGTCTATCTTTATGTTTCCCAATCAAATCCAGCTCCATTCCTGTGAAGTTAATATTTGAACTAACCTCATATCGATGTGACTCAATAATTTCTCTAACAATTCTCTCAAAGCAATTACCTTGCTTATATGGATTTTTGTCCTCTAATATTATTTGTATCTCTGAATTCATATTTATTTTGTCGGGTTCTTTTTTTAATGTTGCACAACTAACTTATATCCACACATCGTTAGCCGATACATTATTTATACCACCTAAAATTATGCAGATACAACAAATCTATATCCGCATCCAACTGCAGATACATAAAAAGTTCCTTTATGATTCCACCTCATAATGATTCTCCCCCTGAGGCGGCTATTCTCGATTAGTGCATACTAAATTAAAGTATTTCTTTAAACAACATGCATCCAATTGATAAATATTATCCACCCATCAATTAACAGCTTTGATATACTGATAGAAAAGAAGGCAAAATTTGATTATGTATTATGTGCGGGAGGTTATCTGTTAATCTAACTTAACCCTTGTAGATTTGATATTTACATGTGATTGGAAAATGAAATTCAGAAACAGCGGGTTTTGATCCTGTAAATCAATATTTATTTCTCAAATTGGATGCTATTTATCAATTGTATCTCGCATTACTGCCAGGGTGGGTTTAGGTTCGTCTACTTCGTTTTTTTGTCAAACCTTTCCTGGCTCCTTTGCGATGTTTTGCACCCATTTTTTTCTGCCAATCCCGATAATTCAACAGCTCTAATAGGAACTGATGATTTAGCCTTTCCCACCAGCTTCTATCCCACTTATTGTTGTAGGATTTGGAAGTTGAATGTGCATTATCAATCGCCTTATTCACCATAAAAGCCAAATGGGATTTGATGGCCTCAAGAACAGTTGCCTTCTCCTGACTATCAAGCTGAGCTGCCAGGTGATTATACACTTCACAATCGCTTAAATTCAGCTCTTTTAAAACAAGATTTCGGCTTTCACTATCGCCTATAGCCGATTGTTCTTTATCAAGTATGGCTTCAGTTATATTAACATGTTTTTGCTCTAGTTGATGCGTCAACTCACGAATCATACCGTGAAACTGGTCATTACTTAAGACAAATGTTTGCAAACGCATCCTGTATCTATTTAGCAACAGCTGCGCATCCACAACCGTTTTGTCCAAAGGGGAGTAGATATTCAGGTTGCCATTCTTTGAAAGCTGATACGGCAAAAGGTTGTTCCTTATAAACATTTCTCGCAACTCATAAATGGTGTAAAAGCGGTAGTTTCTATTTAACTCCTTAAGCAGACTCTCCACTTTCTGTTGTAATCTCTGCTGTAGCTTTTCATCTGGCTGATGCAGCTGGTACGTAGAATAGTTGGGTGGCTCTATAAACTGGGATAAGGCCATGGGATAGCGCAAAATCTGACCATCCTGGTCTTTAACGATAACCGATTGACCTTGCTCCGACTGGTATAGTTGCAGGTTAAAGGATTTCAAAATATCCAGGTATTCCTGCCGGTTTTGAATATTGGACTGATTGAGCAGCTTAAACACTTGTTGAATGCCTTCATGTAGGATCGGACTATTGATGGTTGGAATGAGTTGTACTTTATCCAGCTCCGTTTTTGTCGTATCCAATTTATATCGTTGCTGAAGTCCCTGGATAAACTGATGAGCTTTACGCTTTTCATTATTGTCCTTTATCTTATTTCTTGTCTGCACATCAATGCGGGTGGAGACGATATGAAAATGCGTGCGTTTTAAGTCTGCATGCTCGTACACAAAGTAAGGCTGATGTCCATAGCCCATGTGCTGCATAAAAGCATCTATCTCTTTTTTTAAGCCTTCTTTAGTAAGTTTCACTAGCTCTTCGTTTGTTGGATTCACCGATACATGAAAGCACTTGTTCCGACAACGCTTATTGCCCTTTTCAATTTCCAGTAATTGCCCTAAGCGTTGAGATGATGGATAAGCAAAAGGCCTTAGTTCAGTGGTGTTCTTGCTGTAAAAAAACCGGGCCTGCCCCTGCTCCACCTTGCTTTCATTGTAGTTCAGAGCCTCCTTTGTCGAATGGGTCTGGTGAATCTTGATAACCACGGTCTATTTGATTTTGCGCAAGTGCTGTCCCAGTATACGATAGCAGTTTTTCAGGTGCTCAAAACATGCTTTAAAGGTTTCCTTGTCCTCCTCGGTCAGCATATAGGTATTGTAGGCATTGAGCTTATGTGCCACCTGATTCAGGTTGGTGCCGATTTTGGTCAGATTGTAATCCATGGTTTTAAAAACGCGAATGTAATCGGCACTGACAGTTATCCGTTTTGACAGACGCTCTTTCAAGAGCCGTTCACGGGCATAGTCGCTGATGGAATTGTATTTTTCTTGTTTAACGCTTGCAATAATCTTTTGCTTCTCCGATTCCGTCAGGTATATCTTAAACTGAATAGTCCGCAGCTGTTTTGGGGATTTTCTTTGTGCCATGATTATGGTGTTATTTAGATTTTCACTCTTATTCATTTCGGTCCCACGGGGCAAGTCTATTCGTTTTTTAGGTACTAAAAAACACATCTTGCTTCCACTTCGTAAGAGGTATTTATCAGCTCTTCTTTGGGGTTAAAAATAAGTGCTAAAAAAAGGAAAAGAGGACGTTTCCACTTTTCCTTTCGACTATGAATCAGCTATAATCATCCTCCCACTTTGGCAGCTTTTCCCTGCTTTTGTGTTTCGGATTTTTCTTGTGTCTGTGTCGCAGCTTTCTCCTGCTTGAAATTGCTGAAACCGATATTCCGCTCCGCCGGGTTAATCTGCAGCGTAGCTGAAAACTTCTTATCGTTACGGCCGATCATGCCCTTAAGCTGCACCTTTTCGCCATTGGACAGTCTTTCCTTCTGAGCAGTGGTCAGAGTCACCCCTTTGATTGTATCTGCTATCTGAATATTCTTCTGTTTCAATGGGATGATTTCATTGGTTTTGGCGTCTATGCCGATGTAGTACTTATCTTTCTTTCCGGAGAAATCTTGCAATTCAATCGTCTTCCCGATGTTTTTATCCTGCAGCAAGGCCGCCTTCTCTTCCTTTGAAAAGGTATGCCCCATAAAACTATCCGGTATATGCAGGCGTTGAATTGGGTGGATGCGTACCTTTATCTCTCCCTCCTCTCGCTGAAGCCTTATCTTGGCTGGTATCCGGTAGTTTTCGTCATTGATTTTAGCACTGACCGTATACAACTTCTGCGAACGAAATCCATTCAAAAAATCGGTCAATTCCTTCTGCTCCATCTTGTCGATAAAGTCTCTTTTGATGCCCATTTTTTCCAGTTTGGCCATGGGCACTTCATCCAGTCCATAACGTGTTTTTTGCTCCATCATTTCTGTATTTTAGGGGTTTAACAATAGTCGGTTTCAACCTGGTGGTATCCGCTGCCTGCAGATACTTTGTATATCATTATAGATGCGCAGCCTGTTGCCTTCCAGCACCTTCTCTTTATTGTCAAAGGTGTAATAATCCGGTATGACTATTTCGCTCTGAATATTCGTGGCCTGGGGTTTAATAAGGGCGTTAAAGCTCTTTCGTGTAATAGGCTGCTCAAAACTATCGGCTACCTGCCCCACCATATAGCCTTGCGGTAAGGTGGCTATCTTACCTTCCGGCACCAGGTAATCCATCTGGGTGGAGATGGTGGATGACTGAGTGGCCCGGTTAATGCTTATCGACTGTCGCTCCTGCAAAACTTTACCCATGCGGCTCTGGATGTAACGCGCTGTATCGCCTGTGGCCTGGCCAGAGAATACATTCCCGATGTTGGTCAGGATGGCGTTGGCGGCTTCCTTGCCATAGTCCCTCACCAGCTGGTCGATGGTTTGTATGCCCAACAGGGTCGATATCTTATTGCTCCGGGCAGTGGCAATGAGCGTGTCCAAACCTCTGAAATAGATGGTGGGCAGCTCATCAAAGATTAGGGAGGATGGTCGCTGCCCCTTCTTGTTGATGATTTTCAGCATGCGGGTGATAAATAGGGAGAGTACAGCCCCATAGATTTCAATGCGTAAGGGGTTATTAGCCAGGCAAAGCACTTTGGGGGATGCCGGATTATTGATATCCAGGGTAAAATCATTGCCCGAGCAAATCCAGTAGATTTCAGGCGTGATGATTTTGGAGATGGCAATTTTCAGACTGCCCAACTGCCCTTCCAACTGCTCACTGGCACCTCGCTGATGGGCATTGATAAAGGGGTTGATGATGTTCACCACGTCCTGCTCCGTGGCCATGATGTCAAAGAGCTCATCATAGTCCAGCTGCAATAGCTCAATGGCATGGGGTAAGGTGCAGTATCTGCCCTTTTTGTAGCGCTTTAAAAACCAAATTACCGCCGCAAAGAAGGTAACGGCCGATTCGGAAAAGAACTCCCCTTGTTTGCGTATCCATTCCCGGTTCAGGTTATACAGAATGGTGCGGGATGCTTCAAAGGCGTCAATGGGACTATCCATCAGCTCCGGTGCCAAGGGGTTACAGCGTTGGCTCTTGCGGATATCATCCAGGTTAATAACACAAAATTGGGTATGAACCGGCAGACGTCCATTGACTTTACCTCGCAGGTATTGCGTATAGGCCAAGGCGGATAAATCGGGGTATTTAAAATCATAGACGCACATAGAGAAGCCTTTTCGCAGGTGTTGCGAGATAAAGGGCTGCACCACACTATAGGACTTACCTGAGCCCGGCGTACCTATGACCATGCTGGCCCGAAAGGGATTGACCACATTGATCCAGCCATGACGGGCTTTATGGTTGTAAACATACTCACTGCGCAGGTTCACCGACCATTCGTTGGTCCTCAATGCCTCATCCTGCAAAAAACTTTCATTACTCGTATTAAAACGGTCTTTCATCAGGTTGACACTAATGAGCTTACTGACGTTATCAAAACCCACATTGACCATTACAAAGGCGATTAGGGAACTGAGCATATAGGCCAATGGCTGCTGAGGCAGTAACCATAAACTCGCCCAGTAAAATGTTAAGCCCCATAGAATTTGCAGCACTATCACGGCAACTTTCAAGTCCGGCTGTTTCTGTGCTTTAGTGCCCATACAGGTGATGAGCAGTACGCCCAAGGTCAATAGCTTGGAAGGTATCAATTGGGATAAAAAGCTTAATTGCTGCAGCTTTTCAAAGACAAAGCCCAGCCCTTTCAGATAAAAATCCTGTGCCACAAAATAATCCAGACAGGTCAGGTAAAACGATAGCAGTAACAGCAGGTAGCTGATAAAGCGAAAGGCTTCATGCAGTCGTATTAATTGTATGCCTTCGGATTGTGACATTTCTTTGTTTGAGTTTAGGGTTTAGTTTTCCTTGTTGCTTTTATATTGTCTTCCTGTTCAAAGTGCTTTCGCCTTGACGATGGCTTTATTGTCAAAAATGAGACTCAGGTCGCGCCCGGTGTAAGCGGCTGTTTCTTCCTGCAAGAGGACCTCCACTTGTTTGTGTTTGGGGATAGAAAAGCTTTTAAAAACAAGTACCATGGTCTTTGCCTCCTGTGGTGCGATCATGAGCTCGGGTTCAGAGACACGCCAAGGCTCCAGCAAGTATTCCTGCACATTGGCGGCTTTCTTTGGCTGTCTATCGCGCATCAAAAAAACAGGCACTTTGGCTTTGTACACCAGGTTGGAATGGTTTGTCACCGTGAGTTTAACAAACAGTAGTTCGTGCCGGACACGAATCTCGTCCAAGCTCAATTCTATTCTCTCATTTTTGATGGCACGTATTGATTTTTGGGAACTGTCAGAACTTTGTAATTGTCGCATGCAGCCCAGCACTTGATGCAGTGGTAGTGCAGTACCCACTTGTTCTTGTATCACATCACCTTTAAAATCGTCAAGTTTCAATTGCATGAGACATTGCCTTTTGTGGCTCACCTGAAAAGCATATAGCTGATTGCCGCACATCAGGGTTAAAGAACTGGTATCGCTAAAGGCAGTAAGGGCTTTGATACGCACTAGATGGGGATAATCCGCAATGGCTTCGGCCAATAATTTAGTGTGGCTGCCCACCTGCACGTAGCTGACGGCTTTGGGGCAGATGATGTGCACCGTAGAATGCTCCGCCACCTGAATATGGTTTTGTGCATACATTTTAAAATTTAGAACCAGCGACAATATCATTAGTGTTTTCATCTTCTTTATTTTTAAGGGATTAATCATTTTTAAGTATCAAGACCGTGTTTTTTCTCAGGTAAACCCGCTTTAGCCGGACTCGCTTAACCATGGTCTTACTCAGGTCAGCGGCGGCACTAACCCCGAGATACGACAAGGGATGGTCCGATGGCGGTAATAGAACAGATGGGTTCACACCACCGGCCACATCCTTATACACCTTACGCTGCACATTATCCGGCACGTAAAGTCCTCTGATACCATCCAGGTCATAGGCGCTTAGCTTGACCGGTAGAAACGCATCCAGATAGGGAAGGCTGGTAATGATTAGCTGCAGGCGTTCATGCTCTGTTTTGCAAAGACCATATATCAGGGTGCCTTTTCGAATGGTCTTCTCCCCTATCACTGCATCGTTCATCAGCTGCAGCATCACCCGGTTACCGGATAACACTTTGGTATCTTCCACAACTCGCACTTTGATACTTTGTTTTGATTGGGAGACAGGCTCAAAACCGCTGTTTGTATTAAGATGCACACCCACGCTGGCCTCTAACTCTATTGCCTTATTCGTGACAAGTATTTTTTGAAGCTGATGGTTCAATGAATCATTCTGTAGAAGTAAACGTTCGTATTCCCCTAGTAAGTGGTTCAAGGTTTGTTGTTCCATATCGCCTGATATTGGACTGTGTCTTCTCGCCCTTGAAGGATTTGGGTAAGTACGATATGAATCAGGCTCTTTATCCACCGGTTCAGCGCTTGTATTACCCCTTCGCGTTGATAGACTTTGGGTTGTTAGCTGATTTTGCCCCTGCAAGGCTTCCCGGGATTGGGCTTCCTGTTTTTTGACGTGTGCCAATAGCACTTCATTGATTTGCTCTGCAGATACGTTCTCAGATATTTCCAGGGGGTTGAGCGCCGTGGTCGTATCAATATCCAACTGGACCGGTTTTACCTCTGTTTCTTCCCCCATCTGCTGATAGGCCTCCTGTTTGTCCATGATCGCAATATCCCGGTTGGCTTCGGGCAATTGGTAGTTGGCTCCGCTTGAACTCGTGCTTTGGTTTGTTTCACTCACCGGGCTCCCTCCTCCCAGAATATAGAATATCAGTACGATAAAGGGTAAGAGTGCCAATGGCAGGATAAAAAGGGCTTTGTGTTGCTTAATCTGCTTTTTCATGGATTTGCTGGTTTAGTAGTTGCTCAAATGAATCGACGGGCAAAGCAAAGGGGCTTTGGGTCAGTTCGGTGCTGTCATTGCCCAATGAATCTGTCACCGCCTCACCCCATAGTGTCTTCATCAAATGGTGGTTAAGGGACAGGTGAGATTGCATAAATGACAGCACATACAGCATGAATAAGATGCCTAGGATGACTATCCATTTAATTGTTCGCTTTTGCTGACTAAGTCCCTTATCTTGTTCATCAACTTTCTGCAATAAGTCTTTGGTGTATTTCTTAATCTGGTTTTTCATATCTGATAAGTTTGCGCACTCAACTAAAAATTAGTGCGCCGGGTAGTTTGTAAATCACTGTTATCGTTTATCATCCAACCTTCAATTAAGAAGCCATGGGTATTGTTATCGGTGCGCGAAATGTTGCGTAATTGACCACTGGTGATGAGTTGCCGGATGGTGGTGTTGGACTTACGAACAATCTTCTGCTTGCCGTAATAGAGGAAGCGATAGGGATAGGTGGAGAAGTCCACTCGTATGGAATCACTCTGCAGTGTCATGCTGATATCCGAAGCAATCACCCGGTTATACAGGTTGTTCTCCTTGAAGGTGCGGTACTGCTTCATGGCACTTTTATCGGCCAGGTAAAGGGCTTCGCGGATATTACTTTCGATATAAGCTTTGTCTGGTTCCAGTGTGAAGAAGAGTTCATGGAAGCGCTTCACATGGTGACGGGCTTCGGCAGAGCGGTTATCTGAGATATCGGCCCGGAGAGCCAGCAAAAGCGACTGCCCATTATCCAGTACATAAATCTTCTGACGCGACTCGTTGACTAACTGCAGCGAACGCACAAAGGTGTATAAGCCCGCACCAATGGACAGCATGGTGGTGGCCAGCAGCACATAAACGGTCATTCTAAACTGGCGTTGTATATGGATGAGTTGTTTCATTTTATGTCAATAGACGATTAGATTAATAGATAATAGACCTTTAGAAGATGAACGCAGAGCCACTGAGGTACAGAGTCTTTGTTATATCACATTACCTTTCATTAGGTAAACTACATTTTGCATATCACATAAATCAATTATTGGCCGTGGTTCCACCCTATTTGAGAGCACCTTTAGAAACGGCCATCATGGCGGCTGTGCGAAGCATTCGTCCTCCTCCTGTATTGGTACCTGAGGCATTCACTATCCAGGTGGCAATTTTGGGGACCATCACCAGGCCACAGATACCACATACCGGCACTATCAGGCCGGATACAAAAAAAAGGGAGGACTGGTACATACCCATGGAGTTAATGAGGTTAATCTCAAAATCCAGCACGTAAATCAGCAGGTGCTGTGTCAGCGACAGGATAAGCATGGCGATGGGCAGATAAAGGTTCACATTGACAAAACGGGCTATCCATTGCAGGTAGCTCTCCTGAAAACCATCGAAGATGGAGATAGCAAAGACCAAGGGGCCAAAGATGACCAGCAGCACGCAGAAAATGGTACGTAAAAAGGCTATCAGATACACCACCACTTCAAAAGCCACTTCAGCAACCTGCCGCAGCCCCTCCATGATGTAATAGCTGATTTGATTACGCAGCGCCCGTCCACTCAGAATATTATAGGTGGTGAGCAGCACATTGATGCCTTTGTCCCACAGGTCGGCCTCTTTCTCCTGATTCTCAACAAACAGTGGCAGGTCGGTCATCAGGATGGCGTTTTGTTTCTCCTGCAGCTTCTCGGCCACCAGAGGTTGCTGGCCGTTGTAGATTTCTTCCGACAGGTAGGTCAGGCCTTGTGTGGGCACCAGCAGCAGCTGGATAAAAGCACCCCAGAAGGTAATGACCAAGACCAATGCAAAAGGCCGCAGCAAGGGCAATAACACAATGGGATTATCGGCTATCAACTGCTCAAAAATGCGTTTGGCAATGAATAAAAAGGCGGCGATGCCTCCAATGGCCCTGGCCATATCCACCAACAGGCGGGCATGGTCAATACCTGTCTGTATCAGGCTGTTGGTAAATTCAAAGAAGTGCTCAATGTTCATGATAATGGTCTTTGATATATGTTTGCTTACAGTTTTCCAAGGAAACTCAGGTTAGATGGCCATTCTTCATTAGTGTGTTGACAGACCCGAATCTTTTGTATTGTGTAGTGGATGGTACCGGTTAATTGCCGCACGCTCCGATTCAGCTCAGCCATGGCTTGCAGCTTATCGCCTTGTTTGGCATCCAGCTGGTTGATCATGAGCAGCTCCTCCAGGTAATGGCGGATGTCCTGCTCAAAGCCTGCGTGGATAGCCGATGGCACATCCTGCTGTTTCAAGTCATCCAGGGCCTGGATGGCCTTATCGAAACAGAGGCTGGTCTGGTAGATATCGGGGATGGATACCAAACGGCTCTGACGCAGAAAGGCGGCTATCTCTTCATGGGCCGTCTGGTTGAGATGTGTGCCTTCAATGGCTTGCAGGTTTTGATACAACGCGTCCTTATCGATGTTTTTCAATACCATCTTCAAACCATTGTACAAGCCCATATCCACATAGCCCTTGGCATCCATCACGGGTAATGAGGTCAAGTAGTAGTAATAGTGGCTGGGGTAAAGCCGTACAAAAAAGTGCGGTACCGGTGGCAACCAGCCCTTCCAGCTCACAAAAGCCAAAGGGTAATCATTATTCATGCGGGGGTAGCGTCCTTTCCATTTCTTGATGGCAAAAGCGTCTTGCCCCATAGCAGTGCTCGTCATCAATAGAAAGACGATTAGTAGTGATAGTACTTTGTTTTTCATAGCTGATGGTTTAACTGGTTTCGTAGAGGCTGTAGTAAAAGGCAAAGGTTTTCAGGTCGCCCAGCTGGTAGCTTTTCATGTATGAGGCATACAGGATTTTGTTATAGAGGTAACAGATGGTACCGTAATGACGGTGCACCTGCCGGTAGATGCCATTTATCACATCGTAGCGGGCCTTGTCATCCATCAGAAAGGCTTTGTCAATGGTGATGGTATTGAGCACTTCGGTCACCAAGTCACGGCTGTCCGTCAGGATAATATCAAAAGCCTGCAGGATGGCGGCGGCCTGCTGGGGCGTGAAGTTGTGGTCCTGTATCAGCCGGGGCACTTTCTCGGTGTAGATATCCAGTATCTTACCGAGCATCTGGCGTGTCTCCTGAATGCGCTTATAGTCTTTTATCAGGCCGGAGACATTCTCCACGGCATCCAACAGCTCCTGGTCGATGCCCAGCAGCTCGCCGGTGAGCCCTTTGATATCGCCGTTCAGGGCTTTGATGAGCAGGTTGTACCAGTTCATCTTGCTCAGGATTCCCTTCTCCTGTGTCCACAGGGCTTCCCGCTGAATGCCGGCTCCCACATCACTCACCGCCGCCTGTGCATGCAGCTGATGGTTTGCAATGAGTAATACGCTTGTTAGAATAATGGTGTAGATGGTTTTCATGGTTAATGATTTACATGGTTAATAAATAAACACAAAGTCACAGATACACAGAACCTTACTAGGGCAATAATGCTTTATAGGCTTGCAACACTTTCCAGAAAGTCAATAAAACTGTTATAATATAGCAGCTGTTGTTTAATGTATTCCTTCTCTTTCTCTTCGGAGGTATAGCAGTAGTACTCCGCCTGACTGACTTCCACGGCGAACACGCGCGAGTAGCTGCCCAGCCCGACAAAGCACTCTTTGAGCTTACGCTTGGCGGGCAGGTTATTATTGACGGACAGGATTTGTTCTTTCTGAAAGGGTGTTAAACCCAGCACCTGGCTGATGGTCTCAAACTTATTGGCAAACTTACGCATGTCCAGCAGTATCTTGGTGTCGGCATTGTTAATGATGGCATCTTTGATGATGGGACTGGATATGACATCTTCTATCTCCTGGGTGACCACAATGGCTTCACCAAAAAACTTACGGATGGTTTTAAAAAAATATTTGATGTAATCAGCCATCTGGGGCGTGGCAATGGCTTTCCAGGCTTCTTCAATGCAGATGATTTTACGCGTGCCCTTCAGTCGGCGCATCTTCTGCATAAAAATGTCAATGATGATCAACGTGGCTACCGGAAAGATAATGGGATGGTCTTTGATGTTATCCAATTCAAAGACGATAAAGGGACATTGGAAGAATTCATCGGTCTGCATCTCCTTATTCAGCAGGTAGTCATACTCCCCTCCCTGGTAGTATTTACTCAGGATAAAAAAGAACTCGCCACAGTTGAACATGAGGCCTTTGTCCTTCACCAGTCTAGGTATCCACTGTTGCACAAATTCATAGTAGCTGTTAAAACTGTGCTGAGTGTTGTGTGCTTTGTAATAGGCAGTGACCGATTGGGCGATAACGTCCTTATCGATTTCCGATAAATTGGGTTTATAGATGGTATAGAGCACCGACAGGATGGTTTGCTTGCGTTCGGTACTGAGCCCGTCTGTCAGTACAAAGGGGTTAAAGGAGATGGGAGTCGCTTCCGTGAACTCCACATGCATGGCGCCACCTTTGTCTTTCAGGTAATCATTCAGGTAATGCACCAGCAATTCATAGCTGCGTCCCACATCCAGCAAGACCACATGGCATTTGTCACTCTCTGCATAGTGGCGCATCAGGTGGTTGGTCAGAAAGGATTTGCCGGAGCCGGAACCGCCGATGATGATTTTATTGCGGTTATGTATTTGGTGCTTTTGCATGGGTTCATCGGAGATGTCCACCTTTACCGGACAACCGTTCTGCCGGTCGGAGAAATGGATGTAAAAAGAAGAATCACTGCTTTGGATAGCCCCTTCAAAGTTTAAAAAGCAACAGGCCTCCCCCGTTTGCATCAGCATCAGCTCGGTCTCAGGCAGCTGGGTGCTGCCGGGCATGTTGGCCCAGTACATCAAGGGCAGGTCAAAGCTATGGCGATAGGGCAAGCAATTCATCTGGGAGAAAGCAGTACCGGCTTCGCTGCGTTTTACCTTCAAACCCTGCAAGGACTCATCAAAGAGCATGAGGTTGGCATGCACCTGCACGATGGGCTCACCCCCTTGCTGCACCGTTTCCAGGAACTGACTGATGAGCTCGGCATTGAGCTTATTCTCCGTCGAAAACTTGCTGAGCGAATAGATTTTCTTGCGGGCCGCCTCCAATTGGGCTTTGATGATATTTTGAGGACCTTTGTAGATAAAGCAATTGGTAATGTGCGAAAAGGGCAAGCCAAAGCAAATGGGATACACCATGGAAACAGGTAGGCTGGTGCTGCTGTGACGGGATACACAACTCACCTCTGAGGGTACATGATTGTAATCACTTAGGCTATAGCATTCCACAAAGTGGTTCATCACTTTCAGGTGATCCCGAAAATCCAGGTTACCCAGCATCTGGGTAGGTTCCTGAAAATTCATGCCCAGGTAGTTTTGCATAAGTTGGTAAAGGTCGCTTTGGCTAAGGCATTGACTAGGTATCCCCCCTTGCCTGAGCTGGGCCACCACGTTGTCTCGGATTTCTTCCAGCTGGTCGGTTTGTTGCCGGGCGTTCTGTCTGACTCTTCCCGGCTGAATCAAACTGGAGCCCAGAAAGGTCTTCAGCAGTCCGGTATTCATCAGGCTGATAAACAGGTAGGCTTTATGTGCCAGGTAGCTTCTGCCTTTAAAATGCTTCAGGTAGGATTGGCTGAGAAAAGAAGATGTTTCGTCCTTACTTTGATAGACCTGCTCAATAAAATAATCCTGGCGGTGCAGAAGCGTACCGGCCGGTAACATAGCCAACAATCGCCGAAAGGTATCGTGCAGCTTACTTAAATCGGACTCACTGCAGGCCAAAAGCTCGGTTAACTGAAGCTCTATTCCAATGGTCATATCCAGGTTGTTGGATAAGAGAACATCCCCATCAAACCCCAATACAGGAAGCGTCTCCTTGATACTTTTGACTTTCATTTGCAGTGATTTGATTAAAACAGCTGTTTGATTTCTTGTTTAATGCTGATTAAGGCCGGTAGTTGTCTGGCGATCTGCTTTTTCTGAAAGCCGTCCGGCCCCAGTGTCTGTTGTAGCTTGTTGAGCCGGTACAACGCCACCAGTAAGAGGGGAACGACGACCAGTAATGCGATAAAAGGGCTGGTCAGCAGGTAGAGCCCTACAAATACACCCAGAGCTATCAGGATGGCATACATGGCTTTGTACACAAGCACGCCACTAAAGCCTTTGACATAGATGCGGGTATCTACCTTGCTGATGTGAAACGTTGATTTGCCCTTCATATCCTAGCCAAAGAAGGCCCGTATCACCACGCCCACCAATATCAGAAAGAGACAGGCGCCAAACCAACCCATCAGGGCTTTCTGAGTATCCTGATCACCACTCTGCCATTTGATGTAGACGCGGATGCCCCCAATCAGACCCACCACGGCACCAATGGCAATAATGAGGTTGGCGATGGGGTCGACATAGGATTGAACTTCGGAGGTGGCCTGGTCAATGCCTTGTGCTGATTGGGCTAGTGTGACGGTGATGCGCAGGACAAGCAGCCCTGCTATCAACAGGCTTCTTCTGAGATTGCTTTGTTGTTTCATAAGGCGTTTATGTTTTGTGATATTGTTTTTCCGATAGAGAGATGGGGTATTCGTCAGCTCTGCTGTAGCTCGTATTCGATGTTGCTGAGGAAAGCGTCCTTGTCCTCCAGCTGCGTGCTCTGGAGGGCCTCCAGCACATAGCCGCTAAAGTCGGGCTCCTGGTTCATCATTACCTGGATGCTATCCTCATCCCTCAGCTCATAATGAGCGGGTGCAGACGGGTAGTCGCTTGCTTTAATAGCTTTATGTGGTACTACATGATGTGCCTGATGCGCTTCTGCTTCAAAGCTGGTCTCTTGGGATTGTTTACCTTTCTTCAAAGCCAGGTAAAGTACTATGACCAGGTAATAACCAGCCAGGCAGAGTAGGATGCCTTTAGCAAATTGCCAGTGGGAGATGTCGTCTAATCCAAACATGACCTTTGTGTTAGTAAAACATTGTTTGTAATGGTCTGATTCTGCTTTCAGAAAAACCATGGTACAAAGTTTCAACCCTTGGTGGAATAAACTTGACAACTTGCTAACAGGTTGCTATAAATTCTTTTTAATTGATATGAATTGGGGCATTTTGATATCGCGTAAGCCACTTTATAAATAGGGATTGGTGTCATTTGCAAAAGGAAATTCTGGCAGGGAGCAATAATTGATGGGCATGACCTGATTAGGTGGAAAACTTAGGTGGATTTTTTTCTCTTCTTCAGTGAAATGAAACGTAGCACATCGTTTTTGATAAAATCCAGCTGTGTTTCACCCGTTTGGACAGTCAATAGCAGGCGCATCAATTTTGTGCTGCAAAGAATCGCTTTTGCACATCACACCTCCCGTTATACCTTTGCGGGCGCGATATCTGATGCCATGGCTCAAAAGATGGCATCACTGCCTATTAGCTGCTAATACAGGCCTGTTTGTCAAAGAGGCGAGCTGAGTATGGTTAGGATGGGTATAAGGCGGACTCAGTGAGCCGATGAGACCATCAGGACATTGTGCCTGGCCTTAAGCGTAAAGGGCGCTTTGGGGAATGATGGCTGCTATTGAATTAAACAGATGGCTACTATTGTGCTGGCTTTTCTCAATGGGCACGGGACATTGACTTACAAAAAGATGCCTTCATTGATGACCTTTTGATAGATAGGGGTATTCTTTAGTTGTTGGTGCCACTTGTCTTTAGCATAGATATAAATGGAAAAGTTGTAAGTGCTGGCCAGTTCCAGTTGGTAACAGGCTTTGAAGTAGGCTTGTTCGGTTTCAAAAGTTACTTTATCGGGAGTCAGTACATAGATTTGTATGGCTTCCTCATGGCGCTTACCCTGGGGAAACAACAAAATCAGCTCTGCTGCCTCATCAATGGATTGGATGTGCTGTTTTAGCAGCTCTGTGATATCCCCTGCCTGCTTCTTCATACTCTAAAAATAATCAGGATTTTTTAATTTTTCATTGCCGCTTATCACACGAGCTACGCCCGAAGCTAACCAGGTTAAACATCTCTCGCATACGGCTGCGCAGGCGGTTGCCATACAGCCCTTCGAGCTCCGATGCGGACAGGTTGGTGGTCAGGTGAGTCAGCATCTTTTTCTGGATAAAATGGTCGTAGCGACTGAGCAGTATCTCTCCCATCACATTGCATTCATTGCCAAAATAATGCACGGGCCGTTCAATGCCGATATCATCAAAGCAGTAGGTTTTGGGCTGATAGCAGCCAGCCTTAAACTGGTAGGAGCCCTCTGTATATTTGTGCAGCACCTGGTAGCCCTGCCGTATAAAGTTAAAGGTAATATGCCGGGCGGATAGCATCGTAAAGCGTTGCCTGGGCGGAAAAAAGTAATTGACCAGTTGCATCAGGCTGGTCTTGCCACAACCAACAGGACCGGAAACCAGCAGGCCTTTATCGGGATTCAGGCCCTGTTTTGCCATATTGTCCTTATCCCCGATGGCATAAATCAACAGTTTATACAGGATGGGATGGTCCTTCTCCTGCAAGCTGAAATGGGAACCATAGCGTTGCTTCCCTGCAGCTTCTATCCAAGCCAGAGAGGCGGAAAAGCTATAGTGTATCCAGCCATCTTGTTGCCACCGGATGGGATTAGAGGGGTTCGCCATAGTCTTTATCGTTTGAGGTTGCCAGTGGGTTATCTCTCCCCATAGCCCGGATTCGCTGGTATTTATTCCTGTTCAACAACCAGTTGCGCGCGGCAGCCTTCCAGTCCTTCATGGGACTTTTGCCTCCTACCCGCCAGCCATTGGATTCAAAATGGTTGAAAAAGCGCTGCGCTTCTTCAACCGGGCCTTCACGGCTTTGAAAATAATTTTCTAGTTCGTCTAGCGTAGGTTTCTGAAAGCGCTGTCTTTTTTCGCCAGCGGCATTCCTGGTTGCCTGCACTTCGTTATCGATAGGTGCGGGGTGAGCATCGCGTGCGTGCTCACTAAGGTTTTCTGGTGTTTTCTGATTGTTTATAGTGTTTAATACTGTTTTATTAGTGTTTATTTTAATGGCTTCACTAGTTGTAGCACTGCATGTTCCAGTGCTACTAGCACCGGATGTTGCAGCAGAAGTTGCACTGCATGTTTCACCACTTGTAGCACTATTGCAACATGCTATGATTGTCACACAGGAAGCCTTGTACATGCTTTTGGAGGGCTGATAAGAGATATAGCCCCATTCATCCAGCTCATGCAAGGTCAGGTGGTAGTACCTCATGGAGCCTATTTTGGATAAGGGCATCAGTTCGCCACGCGCAAAATAGATGGTTTCCGGGAATTTGAATTTATTCCACAGAAAGAACAGCGCCATATACATGCTGATATGACGCGGTATGATGCGCTTATCCATCGTAAAACTCTCCAAGACCTGGTTCAGGTGCCGGATGTAGTTCATCGGTCAAAACGGGTTAGGGCGGTGACTTTGTTTTTGCTAATCATCTTCTGGATGTCTTTGACATCGTAAAAAATGGTGCCGCCTACTTTGGTGTATGGCAGACTGCCATTGTCGCGTAGGTTCTGCAGCGTACCGGGTGAGATACCCAACAGCTCCCTCACTTCAGCACTTTTTATCCACTTTTTAGTGGGTGTCAGGTTGTCGGCCACAATCTTGCTGAGCTGTTGCAGCAGGTCCTCTTTAAAGTCTTTTAAATCGCCGATGGTGACTATCTGGTCACGGAAAATTTTTTCACGTCCATAACTGACGTCGCGTTCTGATTTGAGTGTCATAACAATTGGGTTTGGTTCAAAATTGATGAGCTACAAAGCTCTAAAACACTTTGCAATTAACCAGACAACTTGTTAACAAGTTGGGTGATATTTTTATTCATGAAACATTAATCCAATCATTAAACACCTATTAATCAATACTAAATAGCTTTTAAAAGCATATAAACTCCTATTTATCAATAAATTTATGCCACTCACCCAAATGCAACATCTGTACCATTTAACCTCCCCTTAAGGATCTAACTTTATTTATTGATAGCAATAAATAACCCTAAAACCACCCCCATGGAAGAGAAACAAGATGATGGCTGTAAGACTATTATGGATGAATATTCAGAAGAAATACTATCTATCAACATTCACACTGAAGCCGCTTTGAAAGAGTGTGAGAAAGGGATCACGATTTGTAAAACCTACATCCAACACCTAAGAGAGAAGGTGCTGCTGGGCTGCTTCCAAACACAGGAAGATGAAATTCACTTTTTTAAGCACATCAAGCCCACCATCGTGGGAGATTGTCTGTTCTTCTATTACCTGCATCGCATTCTGACCAAACGCAGGCAGTGTGCCTTGCATGAAGAAGTGGATTTTATTCACAAAAAACTGAGAAAGTATACGGGGTTCTTGAAGAAAAACTACATTTGCCACGCCTACTATTCCCAAAATAATACCAGGTTGGACCATGAGTACTTTATCCGCTGCAACCTCCAGGCCGATAACTACAACTACCACCCTTACTCAATGATGGATAGTGACTTTGCTACCAGTAAAGACTACTTGTTTGCCGACTTCTACGCCCATGAGAAAGTCATTAAATATCTGGAAAATGAACTACTCAGTATTGAGTTACGTAAAAAAGAGCGTCTAGCAATTTTTAGTGAATTCATAAGTAAAACGTCCTTGCACTGGACTGCCAAACATGTAGATTTTGTGGAACTTCTCTATGCTTTAAAAATATCCAGAAGCATTAATAATGGAAAAGTGGATATTAAAAAGGCAGCCAAAACGCTCTGCACTATTTTTAATCTAAGTGAATTGGATGTCTACCGGGTATTTGTGAGTATTAAAAAGCGCCAAAAAGACAAAACGGTGTTTTTGAATTATCTGAAGGATTGTTTGGAGAAGAAGATTGAGGAAGATGAAAGTATCTAATAAAGATGTGGCAAACCAATTAACTTAGAGTATTCTCATTCCAATAAAAATATAAGTGAATAAAGCATCTATCTGTGTGGAAAAGCATTTTTTTAAGTAGCACCTTATTAGATAACTACCTGGTTTAGTTTTGAAAGGTGCTACTCAAGCCACAGTATTTACATTGATATAATTGACGTTAAATCAATATTCTTTTTTTAAAAAGTTACCTGACTAACTCTAATGAGCCAAAAAATCCTGGCAAATGAAAATTAGGAGTATCATGAGATATCGGATTCCATGATAAAAAATGCATTTCATTTTGTTTATCACCACATTTATAGAAGTTTGCCTTGAGTGTTTGTCCTGCTTCAAACTGACTTAGATCATCTCCAAAAATTATTTTTGGTATAATAATTTTCATTTCCCAAGTCGTTGGTGTATCAGTAATATCAATAGGTTCTGTGCCCAGAGATGACTTTGTCTGTATTTTCTCGACTAAACTCTTATCCAACCACTTTCGATCTTTATTATTCACCCCTAAACCAACCAACTGAGTGCCAATGCAATTAAACTCAAAATTATAGTATTCTTCATCTTTAAAGGCAATAAAAAACTCAACACAACTATCCTCCCAAACAGGTCCATTAATTTCAGTGCAAACGGCCTTCGGGTGCAGTTCATAAACTTTATATTTGAGATATAAGTTGTCTGCATCATATGCAATTCCAAAATTAACCTTAACATCAACCTTATAGTCCCAATTATCGCAGTCAATTGAATTAACCGCATCTGGGAACAATACCTGCCCTGAAGCAATTCTTATTGGTTTTATACTTAATTTTTTCATATTTAATAAAAACTTCTAATTATCAACTCAACCAGTATCACACAACCCTATTGGTCAAATTGTTACACATCATCATTAATATATACTAACTATTTACTCCTTGGTGACAAAAAATTGTATTCACATGATTTGAACCAGTAATCACTCTCCAACTGAAATGTTTGTTTATATCCTAATTCAGTTCAATACCAATACACATACCATATATCAGCATATTTTTTGCAATATACCGATTCAATTTACTTTGAAGTAACAGGTAAATTGATGGTTCTACCTTCCCCCTTTTACCTTGTACACCAAGGTAACTTCTAATTCTTGATATTCGGCCGTCACTTACAAATAATTCTTCCTGAACATAGGGACTCAAATTCCATGATGTCATTCGTAAATGAGGCAATACTTTCACATCCGTTCTATAGCGGAATCTTGTAGGGCTCCTCTCAAAAAATCGCATCTCGAATCGCTGTCGATTCCTTAGCTTCCACATGCCTAGTGCTTTACTGCCGCTAAAACGTAACATTGGCCGACTTTCATAGGTCCAAAGGGCTCCCTGTTTATAATACTCCTGACGAAACAGTGCTTCTGCAGTTAACCAGCTATTGACTCTATATTTTATGCCGCCTTCTATAAACCAATCATAGTTGCCCTTCTGAACGCTGTATAAATCATTGAACAACAACCCTAATATTAACTTTTTATTGAAAGATGCATATGCATATAATTCTTGCCAATACTCATCAATCACCTCTTCGGCATCATCTCTAGCCACTACCGGATTCACAGAAAATGTAAATAAAATAAGGAGGAATAGAATAATTCCTCCCTTATCATTGAACATCATTAAATACTTATTTTTAATTTTCCTTTAACATTAATTAGTTAATACAAAAGCAATAAACATTCCCGGCAAAATCAGCCACGTAAAGCTGATTTCCATTGGACGCTGCAGTAGACATAACAGGAACTCCAAGTGATTTCTTCCAAATTAAGTTTCCACTATCCCTATCCAGTAAATATAAGTTTCCGTCCATGGCTCCAAAAAACACTTTATCTCCTAGCAAAAGCGGCGATGATTCGATTGACTGCTGATTATCTGAAAAATAAGATGGTGTATAAAAAATAGCCGGATCCACTTCAAATAACCATTTGCGACTGTATGTATCCCTATCAAACGCGCCTAACCCTGGATGAGCACTACCTAAAATACATAAGTTATCAGTTACAACAGGTGTCGAATTTCCGGCATGCCTCATACCTGTCTTCATTACGTTTTGGGTTGTTCCTGTTTTCGCATCCAGCAACATTAGTTTATCCTCTACAGTAACCCATAAACTACCTTGATTGAAACTTAATGTTCCATCGCGATACCTGAGGCCTTCTTCCTTTCTTTTCCAAAGAAGCTCCCCCGTCAACGCATCATGACCATATAAAGCCCTCCAGTGAGATGAAGTTACCAATACGCCATCTGCTAATGTCATCGTTGGCACAGAAGCCTCTCCTCCATCCCAGGCCTCATTTTTCCATATTAAATCTCCATCTTCAGCATTTAAGGCACACAAAGAACTTCCAAATCCTGTATAAATAAGGTCACCATCCGTAACTAAGCCCGAAACAAAACCTGGCAAACGATTATAGTTTAAATCCCTTTTCCAAACCAGTTCACCCGAGGAAGTACCTAAAGCGTAAGTTATTCCTTGCATATCAGTGGCAATAACTAAGCCCTTAGCTATGACGATTGTATTTTTAACAGAATTAACTAGTTGATAGCGCCAGATAACTTCGCCACTGATTGCGTCGAGTCCAACAATCGCACAGTCTTTGGCGTTGTTATCATCAAATGTGGCCATAAATACTTTATCATCATAAATGACTGGTGAAGTCATGTAAATATTACTCCCTAAGTTAGTACTCCATGCAAGCTTTGGCTGTTCTACTAACGCTTCACAATGTCTGTTATGCATGGCATTTCCCAAAAAGTTAGTCCAGTCGTATCCTTTGCTGACCTTCAAAGACGTTCTATTCAATGTAAAAGGAACTTGCTTAACCATTACTTCTCCCCCCTGAAGGAAAGCATTCACAGTCAGCATGTATTCTCCATCCTGACATTCCTTTAAAGGCCATTGCGCCTGCCAGTTCCAATCTGAAGCCTGGTGCATAACTTGCCAATTTTCTACATCTTCAAGATCATGCCAGTCTGGATAATCACCGGATGCCCATATGCGATAATTCACCTTTTGAACCTGTGCTCCACTGTGATACACATTAACAGACACACCTAATTCAGACGGATCATTAAGCAACAGATCATTGCCAACAGGTGCAACAACCTCAATTTTTCGAGTCGCGTATGTCCAACGCAACATCGAGCTAATAGTACCATTGTCATCTATATTAACTACACGATATGATGATGGAGAGTGATCTATTCCTCCTTTGGCAGCCACTGCTGTTCCGTATGAAATCACTGAACTATCCCCTCCATGATCCTTCACCATGTTGTTATGCCAATGCCCATATAGCCATGCCTTCAAATTATAGTTATTGAAATTTATCGAATCAGTTTCGTCAATCTTAAAAACAAACTGTTCATCATCTGTCAGTAGATCATGATTAAAGATAATTTTTGGGTGAGTCGCTTCATACTTACCTAACAAAGTCTTTAACCATGCTCCAATATCCTTATGAGTGAATGATGGTTTATGATCACCTCTCATCATGGGTGTTACTATAAAAAGGGTATTCCCTTCTTCAAAAGCATACCAAGCAGGCCCAAAACACTTTTCATAAAATTGCTCACCATACTGTCCTTCTACCATATCATGATTCCCCAAACAATAGTATACCGGCACTCCCATGGTGTTCGAAGTGATATTTTCAGCATGCCACAGCATCCCTCGTTTATAACACATATCACCCGTATGTACTATAAAGGCAGATTGATTTACATCAGCATACTCACGCACATTATTCACCCATTCTTTGTATTCAAATGTTTCTGTATCTGTTATCTGTAAGAAATTCACTTTTGACCGCACTGATTTTGCTGACATGGCAAAAATATATTCTTGTTTCTTATCGTCAATTGGCACATACCAATCAACACATGAATAATCGGCAGGTTGGTAAACGCTTATAAACCTGTTTTTCTCCCATCCAGGAAGCTCATAACGCCCACGTTTGTCGGTTACAACAACATGATACCCATCGGACACTTTAATCCCGCTTATCCCTTTTTCTTGATTATCCTGAATCCCATTTTGATTGACATCGTCAAAGACACATCCCTTAAACCCTTTCTTTGCGACTGCTTCCGAGGTAAAAAAGAAAAAACTCAAGCCTAAAATTACAAGTACCCTATTCATTGCTATCCACTCCTTTCACTTCGCCATCTAAATTCCAAGCTTCCTTAATTTCCAATCCCATAACACTCATGGCTGTTACTGCAACATCAACTACATTGACTGGCTCTAAAATTTCTCCTTTTTGCACGTCAGGTCCATTGATTACATAGAATATAGTGGTATGTGTTGGAATATCTTTTCCATGCCCAAAGTTACTTCCCCCATGATCGGTAGTAACAATGATATGCCAATCCTCCTGCTCAACATTATTTCGCCTCATGATGGCATCCACCATAACACCCACCAAAGAGTCTGCTTTCTCAACCGACTGTACATATTGTTCGCTTTGTAGTGAGTAATTATGAGCATGACCAGCATGGTCCACATCGTCCAATTGGACAAATACAACATCAGCCATTTCCGTTTCGATTAGTTCGACCACCCGATTAGCCACCTTATCATCCGGCTTATAGCTTTCAACAATATCAGCTTCTCCTTCTCGAATTATTTTATGAATCGGCGCCCAATTCACCACTGAATAGGTTTTCAGTTTATTATTATGTTCTTTAATACGATTGAAGAAATGCGGATAGTTTTCAATATTAGGGTTCTTATAGGAATTGGTGGTGACATTATGCTTTTCGTGCCAAACCCCTGTTAACATGCCTGTCCAGCAGATACCACTACTACTAATTGGATCTGTTTTTGCACTAAAAGAATAGGCTCCACCCTTTACCAAACGGTCTATATGAGGCGTATTGGCATGAAGCAACACATCAGGCTTACAGCCATCAATACCAATTATTAAAACTTTTTTTCCTTTAGCTTGTGCAACTGAGTAACAAGACATTAATAAAACAGAACAAAAAACAAAAAATTTCTTCATACTATTCATTTACAACTATTTATACATTACTATAAAATACTTAAACAATCTCATGCTATCGTCAGGTTAGCCTGTCATCTTCTGTAACATACAGTAGTACAGAAATAATACTCTACAAGAATTACGACATTTCGTAACTAGTCCTTGGGCAGATAGATTCCTTTGCTCCTTTTAAAAAGATAAGAAAGACGTCATACCTCAACAATGCTTAAACGTTTAAGCATTGCAATAATACAACTCTCAGAAACAAATTACAAATGCATTAGACTTTAGCTTAAAGGATATACGAGCAACTTCACATAACTTTTGAATAGCCCTATACACTTTTCAGATTTGGATACACTAATACTATTGGCCCAAGCACATTAATTCACCTGTTCCTCCAGGAATATTTAACGTATATCTTATTTTATTATTTCCAATATCTTCTCCACTCATTGAGACAACTTGACCTGTTCTTCGTTCTACCATTTTCAGCTTTTTCTGCCTGTAATTGGTAAAATCAATAGTTATAGTTACAAGTTGAGCATTTTCACCAGCATCGATAATTTTCTTATTATCATTCACCGGATTCATGATCATAAAAAACTGATCGTCGCCATTTTTAAAAAAACCAGGGTCGCCACTTTTCTCCGTTGGAATAATATCATAATACCCAATAAAAAGATCACCTTTAACAGTCGTATTAATTACTACATTTTCTATTGTTGTAATAAAATCGTCAGTCGCACTGCTCCAACGTTCTGCATCACCTGAACTAACTCCGTAAGTATAAGGTGATGACCCGTTAATTAAACATATATTGCTTGTTTGCAAACGAACCAAGTGCTTTCCAATATTTTGGCTTTCCTTGTTACAGGCCTCAATTATTTCAGTATAATTGTTATAGCTTCCAGGTTTGCCATCTGTCAGCAACATAGAATCACCATCACGCTGTTTCAAGCGGAAAAATGATTGCCACTTACCACCATATACCCACGTCATCCAATAGTAGGCACGCAGTTGACTTTCGGTGATATTAAAACCATTCAGCCAGCCTTGAGTATATTGTCCGAATGCCGGTATATTATCCCTATTTCCTTCTAACCCCCATAAAGCAACAGAGCGATATTTGCTTAAACGTCCTGCGGTGCCACTGATGAATATAGGATAATTTTCATCACTCAGAAAATAAGTATCATAGGTTAATACATCGGGCTTGCACTTTTGGGCATATTCCTTTAATTGGTGGAATGTCCACTGAGGTCCATACTGATTGTTCTGAACCAGGGCATCGGGGTAATGTGTACGTGCCACCTGATACCATTGATCCAGCTGGTCTAATAAAACCACAGAATAATCCTCCTCATCTCCAAAAATAATATTGGTCATCTGAGTTACATAGGGTATTTTTTTAGCTTCCAAAAATCCGTGTTGCATTTCATAATTCGTTGGTAAAACAGGTTCTCCTTCCCCTTTGTATAGATGACCTGAATAGGGAGCCAACTTACGCCCCCACTGCATTTGTGGATTTGCAGCCAGCAGCTCACTTTGAAATCCATGACAGGAATTAAATCCCAATGTATTCCAATCGGTCTGTGATACCGTGTAAGACCAACCGTCATTAGGATCATATTCGTCGCCTGTCCACACACTCAACTGTAAACCGTGCTTGATGAATAAACGATTGGCATTATATTTTGGAACTTTAACTCCCGGTATCTCATCTTCATCAATATCAACTACAGCCACCGGAGCATAAAACTCATCAATAGCATTATTTACCGGTTTGTATAGAGTATTATAAGTTATTGGTTGATCGAGATCAACATTATCCAACTCGATCCACTTATTTGATTGCTCGCCTTCCACCCTGATTGCCTGAGAAGTGCCTGTATTGTCCTTCCACGACAAACTGACTCCAATATCAGTTTTGTCTACAGCCTGTTCAAACCAAATCATATACTTATCTGCTTGATAATCCTGATTTCTGATAACTCTATTTTTCAACTGCGATATATAATTCTCACCATAGATCGCCGCATTCTTTACCATTCCATTTGATCGATGACCGCTCGTATTTTCTGTCATAAAAGTGAGCTCGAGTACTCCTTCAGGGAGTTCATTCTTACTTCCAATTAATAGCTCCAGCACCTCCGAAGACTCATATTCAGGAATAATTATAGTTACAGCTGTATCTTTCGGCTGTTTCCAACTCACCATAATCACCTTAATTTTAGGATCCATCACCCGGTACGTGCATTTTACTCGTCCATGTCCGGGAAACAGGTCCACTATTTCTATTCCACCTGTTTGACGAAATTCTTCCGTCATCACATCATCTTTACTACAAGCTATTGCCCCAACTAAAGTAAGGATGATAAATATATATTTTATACAATTCATATCGTTCAATTACTTATTCAGGATTAAGGTTTTCTTTAATGGCAGCTTATTACTGGCTGTTAACCACACCTCCGGGTTAAGCTCTTTGGCATCCGAGTTCACCAAAACAACTGCTTCTATTTCTTTATTGAGCATCCACTCCTCAATAGGGAAATAGTAGGTGTAATTACCGGTCACCACATCTTTATGACAGACTCCTGACTCCCAGGTATTAGAAGGATAGGAGATACTTCTGTCTGGTGCTCCTACATACTTTTCTCCAACTTTCAGAGCAGCATAGGCGCCTTCATTGCCATGCTCACCATTCACCGCCACACAGATATAGGCTCCTTTCTGCATCTCATTCAACTCAAATGAGGCCTTCCATGCACTTTGGGGTTCAATTTTCGCAAAATCAGCAAACAGATTAGAGGCTCTCCAGTTTTCACGGTTCACTGCCATCCCGGCTGCATCCAATCCAATAATCTCGGTAATACGATCGGGGAAGCGTGGTATCTTGATGTAACGAAACATTTTATCAGCCGGAAAATTAATTTCAATGTTATCAGCAATGAAGCCGCTTACCTGCTCCCACTCTTGCAGGTCGTTTGAAACATAGGCGTAAATGCCTTCTTCCGGCTCCAGGGGCTGCAAAGCATATACATCAGGCACCTTCAAAATTAACTGGCTAAGTGCAGTAGGCCTCCCCATGTCTATTCTTAAACAACCACCATTGATTCTAAAATCTTTATAACGACGACGACACACATAAAAACTAGTTGCTTCGTCCCCATCAAACAGGTATTTGTCCCAAACGCCTCTTTCCACAAAGCGATTCTGATTGAAAAAAGCATCACGTGCGGCTTGCACTTCCGGAATTCTAGTAGCGCCAGAGCGTTGCAGCGATCGTACTTCCAAGGCGTTGTTATCGGCTGCAAAACAGGTGGACTCGTAAAGTGCCATGGCATCGGCAGGTATATCAGCTGGCCTGGCGTTGGCCAATTTTCGGTGCCATTCATTCTCCATTTCATCACCTTCAAACCTTACATTTATGGTTCTACCATCAAGTAATCCATTCACTTTTTTTCCGTCAAGGGTGGCGGAAGTGTATATATCACCTGCACTCCCAAGTGTAAATTTCCAATTACTCCCCGGCGCTCCTAGCAGGTTGATAACAATTGATTTATCTTTCACATTACGCACCAACTGGTATTCGGTACCTTTCACATAAGGCTCACACTCTTCTTCTGACGATACTCTTATAAGACATGTTTTAAAGGGCAAAACCTCAATGTCGACTGATTCACCATACTCAAATGAGCCATAATAAAATTCGTTCGGATGATGTGAAAATACCTTCACGCTTTCATTATTGTCAGCAATACCGATCTCCTCATCCAACGAGATGGTATAAGTTGTAGTTTCCCAGCTGTTATTTCTTAATGTAATCAGACGTGTTTGTCCATTCCCACGCGAAACAGCATAAGGTCCATAGTTCTCCTTTGGCAGAATCTTTCCATTAACCATTATATCACGATACTGACGATGCAAGTTGAAAATTCGTGCCAATTTTGCATATTCGTCATCATTCAGTAGCCAGGGATTTCCATAGATCTCGGGCGCCAGAATCAAATTACGGTTAAAGGCCTGAAGAATGAGCTCGTCGTCCCAAGCATCCAAGCAGGATGAAATACAAACACCATGATCTTCGGTCAATCGACTAAATCCTGGAGGAAACCCTCGAGTTAACGCTCCTGCACGATGGTGAGGAGCCGTCGTTTCGTTCCAGATATGACAATCTGTGTATGTCTCAATACCTTCCCAAAGAAAAGTTGTTGCGTATGGCAAACCCTCTTTTAATCCTAAGCGGTGATTCAGCAAGATCAGATCAGGACTAAACTTTCGACACTCTTTCATCATTTCAATGAATGCCTCTTCCTTTTCCAATGGTAATGGGCCACACACTTTATCAAATTTAAAGAGCTCAAACTCGTACTTACGACATAGCTCCACCATTTCATCAATGCGGACTTGGCGCTGTTCTGGTGTATTGCCAAAACCATCGGGGCCGCCCCAAACTCCCAATCGAGTACCCAGATTTTTCGCTTTTTCATAAATAGGATCAAAACCATTAGGAAATTGCCTCTTAAATCGCTCACTTTTGGTACTCCCGTAAAACTTTGCACCGTCGATAGCACCCGCATCAAAAGCATAGATATCTAAATGCATACCATATTCCGTCTTCAACCATTCAAAAAAATCCAGGTTAATCAGGGTATGCTCCTCAGTTGCGCCCTCATTAGTGTTATTAATCCAAGAAAAGTACTGTGCCCTGGACGGTGTTGTTTCGTCGGCCCCGGGAAAAACTGTTTGTTGACCTGTTATCACTTGGACCACAGTCCAAAATAAAAATACCTGGATAGCCACTCTATGATTCTTCATATTCTCTAAATAACCTTTACTAAGTTTCATCACTCATTAAAATAAATATAGAAGCGATCTGCTAACAATGCTTATGCATACTTATAAAAACAAACCGCTCCTCCTAACACACCTAACTAAAACACTATGTTAGCCTTACTTCACAACCAATCTGGTAGTACACCGCTGTGAATCGGTAGTCAATTCAATCAGATATAATCCCGGTACTATTTTATCAAGCATAACCGGTATCTTATTTTCACCTTTCTCTACCGAACATTTCTGGCTGTATATCAGCTGCCCGGCAGTTGAATAAATATTAATTACAGCAGAGGATGGTTCATTACACCCGAAAAGGATAGTACCGCAACCATCACTCATAGGATTTGGGTATACCTTCAATTGTTCCCCTTGCTCCATTTCTTCAACTTGAGAATTTTTGCCTTTCATCATTGTCCCAGATTTCAATTCTCCTATCTTGATGAACTCCCACAATTGATTATTGGCTGTTGGATAATACATCTGATACACATTTGCACCATTATCATAAGAAGCGCCAGCTACCTCCAACGCTCTATCACTAAACACCGATATGATTCTATAATACTTATCATGAACCCATTCAATCCTCCATTTTTGGGTGTCATTGTTTAACCATGACCACTGTACAATATTCCCCCAATTATCAGGATTCCATCCATAAACATCCAACACTTTCCCAGAATGCCTGGCAACAATTCGAAACCTTCCATTTTCAAGTGGTTCAATGCTCCACTGCTGATTCTGACCATTGACATACTCCCATTGACAAATGTTGGCTCCATCCGTATTTGAGATACCCGCCACATCCAACACCTTTCCACTGTGCTTATTGACTATCTTATAGTAACCAGGCTCTCCAATCGGATCAAAGCCAATACCTGTAGTTTTAATATGAACGTATTCGCCGTTTGTCCAGTAATAATTGTCTGTACTATTTACATCACTTTGAGTTACCAAAGAACCATATATACTACCATCCAAGCCTAATTCTAAACCATCGACCTGTTTAATCTGCAACCATGGATCATTAGGTTTCCTGTAATCTTTAGCATAGATGGTAATGATTCCATTCGCTGCATTAGCGACCTTAAACAACCTGTTAAACGTTGAAATATTCAAGTATTCCACCGTTGTTTGACCATTGTTCAACGAGGCGCATCGTTGCATGTATACGATTTTATTCCGCTCTGGAGCCCAGCCAATGTACACAAAGTCATCCCCCTGGGTTTGACCACCGCGTAACATGATGCCGCCGGTTGGTCCTGTACCATTGATATAGCTTTTATTAAATGGATTGGAATACCAATTTTCATTTAACCACAGCTTACCGACTCTTCTTACGCCGGCTTCGATGGTAAATGCATTACCTGCTGATACAGCTTCCATCATACTCAACAAATCTTGACTGTTTGATCCATTGCTATCAAAATAACCGCTTCCTTGAATGTTGGCATAGGTACTTTTGTAGAAACCTGAAATATCAGTTGGTAAAGCCAATCCACCAATATTGTTTAACTTAAAATAAAGGCTTTTATTTCCGATATCTGCCAAAGGCTTATACAAATAGGTATATCCCATATCAGCCCCGCCATATGAATCATTATATCTTTTCCGCAAACTATTGGAGTCTTTCCAATGCCCTTCATCAGCATATGTAAACCATCCATTTCCCCAAAAGTTACCACCACTGGCTCCCATACTTTGCCCAATGTGATACATCAAGTCTATATTAGATTCCATCTGCCCCTTGACAAGTAATTCTTCCATGGGTACCAATAAATATGCACCATTGGAAGAATAGCCCCAGTTACTAACCACATAACCTACTGAGGTTGCCTGACGAGGTTCATCAACTTTGTCGGCACCATAATTAGCACCTGAGGGATAATAATCAATTCCTCTGTCATCCATCCACTCGTTTTGTACAAATATTGCATGCCCATGACTCTGTGTCAGTAAATTAGCACCGCCATTAGAACCAACCCAAACATGAGGGTGTGTCCCTTCATGTAAATGCAAAGTGTAAGTCGATGATGAATAGGTATCAAAGATACTCATGTCATCATCCTCTGCCCACGGCGTTCCCCAAGTAGAGGTGCCATGAACGGTTGTCAGGGCACCTTTAACTGTTCCATTCTTGTCAACCACTACCTCAATACTTTCCATATCATTTAGGTGATCTCCAGCAGCACCTTCTATTTCATTGTATGTATGATAAATACCATACTTCAGGATATAAAAATCACTTAACTCAAGCATTGAAGCGTATACAATCGGTGTTACATCATGCTCAATAGTTGTATTCAGGCTACTTATATCTTTCGCCAAAGTGGTTCGTGGCCAATTACTGCTATTCGCCCAAACATCATTGTCATCATCATAGGTTCCCCAATTTTTATCGTGATCAACTCTAACCAACATGTCTTGTCCATCATAATATTCGGGGGAAACTTTTATACCCATGTGCACCACAGGTGCGTATCTTTGCAGTATCTGATCACGCGTTAATGTAGAAATATCCTGCGCATTAATTGCAATAGAAAACACCTGAAAGATGTACATACATATACTTATTATATTTATTTGTGTAAATCTTTTTGTCATAAACTGGTTTTAAATTTCAAACCCTTTTTATTCAACGCATACTTTTCTCTACTTTTGAAGTTCATTAAAAAAAAGACTGGAATTGAGTTACTTAACTATAAAATTTAAATAACTCTTATCCAGTCTCGTTATTTCCTATTATTACTTAACTAGGAAATCTAATTATATAACAACTGTAACACCTAACTTATTTAAACTCTATTATAAGTGAAGCGGACTCTTCTCCTGCATTTACATCATCACCAGCTTCATCACCTTCTGCTGACCATGTTTCAGCCTCACGTCCTGAGCCTCCTTTGCCTTCTTCAATAGAAAGAATAAAGGTCATATTGCCACCTTCAACCCAATCAGCATGATCTATAATCTCTTGTACAATCTCTGTAAGATCTGCTGTTCTTTGCGCTTCACCTCGTTCATCTACTACTGTCCATGGTGCAATATTCCAAAGGGCATTTGCTGTTGTTTTAGTTCTGCTGCTGATGTTAAATGGTGTATCTGTAAATTCGCCTGAATCTTTCGCCTCACCATAAATTCGCATTTTACAAGGATCACTTCCTGTATCATCGCAAGTAAACTGAATATAAGCCTTTGTCACAACGGCACCTTTGGGTATATTAACTTCTCTAAAGCGGGTACCAACATATTGATATCCAAAATCTCCATCAATATCGCATAACTCCAAATCACTACTGGTTAATTCCATAAAACCAGCAGGTGTGCTTAAATAAGCTTCTTCCGCTTCCTCTGCATCATCATTGACATTTTTCAAATGAATAGTCAATAAATTCTCCTTAATAGTAAATGATGGCCCAACAACTTTTTCAGCCTGGCCAACCTGCACTGATACAGGTCCAGATGAGGCTCCAATAGGTACAGTTGTAATTAATGATTTAGTTGTACCTCCTGTTACATCAGCTTCCTTATCTCCAAAAAACACTTTGTTTTCAGCGGTAATTGCACTAAAGTTTGTTCCAACGATTGTCACTGTAGTTCCTGCTGTCCCTTCGGTAATACTCAATGAAGTAATTACTGCCGGCGGAGTTACTTTTTCATCGTCTCCACCGCAGCTTGTTAATGATGACATTAATACAATACAACTTATCATACTAACCATCATCTTTTTCCCCATCATTCTAATTTGTTTTTTCATCATAAATAAATTTAGTTTAATTGATTTTAATATAATATGAGCTTTTCAGCTACTCTGCTATCATTTTATTAGCCACATCAAAGTATTCCAATCGTCAGCACCCTGTCTGGCGATAGCAGCTTCGTAATTCTTCTTATTGTAAATACGTTCGTCAACCGGATATCTCAGTCGATTAGGCGGTACACCATTATTAGTTGTTGATGCATCGAAGGTTAAGACAGGTAGTTTTGTTCTTCTCCATGAAAAATAGCTTTCCATATCTAAATAAAGTGCTAACCACTTCTGAGTTGCAATCAACCCCAGCTTTTCATTTTGAGTGCCAACATATTCAACTCCTTCCTGCTTTAGATATGCAGGCTCCCAAATCGACATGGCATCCAAATTAGCCCCTTGGTCTATACCAATATCCAAGCGTTCTTTTTGATAGTTATAAGATGCTTCTATACCCTTCTCATAATATTGTTGTGCCTTTGATGTTCCTCCATCAATCCAACCTTTCTCGGCAGCCTCGGCTAACAAAAATTGAAGTTCTGCATAACTCATCCATACAGTCTGTAGGGCAAAATTTGTTCTTGAGTCAAAAATTAAGTCAGATGTTTTCGAAACATCACCAGATGGGTTCTTCGTCGTCCCGGAAGGAACACCAACATAATCTCCGTTGACAGGCCTCTCAGCTTTGGCTGCATACATTTTAATTCTTTCATCTCCCAACTCCAGCAGGCTATCGATAAAATCCTTACACATATACACATCATTGACGAAAAACAATCCATCTCTGTTCCTTGGATAATAAACTTCCTGATTATAGGTAAATGCAGGTTGATCACTATTGCTTTCCATCAGTGGATAAGTAACCGGATCATTAATCATTTTTTGTAATTCAACTTTGGAATTAATCTGATTTGACATCGCCATCAAAACCCTTACCTTTAAAGAATTAGCAAATTTTTTCCATTTCTGAATATCATTTCCTAATAAAAAGTCACCTTGCAAAGCAAACGCTCCTGTGCCAAGCAGTTGATTAGCTTGATCAAGGTCGCTAAGAATCCCATTGAATATAACCTCTTGCGTGTCATATTCTGGTTGGTTATTTCCTTTATCAGCCTGTCCCGCTTCAGAATAAGGTAAATCTCCATATAAAGAAGAAGTGATATAATACATCCAGCTTTTTAATACCAGACCAACACCTTTTACGTTTTCTTCACCAGTCTTTGCCTTATTAATGATATAGTCAACATTAGCCAGCTCATCGTAGTGTTGTTCCCACCAATCCTCATTAGCATCTCTTATCAGTAAAAAGTGATCCCATTGCTTAAGAGGGTATTCTGTATAATTGAGCATTTTGTTAGTCAAATCATAAGAACTAACTGCATATTCACTTGACAAGTCTCTTTCTATTCCCATGATCAACCTGTTAACTGGTACATCTGTAGGGTTATTGAGATCTTCATTCACATCTTCGAGTTCGTCTGCACAGGCAAAAAAACAAACCAATGGAATGATTAATAGATATTTGAAATATTTCATATGATTGTATTTTTCTGTTTTAGGCTCTTAAAAACCCACACGCTTTGATATCATCTTGAAAGATTGCATATGCCTTTGTAAGCAACACGACACCAAACACACTCTCTCGCTATCATAACCTTTGTGAATCTTTTGATTCCTATCTATTCTAGAATGAAACATTAAGAGTTAATCCATAAGTGCGAGATGTCGGATAAGTGTAACCTCCTGTATAACCTGGTATTCCATTATGGAATACATCAGCATCTTGGTTAGGTACATTATCCCAGACAAATAAGTTTCTCCCTACCAATGAGACCGAGGCTCGATTGATAAATACTTTATTAAGCATACTAGTAGGCAAATTATATGCAAGACTTAATTCTCGAACTTTTACATAGCTGGATGAAAAGATATTATTGGTACTTATGTCACGCCAGTTGGTGATTAGTTTGGCTTTTACATCATCCCCTTTTATCACTACATCATTTGGTCTATAAGTACCATCTGTATTCACAATGACGCCATCTCCTTTGTATCCATTATTTCTCCATTCAGCTGTTTCTTTGTTGAAGCCTCCGCCATACATGATATTTGTTGCGTTAGAATAGGTAACACCACCGTGACGCATATCCAAAACAAAACTTAAACTAAGATTCTTATAGCTCACTTTATTAGTGAGCCCAACAATAAAATCAGGGTTGGCCTGTCCTAGATATTCAACATCATTCTTTCTTATTGGAGTACCTCCTGGTGAAAATACCTTTTGACCATAATACGGACTAGTTGGATCTTCAACAGTCACCTGTTTATAACCATATACGCCCATAATTGGCTTGCCAACTTTAGCCATAATTTTCTCTCCACTATCACCGTATCCAGCAAGCTCATATTGGTCCATACCCTCAGCAAGGCTAATGACCTTATTTCTATTCGCTGAAAAATTAACTGAAACATTCCAATCAAGGTTGGCTTTTCTTATTAGACTACCACTTAAAGTCATCTCGATACCACTATTTTGTATCTCACCTGCATTGGCAACACGACTAGTGAATCCGCTTGATTGCGGTAATGTAATTCCTATAATCTGATTGACTGTTGAACTGGCATAGTAGGTTAGGTCGTAACTGAGGCGATTATTAAAGAAGCTACTTTCAAGGCCAAATTCATACGATGTGGAAAGCTCAGGCTTCAAATCCGGATTTTTCAACCCATTGGCAACTGAAGACCCAATGAAACCCTCATATTGACCATCTCTTGATATGGTTGTAACTAAGTTATGCGCTCCTGTTCCTTTTCCAACTTGGGCAATACCTGCCCTAAGCTTTAATAATGAAACCTTATCTGAAAGTTCTAAAATCTCATTCATTAAAACACTTATACTAGCTGATGGATAGAAATAGCTATTATGTTTCGACGGTAAGGTACTAGACCAGGAATTTCTTGCTGTTAAAGCCAGGTAAACTCGATTCTTATACCCTACATTAGCCATTGAAAGCAGCGAATATTCCCTGCTATTCCAAAAATATTCGCCCACACCAGTTGCGATTGCAGAGTTATTTAGGGAGTATAGGCCTGGTACCAGTAATTCATATGAACTGCCCGTTAATGATTCTCCTGTTGAATTACTTCGGTTTGCACCAGCACTAACATCCAGATTCCATATGTCGTCAAAATTCTTATTAAAGGTTAGTAAAATGTCTGTATTCGATACTCTTGTGTCTGATTTTGAACGAGTCAATCTGGGTAACTCAACTACACCTCCAAATGGATACATATCTGTAGTAGTAGCCATAGTCAGATCATCTCCATGGCGTAACATAAATGATAACTGATCATTAATCTCATAATTAAGTGACACATTACCAAAGAAACGATCTCTTGCTAAACTCGCCTTCACTTCATGTGCCAAAAAGTAGGGGTTATTATGATTTGATCTCCAATTAATCTGATGAGTACCTTCTAAACCTGGTTGCCAATAATCCTTCAGCTCATTCATGTGTACCCCAGGCATCATCCATGATAAAACATAATTGATAGAGAATGGTCCCCAATGTTGTCGGGGACGGTTACCACTTGTTGTTTTAACATAGTTAATAGCAAAATCAAGCTTAACTCGTTTGGATAATTCTGCATTAAAACTTGCTGCTAAACTTCTTCTTTTTAAATCAGTCCCAGGTTGCATACCTTTCTGGTTCATGTCCCCAACAGAGAACCTTGATGTTACATGATCACCAGATGCTGAAATAGCCACTTGGTTATAAATTGTTCGCCCAACATCAAAAAACTCCTCATAATTGTTTTTACCAGTAGAAACAAATGGAAGCTTTTGTGCTTCACCTTTATTCAGAATTCCTGTATCAGCTGCCCTGTAACCATTTTCTGTTGGAGAGAACCACCATTCAATTAGTTTATTGGGATTATATTTCTCACTTGACCAAGCCTCATCACGAGGAGCAGGGTTGTAGTTACCCGTAACGGGATCATATAAGCCTCTTGTGTCTCCTTCTCCGACAGCATACTCATACTGATAAGTATTAGGGTATGCTAGTATGCTCTCAAACATTAATGATGAATTATACTCAACCGTGAAGGCTTTATCTTTATTTCCCTTCTTAGTTGTAATCAACAAAACACCATTACCAGCGGCAGGACCATATAAAGCCGCAGCCGCAGCACCTTTCAATACGCTAATAGACTCTATATCGTTACTATTAAAATCCGAAAATCCATTTCCCCAGTCAATACCGCCAGCCACAGAACCTTCTGTATTAATTGGGACACCATCAACCACAATAAGCGCTTGGTTACCACCCATACTTAAAGAGCTTTCACCTCGTAAAACAATTCGGGATGATCCTCCAATAGTTGCTGCAGTATTGATTTGTAATCCTGCGACTTTCCCGGAAAGCTTTGATGCTAAATCCGGAGATTCTGCTTTTTTTAACTCCTCTGTA
Organism: Carboxylicivirga taeanensis; assembly: GCF_051851475.1. NCBI lineage: Bacteria > Pseudomonadati > Bacteroidota > Bacteroidia > Marinilabiliales > Marinilabiliaceae > Carboxylicivirga > Carboxylicivirga taeanensis. The sequence goes on along the minus strand of NZ_JBPUSJ010000015.1, from coordinate 48,269 downwards.
CTAACGGTTTGCGTAGCATAGCCGAGCGCTTTCTTCTCTCGCTTGATCCCTAGCGCAGTTACAACGACTTCATCCAAACCTGTTGCCTCTTCATTAAGAAAGATGTTTATAACACTGCGGCCTGAAATATTAACCTCTTGCTTCTCGAAACCAATATATGAAAATACCAAAACATCATCCTGACCGTCAACCTCAATTATATATGAACCATCAACACTTGTAATCACCCCATGTTGCGGATTGTTTTTTTCATACACATTCACTCCAGGAAGAGGTTCTCCTTGCATGTCAGTGACTTTACCACCCACATTAAATTGTTGTATCACTCCCCTCTCTGCAGATTCTTTTATAATTATTACACTATTCTCAATTATCTTATAATTAATTGATTCATCAACAAACAGAGCATCGAGCAATTCTGTTAAAGTCTTTCCTTTCTTATTAATGCTGTAGCGCTTCTCAAGGTTTAATTCACTTGCCTTAAACACAAAGCCAAATTCAGACTGCTGTTCAATTTTCTCAAATACATCAAGTATTGAAGCATTAGTTAAGCTAAGGTTTAATTTTTTACCTTGAGCTAAACTGCTAGCAGAGACACTCCACACTGATAGTATTATAAACAAGGTTGTAAGTTTCATATACAATACAACTTTTCTACTCCAGGATCGATATGAACCTGAGTCATGATGATTTTTTTTCATAAATTTGTGCTGATATTAAATTTGTTGAAGCATTTTGCTTCACCTTCAATTAACCGGGTATGGTTGCAGCCATATCCGGCTTTACTTATGTCACTATTCTGTTTCCTTCTAGATTTGTATAAATACTATCTAATTACAATTCTGTTTTTTCCTTCGTTATTCTTTTCATACTCAAATTTTAAATCAAATTTTATTGCGATTACTTCTAATATGTCATCAATTGATTCGTAACGCTCAATATTCAAGTAAATCCTTTCCGCTGCACTCTTTTCACTCGCCCATTCAATTTCTATATTATACCAGGCACCCAGTTCATCCATTATACTCTGCAAGGTCTGCCCTTTAAATACAAATCGCTTTCCTTTCCACCCCATGACTACTGTCGAATCTGCCCGAGTCAAAACAACCGTATTGTTTATCTTATGATAGGTTGCCATTTGTCCGGGTTCTAAGCTTGTTATCTTGTCTTCATCAACAATAACATCTACATCACCTTCAAGTAGCGTGGTCTCAATCAAATTACTCTGTTCATCTGCTTTTATGTTGAATTTTGTCCCCAAATCAACTACTTGCATTCTGCCAAAGTCAATCACAAATGGTTTGTTTGGATCATGATAAATATCAAAATAGGCCTCTCCAGATAGTGTAACATACCTTTGATTTTTGTCCTGATAGGTCACAGTTGAATTGGCATTTAATGTGAGCATTGATCCATCTGGCAGTTTAAGCGTGCTAAAACTTTTATCTCCCGTTGTAAAGGAAAAGACTGCTGCTTCTGATCCTTTCTTCATAACTCGCGGCCATAAACCTGTAAGATGAGCCACAACTGAACCGATCAATAATCCAATTAAAAGAGTCGCAGCATATTTTTTTATATGGTTTAGAATTCGTCTCCCCCTTCGTACCCTAATTCGCTGCCAGACATCCGCTATATTGACAGATGCATTGTTCAATGGCTCAATTTGACATATTCCTAATTTAACCCACAAACTTTTCTGAATATAATATTGAACTCGCAATTGCTCATCATCTTTTAACTCCTCATAGAAAAGGCGTAAATCAGACTCAGAAAGCTCATCTCTCAATACCTTGTCAATTATATCCGTCTTATCCAAGCTCATAATTCTTCTGCATTTATATACTTTACGACCGAAAGTATTTTTACCCTAATGAGAAAATTAGTTTTTACAAAAAGTTTTGATTTAGAAACAATAGTATTGGTAAGTACCATCTTAATTCTTCTCGAAGTTTTTTGAGTGATTTAGTCATGTGTGCTTCTACAGTTTTTTCTGAGACGCCTAGTTTTTCGGCTATCTCTTTATTCTTAAGACCTTCAAATCGACTCATCCTAAAAACTACACGGCCATGCTCTGGCAAGTTACTTATCGCCTCATCCACTTTTTGCTTAAGCTCATCAAATTCAATTGGAGTAAAAGAAAACCTTAGCATTGCTTCATATTGAAAGTGCATCTCCACCCAACGAATCTCTTCATTTTTTCGCATTCGCCTTTCACGCATCTTTAATATATCCAGACAATTATTCTTTGTTAATGTATATAAGTAATTACGTAACTTTGCTGATTCCCTAATATCCGTTCTATTTTCCCATAATTTAACGAATACCTCTTGAACAACTTCTAAAGCATCCTCATGACTTCTTAGATATTGAATACTAATATAATATAGCATTTGATGATACTCTCGATAGATTGTATTAAAGGCCTTTTTATCTCCTTTAATTAGCCTTAAAATTTGTAATTGTTCATCTTTCATGTACCGAAGCTTAGACTTGTTAACTAACCTGAATTTGTGTAAAATAAAAGATAAATATTTAAAGCTAAAAGGTTTTAGCAAATAAAATAGCTTTAATAAACAAGACTGAAATTATAATGACTAATAACTAGTTGTTTCAGCATGCAATAATTTAATTATCTATATAATCCTGACACACCTTCACCTCTGTAGATGCAAAAGGTTCATAACTATCCTGCAGGGATACATATTGTCGCATCACATTAATTCCCAAAAAGCACCTATCACATCAAACGATTCGTATGGCGCCATTTAAACAACGAACACCATATCAATTAGTAGCATTTTACGAGTTACTAATGTATGAATTACGCAATCGGTACTCTTGCATTATTTGCTATCAAAATTTTCGTCCTAAAACGTAAGAAAATAAGGCTTCAACCTTTCTACTTATTCAGAAAATTTCTAATAAAAAAACGCGTGCCATTAACTGACACGCGCAAGATTTTTGATATTAAGTAAAAAGAACTTACAACTCCTCCCACTCCATAGTCGCGATATATACTCCTTTCTTATCCCAGCCTGTATTAGATATATACCACTCATCTTCTGATACTTTTACTATTTCGGAAGCATGAGTTGGCAATTCACATACAAAGTTTTCCTTTGGAAAATTCATCGGGTCTTTTGACCAGTATACATGTGTCTGATTGTATGCTGTCATTGCCCTACATATAAATAAATAATATATACCGTTTTTTTCAACCACGAATGGACTTTCACAGTCACCTCCCCAATCACATTTTAATGGTTGGGTATGCACAATTTTTGGACCACTCCAATGCTTTAAATCCGGACTAGTACGGACTGCCACGGTCGATCTGAGGTCTACTTCGTTTAACGTGCGAGTATAATAAAAGTAATATTGACCATTACTTTTCAAAATGTAGGAATCGCGTGCATGCCCGGGATCACTGAAAAGCGGATTTAGCGGATAACGGTCCCAATTAAACATATCCTTGGAATCGGCCCTACACAACTGCCCCCAGCTGGCATAATTAGGTGCATCAGGCTGGCGATTACCAATATTATAATACATCTGCCAAGTATCACTTCCCGCCTCATGAAATACATGCGGTGCCCACAATACACGCTCTACACCAGCTTTTGCTTCCAACGCATAATCGTGATCAGCCCATGTTTTCTGATTAAACGTTTCAGCAGAGATGTGAAAAAAACGGGTCTCACCGGTCCATGGATTAATGGGTTTATGCCCAATTATACCATACGCATGCCATTTACCATCAGGCCCTTTAGCAAAACAATGGTCATTGGTATACCAGGTTGTATCAATCTCCGAACGAGAATCGTTTGGATTAAAAATATGCTGCCAATCACTGCTTATTATTGGTTTCATAATCTTCATATCCCCATCCTCATTACTTCTTTTTGCTCCCTTACATGCTATCAGCATAAAGGGAATCATTATGGACAATATTAACGGTATTTTCATCCAAACCTTTTTAATTTGTTATTTTGATATCTATTTTATCATTGCAGTGCAAGGTAATATTCTTCATATCTACCATGATTAACTGTTCCTTTTGAGAAACCTTCACATTCAACTTACTTCCATTCTTCAATACTTCTATTTTAGATATTTTATCTGAATCTTTGGTCTGTAGCTTTAGCTGGCATAGGTTGAGAGTTCCATAATTCACCTGAAGGTGATAAACTTGGAGTCCAGTTGTCCTTTCCTGAGAGAAAGTCCCCCACCCCTCAGCTGTGATAAACGCTGATCTAAAATTTTCAGGATTGATTTTAGGATCAAAACCAATTACCCCTCTAGGTCCATGATAAGTAAAACCACTGGCTGCGATAAAAGGTGCATAACCACTCATAGCACGTGTGTAATGATTTCCATATTCAATTTCATTGTATGGATTACGTCTTGCTGCTGAATAACGTTCATGAAGGGCTTTCTCCACCTTCATTGCCTCATCCACCAATCCTTCAGAAATTAGCGTAGCAGCTAATTGATGCTCCTGTCCCGTCCAGATCTCACTAAAATATCCGATCACGAGTTTTTCCCACTCATTCGCAATCAAACCTGGGGCCTTATTAGTACCTCCTTTTGGAAAAGTACACATAATTATACCGGCTTCATCATCATCTGCATACCAACGTTTAATTGGTATAGCTGCTGTATCAATATATGCACCGTAATGATCAACAAAGTTATACTTCATGATTGATTGAAGTGCTTTTTTCACTTGATTCTGTGGCACAATATGTTCCAAACCTGTCTGACTGGCCCAATATTGTCCGAGCAACTGATCGGTATGACAACCCAAATTAGTATTAGGAGCCTCAGGGTGTTCAGGATCGAGCTTCTGAATAAAATACTCACCATCAAATAACTCAGTCGAAATATTTTTAAATGCCATTTTTGCAATAGCATTACATTCTTTTGCAAATCTTGCGTCACCAGCCTCTTTGGCCATTTCAGCACCAGCTTTTAATGATGCAGCATAAAGACCACTTATCCACGTTATTTTACCATACCAGGTTCGATCGAGTGTATTATATTGTTTGCCTTCCAGAATTCCATCAGCTCTTCCTGTCTTAGCTTTATCCTGGTCAATCATGACTTGAATAGCTTTTTTTATCTTTGGCCAATTTTGCAATAAAAACTTACTGTCAGAAGACATTAAATGTTCTCTATAAATACGCATAATTGTTCCAGCATGCCCGTCAATTGCAAAACCACGCCCATCATGGCGCCCCATTCCACTAAACTCACCTCGATATTTTATTATACCATCATTGAATGATAAACCTAAATCAATCTGTTCGCGTAATTGACGTGCTAAGTTTGGAAACACACGTCCTAAAGCTTGCTCATAATGAAAAACGTGGGTACAGGTTCCTTCCCCAAGATACACACCCTCCATTGTATAAAAACGTCCTTCATTTTCTGGATTATTTGTTAAATCATCAAATCGAATAGATGCTGTTGTTGCCAATGTACTCACATTTAAGAATGTACGATCCAAAAACCAATTCGGTAAAGTTGAATTATACCAGGTCTCATTCCATCTTTTGGTTGTTTCTAACAACCAGTCATTTTTAGCAACATAATTACATACATCTGCAGCATCGGTAAACTTCGAGGAATAGTAATGACGCAGATTCTCAATATTCTTCCAATGATGAGCGCCATCCCATAGGTGAATATTTGGAAAATACCAGCTTAACAGAAAAGTGAAAGTTTTGCTCTCTCCTTTCTTTAAAATAGTTTTACCAGTAACATTTCCCACTAATACCTCTCCCAGAGGAACTTCTTCTGACGAGTTATCAGAATTACCAGCGTAAATACTCAGCCCCTTTGTTCGGTTTGCTTTAGCATACGCCTTCCCTTCTCCAAGTAAGGTCAGGCTCATACTTCCCCAATCTGCTAACTGTGATTTGTATTTATCACTTCCCATTTGGCACATCAGTTGAGGATTTTTCATATCAGCAACAACCTTATTCACATGCACTTCACTCTGACCTTTTCCGGTTTGAAACCCAGCCATATTCTGTAACCACCCCGAAATCTCAACATCTAATTCCTTTGCGTCTTCATTGGTGATGGTATATTCCAAAACCGTCAACGGTAAGCCTGAATTCTCTGCATCACCCGGTATGAATGGCGAATAGGCCTTTAAAGATACAGCTACAGGTAAGGTCGGATCAGCATAACTCACTTTTCCTACCGGATATTGCCCTTCAAATTGAATATCGGAAAACCCAGTGCTATTGAGGGCTCTCTGATGTATACGCTCACCCTCTTTGATTGTTAATCCAAATCCATTTTCGAACTTTTTTTCCTGGGTGAGTGGATTCAAGTAATACCTATCTCCAGGCCCACCCGGATTAATTTGTGACACATTAAAAATATCCCAATACCACAGTTGACCATCACCTCCCAGATATACCTGGCCGGCGCAAATACCACCTACAGGCATGCCAATGTATTTCAACTCATCATCAGCGCCTTTAGCCACTAAAGTGCCCAACAACAGAGCTAAAATTCCTAAGATTTTCTTCATCACTTCAATCCTTTATGATTACTTAGTCCACCCCAGTTCAGCAACCGTTATGCCATGACTATTTAGGTAGTGCTGATCTTCAGGACCACAAGAGGTAATATAGGTTTTACCCTTGTATTCAAATATTTCAGCCGCATGTCCAAACAAGGTGGTAATAGTATTTTTTTCATACTTGAAATGATCGGGATTGTCTGAAACAACTACTAACGTTTCAGCATACCTGCGATGGGCATAAGTAAAGAAAAGATACCAAAGGCCATTTCGCTCCAATAAAAACGGAGATTCAATTAATGTTGCCCAAGTACAGTCATCAATGCCAAGAATGGTTTCCGGCTCCTCAAAATTAACAAAATCCTTTGTTTTGATGCGGATCACCTGTGTCTGTTTGACACCTTTATTACCAGTACCTACCACATGTATCCAGTATTTTCCATCTGTCCCTTTCATGATGTGTGGATCCCGGGTACCTATCCATAAGGTCTCCGGCAGTATATAACCTTCCTGTGGTTTCCAGTCGTATAAATCATCTGACCAATACACCTGTAAGCGTCTTGTTTCATGCCATACTTCTACCACCATGGCATAACGCTGACTCTCTTGATGCCACACAACAAAAGGGGCACCGACATACTCTGTTCCTTTACTTTCATCGATGGCAAACGGTTCTCGTTTCCACTCTTCAATAGTGCCAGATGTGGTACAATGACCCAGGTAAGGATGGTAACGGTACAAATCCTTGCCTTGAGGCGGATAGGGATTGTTAATGCCAAACCAGTGCAACACCCCATCTTTCTCTATAAAACAGTGATCGTTGGTAAACCATCTATTATCGTCAAAATCGGGCGATGGCTTTGGGTCAATCATTAATTTGCTCTCTCCCTTAATGTAAGGGACAGCTGCTCCTTCTACTTCTTTATTTGTACTTTCCTTAGGTTTACAGGCAACAACTGCAAATAAAGTGCATGCAAAAAATAAAATGTTCTTCATTGTTTCTTTAGATTTATTAATTGAATTTCTTAATCAACGTCTTTTTAATAGTTTCCAATGATGCTTCTAAACCGATATTAATTACCTGGAAAACATTCGAAAAACTATTTTTATTAGTTGAAACACGTTTAACATTGCTTATCAACTATTGCAAATTGACAAATTGATATTGCCATTTACCTATTCAACAGTTAATCAATTTGTTTATATAAGTTGTGGATACATCACTTATTATTTTTTGTAATCCAGCATCACAAACAGGATACTCTACTTCCTGAGACGCAAATGGGATGGCATTTTTGTACTAATTCGATAGCGACCACTACAATTATTTAGCAACTTATCCTCTCCATTTTTAAATTCTATCGCTACACCTTTCATCTTCATTAAGATACGTTCATAGGACTTATTAACTATCAATAACAACATTAGCACACATAGAATTAATACCTTTTTAAAGTTTAGGTTATAACTTAAACCGATTCGCCTTATTACTTCAATTGTTTTGTTTTGATAATAACCTTTAAATACGATTGACATTTTGTCCCATACATTCCTATAATTCATACCTTAATAAATTCCTTCCCACAAATCTCATGATTCTCCTCCTTGCAACAGCAGTATGCAGATATACTATAATTTTAGTACATAATAAGCCACGTATAAATAATAGAAACAAACTCAATATCAGATAATCATCCTATTGCAGCCTACATAAACATATATCAATATTAAATAAACAGAAATGTTAATTAAACGTGTCCTAAAATCAATTTCAGTTCTATAAAAATTTAACAAAGAATATAATTTAACAAATAACTTAATTCACTAAATAACAACAACCTATCACTAAAAGTGATAGGTTGTCTCCTCTTACAAACTAACATCCACACTTATTCCCATCCGGGGTTATTAGGTAATAGATTTGGATTCTTACTAATTTCTTGTAGTGGAATCGACCTTAAGTAATTTTTTTGTGGATCAAAATTTCTGTTTGCAGCAGGCTCTGCAATTATAAAACCTTCATGATTTACAAAAATTGTTGATCCAATAGCAACAGTTGGATTTTTTTCTTGGTATTCTGTACCTTCAAACTTAACTCCCAACATTGCTTTGGGCAATACAGATTCTGCCACTTTCCACCTCATCAGGTCCCAAAACCTAAATCCTTCAAAGGCTAATTCAACCTTTCTTTCTCTGCGTATTTCCTCTCGCATATCAAGATCATTATTTGCTACAAATGCGTTTGTTAAACGAGGCATTTTAACGCGAGCCCGCAATTTATTTATTGATAAATCCAATTCAGCATCTGAAATTTCACCATTTAACTCAAAAAGTGCTTCGGCATAGTTTAATAATACCTCACCATATCTGATATTTATATAATCATAGTTTGCTTGACCTAATAATGCATCTTTATCACTAGAGCGAAACTTTCTAATCATATAACCAGTCTTGGTAGCGCCATTTCCTTCAAACATCGGATAACGGGGACCTTCTGTATCTGCTGATACATAAAAAGTACCGGGCTTAAAAACTGATAATTCAAGTCTAGGATCTCGATTCGCGAACTCAGATGTCATTGTTGCATAACCTTCAAACAGGCTAGTTTTATTCATTGGCAAGCCATCCGTAAAAAGATAGGAATCAACCATTGATTTTGTAGGATCATATACTCCAAGATCTAACCAACGAGTATAATTATGAGTGATTTGTAACTTTTTATTATATCTACGTGCTAAAATAACTTCATTACAATCCTCACCTTCATCAATAAATAACATCCTATAACTACTATCTGCATATGCTGTATAGACATCATATTGCTTACTATCTATTACTCTTTTAGCTGCATCAGCGGCTGATGTTAAATATTCAGTGGCAGCACTACCATTATGGAATTTCTGCCAGGTACCTTCAAATAAGGCTACTCTGGATTTAAGTGCCAAAGCTGTACCTTCAGTAATTCGCCCTATTTCACTTGCTGGTAATTCACCATGTTTAGGTAGTTTTGAGGATGCAAGTTCCAAATCATTCAAAACCAATTTGATTACTTCAGCACGAGAAGTTCTACCTCCGAATAACTCTTCTGAATTAATATCAAGTACATTGGTTATCAATGGCACATCACCAAATTCTCTTACTAAATTGAAATAATGATATGCTCTAAAAAACAAGGCTTCTCCCACATACCTTTGAATTCCATTATCGGACTCAAATTCAGCACCTTTTTGAATTATGTAATTTACGCCTCGGATTTCACTATAGGAGTCATTCCAAAGAGATGACGTTGGTGGAGCTAAATAAGAGCCATTACTTCTTGAGTTCCCATTTTGACCAAAAGATATATCTGAACTATTATCATAATACCCTGGAGCTAATAAAGCTGAGTATAAATCGTTTGCGGCTAGTTGGAAATCCTTTTCTGTTTTCCAGAAAGAACCATCAGATAGTTGATCTTTAGGGAAAAGATCCAAATCTTTTTCACAGCTCACGAAACTGATCAGACTTATCAGAATTATAATATATTTTTTCATCTTCTTTATCCTTTTCATTTATAATGTGATATCAACACCAAAAGCAAACACTCTTGAGAATGGGTAATTAGTGCCATATGAATTATCCTCCGGATCTAATCCACCAGGCATACTATGGATCTCCCACAAATCTTGTCCACTGAAATAAATTCTCGCTTTCTCAATTGGTGTTCCTGTAAAAATTGATTTTGGAAGAGTATATCCGATTTGAAGATTCTTTAAGCGCATATAAGCAGTGTTAACGGAAGTATTTGTCGACCTTCTATAATTCCACCATCGAATATCTCCTTGACTAATACGTGGATACTTTGCATCTGTCCTTTCAGGAGTCCAAGTAGTTTCATAGTACATCTTATGTGGTCGGTTCCAGAAATTTATAAAAGGTATTTGAGCATTTCCTTCAAAGAAAGATGTTCGCTTACCAACTCCTTGCAGCATAACGCCTAAATCAAACCCTTTATACTTAGCATTTAGGTTAAGACCAAAATTAAATCGCGGATCGGTTGTTCCAAGATACTTAATGTCGGCATCTTTACCCTCTTCATCAACTAAGGATATTTTCCCATCGTTGTTTAAATCTTTATATTTAGCATCACCCACGCCAATATACCCAGGAACTCCTTCCAACTTTTTGTATTCTGCAAGTTCGCTTTCTGTCTGTATTATACCATCAAAAACGTATCCAAAATAAGAGTTCATAGCATAACCTTGTCGTGCTTTTACCCAACCTTCTTTTGCTGCATCAACACCTCCCAGCTTAACAACCTCTGTTTTATAATCACTAACAACAAAAGCAGCTGAGTATTCAAAGTCTTTGACCTTGTCATTCCAACCTAAAGACAATTCCCAACCCTTTACTTCTAATTCTCCATTATTTGTAAATGGAGGATTGTCACCTAATACCTTTGGCAATGATACTCCAATAAGCATATCCTTATTCGTTCGGATAAAGTAATCAAAACTCATATCCATCCGACTATTAAGGAAAGTTGCATCCAAACCAAAATTTAAGTTCTCAACGGTTTCCCATGTCCTTGACTTCGAAACCATACCATCTAGATAAGCTTTTTGAGCCTTTTCACCATTTCCAAATGGATAAATACCAGAAATAGCTATGAGTTGCACATAATCATACAAATCAACCCCTTCCTGGTTACCTGTTTGACCCCAGCTACTTCTTAGTTTTAAATTATCAAAAACACCCAAATTTTTTATGAAGTTTTCTTCTGATAACCTCCAGGCGGCTGAAACACTTGGGAAAAGTCCCCATCTTTCTTCTGGAGAAAAGCGAGAGCTTCCATCATACCTGAAAGCAGCTTCAAAGAGATATTTACTATTGAATGAATAATTGAATCGAGAGAAGAGTGATTCAATAGCCCAATGATATCCATCTCCCCAGTTTGTTTGATTCTTTGTGTCTCCTAAATTTAAAGCAAACAACTCATTACTTATAAAATTATCTCTTTTCGCACCAAAACGTTCGCGATCATATTCTTCGTGTGATGCGCCAGCCATGAGTCCCAGGTCATGTTTATCAGAGAACAACTTTTTGTACTCCAACATTGTAGAAAAATTCTTATATGTAGACTTGAAAAATGTATTTTCAGCCCAATTAGGATTAGTGTTCCAATCATATCCGGATAAGACATCACTATAAAAGTATTGAGGTAAGTTACGCACCTCTGTTTTAGTGTCGTATATAGTGAAATCAATACCTGATTGTCCGATTAACTTCAATCCTTCAGCTATATCTAAGTCTAATTTGATATTAGTACGTAAGCGATTAAGATCATACACTTTGGGTGACCCTTCTTTAGCAATCATTGCAGGATTTGCATATCCCCACTGACTAAACCAATTACCTTTTGGCGTTTTGACAGGAAAATTAATTGGTGTATCATGAGCCCCAGCAAGAACACGGTTCAAATTAATAACTTCCTTAGTTAATTCCTTTTCATAGGCAACCCTTGTGTCAACAGTTAACCTATCGAATAATCGATAAGAGTAATTCATCCGCATATTATAGCGTTCATTCTTATCTGGTGCATTTTTAATTAAGCCATCTTCACTTAAATAGCCTAGTGAAAAAAGATAATTGGTATACTCTCCCCCACCAGAAATATTAACGTTATGATTTTGTTGAAATCCATTCCCCAACACTTCATTCATCCAATCTGTTGTTCCATAAAACAAATACAAATTACCGGATTGATCACCAGGATAAATCTCTGGAGCAGCACCGTTTTTGATTTTTTCCAATCGATCAGCAGTCCAAAATATTGGCTGACCATTATTTCGTTTACCTTCATTATCCATTAAAGCAAACTCATACATATCTGGATACTCAACAATATTTAGTGGCTTTTTAATCGCACCATATGAGGAAATTCGAATTGTAGGCTTCCCTTTCTTTCCCGATTTAGTAGTAATCAAAACTACACCACCAGCTGCTCTAGCTCCATAAATAGCTGCCGATGCATCTTTCAATACAGTAAAACTTTCTATATCATTTGGATTAACCGTACTCAATGAGCCCGGAATACCATCAACCAATACTAATGGATTATTATCATTCACAGATGCAGAGCCGCGAATTTTAATGTTATATCCTCCACCACCTGGTTGACCACTCCCACGCGTTACAACTACCCCCGGCATAGTTCCTTGTATGGCGTCTAGAGTATTACTCACTGGTCTTGATTCAATTACATCTGCTGTTACAGCATCCACTGATCCTGTAAGGTTAACTTTCTTTTTACTACCATATCCAATGGCCACAACTTCATCAAGTCCTATAGATTGTTCAGCCATTGTAACATTAATGACTTTTCTACCTGCAACACTAATTTCCTGCTCCTCAAATCCAATGAAAGAAAATACCAAAACTGAATTTGAATTACTTAGCTCAATAGAATATGAACCATCAATACCACTTATCACTCCATTAGATGGATTTTGCTTGTCAAAAATATTAACCCCTGGAATGGGCTCACCTTTCGCATCAACTACCACTCCTTTTACAGAACTCTGCTGTTGAATATCCGATTTTGCCAGTTTAAAAGACCCAAATTCTTCCCCGTCTTCTTTGGCAAAAGAATTTGCAGATGTTAACAATATTAGAATAAATGTCAACACTGCACTTCCAAGCCGGCGTAGTTTTGATAAACGCCGTTTTGCACTTAGATTTCTTTTCATAATAATTAATTATTAGTTAGTGTTAAAAAAATCAATCCTTTGATTGACCAATCTATTTAAGCTCCCTATTCATAGTAAGTAGCGTATATTTAAAAGCTTAATCGTTTTAGCAATAATTAAAAAAAATATTAGGACTATTCAATCTATATTAGCCAATCTCTGCACCATGAATAAATCAAACAAAGGACATAATATAGAAATACTATTATACTTGAGAGTTTTCTCCTAAGTTTCATAGTAAAAATATCTACTCTCCTTCTATCAATTGCAAAACCTGTTAACTCCCAATATAACCTGACATTTTAATAATACTCTTCAATATTCGTGATATCATGTTATTGCTGCTATATCGATTCAGCAAAAATAATTGCTTTTTCTAAAATGACAAAAAAACATACTTATTTAGAATAATTATGAATTCAATTCAACGGGCAAACCACCAAACTAAACCCTATTAATAACGTTTGAACGCAATTTAAATTCATAAAATACAGATACTTTACTGTTATTACTATTGCTCTAACCATCCAAGCTCAGTAATAGATATCGATTGATGATTCAGATAGTGCTGATCTTCTGGCCCACAAGAGGTCGCATAAGTTTTTCCTTTATACGTAAAAATTTCCATAGCATGACCAAACAAAGTTGTCAGTGTGTTACTCTCATAATTAAAATATTCAGGATCATCAGAAACCACAACAATTGTTTCGGTATATCGGCGATGCGCATAGGTGAAAAATAGATACCAAAGTCCATTGCGCTCAATTAAAAAGGGAGATTCGATTCCACTCCAACTAACACCATCGGCAATGCTCATAATGGGTTGTGGCCCTTCAAAAGTCACAAAGTCCCTGGTTTTGAGGCGTACGACCTGTGATAAGGATGGTGTTACGCTACTGTCAACACTCACCAAGTGTATCCAATATTTCCCATCTTTCCCCTTTGTAATATGTGGATCCCTACTGGTCAGCCATAACATATCAGGTAGAATAGCTTTGTATGTCCGTTCCCAATTATATAGATCATCCGACCAGGCTACTTCCATTCTCCGATTACCGTCTAAGAAAGTTTCCAGTACCATTACCCAACGTTCTGACTCTTCGTGCCAAACAATATACGGTGCTCCAACATACTCTGTGCCATTTGCCTCATCAATCACCATTGGAAGGCGTTCCCATTCTTTTGTTGGATCTGTGCTTTTCAAATGCCCCAAGTATGGATGATAGCGGTACAAACTTTTTCCTTCGGGCGGATAAGGATTATTGATGCCGAACCAATGCAGGGCTCCATCCTTATCTTCAATAAAGCAATGATCGTTGGTAAACCAGTTATTATCATCTAATGCAAATGAGGGTTTGGCATCAAATGCTTTTATACTTTCACCTTTTAAATATGGAATTTCAGCTAGCTCGACCAAGCTTCGTTTTTTATTTCTATCCTGTTTTTGTGCAGCGCACGAAATTATCAGCAGTGAAATTAATAGAACTTTTAAATTTCGCATATTCATTTTAATAATTAATACACCATAAGCATCTAATGCCTGTTAACTACAATCGACCAGGTTGTTGCTGTTAAAACTTATCAATTTTACTGTACACGCCATTTTAACGGCGCCACATACAAACCTTTCTTATCCCAGCCTGTGTTAGAAATATACCACTCACCTTCTGATACTTTTATGACTTCTGAAGCATGTGTAGGTAACTCACAAACAAAGTTTTCAATAGGAAAATTCATTGGGTCTTCTGACCAATAAACATGGGTTTGGTTGTATTTAGTCATGGCGCGACACACGAAAAGATAGAACACCCCATCCTTCTTCACCACAAACGGACTTTCCGCATCACCACCCCAATCTACTTCATAAGCCTGGGTATGCACAATTTTAGGCCCGCTCCAATGTTTGAGGTCAGGACTGGTACGCACTGCCACACAAGAACGCAAATCTACTTCATTAAAGGTTCGGGTATAATAAAAATAATAAATGCCCTTATCCTTTAAGATATAGGAGTCGCGTGCATGACCGGGATCGCTGAATAAGGGATTAAATTCGTGCCTTTTCCAATCAAACATATCCTCCGATTCGGCAAGGCACAACTGTCCCCAGCTGGCATAGTTGGGAGCATTCTGCTGCATGTTACCAATATTGTAAAACATGTAGCTTTTACCATTTTCTTGAAAGACATGAGGGGCCCAAAGCACGCGCTCCACACCAGGTTTCACCCTTAAAGCATAATCGTGATCGTCCCATTTTTTCTGTTTAAACGTTTTGGCCGAAATGTGAAAAAGCTTGTTTTCACCGGTCCATGGATTGATGGGTTTGTGACCGATGATTCCGTAAGCATGCCAATCGCCATCTGGACCTTTGGCAAAACAATGATCGTTAGTGTACCAAGTGGTATCAATTTCCGAACGTGTATCGTTGGGATTAAAAATATGCTGCCACTCTCCTACTATTTCGGGAACTTGAATGACAGCATGCTTTTTATTTTGCTCCCTTGTATTGCATCCATAAATGAGGTATGCTAACACAAAAATGTATAATATCTTTTTCATACAATTTAATTTATATTGGTAATCAATACCCTGTTAATCTATTTTATTAGCTGTATAAAATCCCGTATTGAGAAACCTCACTCTTGAATTCACACTCGTTAGGCTGAATGAATTTAAGAAAGAATGAACCAATGAAATTGAGAGAAGTCCCTTCAAAACCTTTTGATTCATTATTAATCTTCTGCTTCAAATTCTGTGGCAAACTTAATTTCCAGATCTTCCCAATAGTTTAATAACTGATTCAGATTATTTCGAAATACTTTATAATCCTTTCGTTCGCTTCTTGTCCAGCCAACTTCAGCATAAGCAGCTATTCTTGGGAATGTTTGTCTTTCTACATCCACATTAGTTGGAGTCCATTCAGTCCACATTTGACATCCTAGACCATAAATATTAGTATGAAACTCCTCATCTAATCCTTCAGGAATTGGATTAAATGTATATGCCTTTTGCAAGCTGATAGACTTATAGCCATAATCAAGATATGTGTTTGAATGCAGGGAGTTCACAATACCATATCCCTTTTTTGCAGCTTCTGTGGCAAGCTTGACATCTCCTTTCCAAAAATGAACAATAACATTTTGAGCCAAAGATGTTTCGGCATCTTTATCATTCTTTTTCTCTTCAAAACCATGATGTATGTTTTTTCCCATGATTTCGTTCCACCCCATCATGCGTCGACCATTCTTTTCAATAAATTTGGAAATCTTATTGGTAAAGTTAATTTGCAAATCAGCTGGGGTGTTCAGTCCATTATCTTTCATATACTCCTGCACATGTTCTGAATCTTCCCACACCTTGTAACCAACCTCATCACCTCCAATATGAATAACTTCGGAAGGGAAAATTTCAAACATCTCTAATAACACGTCCTTTACAAATTGCACTACTTCAGGTTTAGTTACATCGTAATTGTCATAATGCCTTCCAAATTTTACAGGGACATCAATGTCTTTACCTGCTGTTCCTAACCATGCATATGCAGCAATAGCCGCACTCGAATGTCCAGGCATTTCAAACTCAGGAACTACTGTAATATTTCTTTCGGCTGCATAAGCTACTATATCCTTCATTTGTTCCTGTGTATAAAATCCACCATGAGGTTCTCCAGCAGTCTTGCCACTACCCCAACCTCCAATTTCCGAATCCTGCCTATATGCTCCAATTTCTGTAAGTAAAGGATATTTCTTTATTTCCATGCGCCACCCGGCATCGTCGGTTAAGTGCCAATGAAAAACGTTCATCTTAAGCAAAGCCATTTGGTCCAATACTTTTTTCACAAATTCTTCTCCCATAAAATATCGAGACTCGTCAAGCATATAAGCGCGCCACTTAAATCGTGGTCTATCTTTAATACGCACACCTTCAACATGCCATACGTCACTTTTGCTTTTTCCATCCCTACTTTTAATCATCAGCTGCCTCAAGGTTTGGATTCCATAAAACACCCCTGCCTGTGTTGGTGCCTTAATCACTAAAGCTTTATTTTCAGCTTGAAGCAAATAACCTTCTTCTCCTAATTCTTCCGTTAATTCTTTATCAACCTTTAGAATTATACCCTTGTTTCCCTTTGATTTGATTGCTGGCTCAATTTGACATGTTTTTGCAAGCAATCCCTTTAGGTAAATTGCATTAAAAGCATTTTCATCACCATCAATAATTGTTGTTTTCGAATCTATAACGAACTTACCTTGAACTTGCTCTACAACCTGTGGTTGCGGAACAACCTTCACAGATTGGGCTGCCCCCCCCTTCGCGAATACGAATAATACTAAAAACGTTAATTTGACTAATTTCATATTCATAATTATCTGAACTTTAATTCATTGAAACCATCAGGTAATCTAATCCCATCTTATCTGCATTTACGCTAGATGGATTAGTACCTTTTGCTATAATTTTAAGAATATTCTTTCCCTTATTAATGCTTCCATTCTTAAAAAATCGCTCTTTAAGGGCAAGTTCTTTGTTGTACAAATCCAGGTTTTCGAAGATCATTTCTCCATTGAGCAAGACATCTACAACCACATAGTCGGGAGCTTGGGTAAATACAGCTCAACCGGCCCTTTCGTTCTTTTTCGGAATAAAAGACAGCCACCAGTTCATCTCCCTTTTGAATTTCCCGCCATAACAAATGGTTACGAGCACTCCAATCGTACGACAGGAAGGCCCGGGTAATTACCTCTCCGCCTGTGCTCTTCTCTACATTGAATCCTTCCCCCTCAAATCGTTCTGTGAATTTCACCGGAACCTGGACTCCCTCCGGATGCACCCATGGTAAGCTGGTGGACATGGCACTAACTCCAGAACCGAATGATTGCCCCTGAGCCATCCACATTCATCAACACATATTCGATATGCCCTTCAGTTGTATCTACCCGAACAAGCTGGCTGGCATCTGCATTGTCGAACCAGCCCTCCTGTTCAGGAGATGTGGATTTTCGGGAATAACTACTGGCCTGAAATGTTTTAAATGGTATTGGAGCTAGTTTGGCAAGTCCATCCCGGTCCGTCATCTCTTTTAACAATGACTCCACAGTTACTAATCGTTCTTTATAATGTTTACATCCTATGACAATGAATAATAGGGGTAAAAAGTATGATAATATGATGCTCCTTTTTTTCATTATCAGACTGTTCTATTGGGCATAAACGGTTTAACTGTATTACAAAAAATGACAGATAGAACCGTCTCTACCTGTCATCTTCAATTATAAGTTTTACTGCGAAATCTTAAAGGAATAAGCATACTCACATGGCAGCTCGTCCGGCGTCAGGTAAGGTACTTTCAGAATCAGATCCTTGCCTTTCTGCTCGAAATCGATCTTGATGTCGGTACCCACCAAAGTAATTTGAGTATTTGGCTTCACCTTCATATCACGGATTATCAATTGATCTTTTGGCCACTTTGGTACAATCGCAAACACATCCTTACCTTTTTTAGTGAAGAAAATCTCACGCACAGCGTACCCCGGCTGCTGTTCGACGGTTTGTTTAAGAATGAAATCTGCGGGCAGGTAATGTGTCCCTTCAGGTTTCCAGTCTTTCTTTCCTTTTTTCGACCACTGACAGGCGCGCTCCCACTTTCGGGTTCCATAAATCGCTTCTCCGTTCACCTTTAGCCATTTTCCTAAAGCCAACAAACGATCCTGCATAATAGGTGGAATATTTCCCTTTGCATCAGGGCCAATATCAAGCAATAGATTTCCCCCATTACTCACTACATTCAACAGAAGGTAAACCAAGGTTCGACGGGATGCATAGTCATCCACATCTTCGTTCACATTATATCCAAACGAAAAACCAATTCCACGGCACTCTTCCCATGGATGCGAACCATCCAGTCCTGATTGATACTCTGTAGAGAAATAACCACCATGCTTGAAACGACAATCTTTTCCCCAACGGTCATTGATAACTACAGTCTCTCCCACTGAAGATTCGTTAAATAACCACGTCAATAGTTCCTTTGACTGCCAAGTCTCCGGAGTTTGATCCCAATCACCATCTGACCAAATTAATTCAGGTTTATAATTCTCTACCAGATCCTTAAATTGAGGATGCATGTGCTCTAGCGCGAATTTAGCGGCATCTTTTTTATAAAGCGGGTTAAACCATTCGTAAAGCGAATAGTAGGTTCCAAATTTCACATCGGTGGCTTTCACGGCCACTTCCAATTCTTTCAACAAGTCGCGTTTTGCTCCAACATCTTTGGCATTCCATGGAAATCCCCAGGTTTTATTGGCAGTCTCACTAGGCCACAAACAGAAACCATCGTGGTGCTTGGAGGTAATCATCATGTACTTCGCTCCAGCATCTTCAAAAAGCTTGGCCCACTCTTTGGCATCAAAATCACTGGCTGTGAAATCATCGCCAAAGTTGTAATAGCTGTAATGGGGCCCATAGGTTTCCACATGATGGTCATACACCTCTGTTCCGGTAAAATTACCATTGCCGAAAAGGGATTTGCTTTGCAACCAGTACTGGTACCACTCCGAATAGGTTCCTTTAGGACTCCATGCTGGCACCGAGTATGGCCCCCAGTGGATAAAAATACCCAGTTTTGCATCCTCGAACCAGGATGCCACAGGACGGCTGTCAATGGATTCCCAATTTGGTTCGTACTTTTTTTCCTGAGCCATGGTTGCATTTGAACTTAGCAATGCAACTAACATACAGGTTAAAAACAACGTGCTCTTCATAATTGTAAATTATTGATTTTTAAAATAGTAAAACGCCACACTTTTGTAATCTGCCACTATGGTATTGTTGGTAACATATTCCTCACTTGCATAAATAAACTTCTTAAAGCTATCAGGCCAGCCTGCAAGAATTGATCTATAACTTTCCATGTTTCCATTCTCCACCATTAGTTGAGAGTTAATACCGAGGAATTCATCATCATCTGCTCCTTTGTAATCGTAACTACTGACCATACGGGCTTGCCACCCCAGTTTTTCCAGCGCCACATTACCAATATGCAACAATTTGGAGTATACATTTATGCCTGAACCGCATCCCTGCATGACCAAGCTTACAACCAACAATATTGGGATACTTGTTTTCATTCCTACTGAATTGCTTAATCGTTTTAGCTCGTCAAATATAATATTTCAAATTAACTTATTGGTATTAAATCAGTATTTTTAGCCAACTCATGCATTCTTATCTTGTAAATCACAAAACAGCCCCATCCAGATGGGGCTGTAAAAAGTTAATAATAATTCTTACTTAATTGCTAGAAAAATATCTTTATTCCAGCCATATTCGTACTTGCTACCAATTCCATACGAGGTTGAAAACGATTTTTATATGCACCTATGTTCTTTTCATTATACAAACTGGCCAAATGTGTTATTCGCTTATTGTATTTTGAATAAAGTGGCACAGTAATCGCAGTAAGGCCAAGGCCTACACCCAGCAAGGTCCAATCCATCTTCTCTCCCCCCAAAGCCATTCCAACAGGGATACCAACAGCCGAACCGGCAGCAGTACCAAGAAAAAACAAGCCCACTTTCTGCCTCCTGGTCTTTTTCAATAAACCTAGCGCTTCTTGGTCGAATTTAAAGGCAGGCTCCAGGTCCTTCAACTTGAATTTTTTCCCAGCTTGCTCTAACTTACAAACGCCTAATACATTTTTCACTTCTACAGTTTGTGCTTTTCCATAGGAAAAAACAAGCAAACTGAATACAATTAAAGTAATTAACTTTTTCATATCTCTGATTTTAATTTATAATAATGACCAGACTTTACCATCTGCTGTTGTTAACGAATCGGTACTTCTAATTTCCATAACTGCATATTTACCAGCTCGATGAACTGTGCCGAATCCGGTCTCAATCACCTCAGCATCCTTCATAATCACATCATAGAAATAATAGAGATCAGTTGGCACCTCCTGGTATTTATCCGTAAAATAGACCAGAATCTGTTTGTGATTCAAAATTTCATAAGCTCCATATAGCTTCCCGGAACTACTCACCAGTTCGCAATCGCCTAAAGGTGAAAACTCAATTTTCATCCTTCCATCTCTAGAATACTTATCCTTCTCATATTGAGTCCCAAACGATTTGCTCGAATTAAACAGGCTTAAATCGCGCGCCTGATAGGACTCCGGGTTAGCCTCATACTCCTTACAGCTGACGGCTGAGAAATAACCAGAAATCTCATCACTGTCAAAATTTGAAGGCAGACTAACCGGACGAACGTTATTAAGGCTTTGTAAGCGAGTTTCACTTAAGACCGACCATACGTAGGCTTCATACCCCGAAGTCATCGTGTATCTGCGCAGTATGGTGCCTTCTGAGCTTAGCAGCTCATCCTTGCTATTGTATCCAGCATATTCATCAACCCTGTATCGATTATGAAAGTTCATGCGTCCTTCTAAAACAATTTCTACATCATCGAACGAAGCCCGACCTGTTTCCCAAATGGATGACTTTGATTGTCCAAAAACATCGGTAGTATACCAACCGGTATTTTGCCAAACAGTAAATTCATCCGGAGTCATTGCTCCAGCCACCGGCATGCTTTGCTTTGCTGTATACGTTTTACTATCCATCTCAACTGTTAAAGTGTACTCCCCTTTTTCTTTTCCGGCAAAATAGGTTTCACTTTCGTAAATTCCGTTTGATATCTTCGCACTATACGGCGCATTAAACACCTCATATTTGGGATGCTTTGATGGCAGCTCTTTAAAGTGATATGTATTTTCACCATCTGACAATGTAATTTTGGCGCCGGAGACTCCTTGGAAATCCTGAGGCTGATTGATCCCTGCCGGGCGTGTGATTATCACATGGTGTTTGGATGGAGTAGTGGTTATCTGAGCTTCAATGACGTATCTCACCGATGTAGAATAATCTTTTACAAAATCTGTCAAATCCAGAGAATCTGAACAAGAAGTGAGAAGTAGTGCCAACCAAACAATGCTAAAAAGGATGACCTTAAATTTTCGAAACATCACAATCATAATCGTTAGAATTTAAAATTGTAGGATAACATGGGCAGGTATTTATAGAAAGTTTCAGTGGATGGCTTAAATGCCATAATTTCGTAATTATAGCTGACTGAAACAGGGTTCGTCCGGCCATAGGCATTAATAACCCCCACATTGACGGTACCTTGCCATTTGTCTTTTATCTTTTTATGGCGATAGGTTAACATGGCATCCAATCGATGATAATCTTTAAAGCGGGCATTATGAATATTGCCATACAAAGGCACAATGGTTCTTCCTCCATTTAATAACTGAGTACCTACCGGTAAGGTATAGGGTTTTCCGGTGCTATACTTCCAGTAGGTAGAGATCCCCCATCTTTTGGTGAACTGGTAGGAGGCTATCACATTCACCTGATGTGGAATATCAAATTTTGCATCATAGGCTCGCCCGTTATTAATCTCGGGCACTTTCACCCGTGTTTTGGCATAACAATAGTCAATTTTAAGATTTACTTTATTTGTTTTATACCCCACCCCTGCTTCTAATCCATAAGATGTGGCTTTCCCCCTACGTAAATATTGCTCGTAGGTAATGCTTTGCACATCGGGGTAGGGTGCAAAATCCAACTGGTTTTGAATTCGCTTATAATACCCTTCCAAGCTAAAACTGAAATATTTACTTCCGTATTGATATCCGGCAGAAAAAATATCATTTTTTAAAGGTTTCACATTATTAGATACCGGTATCCACATTTTCAGCATATCAAAATCATTCTGATATGGATAAGGAGACTGAACAAATTGCTGCATACGCGAATAGGCAGCAAACAAACGATGTTGATCATTGAACTTGTATTGCAGATTGACACGAGGCTCTACGCCAAACCAGGTTTTGTACACGCCCCCCTTATTTTTCTCCGTACAAACAATATTGTAATTTTGATCTAGAGTATACAGTTCGGTCTTCCCTAGCGCTCCTGTTACATTTAGATTGAGGCCATAGTTTAAGGTTAGCGGCTCACTAATGTGCCATTGGTGCAAAGCATACAGATCGAACGACTGCAGTTGCTTTTTTCCCAAGTCAATGTCTAAAGCCTTCAACCGTCCTGGCTGGAAAATATGACGCCCCATTTTTATTCCAGCCGTTATCGTATTTCTATCATTGAGATAATAGGATAACTGGTGCTTCAACCTGATTTCGGAAACCTCAGTTTCCCATGAATTCTGAGTTGTCGAAAATGAAACAAAGCTTCTAAAGTGATTATATATTACGGATGTATTGACAAACAACTTTTCATTAAAAATGTGACTCCATCGAACTGTTGCTAACGTATTTCCCCAATCAGAACGATAATCTGTTCCATCTGAGGCAAAGTTATCTTTCCCTTGATACAATGAGAAGTACAGTTTATTATTGGCATTCAGCTTACAATGCAATTTGGCATTCACATCATAATAAGCGGGAGAAGCCATATTCTTCCCCTTCATAATTTTGTCAATCCAACTTCTTCTACCTGAAATCATGTAACTCACCTTATCCTTTACCAAAGGGCCTTCAGCTACGAGTCGGGCTCCAATGGTTGAAACACCTCCGGCAAGTTGAAACGATTGATTATTTCCATCTTTTGTAGCAATATCTAAAACGGATGAAAGACGTCCTGAATATTGAGCTGGGAAATACCCTTTATAAAAATTGGTATTTTTTATGGCATCACCGTTTATCACCGAAACCAGTCCCATGATGTGCGAGGGACTGTAAACCGGCGCTTCATCCATTAACACGAGGTTTTGATCGAAATTTCCGCCTCGCACATAATAAAAGGAAGCACCGTCACTCACCGTTTTAACACCATTTTGCAGCTGTATCGCTTTTAGAATGTCAGGTTCGCCCATAAAAAGTGGCAATTGTTTGACTTCTTTGGGTGTTAAACTAACAACTCCGGCAAACTGTTTCTCTTCACTTGCTCGATCAGACTGCACAACTACTTCATGCAAACTATTCATATCCTGTGAAAGCTTCACATCCAGCCTCTTTTTACCTGTAGTAAGGATCTTCTCTTCCTTATACCCCAGATAATTCACGGCAATTGTTGTTACCTCCTCATCCATAGTCAAACTATAGAAACCATACTGGTTCGTCACCGTTCCCAACCTGCTGTCTGCAGTTGAAATAGTTGCCCCTATAAGTGACTCTCCGGTTGTTTTATCATAAACAAACCCTGATACAGTTTGCCTTCCATTAACGTTTTCCTTTTTCTTATTGATAATGACAATGGTACTTCCTACTTTTTTATAAGTGAGCGGAAGTCCCTTAAATACATCGGTAAGAACACTATCTAATGACATTGAATGGAACGATCGGGTCACTTTTTCCTTTAAGGCTGGCAATTTACTGTTATAAGAGAAATCTGTCTCTGTTAATAGATTATCGAGCTTTTTCAAGGCAGTTTCAATTGAAACATCATCAAAAGAAATCGTTATTTTATCACCTTTTTGGGCATACAGATGGCTGTATACAATGAGTAGCATCGCTACTATTGCTATCTTTCTCATTGATTTAATTATATTAATATATTGATTTAGAAGAGATGTGAACACCTATTGAACAGAGAGCCGATAGGTATTACTTTCTTTTTTGAAATTAACGTCGCAAGTGAGACTCAACACTTCAATAATTTCAGCCAATGGCTTTTGGTTAAAGTTAGCTGTTAATAAACAGGAGTTGCCACCTGAAGGTATTGACTCGATTTTAGTATCGTAATAAGTATTCAAATCCCTTATCACCTGAGGTAATGGTGTATTTTCGAATACAAAAACGCCCGTTTTCCAGGCCAAATAGTTTTTATTCCATGTATCAAAATAATCTAAAGAATTGTGGTTTACTTCCGCCGTTTGCCCCGGGATAAGAACCACAGACTTATCTAGCTGATTGGCCTTTACACTTACTTTTCCGGTTGCTACAGTTACGCTTGTTTTGTTTCCCAACTCCTTAATATTAAAGGAGGTTCCCAACACACGTACATCGGCTGTTTGCATTTTAACAGTAAAAGGTCTCAGGCTATCTTTGGCTACCTCAAAAAAAGCCTCCCCAGACAGGCTAACAACCCTTTCTTTGCTGCCGAAAGTTTTTCGATATGTTAATTTCGCACCCTTATTGAGCCAGATTGTCGTCCCATCAGAGAGAACCACATTGTTTTCCGGGCCACTCATCGTACAATCTACAACTAGTGTTTTTGTCGATGTGAAGTGTGCCACCATCAAATAAGCCGTAACAGATAAAATACAGACAACAATAGCAGCGGCAACCCTTTTGAAGCGAGTCAGGAGCGAAATGAGTTTCGGTTGAGGTTTATTTCTTTGGGTAACGGCCTGCTCTACCCTGGCCAAAGCTTTTTGGGTGTCAAACTGCCTCACATCGATTTGCCCCCCGCCTGTTGACCAAATCTTTTTGAATACCTCATATTCGGCTTTGTGCACTTCTTTGTACTCTTCAATAAGCATCTCTTCCTCTGAAGTTGTTTCTCTTAGAAAATGCTTTAATAATAGTATGTATGATTCATTCATTTCACCTT
Organism: Carboxylicivirga taeanensis; assembly: GCF_051851475.1. Taxonomy (NCBI): domain Bacteria; kingdom Pseudomonadati; phylum Bacteroidota; class Bacteroidia; order Marinilabiliales; family Marinilabiliaceae; genus Carboxylicivirga; species Carboxylicivirga taeanensis. Next base: position 22,434 of record NZ_JBPUSJ010000015.1, on the reverse strand, counting down.
CTCTTAATGCTTTATATGGAGATGTCGAAAAATGGAAGTGATACCCTTAGTTGAAATAGAAAAAAACTTTGAGCAATTGAACGCGAAAATTTGGATTGAATCCCGATTAGGTAGTATAAATAAGGGCCGTAAATAATTTCAACGACCCAATATTTATTATTGTTTGATGACTACTTTTTAGTTAATGTTACACTAAAATAGTACTGTCCATCACGGGACAATGCTTTTATTACCAATTGCTTTGCATCCACACTTAAAACCTGAAAAATTTCGCGCTCTTGTTTAGACCATGCTTCTGCCAAGTCAATCATTTCTTTATTTAAATTTAACGCCCTATAACGATCGATGGCCCCATTAGACAACATCAACCTACCTGACAGGATATTATTCTTTAATGTAATCGCAAATGAATTCATCCCATCCGGTGCCAACCAACTCCATTGACCTGATACCTTTTTAAAAGCACCGAAATTCAAAACATTATCGATAATTTCAACTTCCGGCAGATGATTTGTATCGGTTGAACTAGTTAGTAACCAGGTACCTTGTAGTTGATCTAGAGTATATTCTGCAACCAGAAGTTTATAAAAAACGATCTCTTCTGTTGTCATCCAATGAATTTTATCAGCCGGTGCAGCGCTAATTGTGAAGTAATAAAAATCCTCTGCCTCTTTATTTGAAAATCCAATAGCTTTATAATAATCAATATAAGACTGATGATAGGCATGCCCTTTCGGAAAATCTTTAGCCGTTTTACCTCCATCGGCCCAGGCATGAACTCCTATTTTAGTATTCTTTCCGGCAGTTCTGGTAAGTCCTGCCAAAAAGAAGTCAACTCCTCCTGAAGCAATCAGACCATTGTCCATTAGATGCGTGCTTAATCCTAATTCATGCACCCGTTTAGATAATTCCAGGTTTACTTCATCATTTATGGAACCATCGCATTGCTGGATGTTTACCTGTTTTACTCCGGGATTTTTCTCATACAACTCATTAAATTCATTAAGTGACTTAGAATTAATAACTCCATTTAAAAGTATCGTTTGATCATCAACAACGGAGAAGATTTTTTTCTTCTCCAACAATGCAAACTCATCTTCTTCTTTACTACAGGCAGTGGTAATTGTTACGATTCCCAGTACAATTACAATCAATTTAGTCAAATCGGTTAACATCTTCATTTTTATCTATTTTAGCAAATTTATATTCAAAATTATCTATCGTTGGCTACTTAGTGGAAATCACTGTATTTTCAGCGAAATCCATATTTTAATAGGCTTACAGAAATATGTCGTAAGAAAAAAGGAACACCCTTAGTCTGAAATCAAAAAAAACTTAAATCACAATAATTATGTGATTTAAGTTTTTTATTCACCGATTAAATGACACTTAATCACCCAAGAAAAAGAAGTAAATTAAAGTAACCTTGCTCTTTCAATAGTTTTCGCATCAATTTCAAAGCTTTACTCATGTGCGCTTCCACCGTTTTCGTCGAAATATTGGCTTCTTCGGCTATCTCACTATATGTAAGCCCTGATTTTCTACTTAATAAAAATACTTCACGTGTTTTTGCCGGAAGTTTAGCAGCAAAATAATTCAACAACGGCTCTACGTCCTCCTCTTCCAATTCAGAATGTTCCTCAAATTCAGAATCAACTTCCCCAAACCATAAAACTTCATTTAAGGTATTTTGCTTTCTTAAATAGTCGATGCACTTAAATTTTGTGCTACGCAACAGAAAACGCTCCGGCTTTGCCACAGCTGACAGTTTATCTTCCTCCCATAATTGAATGAATAAATTCTGAACGATATCTTCTGCAGCCTCTTCACTACCCGTAATCCGAAATGCGTAATTACACAGAGGATTGTAATACTCCTCAAATATCGACTTGAATTCTTCTCCGTTTATATACTTCACAACTTTCATCCTACACTTCCACTATTCAAATAAAAGACTCCTTTTTAAAGAGTTACATCAAAGTCGGCAAACTGCAATTTCTCCACCTTTCGTAAGCTGTTTTTACCATCGCGATTGACTGTGTTATCTTTTACTGTCACTACTTCATCACTAGTAGTAATGGTATATTCGTCCTTGTTGCCCGAGAAAATGATGGTGTTGACACCGGCATTTCCTGTGATGTCGTTGTCCAGTTCGTTCACCCGCACATTAGTATCGTTATTGCCCAGAAGGGTTATATCCTTCAGGTAGCGCGAGTGGTGCGAATAAGGTCGCGAAGCATCAAACTTCAGAGAAAAGGTTCCTGCAAACCCGGCATCAATCCGTGCATTATAGGTCAGGTAGGGGTGAAAGAATTTATTGTTCATTACAGCATGGCCCATTGGATCTTCCTTTGCGATCTCCTCCCTGTTTTTGGCCTTGTAAATCCCCCACATCCCCTTATTATCATTGCCCTTCCAAGCCCCCCAAAGTCCATAATAAGAGTCAACCAACGACGCCAAGTACTCCTGCGACAAGCTGTTCTCCTTGGTCAGTTCTTTAATCCAGTCGGCATTCCCGGCTCCTAATCCCCATATCTTATTGGATAAGGCATTTTTCTGGGCAGCCCTGATCTCAGCTTGTAGCTCCGGAGCAGCCCCAACACTGCCATTGCTTCCATCGATCCCGATTCCATAATCGTGTACCAGGTGCAGGATCTCCTCAAAGGCGGCATCCCGATGATTGTTATAATTCTGATTCACATACCAGGCTTGCCCTTCCACCTGTATCTCGTTTTCGTACAATGGCTGGCCAGCCATTTCAACAGGATTCTTACCATCATCACTCCCATTCAACAGGGTTAATATCGCTTTGTTGGCTGCCATCTTGTTGGCCACTGCACTTTTATCGCTTCCATATTTCGACCCCGGATAATTGCGCAAGTAATGCTCTAGAATGCTTCTGCAACGCACAATCTGTTCGTTGGTTATATTGCTTTGGGCCACAATATGTATGACACCACCATTGGGGGTAGTTACTTTAGTGTAACGGTTAAAGTTTTTTGTATAAGCCCTGCCCATGGATAAAGGTACAGCTTCTATTCCCAATTCAGCATCTAATTTTCCGGTTGGTTGTGGCACTAAGGCTGTCGACTCTTCTTTACTACACGCAAACAGGGCTAATACCATAGCCATTACAATCATGAAACGAACTCTCTTCATTATTAACTGTTTAATAAATTATTACACAAAAGCACATACATCCAGCTTTATCCATCGCCGATGAATAAAAACTGAAGTATGTGCTTCTCCCTTTTGCACAAAACTTTTAACCGACTATTCCCCATCTCTTCTTCAGTGTTGAAATAATCCGCTGCAAACTAAAAGTTCCTATTTTCTTTACAGGGCTTGCTCCTGTCCCTTATTTGATTTCTATCCTGTCAGTTCTAACTTCTTCGCATTGCTTAATCGTTATAGTGATACAGTATTAAAAAAATCAGTTCAACTGATTTTATTTTCTGTCACGGAATTATGCCAATTAAGTTTTTGCCAACTGTTTTTTTGTGTAAAAAATGATATAAGTATCTAATTTTTGCCAGTTCCTTAAAAATAGCGAAACTATCATACTCAACTCAACAACAACTATTCTGCTTTCTCATCAATCAGTAAATAGTCAATAATAAAATCACAGCTTTCATCATCATTCTTCTTCGATAGTAATTTCACTCTCAAAGTATTGGTCCGCTGCAGTTTTACTTTACCCAATTCTACTAATTGAGGCATCTTATTGCAGTCTGTACTGCTCCATTCGAGTATTATTTCCCCATTCAGAGCAATTTCATAAACACCATTAGGAATAGAAGATGCCAAAGCCAACTGACTTAACACACAATAGGTATCCGCATCAAACTCAAAAGTACGGGTTTCCCCAAGCTCTCCGTTTCGCCACATCAAACCAACACCTCCTGATACATTATCGTGATAAAAGCCATAGGTATTTTTATCGACTCCAATAACACGCAAATTTTCGCCTTCCAGCTTACCATCTTCCGCTTCCGCTTTTAGTATGTCAAAACGGTCAAAGGCCAGCTTGGCTTTGGCTCCATCATAATCAGGTTCGATATTGCTGCTACCCCCGGGTAACAGATAATAGAACGTAGTAGGTGCAAAATTGAGTCTGGTCTTGGTCCAATGCCACATCTCCATATCAAATTTAAGTGATTTAGCGAAAGGCATGGCGTCCAGCCCTCTATAGCGCATATTCACTGTCATATCGAACTTAAAGTTGCCGCCTCCAATGGGTTGTGACAAGTAAGGATGGTTAAAGGGTGCATATTCACACCAAGCATATCCGTAGTAATCCTCAGTACCTGTTCCAATAACCGATGGAAATTCTTCCCCATCCAGGTAAACTTTCTCATCGCCTTCGCCCCACCAGCTCTTCCAGTGACCGCCTAAGGAGGTATTGAAAAGTGTGATCACATCACCCACATAAACCCCCTTGCCACTCAGGGTTACAAAGTTCATATCGAAACAACCGCCATACCCAATACGCGCTTTGTTCTCACCTGTAGATAGCGCGGTATACTGCTTCCAGCTGGCATGAAAATACATGGAGTTTTTAGTCCATTCGTATGACTGAGTGGTAACATTCCCTGTTAACCTGTAGGCAACATTTCCAATGTTTTCGAATGCTATGGTACAGTTTTTCAGGTATGGCATCAACCAGTAAACCGTCATATTTCCATCCGCCTCCACTTTTGTATAAAAAGTTTCCGAGGGATGAAGTTCATACCCAGTGCCAAAGAAATCGCCAATAGGACACCAAACGGTTTGCTCACCGTCAAACGTGCATTTCACGATGATATCACGCAATGCCCGTTTGAGGTTATCGCCATGAATTTTCACACTTACACTGTTTATCGCCAAACCTTCCTGAACCAATTTAAGAGAAGCTTCTTTTCCGATAGGCAATTGCAAGTCAAATACCTTTCCATCAGCCACTGCTGTTCCATTTGAACTCAGAACTTCATTCACTTGCCGAATCAGTGCCTTATTTTGCTCCAACTCCTTTGGACTGAAGCTCACAACCTTTGCTCCTTTAGCGTATTCACGAGCATTGATACAGTAGTATAAAGTTTCGTCGCTATTTACTGATCGCATCTCATAAGTCACTTTGCAGCTTTTGGCGTAAGGAATGGGTAGATAAAGATTATGTCCACGCCGCATGTAACTGGTTTTAGGAGACACTGATGAACTTAACGGCATCCCAACCTCATTTTTACTGATAAAATCGATGAGTTTGGTTTCAATTACCGGCTCCGTATTACCATCGAGGTAAATACGTAATGTACCTGCACCATGATTGTTTCCTGTTATCCAAAACCGAACGATAGAGCCGGCACCATTGGTATCCATTAACACACTCTCTTCGCGCCCACAGTTGTTTTCCACTCTGATAAACTGGTCGCAATCGGAATTGGCAAACCAGGTAGAATCATTAATGGCAGTGGAACGGCGATCGTAACTACTAAACTGCTTAAAGGTATAATACGGATCAGGGTAGCGTGTCAGCACATCACGATCGATCATCTCTTCTAATAAAGTTCGAAAGGAGACTTCCCCTTTCTTACCATTTTTCTTTAATTTGGCTTCAACCACAGTAGTGACAACACAAAGAAAAAGGCCAACCATTATAAAATTACGTAGCATCATGTATTTTTATTACTCTCATGAAGAGTATGGATAACCGTAAAAACAATCAGATTATCCATACTCTGACTAATCTAATACTCAAAAACCACCGCAGTATGGCATTTAAATTCAGGCACCACCACCTGTAATTTACCATCTGCTTTATTAATTTTCAACAACTTCTTTTCGGGCATGGTATATGCCTTTTTGATTTTCTCATCAAAATCAACAGTTACTGGCACGTTATGCAATGGCACCAAATCCTCAATGACCTGTGCACGTCCTCGCTGATGAGGCGTACCGTAGGTTAAATGCACTACATATCGGTCCTCCTGTGGCTGGTGCAATAAGTTAACCCGTCCACAACTGGGCATTTCTACTTCCACAAGCGGCTCGGTCAATAGCTGCTTCAGCGCATTGTAGAACAGTTGACGGTGTACCCGAGACCCCTCTTTGGCATAAATGCGTTCCAGGTTGTGTGCACACCATACAATGTTTCCATTTTTAATTATGGCAGGGTGAGCTGCTGGCTTGGTTTGATAAGGTACGTTATCATGGGAAGTCCAGTGCTCTACAGTCCGATTAAAATAAGGCTCATAAATTTGTGCCAGTACTTCAGTTCCCTCCTTTGGGGTTACACGCATGGCCGGTGTGCGGTTTAAAAAGGGAGATTGCACAAGGTCAGTAGTCAGTTTATCGCCCACGTAGGTATAGTCGTTTCTATAGGTGGCTTCGGCTGCTCCTGTGGCACCAATATCAAACTTCCAAGTTCCATTTTCATATGCTCCTTTACCGATGATTAAGAGTTTACCCCCTTTATCCAGGTATGACTTAATGCGGGCTGTTTCTGCATCATCTAGGCGTACATCGCTGTGTAGAATCAATACTTCCAGATCATCCCATTCATTTAGGTTATTGGCCACTACAAAATTGACCTGGTTCTCCAGTAACATCTTGGTCAAGTCGTTATCTCTTCCCGTAAAACTTAACCAAATGGCAGTCCGAGCCTTATGGCAGGCATTCTTGCTGAAATCCTCAATCTTCTCCACGTAGGAGTAGGCATACCCGATGTTATCGTAAGTTGCTTTCTCCAGCTTTCCTGTAGGATGCAGTTGATCGCCAAAATTTGCCATGGCCCCAAAAGACATCATGGCAGCTGCCTCGTACCATATCGCATCTTTGTGCTTGAACCCTCCAAACTCTCCCCAGGCGGAATGAAATTTACCACTCATAGCCACGATCGGCTTGCCGGTATTGGCGTAGTACTTGGCTCTTACGGGAAATACATCGTATCCGTGCCAGGTAGTGGGAAGATCTTCCAAATCTTGCTTGGTATTGTACTGATGGTACTCCTCTTTCATGATACGGGCACCACTGATAGGCGTGGTCCAGTTGTAATAGATTGTCGCATTGGGTCTGTATTTCTTGATGATGGCATTGGTTTTTTGGAAGTAGGTATGCATCTTTTTACAATGATGTTTCCAAGCTTCCTCTTCATTGTTCCAATCCACACCATGGGCTTCCATATCCCTCTTGCTCCACTCATTGTAGTTAATGCTACCAACTGGAACAATATCGAACCAGAATCCATCTACTTCGTAGTTTTTGGCCAGCTCCTCGGTATGCTTCAGGAGATGTTCCATATAAGGGCCTTCGGGCGACATGGTGGGCCAACCCCAGGGGAAATGTTCTCCTGGTTTAGCATTAGATTCCATCTCGGCAAACTTATCGATGCCATCCTTATCAGTGGATACCCAATCAGGATGCTCCCTGGCATCAAGTACATTCCACCCAACAGTAACATAAGCCTGGGCAGTTACTCCTATCTCATGACAGGCCTCCAACTGAGCCCCAAACAAGTCATAATCCAAGTTGGGGTGACGTTTTCCCACTTTGGTATCGTAATAGCACCAGCCATGATGTCCCTTGGCAAAGATGTTGATGGAATTGACATGGCCTTCTTTTAGGGTCTGCTGCCACTCCTCCTTGGTCCAGTTTTTTCCAATATCGTCCAGTTTCTCGGTTGTATGGAAATCTAGGTGAACCTGACGTGATCCTTCAGGAATTATTTTTTCTTCCTGGGCATTGGTTAAAGTACAACCAATGACCAGATTTAACAACAGGGCAAATTGCTTGATTTTTAATTTCTTCATGCTTTTTTATTTTGAATTACTAACTAACTTACGCCTCTTGGGAAATGAATTGCTTATTCAGAGTTGTGACATGAGCAACCACCTTTTCAACAACCAACTGCGGCGTAAAACCAAACTTCTCATCCAGCACCTCAGCCTTTGCGGAATAACCAAAATGCTCGAGGCCCAACACCATTCCATCTTCACCCACCAACGATTCCAATGCTACAGGCAAACCGGCCGTTAATCCAACTCTGACAGCCGTTTTTGGCAACAGGTGTTCCTGATACGCTTTAGGCTGACTTCTGAATAAACCTTCACTCGGGATGGAGATCACTCTAACTTTCATTCCGTGTTCTTTCTCCAGCAAATCTCCCGCCTGAACAAGTGTAGATACTTCAGAGCCACTCGCCAATAATACTAGCTGGGGGGCTTCTGTGCTATCTTTTACGATATATCCACCTTTCTCAGCCTGAACAGCTTCCTCGAAGCGGTTACTCTTTGCCGGTAAATCAATGATATTTTGCCGTGACAACAACAGTGCGGTAGGTGTTTGTGTATTGTACAAAGCCATCTTCCAGGCCACACTGGCCTCTATGGCATCGGCAGGTCTAAGCACCAATACCGAGTTCTGTCCGCTATGATTTTTCAGCTTCTCCATCAACCTTATCTGTGCCTCATGTTCTACCGGCTGGTGCGTAGGACCATCTTCCCCTACACGGAAAGAGTCGTGCGTCCACACATATTTAACAGGTAATTCCATCAATGCAGCCAGGCGCACAGCTGGCTTCATATAATCAGAAAAGACAAAGAATGTGGCACAAACAGGAATAACACCGCCATGCAGCGCCATTCCATTCATGATAACCGCCATGGTCAGCTCACATACGCCGGCCTGCAAAAAGGCACCCGAGAAATCTCCTTTTTGAAAAGCCGTAGTCTTTTTCAGAAATCCATCCGTTTTATCAGAATTTGCCAAATCAGCAGACGCCACAATCATGTTTTCAACCTCATCGGCAAAAACAGATAACACAGCTCCCGATGCACTTCGGGTTGAATCATTTGCTTTTTGCTGAATGGACGAAAAATCGATGGCAGGCAACTCGCCGGTTAAAAACTTCTCCAGTTTAGCAGCCAAATCGGGATGCTTATCCGCCCATGCGTTCTCTTCCTCTCTTTTTGTCTCACTCCACCGTTGCAACACTTTACGACGTGAAGCGTATAGCTCTTCCACTTCAGCGAAAATCTGAAATGGATTTTCGGGATCCCCACCTAAATTTTTAATAGTTTTTACAAAATTAGCTCCTGCAGCTGAGATAGGTTGTCCATGCGTAGAAGTTCTGTTTTCGTAACTATTATCATCAATGTCCACACACCCTTTACCCATGATGGTTGTACCAATAATCAGAACTGGGCGCTCTTTCTCACTGTTGGCCATTTGTAATGCATTTCTTATTTCTGCTGCACTATTTCCATCAATACTAATAACTCTCCATCCCCACGCCTCATATTTTTTAGCCACATCTTCGTTAGAAACTTCTTCTACTTTTGTGGAAAGTTGAATATTATTGGAATCGTAATACATGATCAGGTTACTCAGACCTAAAAAACCTGCAATTCGTCCAGCGCCTTGCGAAATTTCTTCCTGAATCCCCCCATCTGATATGAAGGTATAAGTCTTATGCGACATCCATTCGCCAAAACGCTCAACTAAAAAACGCTCAGCAATAGCTGCACCAACAGCCATGACGTGCCCTTGTCCCAATGGTCCGGACGTATTCTCTACTCCTCTCAACACATCCACTTCCGGGTGACCTGGTGTAACACTGCCCCACTGTCGGAAATTTCGAAGCTCCTCCATCGAAAAATTACCTGCCAAGGCTAACACGCTATATAACATTGGTGACATGTGCCCCGGGTCAAGGAAAAAACGATCCCTATGAGGATAGGTCATGTCATTGGGATCATAATTCAAAAACTCGGAATAGAGAATATTAATATAGTCGGCACCTCCCATGGCGCCTCCCGGATGACCTGACTTTGCTTGCTCAACCATAGCAGCCGATAAGATTCGTATATTGTTAGCTGCCAAATCTACTATCTGATTATTCATTTTTTTAAATCCTGATTATTAATACATTAGCTTTCGCCTGGAAACAAAAAAAAAGGACAGGTTTCGGATATCACATCCACCTGCCCTTTATTCAACATATTCTACTCAGTAATAATATCTATTTCGGCGTAACTGGCTACCGTATTATTGCTTGTGTTGTTTATAGCTCTTAGCTTCACAAAACGGGCTTTGCTCACACTAAATAACTTCGTTTGCCAGATGGGGCTGTTTTTAATATTAGAGAACTCACCCTCACTTACCAATTTCCATGAACGACCATTGGTTGAAGTGAAAAACTGGTAATTAAAAATGATACCTTTAGACCAGCGGTTTTGATCCGGCAAATACTTAAACCCTTTAATGTGGTGTGCCTGTCCCAGGTCAACTATCAGGTCAACCGGCATCTCCTTCTGATCCTGATGCCAAACGGTCATTGGATCGCCATCAAACATTTGGTTGGCTTTTTTATCATCTACACCAACCACTTTCCATTCTTTTTTAACGATGTCGAATGCCTCAGTGCTCACCGGACTTCCTTTTCCCGAAATAGGATCGACAGCAATGGCCTTTACTACTGCTTTGTTTGGTAGGACAAATGGAGCTGCATATTTATGTGACTGACTGCTTGGCTCCCTACCGTCAGTTGTGAAAAATACCTCTACTTCCTGATCTGCTGATTCAATTTTTAGCATCCCTTCCTGGTCTCTTCTGATGATGGGAGCTGTTAATACCTTTGGAGCTTTATAAAGTTCCACATTAGAAATTAATGGTGAAGCTTTCGCCTTTTTAATGGTCACACGCACTTCTGTTGCCGTAATGGTTGGCAAGCGAAGTATTCTTTTGTACCCAATGGTTGTTTCATTAGCCAGTGTCTTCCACTTACCATCGACCAGCGCCTCTAATGTGAACTCCTGAACGCGCTGCCCTAAACGGATGTACTCCTGAATCAGAAAACGGTTGAATTCAGTAGGTTCTTCTAGATTTATCATTAGAGATGCTTCTGAGACTTGGTCATCCGTAGCCCAGTACGTCTCTTTATCACCATCAGTCACGTTAGACGCCCTGTATCTTCGTGAAATTCCTCTCGTATTAGTTGCCCCTGCCTCTTTCCCATAAGCCAGGTTCTCAGCAAAATCAGCCTTTAGGGCATTAGATAGCTTTAAGATCTGTTCAACATCTTTTTCATGAATCAGACCACGAGGATCAACTGGAAAGTTCATCAGTAAAGTGGCGCCACGGCCAACAGAATGGTAATAGATATCCAACAGGTGTGGCAAGGTTTTCACTTTATGATCTTCTGACTTATGGTAGAACCATCCTGGACGAATAGAAACATCTACTTCTGCCGGTACCCAATGGGTGCCATCCTCGTGACCGTATTGCAACTCCTTATAGTCAGGAAAACCAGGCCACACTTCATCTCTGCGCAAAATACTCCAGTTGGTTTTACCAACCCATCCCTCTTCGTTTCCGCACCAACGACACCCCGGTCCTGCATCACTAAATAAGATCGCATTGGGTTGTAATTCGCGAACAATTTTGTAGGTGTTCTCCCAATCGTAATAGGTTTTACGATCCACATTTCGGTGTTCGTTAGCACCTCCATAATAACCTGAGCCACCATTGGCTCCATCGAACCAGATTTCAAAAATCTCACCATAATTAGTCAACAATTCCCTCAATTGATTACGGAAATAGGTAATATACTCAGGCTTACCGTAATCAGCATGATTACGATCCCATGGAGACAGATAAACTCCGAACTTCAAGCCGTATTCTTTACAGGCATCAGACAGTTCGCGTAACAGGTCCCCCTTACCATCACGCCATGGTGAATTCTTTACTGAATACTCGGTGTATTTAGAAGGCCACAAGCAAAATCCATCGTGATGTTTCGCCGTAATAATGATCCCTTTCAATCCGGCCTCTTTGCAAACTCTGGCCCATTGTCGACAATCCAGATCAGTTGGGTTAAACAGCTCCGGACTCTTATCTCCATAGCCCCACTCAATATCCGTAAAAGTATTCATACTAAAATGCACAAATGCGTATTGTTCCATTTCATGCCATTTCAATTGTGCTTCTGAAGGAACTGGTCCTACAGCCTGCGGGGGGTCCAGCTGCTTGCACGAAGTAAAGAGTACTAAAATCAAGACCCAAAGTCCAACATTCCTATATTTCATCTTCTTATTTTTTTATTAAAAACTATACATTTCTTGAGTAACTGTTGTAAAGTTGTCAGTACCCTGCAACCTAAATTCAACCCTTGGACCATTCCATGCCTGTGGCCAGCCACCTATAATATTGTTGAGATAGATAATCTTCACCGCATGCTTCCCTTTTTTTAGAGCAATAGATGAATTATTTCTTGAAAAGCGTTTCACTTCCCCATCATTATTGATGAGTAATTCATCTCCTAGGAAGAACTGATCTACATTGGTCGAGAACTCATAAATACCATCTTCAGGCATTTCAATATAACCTGTCAATATAGACGCTGAAGGCTCATCAATCTGTGCTTTCGTATAAGCTCGGTTCAAGTTTACATCATTGGCTGTTTCCGTCCAATCCTTTACCTTCTTCAGATCAGATACATATATAAAATCACCCTTGGTAAACCTTTCATTTAATCCATTACCTTTAGTGTTAACTTCTACAGCTGGCTTAAACGATTGTTTCTCAACAATCACGGTGCGTACCTTACTCATTCGACCGCTGCTCAACACGGACGCAATGTTTATCTCTGCATTTTCAAAGAATGTGAATGGTTGCTTATAAGTTGCCGACTTAGCAGTAGGTTTGCTGCCATCCAGCGTGTACACCATTTTAACAGGACGCGTTGTAAAAAACTCAACCTTCGTTGAATCAATAAAAGCCACCTTATTACATGGCCCTTCTGGCAATGGAATGTGATAATTAATATCATGCATATCCATTCGTACACACAAATTCTCAATTCGTCTAGCAAAATCCTCAAAATTTTTATTCTCTTTAAGAGTCCAGTTTACCTCTGCCAATGCAATAATCCTTGGGTAAACGCGATATTCTATTAAGTCAGAAGTATACATGTATTCAGTCCAAACATTTCCTTGCGTACCCAAAATATGTTTTGTCATTTCCTTATTTAATTGTTCAGGTACAGGCTCATAGGAATAGGACTCTTCAAGTGTTGTATAACCACCAATCGCCACAGGCTCAATCCTTGAATCTCCCTGATAATGATCTAAGTAACACCAATTACCAGGAGTCATAACCACATCATGACCATGCGTAGCTGCTTCAATCCCTCCATTTTCTCCTCTCCACGACATAACAGCTGCAGATTCAGCTAATCCTCCTTCTAAAATTTCATCCCAACCAATCATCTTTTTTCCATGTGCCAATAGCACTTTCTCAATGCGTTGAACAAAATAGCTCTGCAACTCATGTTCATCCTTCAAACCTTCCTTTTTCATTCGGCGCTGACACAGCTCACAACTTTCCCACCGGGTTTTGGGACACTCATCACCTCCAATGTGGAAATATTCTGAAGGAAAAAGCTCTACTACTTCATCAATAATATCTTCCAAAAACTGAAAAGTCTCTTCTTTACCTGCACAATACACATCTGGTTCAACCCCCCAGATATTGCGTACTTTAAAAGGACCACCAGTACAGGAAAACTGCGGATAGGCTGTCAAAGCTGCTAATGCATGTCCTGGCAATTCTATTTCAGGAATAACATCAATCATACGTTCAGAAGCATAGGAAACAATCTCCTTAACTTCTTCTTGCGTATAAAAACCACCATACTCCGTGCCATCCCCATTAACCCTAATCGATCCTATTTCTGTTAACAAGGGGTATTTTTTGATCTCAATACGCCATCCCTGGTCCTCGGTCAAATGCCAGTGAAATTTATTCATTTTGAACATAGCCATCATATCCAGATGCTTCTTGATGTCATCAACCGAAACATAGTGACGGCATACATCCAGGTGCAAGCCTCGGTATTTAAATCGAGGAGCATCCTCAATCTCAACTATAGGTATTTCCCAATAAACATCTGTGACTAGACTCGAACTTTCCACCTCAGCAGGTAATAACTGAAGTAAACTTTGTAAACCGTAAAAAATACCTTCGGGTGCACATCCAATTATTTCAATGCCCCTTGAAGTCACATTTAATTTATAAGCTTCATTATTATCAAACTGCTGCGCATCAATTATCAGATTGATATAGTCAGATTTAGGTTTTGAATTCACCACAGCGAGTTCATAGCCCGTTGATGCTTGTAGTTTTTCAGTGAAAAATGCAATTACTTCAGAAAGCTGCTCACCTTCTGCAACGAAAACAGTTTTCTTATTAAGCTGAAAAACTCCATTACCCTGCACTAATCTGGCTGGCTTAGGGGTCAGGTTAATCCCTCTGTTATATGTCTTCTCGACCTTTGGCCCATTACATGCCAATAATGCCATCAGCAAGATGGCCATGCTTCCTAATTTAAAGTTCATACTGTATTTTTTTGTGTTAATCTTCTGAAAAAACGTTTAATGTTCGATAGCCATAAATAGCAATCACCACAAAACATATAAATGGTAGGATGAACGATACATTAACAGCCGGCAACCAACCAACCTGTCCTATATCAATGATGGCTCCTTGCAAAGGAGGCATTAGAGCACCTCCAACAATAGCCATCACCAAACCCGCTGCCCCTATTGTGGCATCATCACCTAAACCATGTAGTGCAATTCCGTAAATAGTAGGGAACATTAATGACATAAAACCTGAGGTGGCTACCAGACAGTAGAGTCCTATTTCTCCTTCAATTAATATCACTCCTGTAGTAGAAATCATTCCTGCCATCGCGAAAATTGTTAGCAATTTTCTAGCATTCACATATTTCATCATAGCAGTACTAATAAAACGACTGATAATAAACAGTGCCATTGCTGCAATATTATAATTCTGTGCTGTGGCCTTATCATACCCCAAGTTTTCGGCATATTGAATAATAAACGTCCAACACATAATCTGCGCGGCAACATAAAACACTTGAGCAATTACCCCTTCACGGTATTTACGATTTTTGAAAAGTCGCCTAAACGAATCTTTGGCATGAACGGTATGGTCCGCATTCTGACGCTCCGGCATCTTAGATACCAAAATAATGACAAACATAACCAACACCACAAAACCAAGCATGACATATGGGTTACGAATGACGGTTAGGTCATGGGTACGAACCACCGCTTTCTCAGCGACACTCATGCTATCAAACAAAAGATTACCAGCTGCATCACGCGCATCTGACTTCAACGAAGCCAAAATAACCTTGGAGGCGATAAACATACCGAATATAGATCCCAGGGGATTAAACGACTGTGCCAAATTTAAACGACGGGTAGCAGTTGATTCATCTCCCATTGAAAGGATATATGGGTTTGCAGTGGTCTCCAAAAAGGCCAAACCAAATGTTAAAATGTATAGCGAACCTAAAAAGAAACCAAACATTTCGTACTGAGCTGCAGGATAAAACAACAAGGCTCCTATTGCATACAAAATCAACCCTAATAATACACCTTTTTTATAGGAATAACGCTTTACAAACAGTGCGGCCGGTATAGCCATGGTTCCATATCCACCATAAAAAGCAAACTGAATCATGGATGCCTTAGCATTAGAGATCTCCATCACTGTCTTAAATGCGGCCACCATCGGATTAGTTATATCATTGGCAAATCCCCACAAAGCAAACAAGCAGGTGATCATTATAAATGGTAGGAGTAACTCTTTGGATACTACTTTTTCTTTATTTTTCACAATTAATGGATTTTATTCATAATTTCTTAAAATACCCCTTCAAGTGTCTGTATTGAGACTCCAAGCACTTTTTCACTAATCTGATTCAATGCCTTTTTAGTACCTTTAAAATGGTAAGTATGCTGTGTATGTGTGTAGCTTTCTTGAGTTTTTAGATCCAATGCTGGTGAAGAAGTTTCCAGTTCATAGAATGGCCCCATTTGTGTTCCATCTTCGAGAGGTCCATCATTATATGAATTAAAAGCATCACCTCCATAAGGGGTTTCCTGGATCTCCCAGGCTGAATTGACATAGTCTGTCACTTGTTCTGGAAGTTGACACTCCAGAATTGTCAGAGTTTGGTTTTGGGCATCATAACTTCCCATAAATTGATTAGCTCGTAAAGGTGGAATACCTATTTTCCCTCGACTCCTACCGTCGGCTTTAAAATAGACAACATCATCTATCACTTTTAAACGATCGTTACTAATCTCACCAAAATAATTATCATTAACCTTTGGCCCTAACAAAAACTCCTCCCCGGTCTTAACCGGAATGGCAACAGTAACTTCTGGAGAAGGAGTAAACATTCCCAACATCCAGATAGACAGAAGCCCACTTTTCTTTTCCCAATCAAAATTTCCTGTATTCTGAATGGTATTATCTGATCGATAAGCAACCACAGCTGCGTTGTTATTCTGAAGACCTAGCCTATTAAAAACTTGTTTTTTATTTAACAGGCTTACAGTTCTTTCCACTTTAAGATGAAACGGCGTACCTGAGTAATTTATCAATTGGATTTCCTTGCTGAACGTAGCTTCTTTTTGACTACTTCTTTCCAGGATAAAAGGCTCGGTATCGATGGCTGAAGGAACATACCAATTTTCGAATTCAAAGTTTTCCTCACTTTCGAAGTATACAGAATACTGTCCTCCTTCTGGCCCAATCCAAAAGCGCTCTTCTCCTCCAAAGGGATTAAAATGAGCCAATTTTCTTTTAGATTTAATAAGTTCATAGTTAATCCATCCGAAGCTAAAGCCCCCATCACCCTCACAACCTGAGGTCATTACACGCCCCTGCAAATCAGGCACTATAAGCACTGTAGCACCATCATCTTTTAATTCAATGGTTTTATAGTATTTGGTCAGAAACTGCTTATCATAGCCCAATGTTCCCTTTTTCATATCAGTTGATTTATCATTTTTTGATGAATAAGATTTACATCCTAATAGGAATAAAACAATAAGAAAGAAGGATATAAAAGATACTCTAAGGATTGTCATATTGCCGATTTTAAGAGTTACAGGCTTCTCCAAAAAAACAGTGAAGCCTGTAAGAATTTATTATTTAATGCCATACAGCGGCCCATACGTTTCGCAGGCTCTGTAATCTGCCCCTTCTTTGTCTTCTCCAAACGAGGCCCATGCACTTGGTCTAAATACTTTTTCACTATCCACATTGTGCATACAAACTGGAATTCTAAGCATTGATGCCAAGGTGATAAGATCAGCACCTATATGTCCATAACTAATCGCTCCATGGTTAGCTCCCCAATTGGCCATCACGCTATAAACATCCTTAAATGCTCCTTGACCAGTAAGAGTTGGCACAAACCAAGTTGTTGGCCAGGTTGGATTGGTTCTCTCATCCAGGATTGAGTGAATTTCGTTTGGCAGTTCAACGGTGTAGCCTTCTGCAACTTGCAATACTGGACCGATTCCTTTTACCAGGTTCACTCGAGACATCGTTACTGGCATCTCTCCTGCAGTTCTAAATTGCGATGAGTAACCTCCTCCACGGAAATATTCACGGACAGCCTGAGGCCACAAGGTATTATCCAGACACTTTTGTACTTCCTCATCAGTAATGTCCCAATAGGGTTTCATAACTGGCTTGCCTTCTATATCTCTCTGCTGGGCTGTAGCATCTAGGGTTGTTGAACCAGAATTAATCAAGTGAATAATTCCATTTTTGGCTTTACCGCTTAATTCTTTTCCTGTTACACGTTTCACTGCCTCTGGGCTCCAATAAGTTCTGACGTCAGAAAAAATCTGTGCGGTATTTGATAACAGATGGCCAAAAAGCATTGAGACACCATTGAGACTGTCATTTTCAGTCGCAAAAATAAAAGCTTGTCTAATCCCATTCCAGTCGAACGATGAATTTAAGATAGCCTCTGTAAAATCTGCATTGGGTTGATAATCTGTCCACTGACGCTGCCCCTGAAACCCACCAACAATAGCATTTCGTCCCAGGCCTTCTTCACGATAACCCATTTCTACTAATTTCGGATTACCAATCATCATGTCGCGACAAATTAGGGTCATCTTCACAACAATCTCCCACTCCTCTTTTTTACGAGCTTCATCGGCTTGATGTTCTGGCTTGTTGTAATCTTTCCCCTCTTTACAATTCTGACGGGTCCAGGCCATCGCCTTCTCAAACTCTGCCTTATCGTAAATCTCTTCATCAATGCGACGTAATACCTCGGTTGAATCCACAAACTCAGTACGGATACCCAGGTAGTCCTGAAAGAAATTACTATCTACCATGGAACCAGCAATCCCCATGGATGAATAGCCAATTGACAGATAAGATTTACCTTTCATTTGAGCAACAGCTAAACCAGCCTTCACAAAGCGAATAATCTTTTCTTGAACATCTTTAGGAATTGTCGTATCTCCAGAATCCTGTACGTCACGGCCATAAATACCAAAAGTTGGCAATCCCTTTTGTGAATAACCTGCCAGTGCTGCTGCCAAATATACAGCTCCAGGCCGTTCTGTGCCATTAAATCCCCAAACAGCTTTGGGCATAAGAGGGTCAGTATCCATCACTTCTGTCCCATAGCACCAACAAGGTGTTACTGTTAGTGAAACACCTACTCCTTCCTTTCGGAATTTTTCAGCGCACATAGCCGCCTCGGCTACTCCACCAATACAGGTGTCAGCAATCACACATTCTACTTTTTCACCACTGGCCATTCGAACGTTTTCTTCTATAAACTTAGCAGCGGCATTTGCTAAATCCAACACTTGAGGTTCTAATGATTCACGAATACCTCTCTCACGTCCATCTATTACGGGGCGTATGCCCACTTTGGGTATAGCCCCTATTAATCTGTTTGCCATATCTTTATAGTTTAAAATATACCATTTTTAATTTGAATCAATTGCTTCATAACGTTGTACAGGTTTGTACTGCCATCCAATGTTCCAAAAGCATCATGCAACTGCAAATAGATTTCATATAGCTTCTCATAGGTGTTAACATTTAAATCAATAGGCACATATTTAACCTGATTAACCTTACAGCATATCTTTTGTAGATCTTCTAAAGTATAATCCATGTTGGTAACCTTAGAGTATGCTATAGCACCAATCATTGCAGCTCCTAAAGCAACGGTCTCATTACTTTCTGCTATAAAAACTGGACGATTAAAAACATCAGCATAAATTTGCATCAGCAAACTGTTTTTCTGCGGTATTCCGCCACAACAAATGATGTGATCAATGGCAACGCCTCCAGTCTCTAATTGATCAATTATTCTTTTTGCTCCAAATGCGGTAGCCTCAATTAAAGCCCTGTACACCTCATAATCCTTAGTATGAAGTGATTGACCAACTATTAAACCTCTTAAGTTAGAATCAGACAACACATCTCGGTTACCATTATTCCAATCCAATGCCAATAGCCCCGACTCCCCTGGCTGTATTTCTTTAGCGGATGAACTCAGTTTGCTATGTATGCTTTCATCCTCTCCTAACACGTCCCCTACAAACCATTTAAATAAATCCCCCACTGCACTTTGACCAGCCTCAATGCCGAGATATCCAGGTAAAACGCTATCATCTGCAACACCAGAAACTCCTTGAATATCCTGAGCTGAATTGCTTCCAACGATAATGTCACACGATGAAGTGCCAATAATTTTGACAAGTGTGTTTTTATTCACACCAGATCCTATTGCTCCTACATGAGCATCTAAAGCACCCATAGCTACAGGTAAACCTTCTCGCAAACCAAACTTTGAAGCCCATTCGGGAGATAAGTAACCTGCCAGTGTGTCTACAGCATAAGCTTTTTCGGGAAGACTTTCTTTAACCTTTAATAATGCTGGATTCAATTGTTTTAGAAAGTCCTTATCTGGATAGCCCCCCCATGCTTCATTATACAAAGCTTTATGCCCAGCGGCACATTTGTTTCTTTTAATATAATTTGCATGCTCGACACCAGTTAAAACGGCAGGAATATAATCACTAAACTCCACCCAAGTATAGGCTGCATTAAAAACTTCAGGAGCCACATTTGCACAGTGCAAAATTTTAGCCCAGAACCATTCTGATGAATATTTACCTCCACACTTCTGTAAATAATCAGGCCTCATTTCCATTGCTAACCGAGTAATATTTTGCGCCTCTGCCTCTGAGCTATGATCCTTCCACATCCAAGCCATAGCATTTAGGTTATCCTTAAACTCAGGTAAGATATTTAATGGAAGTACTTCTTCTGTAATTGGAATTGGTGTGGAGCCTGTAGCATCTACACCAATTCCAACAACTCTTTGCCAATCAAAATTGGTTAATACCTTTTGCCCTTTTAATGCTATAAATGTTCTAGTGAGTGATTCTATATAATCATAAGCATCTTGTCTTGCCACATCTACATTTTTCATAGATGTATATACCCCAGCGTTTGCTCTCTGATATCCCGTTGAGGAAGATGCAATTACCTCCCCATTGATTATATCAAGAACTAAAACGCGAACTGCATTTGACCCAAAATCTATACCTATAGAATATCTACTCTTCATTGCTTAATCGTTTTAGCATTTTGTGTAAAAAATTTTTATATCGAATTCCTAACAATTAAAGTCCCTGGAAGCAAGTAGGTTCTATTTTGACCTACTAATGTATTTGAAATTCTTTGAAACAGAACTTTAACTGCCCGCGCACTCATCTGTTCAACTGGCTGCTCGTAACAAGTTATAGAAGGAACTGAAACTTGAAACGCCTCCGGGTTATCAAAACTTACAATTTTTAAATCTTCAGGAATATTAACCTTAGAGATTTCATTGAAAAATTTCACACAGTGCACACCTAATGCGTTGTTTGCAAAGAAAAAGGCATCACAATTATTCTTCAAGGCCAGTTTCATTGAAGATTCTAAGCGTTGCTCCATGTGTTTAAAGCCGACTTCATAAACTAATGGCTCTTTATCGGTATCCATACCAGCATTTATTAAACACGCCTCGTACCCCTTAATCCGCTCTATATTATTAGTCACATTTGTATCGTACACAAAGGCCGCTATTTTTTTACACCCCTTTGCAACCAATAGATTGGTCAATTGATAACCACCTTCAAAATTATCAGTACAAATAGTTTCTGCTTCAACATTTTCACAGTATCTATCAATGAATACAAAGGGTATTGCCTGTTTCTTTAACTTCCTAAGATACTCTTCACTTCCGTTAACAGGAACAATAATAAGTCCATCAACTTGTCGAGAAATAAATAAATTAACAATAGATTTCAGCTTGTTGGCATCTTCATCAGAACTGCCAAACATCACCTGATAACCAAGCTTTGAAGCTTCATTTTCAATATATCGGGCCATCTTACCAAAGTAGGGGTTAGCAATATCTGCCACAACAATTCCAATTATACCACTTTTACCAGTGCGTAATCCTCTTGCCATTTGATTGGCTTGATACCCCATCTCATTGGCTTTTTCAATTACTTTCTTAGTAAGGCCTTCACTTATTCTGTTTTCCTTTGACTTACCAGAAAGAACGGATGATACTAATCCAACAGATACATTCAGTGCCTGTGCAATATCGACTAGTTTAACCCTGCTTTTTGCCATTTTTTATAGTTTATTCGGCCAAATATAAACATTTTTTTCAAACCTTGCTTTATCGTTTAAGCTTTTAGGTTTAATTACAGTTTGAATCTTCATTCTAATATATATTCAACTGCATATCTGTACCATAAAACAATCAGGCAGCTCAAATTGGAATGGAATGAAATATGATAAGTCAAGGCTAAACTGAAATGAATACCGTTGGCTTTTGGAGAACTAACCTTATCGCTACTCTAACGATAATATTATTTATAGACGCTTACAGGCCACACAAAATTTTAATATGTAAGGAATAAGCTTGCCAATGATTTATCACCTATTAGATTTATGCAGCAAAGAGCTGACCTCTCCGTACTTGACAAATAATTTTTCCATGGTATACAGAAAAATACATGCTCTATCTCACTCTAAGACAAAATTCAATCAGTGTGCCTAGCCTTCTGATATTTACTATTCATCATTAGAGCAACAAACGTATACAAATTACATGTCAACAATTTTAAATAAATTTCTTACCTTTGATTATAGTCAAATTGTATTAGTGAGACCCTAACGAGACCTATTGATTTTCAACAATTACAAAACACTGTTTTTAAGCGCATTAGAAAAATAGTTCGAGTCCAGTCTTGGGCACAAAGCCACTCTTTTTTTAGAGTGGCTTTTATTTTATCTATCAGTTAATTACAACAGAAAAAAAACGGACCAGTTACATTTTCTGAGTCTAGGCGCAAAACAAAAGCTTAAGATGAGCAGCATTTCCAAATATTTCCAAGATTTACAAGAAGAAATGACTCAATGGCGTCGCCTCTTTCATAAATATCCTGAACCGGCCTGGTGTGAATTTGGAACAGCGACATTTGTGGCTCAATCACTAAAAAAATGGGGTTTCAAAGTATGCATGGGCAAAGA
>NZ_JBPUSJ010000014.1:0-97019 GCF_051851475.1 Carboxylicivirga taeanensis | reverse complement strand
AAATATGCATGTAGTTGCAATATCAGCTTAGTTGGTGAAGCCGAAAGTGCTGCCAGTTCAGGCGATCTTACCAAAAAAATCAACCAAATAGTGACGGCTACCGGTTTGTTCACTCATTGCATAGAGAAAGAACTGCACAACACCTATAGTGAAGATTTCTGTACACTGATGAACCATGTTCAAAAAACAGGCGGGAAAGCTGTGTTTATGGGCATAGGAGCATCTAACCATACAGGTACCCATCACCAACCTCACTTCGATATTAATGAAGATGTTATGTGGAAAATGGCGAGAATCTTAGCAGAATTGAGTATCCATCAACTCTAATTAAGCTCAACCCTGATATTTTTCCTTACACACTTAGCGGGATAGCGTCAATAATTCTAACCATTCCGATATTCACTTGGAGACATGTTATAGATTTCCTTAAAATTCCTTCTAAAGGTTTTTATTTCATTGTAACCCACTTTATAGGCAATTTCAGAGACGGTATCGCCTGACTCTTTTAAATAGCGTGCCGCAATTTTCATTTTAATGGCTATTATAAACTCGTGAGGTGTTTGGTTCGTTATTTTCTTTATGCGCCGATAGAACGTTGATGCACTTAGAGCAAGCTTATCCGCAATAAAGTTAGCGTCAAGGTTAATATTATCAATATTTTCCTCAATTTGCTTGATTGCTTTTTCAATTAACGCTGCATCCTTACTTGATATTTCAATATTTTCAGCCGCCAGATGAATTTGTTTAGAAAAAGTTTGACTTAACAATTTGCGACTGGAGATCAACATTCTCACCTTTTCGAGCAATAAGTCTGGATAAAACGGTTTTGTCATATAGGCATCCGCTCCTTTTTTAGTTCCAAATAGTTCATCTTCCGGCAAGCCTTTTGCAGTAAGCAATAGCACTGGTATATGCCTAATCTTTGGATTCGATTTAACTTTTTCACACAATTCAAACCCATCCATACCAGGCATCATCACATCGGAAATTAACAAGGAAGGTGCGTATTCAATCATGGCTTCAAAGGCTGCATGTCCATTAGCCGCCTCAATCACAACATAATACTGGCTCAAAAGCTCTCTTAAATAGACTCTTATTTCGGCATCATCCTCAACAACTACAATCGTGGCCCCTTTGCCTTTCGAGTTCAATGATTTGGTGTGAACAGATGTATTCTCTAATATCAATGGTTTCTCATTAGAAGCTTTTTCTCCGGCCCCAGAGCTATGAGCGCTTACTCTATTTTTTAACCTCACTGAAAATGTAGTTAATTCACCTGGCTTACTGTCAAAGTCAATCTGCCCATTGTGAAGCTCAATATAAGTTTTTGAAAGACTAAGGCCAATGCCTGAATTATTGATGCCCCGATTATTTTTAGATTGATAGAAGCGCTCGAAGAGATGCTGACTGTCTTCACTGGAGATCCCCCGACCGTTATTTGACACTTCAATACACACCTCATCGCCAGCTCCTGCTATGGCAAGCTTAACAAAACCCGGATTACCACAGTATTTGAAAGCATTAGAAAGTAAGTTGTGCAATACTATTTGCATGCGCTCCCTATCAAACTGCACCAATTGAGGCGTTTTGCTTGATTCTATGATAAACTCAATTGCGTTCTCACTTGCCAGCTGCCTAAATTCATGACCAACACCTTCAGCAAAACCTATGAGATCCTCTTCGGTTAAATGAAGTTTTAACTTGCCCACTTCTAATTTTCTAAAATCCAGAAGTTGATTAATCAGACTGTGTAGCTTATCCACATTTCGCTTAACGATGCGGATTCGGTTCATGACAAAAGAGGAGTCCTCGAACAGCATTTTTTTAGATATCAACTCATCAACAGGGGCAGATATCAGTGTTAAAGGAGTTCTTAATTCATGTGAAATATCAGTAAAGAATTTGAGTTTATTATCTATCAGCTCCTGATCTTTTTCCCGATTTTGCTTTTCATACTTAACCTGATCCTTTAATCGCGATTGCTTTATTTGAATCTTTATAATTACATACATTAAGCCGAAAGCTATAAGTAAATAAGCCAAAAGAGCATACCACGTTTTCCAGATAGGCGGGTGGATAATAATAACGATATTTTTCATATCTGGGCTCCATCCGCCAGTTGAATTGGTCCATTTAATCCGAAGAATGTATTTTCCGTGCCGTAAATTGCTAAACGAAATCCGGTGCCTGTTCCCAAGGTTGATCCATTCATTGGCTGAACCATAACCTTGCAACTGATATTTGAACTGATTTTTATCGGGAGTATTAAAATCCAGAGAAGCAAGGTCGAATGAGAATTCATTTTGAAAAAAAGAAAGTTCAATAGTATCTGTTTCATTAATATTCTTGCTAAGAATTCCTGCCGCAGAGACCGCTACATCATTATTTAAAATCTTAAAATTAGATATGGCAAATTTTGGATTAATTTGGCTGTTCTTAATTTGGCGACTATCAAAATAGGTTAGTCCTTTATAGTTGCCAAAATACAACACATCATCCTTTCCTTTAAAACTAGCAGCTTCTGAAAAGTCAACCACTCCAATCCTGTCAGATACAATGTAATTCAGAACCTCTTTGGCTTGGGTATCAATACAGGATAACCCTGCATTTGTGCTCACCCATATTTTACCGTCCTGATCACTTAATATGGCATTTATGTAATCATCTAACAGCCCGTCCTTTCTGGTTAACTCTAGCAAATTATAGCTCCCTTGCTCGTTTTTACGCAGCTCATTCAATCCACAGGGGGTTCCAAACCAAATTGCATCGTTGGTTGTGTGCGTTGATAAGATGATGTTACACAAAGGCTTTTTCTCATTCCTCAAAAGCTTCTCTACTGAAACAAAACCAGAATCAGTCTGATTAAACTTTAAAAGACCTTTGTAGCTTGCTATCCAAAGTGCACTATCGGCTCTAAACACTGCTGTCACCCGATCATCGGGTATATAATTCTTTTTACTGGCATGATGATAGTGTTTATTTAAGTGATAGGTACCGTTATGCTGTTTAAAGTGAAACAATCCTTGTTGCTGAGTTCCCACCCACATTTCTTGATCGCCAAATAGCACATCGTGGGCTTTTCGAATGGTATCAATGTCGCTCCCAAGGCTACTCGCCGGAACCATCCAATACCTGTTTCCAGCTGATTTTTCTGCCAGAAATAAGCCTTCATCGAGACTGACCCATATTCGGCCTTGATTGTCTTCGAAGAGTTTTTTCACAATGGTAATAGGCGTCTTTTTGTATTTATGAGAAGGGATATAGCCAATTTTATTGTAAACACTGTCTTCGGCAACAAACAAGCCACTCCCTCTGGTTCCAACCCATTTTCGTTTATGAGAGTCGATTAGAAAGGCATTTACATGCAAATTTAGCATCCTCTCTTTGGTTCGTATACCTGTTGAAATAAACTCACTTTTTTTCGTCAATTTAACGATTCCGCCACCATCAGTCCCTAGCCATATAATGGAGTTTGAATCCATATAAATGTCAAGTATCACCTTATAGTTGATGGATGATTTGGTAACAACACGTGGCTCTATATCAATGGCTTTGAACTTTTCGCTATTTTTATCAAACACAAATAAGCCTTGCCCCCACGTGCCCACCAGAATATTTCCATCCGCATCCAAACAAAGGGAATAAGTATCCTCATACAACTGACCAGTAACATCCTTTATTTTATATTGAGTAATCGATTGGGTCATGTAATTGTACTTCACCAAGTGCATATTCCAACCAACGACCCAAATCACGGGTTCTTTGTCATCTTCAACCATATCGACAATTTCAATGTCTTTTGACTGAAAATTTGCAACCACCTTTTCCTGCAAACTGCTATACAAGCCATCCTTGGTTTCGGCCCATACGGTTCCACATTTTGTTTCAACCAGAGACTTTACATTGGTTTTTGGAATCACCTGAAAAAGGCTATCCTTATCGCGAACATACTTCCACAATCCTTCCCCCCAAGTACCAAACCACATGTGCCGTTCTCTATCCTCTGTTATTGAGATGATACGACTAGGTAATAAAGATAAGTTTGAATGCTTAATAAACTTATCCTGCTTCAGATCAAATATACTTAACCCGCCAGATTTGGTGCCAATCCATAAGTTGCCTTTTGAATCATGAAACAAAGACTCTATTGAAGGATTTGATAAAGAAGCTTCGTCTCCTTCCTGAGGTTTAAAGTGTTTAAAACTATACCCATCGTATCGGTTTAAGCCGCCCCGGGTACCAAACCAAATAAACCCATATTTATCTTCAATTATTGAAGTCACCTCATTTTGACTAAGTCCATCTTTTATTGAAAGATAACTTATTTGATAGTCGTGAGAATAAAGTGCGGAAGATAGAAAGCATGCAAAAGTCAGCAACAGATATCTAGGATTCATCATATTGTGCATTTTTCCAAATATAACAAAAATGTTATCCTCATAATCTAAATAATCATTGCCCAATTAGTAATCTGCCTATGCTAAAAGAACTAATAATCGTTTTAAATTTAACAGAGTGAATCGTTAAGTATTTTTAATCAAACCGATAAGTAGCCGGATTGGGCATAAAGTAATCTTCCTTTGTTGGCTGAAAAAATACAGCCCCTCCTGACTACCACGTTCAGCAGCCACTTCTTCCACTCTTTACAGACGTATTAAATCTAACAACCTGCAGGTAATGGGTTCACAGCCGGCTAACTCCCAGGCACGTTCCATCACCACAGAATCCGGGAAGGCAAAAAGGATAAGCCTGTGCTTAAGTCATTCAATCCGGCTCTATTTCGCACGGCATTAATGGCGTCATAAGCGGACTGATACGAACAAAAGAACATTACCAGCCTAAGTATCTAGTAATGTCCTTTTTATTTATCTAATTAATTCAACAACCCCTCAAAAAAACACTTGATAATCTTGTATATCACGCACTTCTCTAATCTCATAAGTCACCCCATCTGCTGAAAGAGAAACCTCTACATTAAGATACGTTCGAACACCTCCATTGTATACTCCTAGTTTTACCTGATCAAAAGTTACCGCTTTCCCCAGGTTGATAATCAGTAATCCACTAGCATCTAATCCGTAGTAGCCAGTACTGCCTCCATTAACGCCAATACCATCGCCTAATAATGTTGGGCCATCATGCCCAGATGGCATAGCAAATTCCTTTCCCCCACTAATTAGCGTGACTTCAGTTAGATGATCCCATTCATTGGCTGTACTCCCATTCATTTGTATTTTAATATACTGATAAGCTGGCGAATTAAGGTCGAACATTCTAGAGCTTTGCACATCCTGAACGATCGGGTTACCGTAAACAACACCATCGCCCGAAACAGATACTCCAACATTCTCATAGACACGACTATCGCCATTATAAACGCCTAGCTTTACAGCATCGAAATCATAACCTTGCCCTAAGTTGATTTCCAATAAACCACTTGCATCTAATCCATAGTAGCCAGAGCTTGCGCCATTAACTCCCATTCCATCTACTAAGACTGCAGGTGCATTATGTCCGTCAGGAAGCATATATTCAACCCCATCGTGAATTAACGTTACTTCGGTTAAATGATCCCATGAATTTACTGTGCTTCCATTCATTTGTATTTTGATGTATTGATTGGCCCCGGCAGGAGGTGTTGGTACCGGAACAGGCGTATATTCATAGTATTTTACGAAATCAATAACATAATCTACCGGCAGGTGACTCGCATTAACATTACCCACCCAATTTCCGCCAAGTTGCTGTGACAATATGATATGAAAGTCTCTGTCAAAGGGCCATTGATGCCAATCTGCACCAGGCTCTTTGTAGTAGGTGAATGTGGGCGTCCCATTAATGGTAAAAACGATTCTCTCAGGATACCATTCCACGCCATAGGTATTGAACTCTGAAGTATTCACACTTGCCGTTTTACTGCTTGGTGAACTTTTCGTGTTGCTATGGATAGTTGAATAAATATAACCATCAAAATTAAGATGCTCCATCAAATCTATTTCGCCATTATCTGGCCATCCTCCATACTCATTTGTACTCGCAAGCAACCAAATAGCAGGCCAACATCCCTGAGCAGATTCCATCTTGGCACGCACTTCCACCTTACCATAGGTAAAATCAAATTTTCCCTGGGTCCATACACCACCTGTTAGATAGGGTCTTGGATCTGCCTGCGTATCGGGGTTCACAATCCCTTTTAAGTAAAGGTAACCTCCGGAGATATCATAGACCTGATCATCTTTGGTCATTGTATTATTCCAATCTACAGTTCCCTCCCCAATGCGGCTCCATTTAGTTGTATCTAAAGAAGACCCATTAAAATCATCTTGCCACACCAATTGAAAATCGTTTGCTGCTTTTAAGTAAAGGTTTTCACCTGGAGTCTGTTCAATTATTTCATGTATTGAACTATCGGCAGCTTCTTGTTCCACACTTTCACACCCAAATAACAAAACGAGTGTAAGCAGAGTCATCCATTTGTTTTTCATTTGATTTTAGTTTTAGTTAATAAATAGCATTTACTCCTTTATAGAAAATCAAACTGGATAAATCTATATTGAGTAAACTTGCGCCAAATGCACATTATAAGCCCTAATCCCTAAAAAATCATTGATGACAGATAAACCTAATTAACAAAATCAATACTCAGGTACAATAGTAAATTCATACTTATATTCCTGATTGGCTTCCATTAAATATGGCTTGTGAGGTTTAGATCCCCAACTATCATCTCCTCCTAATCCCATCATTTTATGATCGATATGCAACTCCACAAAGTCTCCTTCTTTTACATCCAAAGGTGTGCGCAGTTGCTTTTTCAGACCTGGATCCAATTGGCCCGTTGCAATATGTAAAGCATTAAATTCTAAAGGTTGATTAATGGCAACTATCTTAAGTCCCATTCCTGTTTGGTTCTGTAAGCTCAGCCAACGAACATCGGTTTTATGACCATTCTCCTGGGGACGACCATAGGGAAAATATTGTTCCTCAACTTTAGACTCGTATACCCCAATAAAAGAGGCGGTTTTTCTATCGGTGTAATTCTCCCATGGCCCTCTGCCATAAAACTGAAGGTTATCAATCTGCTTATCTAGTTGCATTACCATTCCAATACGCGGAATTTCCGGCAGACTATCGGCTAAAGCATTAAAAGTATAAGCCACATCAATTTGCCCATTACCAAATATGCGATAGTCAACACTTAGTATGCCCTCCACGGAAGGTAGCTTTATCTCTGATTCGATTAAAACCTCCTTATCGGAAATTTGAGTTTTGGAAACTTTCTTCAACTCAGCTTTAGCCACTGCTTCTTTCCATACCTTGTAACGCTCGGGCATATCGTTTCCAAAATCATTATCAGTTGGAGCTCTCCAAAAGTCAGGTACTAATGGACTTTTTATCAACTCATATCCATTTAAGACATATGAACTTAATGCTCCGCTAACTTTAGAAAAAGAAATACCTAGATCCTTTCCTTCCACAATAAATTGATTCTCATTTTCTTCAACATTAAGAGTCAATTGGCTTTCGTTAACAAGCTTCTTTAGACTGCCCTTACTCAATTGAAATTGTTCCTTGGCCAGTTCATGACCTATGGCAATAAATGGACGTGAAACCCGATTAATGGCCGAAATATTTAAGTAATATTCTGCCCTTTCTTCCAGTTCTCCATATCCGATTTTAAACTCTTGCTCTGCTTGAGGTGCGATTGCTCCTAGTTCAAATTGACCTGACTTTACAACCTTACCGTCTTTGAGTAACTCCCAGCTAAGAAGCACATCAGAGAGGTCTTTAAAAAAACGTCGGTTCTTGATTGCCACCTTACCGGAAACGATATCCTTAAGTCTAAAGTCGATATTTTGATACACCTTTTTAACCTCAAACAGACCAGGGTGTGGTGTTCTATCCGGATTGACAAGACCATTTAAGCAAAAATTCTCGTCATGATGAAGGCCTTCAGGCTCAAAATGTCCACCGTAGGCCCAATATTTATTACCATTTTTATAGGCTGCTATTCCTTGATCGACCCAGTCCCAGATAAAGCCACCCTGGAGCTGCTTATGAGAGTCCACGAAATCCCAGTATTCTTTAAAATTACCGGTGCTATTTCCCATGGCGTGGGCATACTCAGCCCAAATAAAAGGACGCTCATTGTCGGTACCCAGCCAGTCTTGTTTAACATTCTCAATTGGCAGGTACATAATGCCAATAATATCGGTCTGCCGCTCTTTAAGGTCGGTTTGCATCTCCGCCCTCTCATAATGAACTGGCCTGCTTCCATCTATTTGGTGAACTTTTTTATACGCTTCAAGCATATTGGTGCCGGCCCCCGACTCATTACCGAGACTCCATACGATGACAGAAGGATGGTTTTTATCGCGCTCGACCATGTTGACGCAACGCTCAATATGCGCCTCCTGCCACTCAGGCAAGTTCGCAAGCGTTTCGTCAGGATGATATCCATATCCGTGTGACTCCAGATTTGCCTCATCATAGACATAAATACCATATTTATCGCACAACTCGTACCACTTTGGATCATTGGGGTAATGGGCCGTTCTTACTGCATTAATATTAAACTGCTTCATTAGCTTAATATCTTCCACCATTGACTGCTCGCTTATCACATGGCCAAAGAACTCATCGTGTTCATGGCGGTTAACACCTTTAATTAATATGGGTTGTCCATTAACCAGCAACTGCCCTCCTTTTATTTCCACTGTTCGAAAGCCAATGTCAATTGAAGTGGATTCGACTATATTATTTTTTGAATCTCTCAAACTAACCAACAGCTTATAAAGGTTTGGTTCTTCGGCAGACCATCTCCTCACACCAGTAATTTCCCCGCTAAAAGTGAGCTGTTTAGTATTTTCGCTTTTTAATGTAACCTTTGAAGATTTCCCCTGAAGAACAGGTGTATTATCTGCATCTAGAATCTGATAATTAACACTAAACCCTTTTTTCAACCCCTTATGCTTATTCAATAACTCTACTTCGAGATGGAATACTCCATCGTTATAAGACTCATCCAATAAAGCCTTAACGCCCACATCGCGCATATGTAATTTGGGGCGGGCAAACAGATATACATCCCTCTGAATACCAGATAGGCGCCAAAAATCCTGATCTTCCAGATAGCTGCCATCTGTAAACTGAAATACCTTTATAGCTAACTTATTTTTACCTTTTGCAAGGTAAGGCGTAAGATTAAACTCTGCAGGTAACTTTGAGCCCTGATTATACCCTACTTTCTTGCCGTTTAACCAAATATAGAAGCCTGATTTAACTGCCCCCAACTGAATATAAATCTCTCGGCCATCCCAGTGGTCAGGAATTTCAAAATAGCTAATATAGGAGCCTACGGGACTATATGCATCATCTATTCTTGGTTGATCTTTTTTAAAGGGATAGATAATGTTTGTGTAATGAGGAAAGCCATACCCTTGAAGCTCCCAATTACCGGGCACCGAAATAGTGTCCCATGAAGAATGATCGTAGTTTAAGCGATAAAAATCAGCAGGACTTTGGGAGGCTCTATTGACATAGTTAAATCGCCATTTTCCATTTAAACATTTTATAAAATCGCCATCTGCCACCTTATTTGCTAACGCTTTCTTCTCGCAAGCGAATGAATAAAAAGTGGCTCTTGACGCTTCACGATTTCTTTCAAATACTCGAGGATTCTCCCAATCATTCTGTCCTACTAAAATATTGGTTATAAAAAGAAGAGGGAATAATAATTTACAGTAGTTCATTGGCTTATATCTAAGATATGGTTGAGTGCTCAACCATCGTGCAATTCTTCATTGTGCCTATCTATTCACGGCCTTTCAGCTGATATAAGTCTTCAGCCCGTTCGTAAGCACTCGCATCAATATTAAGTAAATTGCTTTTTACTAATTATGATATTATAAAAGCATGGTGCTCAGGCAGTGACTTTTAAATATTTGATAGTAATCCATTTAAACCTTCCAAATATTTAGTTACAATCAACTACCTGAGCACCAATATCCTTATTTCGTATTATAAATTAGGATTAATCAACTTATCTCCATTTGGAATTGGTGCAAAATAATCGTCTTTTGTTGGAGGGTTAAGGATAGGCAATTCTGTTTCGTGCCTGTTGCTTGCGGCCTCCTCTACACGCTCCAGGCGAACAAGATCATACCATCTTGCTGAATTGATTTCCATACCTGCAAACTCCCACGCACGCTCCATAACAACGGCATCACGAAATGCGATTTTCGACAAGCCATCGGGCAAGTCTTCAAGCCCTGCACGATTGCGAACATCGTTAACAGCATCGTATGCAGTCTGATCAGGTCCTGCAGCCATCGCTTGTGCTTCGGCATAAATCAATAATACCTCCGCATATCGGATGACCATATTAGTACGGCTCGACCACCAATCTACCCACGCCCATGGTTCGTCAGGGTTATAACCATCCATATCGCGCATTTTCTTATAGTAAGGATGTTTCTGAACACCTTCAGACCAATGCAGGGTTGTTTTAGCATCTGGGCGAATAACTGTTTGAAATGTAGCATCCTTACGCGGTCCTTCGGGGAAAGCATTAAAGAAGTTAATCTCGGCAAAGTAGTCATCCCAGCCACCTTCTTCTTCAGGTTTTGATGCCAATGGGGCACGCATATTTCCATTCTCCCAGGTATAAGGCGCAATGGTGCGATCGTAAAATAAGCCAAATACAATCTCATCGTTAAATTGAGCTCTGGTCCATAGGTCAGCAAAATTATCCAGTAGTCGATAACCGTACACCGAAGCATTGTCCATTACCTCTTTGGCCTTTTGTGCTGCCAATGCATATTTCGATTCATCTTTAAGCGGATAGCCGGCCATTGAGAGGTACACAGATGCCAATTGAGCTTTTGCAGAACCTTTAGTAGGAGCAACTCCCTTCTTTTTTCCACTCCAGTTGTTGGGCAGGTATTGTTCAGCAAGCTTTAAATCCTCAACAATTAATTCATAAACAGCTGCCGGAGCAGATTTTTCGATATCAAGGTTAATCTGCAGGTCGGTAATAAGTGGTATTTCGTTCCAAACACGAACCAGGAAATAGTAGCTCATAGCTCGAATAAAGTGAGCCTGTCCTGCCACCAACAAGCGTTCCTCCTCAGTCGCTTCTGTTGCATCCATGTAGTTAACGATAATATTATTGGCCGACCACACGCAAGCATAAGCCTGCCCCCAGTGCATCCAGGGGTTAGCATCCGTAGCAGAAAAGGTATCAAACTCGCGGAAAGGCCCTTTATTACTACCTGTTCGGGTGGTAACATCGTCGCCCCCCATCAAAACTGTTGCAAACTGGCTCGCATTGTAAATACCATTCGCTTTATTGTACATTGCCACCAGACCGAGTTCTAAATCAGATGCGGTTTTAAAAGGACTTTTACTGGTTAACTTTCCTTTCGGATCTTCATCCAAGAAATCGGAGCATGAAGAAAAAATCACGCCAAGAACAAATAAATATATTAAATACTTTTTCATATGTCTTAATTTTCTAATAACGCTGAATACAAACAATGCTGATAAACACTAACGGTTGAAGCATCAACATTCTTTACATCTTAGATTTAAATAGGTATCAATTAAAAATTTAAGGTCAGACCCAAGGTATAGGATTTAGCCGAAGGGTACGAACCAAGATCGAGGCCTTGATCAATATCACTTCCTCCTGTTGATGTTACCTCCGGATCGAAACCTTTATAATCGGTAATCGTCAGTATATTCTGAGCGCTAACAGATAGCTTTAAGTCACCAATTTTTATTTTCTCCTTCGACAGGTTGTAAGACACACTCACGTTTCTCAGCTTTATATAACTTCCGTCCTGCAGCCATTTAGAAGAGTTAATATGATCCACATTGGTTGAGCTATTCAGAGAAGGCCATATCGTATTGGTGTTATTTTCTGTCCAGGCATTGGCAGCTTCTGCCAGTGTAATCGATCGGGCATCACCTACGGCCACGCCTGCACCTGCATACCCCAAGTTTAAAACATCTCTGCCATGCACCCCTTCAATCATCACATTAAAATCGAAATTTTTGTAACTAATCTGGTTATTAAAACCCCAGCTAAAGTTTGGCAAGGCATTGCCTATAACCTGTAAATCTTTTCCATCAATTACTTTGTCACCATTCAAATCTTCATATTTAGAATCGCCTGGTTTATAGCCATACAAGGCAGCTTCGCTGGCTTCATTTGCCTGCCATAAACCTAAAAACTTATAGCCATAGAACGTTCCAAGAGGTTCGCCTGGTTTTACTATAAAAGTCTTGCTATCGAGAAACCCGCCCCCGTAAGAGCTGCCCGGAAAGATTTGTTTCTCATCGCCAATTGAGATCACATTATTTTTAACAGAAGAGATATTAAAGCCTGCATTCCATTTCAAATCAGACTTTCTAATAACATCATAGGCCACCATAAATTCAAAACCTTTGTTTTCAATTTCTCCAATATTTTTAATAATGGTACCACCGCCATTGTATGCAGGCAGGGCTTTTCCCTGTAACAGTCCTTCGGTATTTTTCTTAAACAGGTCTATGGTTGAATTTAAACGCCCATCCAGCATAGAAAAATCCAGTCCGATATTTAACTGAGTGGTTTCCTCCCATTTTAATGCAGGATTTTCAGCACCTAAAGGAGAATAACCTGTATAGCCTGTTGAGGTGCCATAAGAGTATATGAAAGGTGATAAAATAGACATAGTCCCATAAGGTTGAATGGCCTGATTTCCGGTAATACCCCAACTTGCTCTTAACTTCAGATTTTGGAAAACATCCATATTTTTGATGAAGGCTTCTTCACTCAAACGCCAGCCAACTGCGGCCGATGGGAACCCACTAAATTTGTTGTCATTCCTAAACCGTGACGAGCCATCTATACGGTAAGTCGCCGTTAGCAGGTATCGATCTTTAAACGCATAGGCAATACGTCCCAAGTAAGACTGCAAAGCCCATCGCTCATAATTAGAAGAAATTCCTTGCGACGCATTTAATGCCAAATTATGATACCCAACAGTTTCGGAAAGAAGATTCGAACCACTGGCCTTAAAACTTTTCAGTGTTTGAGACGATTGCTCGTAACCTGCCATTGCTGTCAGACGATGAATTTCGTTGAACGTATTGTTATAGGTTAGAAATGTACTTGCCTGAGTAAACAAGGCATTCCCATAGCTTCGTGATGAACCGGTCGTTGAGTTCACAAATCGATTAATAAAATCAGCGGACTCAAGTTCATTGTTTTCCACTCCAAAAATTGCACTCCATTGCAGCTTATTGGTGAGTTCATACTTAAAAGTTGCATTGGCCATTGTAATGGTTTCAAAGATATCGTTCATTCGTTCTTTAGAAACCATATAGGGATTAAGCTTGATTGATCCATACTGATCATTCATATTGTAAGTCCCATCTGGATTATAAACAGGCTCTGTAGGTGACCATAGTAAGGAGTTCCATATAGGACTATCTTTGGAACCCGCTAAATCATTGCTGTTATTCTTTTCACTTTTTGTAACAGAAACATTGAAGGTAGCATGAAAACGTTCAGCCACCTGAGCGTCAATATTAGATCTTACAGAGTACCGCTTTTGTCCGGTATTAACTAACAGCCCTTGCTGATCGACATAACTGCCGGAGATAAAATATTGAACTTTTTTCGAGCCTCCAGATAAAGAAACCTGATTGTTACTGGTGTAACCCGTCTGAAAAATTTGATCCTGCCAATCGGTGCCTCCATTTACTCTGAATGCCTCTATTTCGGCAGGGGAAAAAATTTCGGCGCCATCACTCATTGCATTTATTAATTCTGCATAAGGTGCTGCAGCTAATAAATCATAGGTGTTTGAAACACGATCAAAGGAATAGTTTGAACTGATTTGAACCCTCATTCTTTCAGACTCACCGCGATTTGTAGTTATTACAATAACCCCATTGGCTCCGCGCGACCCATAGATAGCAGTAGAGGAGGCATCCTTTAATATCTCCATCGACTCAATATCATTCGGGTTCAAATCTCCCAGGTCAATGTTCATTGCAACCCCATCCAAAACTACCAATGGGTTGTTTGAACCTAACATAGAATTACCACCTCGGATACGGATTTTTGTTGAAGCTCCTGGTGAGCCTGATGTTTGAGAGATAGACACACCCGCAACACGGCCCTGAATAGACTGAGCAATATCAACACTTGGCATATCTTTATAGTCATCGGCTTTAACGGTTGTGGAGGCACCTGATAAGTCACTTCTTTTCATCGTTCCATACCCAACAGCCACCACCTCATCTATGCCAATAGCATCTTCACTTAAAGTTACATTGATCGTTTCCTGATCGCCTACTTTTATACTTTGGGATTTCATACCGATGAAGGAGAATATGAGCACATCGCTCGATTGAACGCTAAGCGAATACTTTCCATCAACATCTGAAATAGTTCCATTGGTTGTTCCCTGCACAATTACAGAAGCGCCAGGAAGGGCACCACCGGAAGAGTCTTTTATCTGTCCACTAACCGTTTTGGACTGAGAAAAAGCCTCAATTGTGCAAAAGAACATTAAAAATGCCATTACACAAATGTGCAATAATAATGTAGATCTTTTTTTCATAATTCTATAGTTAACATTGTATTATACTTATATTAAGTATTTGATTAATCAGAATGAAAATATTATTATAATACCTGCGGTAATTAACAGTAACAGAACATACAATAAATAGGTCGCGTACCTTAACCTTTTTATAGTCGAACTCGAATCCGTTTTTTTTGCTTTGTCCTTCATTGCTTTTTTGTCTTAAATCCACTTGCAAAATCATATTTTTCGACCAACATCAAGGGGCATTTTTATGCATTACTCGGCCCATTTTCGAGCTCTTATTGGGAATAATACTATTCAAAAAAAGGACATCCTCACTCAATTACACCCATTAACAACCTTACCGACAATACATTGACTAATCACGAATCTTAAAATTCATTAGCTACACTCTAAAACCAAGCAATACTATCACTATATAAAAATCCTTCTCATCTTACACCCGATAAAAGGGCACATCACTTTGCACAATCAATCAAAAATCTTAACAACAGGCACTGCGAACACTCATTTCGCGAGCTGTTCTTCCAACACTAGTAATTGAGACCTAAACGATGCTTTTCCAATTGGCACACCTGCCGACTTTTTAGTAGCAACAACTTATTAAGTCAACATCGATAGGAGGTGTATGAGAAGGGTTTTGTACAGCATGTAAAATTGATAACAAGCGCTCTAAAAACAGGATAAACACCGATGCAAGCACATCGAAGACCTACTGTCGTGCTGTTGCCTTATCAAGTAGAAGAATAATCATGGTTACTTTTAACTTACGAAACTGAAAAACAAAGCTGCACAAAAAAGGTCACAACTCGTCCTTATCATACAGCTACGTTTATCTTAACTGACTAAGCCCAGATTTAACTGGGCTTAGAAGGTATTTTATTTATATAGTCATTCTGCCGTTACTGCTCTAACTAAACGTCAGTCGGTAACAGTTTTAATCTACTTATTTTATTTGCTCCAAGGGAAAGTTAATCTCCTTTTCCGACCAGCGCTTGCTATATAATTTCAATCGATTAACAAAATTCAGATAATCTCCCGAACCAGACCACGCTACCTCAGCAAATGCAGCGATTCTTGGGAAAGTCTGATATTCAACATCCTGAGTTGTAGGAGTCCACTCCGACCACATTTGTGTTCCCATACCAATTATATTCTGATGATAGGCACTATCCAGTCCTTCAGGTATTGGGCTGAAAGCATAAATGCGACTCAGTGGCAGGCCTTCATAGGTATAATCTAAATAAGTTTCGGAATGGAGGGAATTCACAATCTCGTAACCCTTTTGAGCAGCATCTGTTATTAAAGGAATATCGCCACGCCAAAAGTGAATAACTGATTGTTTGGATAATTCTGTTTCAGCTTTATAGTCTTCGGCGTTTTCAAAATTATGAATATTTTGTCCCAAAATTTCGTTCCATCCCATCATACGCTTACCTTTCTTCTCCAAGTAAGCAGAAATTTCATTGGTAAACTTGATTTGCAAATCAGCCGGGGTTTTGAGCTCATGTTTTTTCATATAAGCCTGCACCTCATTTGAGTTTGTCCAGGCATCAAAAAGCACTTCATCGCCACCAATATGAATGACTTTTGCAGGAAATAATTCACAAACCTCATCCAATACATCATGCAAAAACTGAATAACCTTAGGATCAGTAACATTATAACTATCTTCAAGCTTTCCAAACCAGGTTGGTACGCTTTCCAATTGGCCGATAACGCCTAACCAGGGATAGGCTGCAATGGCAGCACTCG
Organism: Carboxylicivirga taeanensis; assembly: GCF_051851475.1. NCBI lineage: Bacteria > Pseudomonadati > Bacteroidota > Bacteroidia > Marinilabiliales > Marinilabiliaceae > Carboxylicivirga > Carboxylicivirga taeanensis. Next base: position 80,658 of record NZ_JBPUSJ010000014.1, on the reverse strand, counting down.
CATGACCTGGCATTTCAATCTCAGGGATAATCTCAATATTTCGGGCAGCTGCATAAGCAACAATTTCTTTAATCTCCTCTTGGGTGTAAAAACCTTCATGTGGCTTTCCATCATACACTTTACTGTCCCATTTTTTACCTTGATGATTAATCTGTGTACTGTCTCTGTATGCCCCAACAGACGTTAATTTAGGATATTTTTTAATCTCAATTCTCCAACCTGCGTCATCGGTAAGGTGCCAGTGCAGCTTATTAATTTTAAGAGCAGCCATTTCATCCAGCAAGCGCCTTACAAATGCTTTGCCCTTAAAATACCTGGACTCGTCCAGTAAATATGAGCGCCATCCGAAATTTGGAAAATCCGTAATCTCCACTGCCGGAAGTGAAATTTGATTATCAGCTTCAGATATAAGCTGTCGCAAGGATTGCATCCCATAGTATATCCCCTTTGGAGACTGACCAATGATTTTAATCTGCTTCTTCGTAACACTAAGGTGATAAGATTCTACACCATGATTGAACTGGTCATCAATTTCTGCAACTACAGGAAACTTTTTAGTGTTGTCAGTATTTTCAGGTAAGGCTTCATTCCATATAATCAGCTGTTCATTCAGCAATTCCGAAACCATTCCTAAATCTTCGTCAGATTGCAAAAAAAGTGGCTCTTCAATTATCACTTGTTTGCCTGTCGATTCCACCTCTTGTGGGTATGGTACAATATTAATAGCTATAGGGGCATTATCGCATGCCCAAAAAAGCGCACAAATTAATAAACAATAAATAGTATTATACATCTTTAATATTTTTAATATAAATTAATATAGTGTGGACTGACAAAAAAAGCAATTATTACCAAAAGCCAAACGTATAAGTTTAAATTTTAGTACAGAAAAGATAAAAGGAATGCCGGTATTTTTTAATAATGTAGACACTAACTCCTAAATTAATATCTAAACCATATAAACACTAGCTAGTACAGCAGTGCCATCCTAGGGGCATTACACTCTATTTAACTGATAGTTACAGCTTGAACAACTTCGGTTAGCCTTAAATTCTATAATTTATAAAATAATACTGAACTGTATAAGTAACTGCCAAAAGGTAAGTATTCGAATCATTTACTATGCACAATCAGAAGGTATTGATAATGTTTTATCCTCAATTTTAGATAGGAAAAACTTCTTGTGTGGAGACAGATAAAGACGAGATGTTGCCCTTCGAAAAGAAAATGCACAACTATTTTTTCATGATAAAATCAAAAGTATAAAAGGACTTTTATATCCCTTTATAAAATTATACTATATTTGCAGCAATTAAAAATGTCAATTATGGAACTAAATGGTAATACACGAGTAGGAGATATTGTGAAGGAGAACTTCCGTACGGCCCAATTGTTTGATAAAAACAAAATAGATTTCTGCTGTGGCGGAAGCATCAGCATTGAAGAAGCCTGCTCTAAAGCAGACATCGACACAAAAGGCTTAATTAGCGAACTAAAAATAATTCTGAGTTCTAACGATGCAGACACAGCATACATTAACGCACTTAATGCCGATGAACTGTGCGACTATATAGAAAAAAGGCATCACAGCTATGTAAGAGAACATATGCCCTTTTTGCTTCAGAAACTGGAAAAACTCTGCCAGGTGCACGGCGATAATCATACTGAACTCCACACCATAAAAGAATTATTTGAGGGGGCAACGAAGGATTTGAGCAATCACCTTATTAAGGAAGAGCAAGAACTTTTTCCATACATCAGGCTATTGGCAAAGAAAACATTGCCTCAGCATAAAATTGGTTTCATTTCGACCACCATCGACACTTTGGATAGCGAGCACCAAACTGAAGGAGATCGCTTTGCCGAGATAGCACGACTGTCAAATAACTATACGTGCCCGCCAGATGCGTGCAACACCTATCGCATCACTATTCAAACCTTGAAAGAATTTGAGCAAGATCTGCACAGGCACGTCCACCTGGAAAATAACATCCTGTTTTTGAAAGCACTTGAGCTTGAAAAGGAACTAACTAATTATTAAAACAATGCTGACAAAAAGTAGCGAATACGCAATCAGGGCTTTAATCTATGTTCAAATACGCAACTGGGAGCAAAAGCGCCCGGGAGTTGGCGAAATAGCGAACGAAATTGAAGCCCCTGAAGCCTTCTCAGCTAAAATACTGCAAACGCTAACCAGACATAAACTTCTGGAGTCAATGAAAGGGCGTGGTGGAGGCTTTTTCTTTTCGGAGAATGAGGAGCCCTTAACACTGTACAAAGTGATCCATGTAATGGAAGGCGATGCCTGTTTCCATAAATGTGGCATAGGGCTAAAAAACTGCACCGATAAGAACCCTTGTCCTTTACACGAACAATATAAAGTAGTAAGGGATGAATTTTACAGCATTGTTAAAAAAGAAACCGTTCAATCATTGGCCAAACGGATCATTGAGGGCGATGCCGTTTTGAACAGACTGATAAAGTAATTGAACATCAAGTGACACCTCGTACAAACCAAAGATACAGTTCGCTTTAACCGAATTGAGAAATAAGAATTGGGACGAAACTTTCAGAAAGCTTATTCCTTTGGTTTGTCAGGTTGCAATGGTATGTGCAATCAAATTACGTGAAGTCCGTTTCAGGTACCTCTGAAGCAGTAGAATACCAAAACGAATAACTAATGCCTTTAAGAACAAAATTACAGACAGCATGAACAAAAAAAATAAAGCAGCCAAACTGTATAAAAAACTCCATAAATGGCCCGGATTGATCATTTCTTTCCTTTTGCTTTATTACGCGGTAACGGGCATATTCATGAACCATCGCGAAACATTTTCAAATATTGATGTCCCGCGTAACTTGCTGCCCAAAGAATTCAACTACTCCAACTGGAACAATGGTGCCCTGAAAGGGAACCTCATCATCCAGCCCGATAGTATACTGATATATGGCAACGTTGGCGTGTGGGCATGCGACTCGTCCTTTCAACAGTACCATTCGCTCAATAGCGGGTTTCCAAAGGGTGCTGATAACCGAAAAATATTTGATTTACATCGCAGCAGCGACGGTCACCTGTATGCCGCCACACAATTTGGTCTGTATGCCTTTAACCAGCAAGTACAGGTCTGGCAAAAGCTGGAAATAAATACGGATATCAAACGCTTTGTTGCAGTAGAAAGTATTGATGATACAATATATGCCCTCAACCGCTCATACTTATTCAAAGGCCGTTCAGATGGTATTCATACTAACCTTGAGAAAATTGAGTTAGTCGAACCTCTTCATCACCAAAACCAGGTATCTCTATTCGAAACTATCTGGCAGTTGCATTCAGGCGAAATAATGGGCCTGCCGGGCAAGCTATTTGTCGACCTGCTGGGACTTATTACCATCTTTCTGTCCCTCTCTGGCATTGTCTATTTTCTTTTCCCCGGTTGGATAAAGAGAAGAAAAAAAGCAAACAGATCAGTGACCAAATTGGCACAGGTTAACCGCTGGTCGCTCAAATGGCACAATAAAACAGGTGCCTGGCTGTTTATTTGTCTCAGCCTCTTATTCTTTACCGGCATGTTTTTACGCCCGCCTCTTTTAATTGCCATTGCGTATTCTAAGGTGCCTCCCATCAAATGGTCTCACCTGGATCAAACAAATCCCTGGTACGATAAACTTCGGGATCTCAAATATAACCCTTCAAGCGAAAGCTTTATTTTGGCCACGTCAGACGGACTATTTCAAATGACAAGTACAGACCTAAGTCTGGAAAGATTTCGCATCCAACCTCCTGTAAGTGTGATGGGTATAAACGTACTTGAACCATACGATAGTGGCGCCTACCTCATTGGCTCTTTTAGTGGACTTTTCCTTTGGCATCCGGCACATCCACAAATACACAATTACATTACTGGCAGGGCTTATGTTGGAAACACAGGTGGCCGCCCAATAGGCGATTTTAAAATAACCGGACTGCTGAAAGGGGTGAATGGAGAACAATACCTGATTGATTACGATAAGGGAGCGCTGCCTTTATACCATAACGTTCCATTCGCACCTATGCCAGATAATATTCTCAAAACAGCACACATGTCACTGTGGAATCTGTCTCTGGAAATTCACACAGGTCGCTTTTTCAGGTTCATGCTTGGTAACTTCTACATCCTGTTGGTGCCATTATCCGGCTTAATAAGCATCATGGTCGTTATCAGTGGCTACCTGCTCTGGAAAAAACGATTTAAAAAGGTTAAATTGGGATAAGAAGCATTCTGAATAAAAGCCTGTTCCACAGGGTGATTAAAAGAATTGTAACCCATCAAACACTTTGATCATGAGCGAATTAATTAACAACTCAAAATATCGAAAAGAGCAGCTAAAAACTCTAATCCTAAAACTTCACGAAGGCGAATCGGCTGAAACAGTGCGAAACCAGCTCATCGAAACACTAAAGAGCATACCCTATGGCGAAGTGGTTGAGGTTGAACAAGAACTTATTCAGGAAGGACTGCCCGAGTCTGAAGTTCTGAAGCTTTGCGATATTCATGGATCGGTATTAGAAGGAAATGTTGACTTGACAAACGCTAAAGAAATACCTGACGGACATCCGGTTGATGTGTTTAAAAAAGAGAATATTGCCTTAAAAAAGGAGGCTGAAAAAGCTCAAAATCTCTTAAAGGCCATCAGCCAACTAACTGACAAAGAGTTTAAGCAATACCTACTAGTCCTTCAAGGTTCCTTCAATGCCCTGATGGATGTTGACAAGCACTACCAAAGAAAAGAATACCTGGTGTTTCCCTATCTTGAAAAGAATGAAATAACCGGCCCTCCCAAGATAATGTGGGGCAAACACGACGAAATAAGGGAACAATTAAAAGGATGTATCGAACTGTTAAAGCCCCCCGAATTAACTATTAGTGATTTAACAGATGCACTCCCGTTATTGTTCTTTCCAACCCTGCAGGCAATCATCGACATGGTACAAAAAGAGGAGGAAATTCTCTTCCCGATGAGTATGGATGTGCTCACTACCGAGGATTGGTGGAATATACACAACCAAACGCTGGAGTTTGGTTTTTGCCTCTACGATCCGGATGTAGAATGGCAGCCCGAAGGACTCAGTCGTGAAAAAATTGATGCCGGACTTACTACGGATGGTCATATTCAGCTGCCATCAGGAAGCTTTACTGCAAAAGAAGTTATGGCCATTTTAAATACAGTGCCTTTAGATATGACATTTGTAGACAAAAATGATAAAGTCAAGTACTTCACCCAAGGCAGCGAGCGAATTTTCGTTCGCAACCGTTCCATCATTAATCGTGATGTTCGCTTATGCCACCCACCTGGCAGCACGCATATTGTGGAACAGATACTGGAAGACTTCAAATCGGGCAAAGCTTCTCATGCGCCGTTCTGGATACAAATGAAAGGCAAGTTCATTAAAATTGAATATTTCGCTCTGCACGATGAAAACGGAGAATACCTGGGCACACTAGAAGTATCGCAGGATTTGACCGATAATCGGGCTTTAACGGGCGAGCGACGAATTCTTTCCTACACCGACAAAAAAGAATAGCACCATGGACCCATTAATAATTACACCTCGAACCAAAATATTTGATTTACTGGAAGCATATCCTCAACTGGAAGACTCACTAATTGCACTGGCGCCACCATTTAAAAAGCTCAAAAACCCGATACTGCGCAAAACCATTACCAAAGTTACCAGCTTATCGCAAGCAGCTGTTATAGGTGGCCTAAAGGTTGAGGAACTTATTAATAAACTGCGCACCGAGGTAGGTCAAGACACTACGACCATACAGGATGCAGAAACCAGTCACTATAACTGGCAAAAGCCAGATTGGTTTAGTGAAGACCATGTGCACCAGCAAATAGATATCAGCGATATGCTAAACAGCGGTGAACAACCTGTTCATGAAGTTATAGCAGCAATAAAAAAACTACCAGACGGGCAACTAATTAAAGTTAATACTCCATTTATTCCAGCCCCTCTGCTTGACAAAACAATTAGCCTAAAGGTGGCTCATTGGATTCAAAAAACCGATGAAAGTAACTACCACATCTTTTTTCTTTCTGCACAGAAGTAGGACTTATTCAAAACAAACACCTATCCATTAAAAGACTATGTCTGAATTTACTAACACGAAAAGCAAACGCCTCGAGAAACTAATGGAATTGGCCATGTTGCTGCAAGAAACAGGCAATGCGCATTCTTTTATAGAACAAAACAAGGCATTTATCCCCACTGTTATTCCGTCTGACTTTATAGCTCTTTTTGATGAAGTTATGCAAAAGGACTATGCCATAAAGGATGTCAAAGTATTAACCAACAAATTACTGAACATCTTCCATACCACTATTAGTGAATACAATCGCATAGCTCCAAATCGTCAGTCATTTTTGGGTATTCTTGAGCAAAACAACCTTGAAATGCAGGCGTTGCTTGACAGTATCCGCCCAATTTTTAAGCGCTTTGGGAAACAACCCGGTGATAAAAAACTTAGGCAGGAGCTGCTTCTGCTCTTTAGAAAACTTGAAGTATTTATACAACATTATACTATTAAGGAAAATGTGATGTTCCCAATCCTGGAATCAGCATGGCCTGATTACCGATGCCTCCAGATAATGTGGTCGTTTCACGACGATATTCGTCGAAACATTAAAGCTGTGATAGAGGCACTTAGCAACCCAAACATCGAACTCAAACTCTTTAACAGATGCGTAGGTGATATTTTTTTTAATATGCTGGCGATTAAGTTTAGAGAAGAGCGCATTTTATTTCCCCACATTCTTTCTACAATCGAAAAGGATCAACTGCAAGCAATGAACCATGAAGCTGCTAAGTTGGGCTATCCCTATTTTAAACCAGAATTAGAAACCGCTTCTTCTGTAACTTCACACCTCAAAGGAAAACAGATTAACCTGGGCACAGGCCTTGTAGATGCCGAGCAAATCCAACTTATTTTTAACCATCTTCCTGTGGACATTACCTTTGTAGATGAGCACAATAAAGTCTGTTATTTTTCATCACCCAAAAAAAGGATTTTCCCACGCACAACAGCCATTATCGGCCGCGAGGTCAATAATTGCCATCCACCAGAAAGCGTGCATGTGGTAGAACAAATAGTTGAAGCGTTTAGAAAAGGAGAAAAAGAGCAGGCCGATTTCTGGATTCGATTAAAGGGTGAATATGTTTTAATTCAATACTTTGCTCTTAGAAATCAGCAAGGCGAATACAAAGGAGTTATAGAGGTGTCGCAAGAGATAGGAGGCATTAAGGCTCTCCAGGGAGAAAGGCGCCTGCTCGACTGGTAATCCAATTCAGGTACTCAAATTATTCCCCTGCAACTACCCGCCTGAAATAACACCAACACGCCCCTTCTTCAATCCATTAATGAAGGATTAAAGAGAGACAGCCTGCTGGTATTCTGCATTTACTTAGTATGAACCGATGGATATTACTATACTGTCTGCGACATTTTATTGATGATATGCCCAATTACATGCGAATGTTCTTCTTGCGGACTAAACAATATCATATTTGATGTTTTAAGCGCAATAACAGTGTGTCCGGGCGGCCAATAAAACAAGTCACCACCAACCACTGTTTCTTCTGAGCCATCAGTGTAAACCACTTTAATTTCACCCTCCAACACATATCCCCAATGGGGGCATTGGCACTTATCGTCGTGCAACCCCGCCAGCAAGGGTGAAATATCAGTGCCTTCGTTAAGCGTAAAAAACTCGCCGCTGATCTTTCCATATCCACTTGCATCTCCAAAACCAGTTTTTTGTCGTGCTATAGCCGCCGGTGAATTAATTTTAACGGGAATATTTTCTTTTGCAATTTTCATAATGTTGTTGTTTAAAAATGAATGAATAATTGATTGAATTAAATTGTTCGGTTAAAAACCTCAGCAATTAGTTTAGCATTGTAAATACACCAACTCACAAAACACTATTACAACACAAGTAAACTGCCAACACATTTATTATCTGAGAAGTCCATCAATTCAGGCTATTAACCAAAACGATTAGGTTCTGATGTTTTGATTAACCCTAAATAAGTTCTTTGGATCGTATTTGTTCTTGATCTCCAACAGACGTGCATAGTTGTGCTGGTAGCTTGCCTGCACGCGCTCCTGCCCTTCTTCCATCATAAAGTTAGAGTAAGAACCTCCGGCTGAATGGGGATGTAAAGCCTCCCAGTAGGTCTTACACCAGCGGGTAATAGTATCCGCATTGGCAGGATCCGGATCAACCCCAACAATAACACCAGCGTATCTGGCATTCCGGTAGGCCCAAGGCGTTTCAGTTTTCCCAGGTTTGCTTGCTGCACCAGATAATGGGTACAGGTGCATTTGGGATAAGGGAGTTGGTATCCGGGCGCCAAACTTCCGGTGGGCAGCTCTTATCTCTTGCGTGAGATCGTTAAAGTAGTCCCCCCGCCAGTAAAACTGTAAACCAGTAGGCAATAAACCATCAAAAAGCGTTTGAATGGCCGGATAGGGCATCTCTCCAACCATTTCAAATACCGGTTTTTTAGCTCTTACCGGTTTGAATAAGTCATCAAACTCTTTGCTATTATTACCAGTGTAACACCAAACAATACCGCAAAACTGTTTATTGTGTAATTCTGCAGGAAAAGGATCTCCGGGAATAACCAAAGTGGCAATAAACCCATTAAGGTCTTCAGGCGCCTGATGTATAAAACCATCGTACCATTCCATTATTTCTTCGGTTTGTTCAATTGGCCAGAGTGTAGGACCACCAATAACCGATGAGAGCTGATGCGCCTGAAATTTAAATGATGTGACCACTCCAAAGTTACCGCCACCACCTCTAATGGCCCAAAACAAATCAGGATAGAGGTCTTGACTGGTAGTTATCAGTGAGCCATCTGCTAAAACCATATCAGCCTCTAACAAATTATCAATCGTCAAACCATATTTACGGCTTAAATAGCCAACTCCACCTCCCAGAGTCAGACCGCCGACCCCTGTTGTTGAAATAATTCCGGCCGGCACAGCCAGGCCATATGAATGCGTAACATGGTCGACTTCGCCCCATAAATTACCGCCTGCAACACGCACAGTATTATCTGTGGTATCCACTCTCACATTCTTTAGGTTCGATAAATCAATTACCAACCCATCATCACAAATACCAAGACCACCACCATTATGCCCACCTCCTCTCACTGCCAGTAGCAACTCATTATCTCTGGCAAAATTAACGGCAAGCTGCACGTCGGTCACATCCTGACAGTAAGCAATCATACCGGGATGCTTATCAATCATCGCGTTATACACCTTTCTGGCATGCTCATACCTGTCATCATCCGGACGGACAAGCAAGCCTCTTAATTTCGCCTTAAATTCCTCAATTTTTGACGGCTCCAAATTCTTTACGGAATTACACATGGCTTTATCCTTTTATTTGAAGGGCAAGGTATGACATAGAGACACAAAGTAACTAGTAAATTTAGTTCAAAGACTGGTAAAATTGTACCAAGGCCATGAATCGGTATCACTACAATCTTTTAATCAGAATACTTCAACGAGAGAATGAGTCAATATAGGCAGATGGGGAAATACCATAACGCCTTTTAAAGCACTTTGAAAAGTATGAGGGACTTCCAAATCCTGTTTCATAGGCAATTTCTGCTATGGTTTTAATGTGTTGTTCCATCAGTATCAAGGCGCGATACATCTTAAATTCCTTGAGTAATTCACTGGGGGACAAATCGGTAATGGTCGCCATGTTTCTATACAGCTGAGATTTACTAACACCCATCTTTTGGGCTAAATCGCTGATTGTAAACCCGGACAAATAAATTGAATCATTCAACACTTCGGTTAGCTGAATCAATAAACGTTCTTCTGCCAGGCTTAAAACTTTCAGATCATCAGCCAAAGTCTGGAACAACGCCTCTTCCTGCAAGCATTGCTCCTGAACAGAGTGAGATACCACTATTGCATTATGGCGGGAAATCATACAAAGATGTCTGGCCATGCTAATGTATTCCAGGAAAAAATGCTCCTGTCCATTAATTGCTTGATCACCGTACAGTCCAAATTTTAGTTCAATACACGTAGTCCCTTCCCTATACTTGTGAAGGAGTTCTTTACGAATAGCAACTGCACACTGAATGGCCTGCACTGCAGATGTAAATGAGCAAAGCAGCATTTTATCCTCTCTTGCAGCCACCTGACCATTAAAACTACCCAGTAATGATTTAATCAGATCCATCTCAGCCGCAGCAGGCAGTTGGAAACTATATTTAGTTGACGAGGCACCTATCACCTCCTGGCGCTCAATTTGAAATGCCATAATAATCCTGAAGATACTACCCTCGGCTATATCCGTCAGGTTTTCGGAATTTTTAATTCGCCCCAAAAAAGATTCTACCAGCTCACTATCTACTTCAATAATTTGATGGGGAATCAATCCATGAGCGTTCCGATGCAGTTCAATCACTGCCTTTTTGCTTGGTGCCTCAATCAGACAAAAAGCAGTCTGACGTTCCTCATCAAACCAATAGGTAAGCGCCTTGCATTCATACAGGTGTTGAATCTTCAAATCCTCCTGATGAGCTTCTGCTACGTCTTGAGCGGTAACACCCGGCAATTCGTGACGATCCATGTATATTGGCATAATCGGATTTTTGCAGTCTCATGACACTTGACAGGAAAGCGCCTGAATACCCTTATTTGAGAACCATGAGGTAATATAGCCAATTTTAAACACAAGGTAAAGTCTTGTTTTCGGGGTGCTGTTTATTTATGCATTGCCAAAAAACCATACAATAAAAGGCACTCTGTGTGATATGTCCCATCAAGCCTAAACATACAAAGCTCACTCATTGCCACTTACCGAATTAAAAATAAAATATAGCTCGACTATGCCATTTTACTATTGAAGCGGCAAAGTAAATCGCTGCCAAAAATCTTTATCCTGCTCCTTGTCAGTAAAAAATGTTTTTTGACCAACTTCACTTAACGGCAAATAATCGTAGACTATCCACTCGGCATCGATGCTTATTTTTTCACTTTTACCTGCATAGGAAATTTTACTTAATGCATACTTATTATCCGATGTCAGGCGGTAATCACTTATCACCGTGCAAGAATAGTGTTCATCGGCAACCTCGTCGCGATAGGCATCCCGACCGGCATGAAAAAACCCTTTTGAAGCAAAATGCAACTCATTTCTAACAACTGAATAATCCTTTTGCCGTAAGGTGATTGTTCCCTCATATTTTTGACAATAAGCATCCCCAGTTTTAGATAAATCAGGGTTATTCAGCTTATAGCGTATCACCCAAACCGAATCTCCATTTATCAGAGTTTCATCTATAAGCTCCAATTGATAGGCATTTACAAAATCCACATCCAGTACATTCCCCCTCTGACGCACCACATCAAAAGCCAACAAATCGCTGCCATAAAGCAAGCCTTCTTTCAAAGGCGTCACCTCAAAATCGCGTCGCACCTGCTCTGCCTTAAAATCGCGCGCTTCATAAGCCGCTGTTAGCGATCGATTGCCGTAGCCTTTCGCATCCGAATAAGCCACCACTACTTCTGTTTTGTTACCATTTACAACCTGATTGAGAAACACTTTGGCCGAATATGGTTTTTTATAGGAATCTCCGATAATGTTAGACGCTGTTTTTAAAATACCATACAAACGCTTCGAATCGGCTTTTACATCTACCTGCTGTATACCGTAAGTTTGTGAAAACAACTTAATATCACTGCCATTTAAAATATACAGCTCATCAACAGTAAACTCCTTTACTTTATATCCGACCGCAGAAATTTGCACCTTATGATTCGCAAAACTGTTATCGATTACCAACTCATAGTTCCCGCTGAAATCAGTGGCTGTACCCAAATAGGTGCCCACAACGCCAATATTTGCAAATTCAACAGGTTGATTCGTTTCAGCATCAACAACTCGTCCCTTGATTTCAATACTTTGAGCCTGAAGCCCAGTACTTATGACGAATAACACCAACAGCCAATTAACAGTTTTTAAGCGCATATCTTTACTTTTAATATTGCATTTTGAGACCTCAAGATAATATTATTTTTGCTTTTGGAAGATCAGACCAAGAAGATCTGAAACGATGATGACTAACAGAGATCGTTTATAGTTACAGAAGTCACACTCGAACAGCCTATTGGAAAGTATTTGACGTCCGTTTGTTGGATTAAAATTAAAGGCTTTAACATTTTTAATAGGAGTTATTACTGCATTTCATTTATATTTAAAGTCGAATCAATAAAAAAGATAGATATGACCAGAGTAATAGTTGTTTTAGCAGCAGTCATTTTGTCATTAAGTAGTTGTGTTGTTTCAAAAAAGAAATACGATGCGCTGCTGCATGAAAACAGTCAATTATCTAAAAATCTTGATGAAAAGACATCTGAAAGCCAGCAGTTGAAAAGTAACCTTGAAAATACCATCGCTGATTTCGAAAGCATGAAAGATGACTTTGGTAAAAGCAACGCGCTGAAGACAGATGAAATATCCGATTTAATGATAATGGTGACTCAGCTAAAGGATGAAAGTGAACAGTTAAATAAGAAACTCACCGAAACAGTCAGTAAATTTAAAGCGAAGGAAGCGGCCTCCTATACCGCCAATGAAGAGCTCAACAAAACGCTGCAAACCTTAGCAATTTTAAAACGTGATACAGCCAGCCTCAACTACTCACTACAGCAGGCTAAACAGCGCAACAAGCTGCTTCAGGATGAGTTAAGAGACTCACAAGAAAAAGTCACGGCCAGTGGAATGAAGCGCGTGGAACTGCAAAAACAACTGGATGCGCAAACCGCTCGCCTGAAAGATATGGAACGTCAGCTGGTGAAAAGCCAACAGAACATGTCGGAGGTTTCTTCAGCATTTATAGAACTACGGAAAGATCTTTTGAAAGCTAAAACCACCAATGAACCTTTAGACCCTAACAAAAGTAAGAAAGTAGATAAGGTAGCCAAACTTCTAGGTCACTACTAGTAAGCTGCGATACAATATTTTTAATGAGGGGCTGCCAAATTATTGGTGGCCTCTTTTTGATTGAATTAATAGCAGAAGAGCTGTTCGAAAAAATCCCATAACCACAAATAGCTAATAGCCCACATATAAAGCGCTAAGATGCACAAGCATTACTTGCGTTTCTTCGTGGTAAAATCATCCGCCTCTGTCCCATTAAAAGTATTACATTGAATCGTATCCGTACCATAATGCACGACTGCTCGCAGGTCATATAGCGTTCGTCTAAAAGCAGCCTGTTTCTAGAAGTACATATAGCTCAACACGCCTATGGTAACAATCATATACATAATGGTGAGTGGTAATCCAATTTTAAAAAAGTCCTTAAAATTATAGCCTCCAGGACCATAAACCATCAGGTTGGTTTGGTAGCCAATAGGTGTTAAGAAATTGGCGGCGGCAGCAAAAGAAACTACCAACACAAAGGGCATAGGGTCCAGACCCAGGTTTTTTGCCGCAGTAATAGAAATTGGAAACACAATGGCCACCGCTGCTTTATTGGTAATGTAAGCCGCCAGAACAGCAGTTATAATATAAATTCCCAAAAGCATGGATACCCGCCCGAAAGGCATAAAAACAGAGATAATAAGGTTAGCAATCATGGCTGCCACCCCGGTTTTCATCATGGCGGTACCCAATGCCAATGACAAGGCAATAATAACCCCCAGATTATAATCAATATTTTTAGGTAAATCTTTGGCCGACACCACTTTCAAAATATTAATTAGTGCCAGAACAATTAGTAAGCCAATAAAAAGAGGAACTAACTTAACAGCCGATAGAAATATCGCCAACAAGGTCCCGCCAAACAACACCCATATCTTGTAACGTTCGGGTTTCCGCAGTTCGCGCACCTTAGAAATCACATAAAAATCAATATCATTCTGAATACGAGTGGTAAAGTTATCGCCCGCCAGCAACAACAACACATCACCAGCTTTAAGTTTTACATCGTCAATCTTACCTACAATCCTTTCGCCATTTCGATGGATAGCCAAGAGAGCGGAGTCGTATTTACCCCTGAAGTATATCTCTTTTATCTGCTTTGAAATGAGCGTACTGTTATGTGAGATAACAATTTCAACCACCTGAGAACGTTTAAGCTTAGACATCATCCCCACCGAAGGTAAGGTCAGTTCACTGGTAGCTGAAAGCAGGTTAACCACATCATTATTATCGCCGGCAAAGCGCAAAAGGTCACCTTCATTGAGTACAAATCCATCATCAATAAGATTAATCAGGCGCTTGTTACGAATGATTTCAACCAGAATAAGACCATTTTCTTTTTTTAGTGCTGCATCTTTAATGGTTTGACCAATGAGCTTAGAGCCTTTTCTAACCTCTGCTTCAACTAAAAACTTCCTATCGTTCTGAATAAATTTATCAATAGCGGTCTTGCGGTCGGGTAATAAGCGGTAGCTAAAAAAATACAGGTAGGCAAAACCCAAAACCAACATTGGCAGGCCCACCCACACAAAATCAAACATCTCCAGAGGCGCCATTTCGGGTAATATATCCTGATCAACGACCATCCCGCTAACAATCAAGTTGGTGGATGTACCAATCAGGGTTACACAACCTCCAAGTATGGCGGCGTAAGACAGAGGAATCAGCAGTTTTGAGGAGGAAATGTTATTGCGCTGACTCCATTGATGCACGTAAGGCATCATAACAGCCACCAACGGCGTATTATTAAGAAACGCAGAGAATCCACCCACCCAAATCATCATTCTGGCTAAAAAGCCTTTATAAGTGGATGATGCAGGGAATATCTTTGCGAAAAAGATCTCAATCACAGAGGTTTGCCGAATGGCATCACCAAGCAGTAACAGCATTATAATTACAGCAATTTGCTCATTGGCAAAGCCTGCCAATATCTCAGCTGGCGTTAGTATCTTGAAAATACCCAACACCATCACTGCAATAAAAAATGTAAAGGCAGCCCCCATCCATTCGCGATATAACGACAACAGGATAAAAGCTATTACAACAAAAACTACTACTATGTCGATGTACGGCATCTATTAAGGGTCAAATAAATATGCTATTTTTGCGTCCAAACCTAGGTCAAGAGCAACAAACAAAAATATAAATTTAAACTTAATTTACTAATCCGTTTAATTGAATTAAGCTAAACAAACATACATGAACAGCAAGAATATCAGACCCATTGAGCTCCTCTCTCCAGCAAAAAATATTGAATGCGGATTAGCCGCTATTGCCCACGGGGCAGATGCTGTGTACATAGGCGGCCCGGGTTTTGGTGCCAGAAAAAATGCCGGCAACTCACTTGCTGATATTGAAAAACTAATTGATTACGCGCACCTGTTTGGCGTAAAAGTGTACATTACCATAAACACTTTATTATTCGACCACGAACTACAGGCCGCCAATGAGCTGATACACGAACTTTACCAACTTGGGGCCGATGCGGTTATTATTCAAGATATGGGCTTGCTGGAAACGGACTTACCACCTATCCCCATTCATGCCAGCACCCAAACTGATAACCGCACACTGAACAAAGTAAAGTTTTTGGAAGAAGCTGGCTTTGATCAGGTAGTGCTGGCCCGCGAATTGTCAGTGGAACAGATTGAAACGATTAGAAAAGGGACATCTGTTCCACTGGAATATTTTATCCATGGTGCGCTGTGCGTCTGTTACAGCGGGCAATGCTACATGAGTGCCGCCATCAATAAACGAAGTGCCAACCGGGGCGAATGTGCACAGCCTTGTCGACTAAAATACAGCTTGAAAAGCAGCAGTGGAAACGATTTATACAAGAATAAACACCTGCTGTCGCTGAAAGATTTAAACCTCTCGTCGTACCTGGAGCAGCTAATTGATGCAGGCATCTACTCCTTTAAAATTGAGGGACGACTAAAAGACAAGGACTACGTAGCCAATGTTACGGCTCATTACCGCCAGCTACTGGATGAAATTATCGAGCAACGCACCGATATCCGACGTGCCTCGAGTGGACATTGTATCAACAGTTACCAGCCTGACGCTGGCAAAAGTTTCAACAGAGGGTTTACCAACTACTTTGTTAATGGCCGTGCAAAAGGCATTTGGTCCATCGACTCTCCTAAAAACAAAGGTGAACAGATAGGAAAAGTAAAGCAGGTGGGCAAAGATCACTTTACGCTTGACTCCACGGTGCCCATCCATAATGGCGATGGACTCTCCTATTTCGACAAGCATAAGGAACTCACCGGGCTGAAAGTGAACCGGGCTGAAGGCAACAAGATTTATCCCAACAGTTTGAAAGGCATTAAAACAGGCATGCAACTGTATCGTAATTTTGATAAAGCCTTTACCGATAATGTTAACAATAGCACGACCCAAAGAAAGGTCAACGCCGACATTTACTTTACCGAAACTAAAGATGGCTTTGTTCTATCCATACACGATGAAGACGGCATTCAATCGGCCATTACCAGGCAGTTAGAGGGTGATATTGCGAATAATCCGGCACGTGCTTTAGAGCAAATACAGTCGCAAATTAGCAAACTGGGCGGAACCATTTTTCATGCCGAAAATGTACACATCGATTTAAACAGCGATTGGTTTTTCAGGGCGAAGGACTTAAATGCACTGCGTCGGGAATTAATTGACCTGCATCTGACTGAGCGACTCCGCCACTTTAAAGCCAAAGAGCGTCCGTTTGCAAGCACAGAAATCCCATTTCCTAAAGCTGAGCTCAATTTCACAGCTAACATCATCAACGAAAAAGCCCGCCAGTTTTACCAGCGACACGGGGTTACTCAAAGCGATTGGGGATTTGAGCGTCAGGCCAACATCAATGATGCTGAACTGATGCGTACCAAACACTGCCTTCTGTATATGAATAATCAGTGCCTGAAGGAGCACCCTGAAGCTAAACAGCTTTTGCCATTAACGTTGTACAACGATAAGGACCAGTACACACTTGAATTCGACTGCAAAAACTGCGAGATGATCATTAAAAAAGCGTAGTAGCAATCACACAAAAACCAGCACAGGCAAAACCCTGACGGCAATTATATGGCTGCACAAACTGTTGAGGGGCCTAATTCGTTGATTCAGCCCTTCTCGCAGGTGGTGAAATTCAATTATCAAATTGTGAAAAAATTCCCGCAAGTGGTGAAGTTCAATTACCGAATTGGAAAAGTCCTCTCGCAAGTGGTGGAGTTCAATGAGCAAATTGAAAAAACCTTCTCGCAGGTAGTAAAGTTCAATTACTAATTTGTAAAACCGTCTCGCAAGCGGTGAAGTTCAATTACCGAATTGGAAAAGTCCTCTCGCAAGTGGTGGAGTTCAATGAGCAAATTGGAAAACCATTCTCGCAGGTAGTAAAGTTCAATGATCAAATTGTAAAAGGCTTCTTGCAAGTGGTGGAGTTCAATTCCCGAATTGGAAAAGTCCTCTCGCAAGTGGTGGAGTTCAATGATCAAGTTGGAAAACCATTCTCGCAGGTAGTAAAGTTCAATGATCAAATTGTAAAAGGCTTCTTGCAAGTGGCGAAGTCACTTATCAAAGATAATCAACCTGCCCAACCAATGGTCAGGCAGGTTGTCGCACTTTACAAGCTGCTTTTCTTATAAATTTAGGTTGAGTTGCACACCAGCTCTCACCCAACGGCCCGGCTGCACTAAATTCCCTAAGTCGTAATAACGCTTATCGAACACGTTGGTGGCATCCACAAACACCTTGTATTTGGGAGCCGACCATTGCAGGCGCACATCGGTCAACCAGAACGGCGTGTACTCGGTGGGTACTTCCTCGTAAGAGCCGTCCACAAAGCTGATGTAGCCTCCTTCCCTATCCTGATACATAAAGTTCACAACGGCTCCCAGTTGTTTGTAAATAGTCAGATTAGCTGCCGCATTAAACTTATGTTTCAGGTAATCCATTACATACACCGACTCGTATTCGGCAGGCATGTTCTTATCCTGATCGATATAGGCATAGCCTAATTCAATGTTCTTTAATGGGTTTCGACCAATCAATTCGTAAACATCAACTCGTCCTTGCGCCTGAAAGCCCCACGAACTCATTTCCGATAGGTTACGAGTTTGGTATTTTTCTTCGCCGGCCAGACGTCCCCAATCAATCAGGTTATCTGCTTCGCGGTAATACACGCTTGTCTGCCCGTTGAACCAAGGCTTAACAACTTTTAATCCTCCTTCAAAAGTCAGCGCTTCCTCTGGTTTCAAGTCTGGGTTCCCAAGATTGGTTGGTCCGGCGTAAAACAGATCGGTAAAAGTTGGTAGACGAAGGCTTTTGTTGGCACTCCCATAAAATTTAACGGCATCAGCCAGCCAATAGCTCACATCGAGCCCCGGAAAAAAATCAATCCCAAATCCCAAATCCGAATTCCAATTCATCAATACCCCGGCCGATATTGATAGCTTTTGATAGTTATACACATGCTCTACAAAGGTGGAGACATTGGTCCGGTGGAATGATTTGGTAAATTGAGCATCTTCGCCAGGCACATCTATTGGCGTTTTCACAGCGTAGCCCAACACGTTGCTCCACACATTTTCGCTGCGCACTTCGCCACCAACCGAAGTTTTACCTAAAGCCCATGGTATAACTGCATTGAAAGCTCCACCCAATACATCCGTGAGGTGATGATTGTGAGTGGTATACCAACTGGCAGGATTATTTCTAAACAGCTCAAAACGGTCTTGATGACGACGCCAGTAAAGTGTTGGTGATACTTTAATTGTTTCTCCTGAGGTGAGTTTGATGGAGGCAAAAGTCGTTTTATTTTGCTCAAATTGATTGGGATAGGCCGGCGTATAAAAGGCATTGGCACCAAAAGCCTTGTTGTTATAACCTAATTGTACATCCAGCTGTTCCTTGCCAAAATCCAGCTGGCCCTGATAGAAAATGCTGTGATTTTTGAAGTCTGTATTATCGATATACCCATCACTGGAGGCGGTGCTGGCTGCCAGGTAATTTTTGAGGATGCCGGTTTTAACCGTTGCATTGGCCGATGCATTGTACAAGCCATGTTGCCCTCCCAGCACGTTCACAGTCAAATTATCCTGAGTTTTTGTTCCGGTTACAAAGTTGATGGCTCCGCTAAAAGCACCTGGCCCGTATACCCGTGCTCCCGGTCCCTCCAAAATCTCAACCCGTTCAATACTCTGCATATCCACGGGGAGGTTAAGACTTAAATGACCGGTTTGCGGATCGCTTACATTGACCCCATTAAACAGAATCATGACCTGATCGAAGGACCCTCCTCGTATGCTCACATCTGCCTGAATTCCTAACGGTCCACGCTGGCGCACGTCTACATTCATGGCATATTTCAGCAGGTCCTGAACACTGTAAACGGGCAGTTCTTCAATCTCCTTACGGGAAATAACATGCAACACACGCCCCACTTCGGAATACACCGACGTTGTGCGCCGCGCCGAAACCTCGACCTCTTCAAGATTAATTTTTTTGCTGATGGAAGCTGAATCAACCTGTGCGAATGTTTGCTGATAGCCAAAAATTGAAAAATAGGCGGCACATAAAGCCCCAATCTTAACTACCTTTTTAATGCTGTTAAATACTGAATAGCTCTCACCATTCCAGTGTTTGAAACAAAGATCTTCCCGTTTAATTAAACTACTTTTTTTCATGTGTAAATAATTTGTTTTTTTTAGTCACATGAAACGTCCCCAGGCCTTTACGCGTCTGATTGCAAAGAAAAACCAATGGTTCGTTTCATCTGATATCCATTAAAATAAAATTGTCGCAAAGGTATAATAATAAAATGCCCCAAAAGGTTTGATGCTGCTATAAAGGACAATCTTTTTACAGATTTTCATAGCCGTGCTATTTTGCTTAATTTAGCGACCGTTATTGATTGGTAACAGCTATTTCAAAGCGGCTACATTCGCAAAGCGCCAGTCATTATTCATTTTAGAAACCTGTATATGAAAAAATTATTATTGTATATACTTTGCATAGTTGCATCTCTGCCCCTTACCAGCGTTAGTGCTCAGGATGACAACAGCACGCCTGATAGGGTGGAAAAACCAAGCATTAAAGAACAAACCTTTCAAAAAACATTTGATGCAGAGCGCATCAATGAATTAAAATTAACCAATGAACATGGGTTTGTGCACGTATCAACCTGGAACGAAGAAACGGTGCAGGTAGATATTATTGTGAATATAGAAACCAGGTACGAGAGCAACCTGGAGGATCTCCTTAAACTATTAACATTTACCAATAGAAGTTATTCTAAAAAGCTCGATTTGAAAACAGTGTTCTCAGAAGACTTTTTCTCCAATTACCCCTTTACCATTAACTACATGGTAAAAGTTCCATCGCGTTTAAACTTAAGCGTTACCAACTCCATTGGCGATGTCAGAATAGACAGCATCAATGGGAATATCAACCTCACCCAAAGCTATGGTCATCTGGAGCTAACAAATATTGCCAAAGACAAACAGCACAAGCTGAACCTATCGTTTGTTGAAGGGCGTATTGATTCGTTTGGTCAACTGACTGCCTCATTCCAAAACTGCACCCTTAATATTGGTAACGGACAAAAAGTGAACACAGAAACAAGCTATTGCATGGCTAGTTTTGTGAATATTAACTCCATGAATTTAAAGACTTTTACAGACCGCCTGACCGTTACAAACGTGGACAGCCTGCACCTTACCGGCTCCCAGTTTATTGGTAAAGTGGAAGACCTGCACACCTATCTGTTTTGCGAGCTCAACAAAGGTCAGATTTTTGTTGAAACCACTGAAACACTGCGCGAATTAACCCTTTCCAATAAAGAAGTTAAAACATCACTGACAATTCCTTACAGTGTCAGCTATCAGATTAATGGAGAAGTAAGAAATGGGGCCTTCACCCATCCTACTCCACAGGCTCTGCAGTTAATCAAAGAGAACAATGTGATATCCTTTTCTGGTAAAATAGGTGAAAGCGAAACACCACAAGCCAACCTAATCGTGTTCAACGAAGATTCATCCATATCAATTAAAAACTAAATATATATGTCTACGCCTGATCGATTATTTAAACTCAGAAGTCACATGGCTACTCTTGGAGTAGATGCTTTTATCATAACCAGTGCCGACCCCCATTTGAGCGAATACCCTTCATCTCACTGGAAATTTAGAGAATGGATATCGGGCTTTACGGGTTCTGCGGGCACAGTAGTTGTTACAAATGAAGAAGCCGGCCTATGGACAGATTCACGCTATTTCCTGCAGGCCGAACAACAACTGGAAGATTCAGGCATTGACTTATTTAAAATGGGAAACGAAGGCGTTCCGGACTATAAAGAATGGCTGACCCAAAAGCTTAATACCGGCGCTGTGGTGGGCGTTAATGGCAAAACCATGACCGTTAATGAACTGAGACAGTTGCATCGGATGCTTAAAAAGGCAGATATCCGTTTAGATGCTAAGCTATTTATTGAAGATGACATTTGGGAAGGTCGTCCGCTCATTCCGGACGATGGTATTTTCGAGCTAGGCGTTGAGCACACCGGTTTGTCAAGGGCCGAAAAAATTGAAATGGTACGTCGCCAAATGAAAGCACAGGGAGCAACGCACTACATCATATCAACGCTTGACGAAGTAGCCTGGCTGCTAAATTTCAGGGGGCAGGATGTGCAGTACAATCCTGTTTTTCATGCCTATATAGTAATATCTCATAACCACGTCAACGTCTTTATCGATCCCCACAAGCTGACCTCCACGATTGGTAAACAACTATCTGAAGAAAATATCAAAATCTTTATTTACAAAGATTTCTACAACTTCATAAAAGACATACCGCCTTTAGGAAAAGTGATCGTTGATCCTAACCGGACCAACAGCACCATATTTAGTTTCTTACCACAGCAAAGCACTAAAATTGAATCAACCAGTATTGTTACCAACCTAAAGGCTCAAAAAAACAACGTAGAAGTTGAAAACTTTAGAACAGCCATGGTGAAAGATGGTGTGGCCATGGTTAAGTTTCTTTATTGGCTCGATAACACCATTGGCAAAGAGACCATCACAGAGTATTCGGCGGCCCTCAAGCTTAGTGCCTTTAGAGCAGAACAGCCCAACTACCATGGTGATTCGTTTAACACCATCAGTGGCTATGCCGGCAATGGAGCAATTGTGCATTATGCCGTTCAGGAAGAATCGGCGGCTACATTAGAGCCCAAAGGTCTTTACCTGATCGATTCCGGGGGACAGTACTCCGAAGGAACAACCGACATTACCCGTACCATCGCCCTGGGGCCACTTACAGATGAAGAAAAAACAGATTTCACACTGGTTCTAAAGGGCAATATAGGTTTGGATAGGGCCGTATTTCCGACTGGCACCAGAGGCGTTCATCTGGACATACTGGCGCGCCAGGCCATGTGGCAGCATGGTATTAATTACGGGCACGGCACCGGCCATGGCATTGGTCACTTTTTGTGTGTACACGAAGGTCCTCAAAGCATTCGCCCACAAGATAATGGGGTTGAAATTAAAGAAGGGATGATTTCGTCCAACGAACCAGGTATATACAAAGCCGCCAAACACGGCGTACGCCTTGAAAACCTCATTTTAACGGTTCTGGATAAAGAAACTGAGTTCGGTACGTTCCTTAAGTTTGAAACCTTGACGCTCTGCCCGATTGATACCCGAGCTATACAACTTGAGCTTTTATCTGAGCAGGAAAAAGAATGGTTAAACAACTACCATCAAAAAGTTTATGAACGCGTTTCGCCATTCCTCACTAAAGAAGAGAAAGAGTGGTTAAAGAAATACACTGCGGCCATTTAATTCGTCAATGAATGATTCACGTTGTTAGTTTAACGATACCATCCCCTCCAAATTATGGAGGGGTTATAGACATCTATTATAAATTAAAAGCTCTCTACGAACTGAACATTGATATACATCTTCATTGCTTTCAATATAATAAAGAGAGAGCGCCCGAACTAGAAAAGATATGCTCAAAGGTAAGTTACTACAAGCGTCCAATCAGACTTATTGATCATCTTTCATTGAAGCCGTTTATCGTAAAATCAAGGACCAGCAAACGACTGATAGATAAATTAAATGAGGATAACTCTAAAATTATAGTTGAAGGTATTCATGGACTGGGAATCCTAAACAAAGTAGACCACAACCGTATTTTTGTAAGAACACATAATATTGAACAGCAATACTACAAAGAACTCAGGAAGGCATGCCGTGAGCCCCTTAAAAAAGTGTTTTATGCAATTGAACATCTAAAACTTAAGTTATTTGAACAGAATTTAAAGCAAGTTGAAGGAATTATGTCAATTTCCTCAAATGATTGCGACTTTTTCTCACAAATTCAGAAAAGCACCTTTTTAGTGCCTGCTTTTCATGAGCATAGTGATATTTCAAGTAAAAGTGGGAAAGGCAGCTACATACTAATTCATGGCAACCTAGCGGTCGATGAAAATATTAAATCTGTTTTATTTCTCATTAATAATGTTCTATGTAAAACAACTCAACCAGTCATTTTGGCAGGACTGAATCCTCACAAGAGTATTAGTAAAGCCTGCGCAAAGTTTCCTCATATCGAACTGATAGCTTCTCCTTCCGAGAAGAAAATGAAATCATTAATCAGACAGTCACAGATGATTCTTTTGCATACCTTTCAGGCAACCGGCATTAAGCTTAAATTAATAAACTCTTTGTATACTGGCAGACATATTATTTGCAATGATCTGATGGTTAAATATTCTAATTTGGAAGAATTAGTTAATATTGCGTCAACCCCAAATGACTGGATAAGTTTAATCAATCAGCTAATGGATAAAGATGTTTCAGAAGTTGAGTTAAAAAAACGTAAGATGCTTCTGGATAAGTATTATAACAACCAAGAGAATGCTAAAAGAATAGCTAAACTTCTATATATTTAACACCCAAATGGAATTACAGTTATGAAGAATGTCACATTACTGCTATTACTTAACCTGATTACTTGCGGCTTATTTTCACAGGCGCATAACATAACTATCAACATTAAAGATTATAGTGAATCCACTTTAATACTGGGCTACTATTTTAACAAGAAAATGCTCGTAAAAGATACTGCATTTGTGAGTGCAGGGGGCGAATACACTTTTAAAGGTAAGGAAAAGCTTGATGAAGGCCTTTACATTGTTTACCTGGAGGACCAGTCCTATTTTGACCTGCTGATTGGCAATGACCAGCAATTTAACGTAACCACATCAAAAGGAGATTTACTGCAAAGCATGTCGATTGAAGGCAGTGCTGAAAGTGCTGATTTTTTAGCCTATCAAAGGTATTTGATTAACAAGCAAAAGGAAGCAGCACCCCTACAGGAAAAATTAAAAAACACCACAGACCTTGCAACTAAGCAAAAGCTGGAACAACAAATTGCAGAGTTATCGTCGGCTGTCAAGTCAAAATACGAAACCCTGACGCGGAAGCACACTAACAACTTTCTCAATGTCTTTTTAAAAGCGACTCAAGAAATTTCGGTGCCCAATATGCAAGCACCTGCAGGCAGTACTAATCCGGATTCAGTCGTTCAACGCCTGCGCTACGACTATTATAAAGCTCATTATTTCGACAACCTGCAAATGGATGACCCACGCATCCTTCGCACGCCATTTTTCACAGCTAAGCTCGACAATTACTTCTCCAATGTATTGCTTCAGGTGCCAGATACCATTATCAAGGAATCGCACCGGGTAATAGCCATGGCCAATGGCAACTATGAGATGGAAAAGTACTTGATTCAGCACCTGTTTAACCGGGCCAACGAAAGCAAAATTATGGGCATGGATGCCGTATTGGTGGCTCTGGGGGAAACCTACTACCTGAGCGGACGGGCCGATTGGGTCGATGAGGAGTTTTTAAAGAACCTACAAGAGCGTGTTTCTAAAATTAAACCCAACATACTTGGGAATACGGCACCCGATTTCAAAATGCAATCATATACCGAGGAGTTTTATCGCTTGAGTGAGGTCCGTGCTGAAATTACAATCCTTATTTTTTGGGAGCCCGAGTGTGGCCATTGCGAAAAGGAAATACCCAGGCTATATGAAGAAGTTTGGAAAAAATATTCAAATCAGAATATAAAAATTGTTGCCGTTTATACGCAATGGGAAAAAGAACCTTGGGTGAAATTCATTAACGACCATCAGCTGGTCGAATGGATTCACTTGTATGACCCTTACAATCGAAGTAATTTCAGAAACAACTACGATATTTACAGCACGCCTGTTATTTATATTTTAGACAAGGATAAAAAGATACTGGCCAAACGCATTGGAGCGGAACAGATTCCAGGTTTCCTGGATCACCATTTTAAACTTAAATAGTATGCTTAAACATATTTATATAATACTTTGTGCTGCACTGCTCACCGCAGCCTGCCAAAATGAAGAAAAGGTGGTGCCGGCCCCTACTATCTACCTGCAAGTTCCCGAAGGTGGTTTTGATTTTGACACAGACAGTGTTGAAGTTATTGAACCCAAAATCACCTATGACATCAACGCTGAATATGCCTGGTACGAGAACGGCACACTGATTCAGAATGAAAAGATCCTTACTTTTGAAAATCGCAGCTTGGGGAAATACAAGTTCCTCTTTACGGTGTTAACTCCCACTGGTGACGACACCCTTTCGTTTACCGCCCATTCGATGGATATAAATAGTTTTGAGGAGTTTAAGCAACTCAATGATGACGGCTTTTACAATAGCCCGGAATCTGGATTTCATCAATTCAAATACGTCCGCTATACCTGCCATTTTGAGGCAGCTAATCCTGCTAACTGGGGCGGTTTTGCCTTGAGCAACAATACAAACAAAAGTGATGCTTCCACGGATAATGAGTTCAGCGTGTATGCCAATTCGGGTGCTGAGGATTCGGAAATATTTATGGTTTACAAGCAGCTGGCAGACACCAACTTTTCAATCAGTTTTAACGATGGCAACGCTCACGTGGTGGAAAGTATTGAAGTTAACAACGCTACCCGCAGTTACTTGGCTATGAACAACAATTTCAACAAGAAGGAAGGTAAAGACTATTTCCTGCTCACCATTAACGGACTTGATGCCACGGGAACTCCCGTCTCGCAACCTGTTGAATTTCTTTTAGCCGATTACAGGCCTGAGCTCACTGCCAGCAAATACATCGTTACAGACTGGGAAGAAATCAATCTTTCACAATTGGGTGCGGTTCATCAGTTGACTTTTAACTTGAGTTCTTCGCGTGATGACGACACCACTTTTGAAATGCCGATGTACTTTTGTTTGGATAACCTGAAAATAAGTCAGTAATCAATCCAGAAGCATCAGTTTTTTTACCACACTTTCTGTTGGCGAACTAAATTTTAGCAAATAAATACCTGCGGGAAATTCTGCAACAGAAAAGTTATCCTCGGAGGCGTTTTGGACGGCATAGGTTTTTACCAGCCGTCCGTTAAGGCCATACATTTTAACGGTAGTCAGATCAGGTATATCTGAACTAAAAGCAACCCGACTGTTACGTACCGGGTTATTGTGCAGTCGGACTTTATCTTTTCTTTCGAGATCCCCAGAATCTGTCGGCAAATAATTACTATCAACCAATAACTCTATCAGGTAGGCGCCATTGGCTCCATCAGGATGAAGAGCACTGTAAGGCTGCCAAAGGCCTGAGTTTCGAATATAAGCCTTATTGCGGGCAGGGAGGCCATCTGCTGGTTGAAATTGATAAATGGCCAGCGTATCAATAGGCACAGGGGAATAATTAAGCTCTACACCAACAAATATTGGCTCATTTACTTCTAAAGGAGTTTCTAAAGTAAATAGCTGCCTGGCACCAGACATGCTACTTAACGATACTCCATCAATTGAACCAATCTCTTCGTTTGGTAAACCGTTGAGCGCATTCCATATTTTAATGTTGAAGGTTTGTCCGGGATAATTGTTCGTTACTTTGGCAGGAGAAAGAAATACTCCGGCAATTTTACTGGCCGGTATATCATCATAGAGTTCAGCAAAAGCATCGTCGCCCCTGCTATTGTGCCCCGACCAACTGCCTTTAAACGCATTGTCATACTTCACGACTTTCTCATCGCTCACGTGGTAATGCGTCAGAACCTTTTTATTGGTATAAAAATCAATCCCTTCCAATTTCAGCACATCCTCCCCCACATTATCAAGCCAAAAAACCAATTGCTTATCAGTCGCTGCATTTACATCCCAGGCCTTATTTAGACGCATGTAATAGTCATCTACCGGATTTCCGCAGGTGGCATAACCACCTGATAAACTTCCAATCAGTAATTGCTCCTGCGTAAACAGTCCGCTGCCCGACGAGCCGCCTTCCGTAGTGCCACTCTCCCACTCAGCTACATGCCAATGCGCATCATCGATAAAACGCCCAAAAAAGCTGAAGGTAGTAGCAACTGGGGCACTGGCAGAGACCGATACTTTTTTAACATCACCCTGTGGATGATGCACACTAAAAACTTTATCTGCAATGACTGTTTCCCTGGACCATCCTGCCCAATAAGGCTGATAATCAGTCGGAGGCATCTTATTCATCTCCAATAAAGCCAAATCAACATTCTTAACAAAGGCCTTTACATCAGCACCTGAGATAGTTTGATCGACGCGCCCCGGAGCAGTTGTTTCACAGTTGGGCGAATCAAAATTAAAATAGAAAATAATGTTTTGGGCTGTTATACTTCCCGAGCTAATATCGAATTGATCAAAACAGTGTGCTGCCGTTAAAAAATAAGGTTTCCCATTTTGTGAAGTATTGTTCATTAAGGTGCCGCTACAAAGCGCGCTCCCATCAATGATTACTTTGCACACCGATCGGTTAATCTCGGAACTATTTAAAGGTCCGCAAATCGCATTTACATGGCAATCGTCAGAATCTCCAAAAGCCGCTGTTCCCTTTATATATTCAACAACACCAAGGTAATCGTGATTCACAGCACTAACTAACAGTTCATGACTGGCGTCCGGTGGTCGGGGTGTTTGCAACTCCAGAATTATTTCGTCTCCTATTATGGGTGCTATGGCAAACAACTTTGATGGATTATTATTCTCATTGGTAAACCCTCCCAAAACATGCGTTTTTGAAGGATTATAAGCAAATAACCGATCGCCGTGTTCGAGATAAAAGCGGTCAAATATCACATTTAAACTCTTGGCACCTTCTGACCGCAAGGCCAAACGCCATACATACATTTTTCCTTGCTGCTCCCACACCCCTGAATTTTGAGGTGTGAAACTGGTATAAATGGGCTCTGCAAAACGTAAGGGCAACTTTCCTTGCTCACTGGTTAATGTACTTTGAACAGCCGCTACAGGTGCGGCTAGAGGTAACAGTTCCATCACTGCCAGCGGACTCGCAGTTGAGACAGGTTGTCCGCCATGTGTTATTTGCGCTAGCCCATTAAATCCAAGCAGTACAAATACCAGTATAATTAGTTGCTTAACCATAGCTATCCTTACATTTATCGCTTGTAAAAGTTACAATAATCTTCTTATTAATTTACACGGCTATCCTCCTTATGCGTTCTCTTCCGCTTCATCAGCGACTTCCCTCTATCGACTGCCCGTAAAAATGAAATGTATCGCTTAATCCTGCCAACTTTGCCAAAACCATCAAAAACCAATGCCCAGGCCATTAGCAAGCTGGTTACTACAATCGACAACAGCAGAATGCCCAATTCAAAATCATTAATTCGAAATTCTTTTGGGATAGCAAAAAATAGTAAGATCGAAATTAATCCGCGCGGAGCAATTAAGAATTGTGGGAAATAATTTCGCTTAAAAATAATCTTAAAAACAATCCACCTAAAGGCAAAAAGCCCCACAATAAAATATAGAGTCAACAGTAAAATATCTGGCACAAAAACACCTGCCAAAGTGATGGACATACCAAGTATGAAAAAGAAAAAAGTTCGCACCACAAATGAACTCTCGCGGGTAAGCAGCTTAAAGTCGGACAGAACCCGGCTGACATTTTCCTCATGGAGGTATTTACGTAGGAAGCCACTAAAGAAAAGCGTTCGGTTTTCAAGCACAATTCCAAAAACCAATATCATCAACAAAGAAGATAAGTGAAATAGCTTTCCTATGGCGTAAAACAAAATGAGTACAGCGAAAAACAAAAAGAGCTTCACGTCTGACTTTATTCTCTGAAAAGCCATAATCATAGCGTACGAGAGAGCAATACTGAGCAATAGTGTTCCCCCAATATTAATGATCACATTGAGGCCAACTTTGGTAGCCCCATTGGTATCCAAATTTTCTACGAGCAGGTAGAAAAACATGATCCCCAAAATATCGGAAATAGTGCTTTCGTAAATTAGAAACTCCCTTTTGGGGCGCTCCAAGCGACTTACACTTGGTATAACTATGGCACTGCTGGTTATAGATAAGGGAATGGCATAAATAACGGCCGTCAGCATATCGAGGTTACCAATAAAGTAACGAATACCAATGGCCAGAAAAAAGGTATTAAAGAATAAAGACAAAAAGGCAACAATGGTTGATAGCCGTATAAGATTAAGTTTATTCTTACGTAGCTCCAGGTCGAGAGCCGCCTCCAAAACAATCAGAATCAAACCAACTATACCTAATATCTCCAGGGGTAAAAACCAATCATCTTCATTAAACTTAACTCCAAAAAACTCCTTTGCCAAATAACCAGTAACGATTAAAAGTATAACACTTGGAACATTGGTTTTATGTGCCACAATATTATATAAATAGGAGATAATAATGATAATTGCGGCTCCAATTACCAGGTAATATGCGCTTACTTCTTCCATAAATTTTATTAAAGGCGGTAAGATAAAAAAAATCCCGTTCTTCATGAACGGGATTGTACAGTTCCTTATAAATAGGGCACGCTATTCATACGTTTGGCACTCTACTTCGCCATTGAGCACGGCCAATCCATTTTCGGCTAAAGCTTTCATTTCATCTTCGCCAGGGTAAACCTTTACTGGCGCAATCCAACCCACCATATCTTTAAGGTACTCAATAACCAGCTTATCGTAAGCAATACCTCCGGTAACAATTATACCGTCTACCTGACCTTTTAATACGGCAGCACAGCCACCAATGGTTTTTCCAATTTGATATGACATGGCTGAATGGATCAGCTTATAATGCGGCTCACCTTCGGCGGCTTTCTTTTCCACTTCATGGGCCTGGTTGGTGCCAAGGTGAGCTACCAAACCGCCTTTACCGTTTACAATCTTACGCATCTCTTCATAGCTATACTTGCCACTATAGCATGCATCTATCAGCGCACCAGTAGGAAGTGTACCAGCCCTTTCAGGTGAGAAGGGGCCGTAGCCATCCAGCGCATTATTTACGTCTACCACTTTACCTTTGAGGTGAGCTCCCACAGAAATTCCTCCGCCTAAGTGAGCTACAATCACATTAATCTCTTCGTATTTCTTTTCAATCTCGTGGGCAAATCGTTTGGCCACCGCTTTTTGGTTTAAGGCATGAAAGATTGAACGGCGTGGCATTTCCGGATGCCCCGTGATACGTGCCACATCCTGCAACTCATCCACAACCACCGGATCAGCTATAAAAGCACGCGCTCCTTCGATATTTTTAGCCATATCATCAGCAATGAGGCCTCCCAGGTTACTGGCATGCTCACCAAGTACACCCTTTCTCAGGTCTGCTTTCAAGGCTTCGTTTACCTCATATACGCCAGAGGCAATTGGCTTAACCATTCCGCCACGCCCAACAATTGCATCAAAATCATCTATTTCAATATCGGCTTCTAAAAGCTCCTTTATGATGGTTTCTTTTCTGAATTCAAATTGAGAGGCGATGTTCGGAAACTGGCTAATCTCTTCTGTAGAATGACGCAGAGTTTTTAAAAAAACGGATTTATCTCCGCAGTACACTGCAATTTTTGTAGATGTTGAACCTGGATTGATAACAAGGATTTTCTTCTTGTCCATAGTTTGATCTAATTTAAGGGATTTTTCACGAAAATTATCTGATTAATAGAAAAGTCCCCCAACCTGACGAACAAATTGGGGGATATAACATTAACCCATTGTGGCTAATAAAATACTATTGTATTTTGACTCTTCTGAATCGCTTCGAGAGGTGAGAACAATGGGGGCCGAAGCACCTAAAATAACCGAAGCTACCTTTGCTTTAGCAAAGAAAACCAAGGTTTTGTAAAGAACATTCCCCACCTCTATATCAGGCATTAACAAAAGGTCGGTATCACCCGCAACTTCACTTTTGATGCCTTTGTGTTTGGCACTTTCAAAACTTACAGCATTATCAAAAGCTAAGGGCCCATCAATGATGCAGTTTTTTATTTGATCGCGTTGATTCATTTTGGACAACAGCGCTGCATCAAGTGTTGCCTGCATGCTTTCATTGACCATTTCAATGGCGCCCAACACGGCAACTTTGGGTTTGGCAATACCCATCTTATTCATGTAACCTACCGAATTATTCACAATGGCAATCTTGTCTTGTAAGTTGGGAGCAATATTCATTGCCACATCGGTCACAGCAATTAATTTATGATAGGTATCTACCTCAAACAATGCAAAGTGCGACAACAAACTACCTGTGCGCAATCCCCACTCTTTGTTAAGCACACCCTTTAATAACACGGGTGTTGCTACTTTACCTTTCATCAATATGTCTGCTTTATTGTCGTGCACCATGCGCACAGCCAGTTCCACCGACTTTACATCATTGGGTTCATGAATAAAAGTTGCCCCATCAAAATCGAACCCTTTCTCCTCAATGATACGTTCTGTATCCGGACGGGAACCAATTAAAATGGGTTCTATAATACCTGCCTTAAAGGCAGTATGCACTGCCTCTAAGGAGTGTGTATCTTGCGAAACAGCAAGAGCTAGCCTCTTCTTAACCTTATTTTTTTTAATAAGTTCTTGAAGATCAGATAAGGATTTAAACATTTTATATTGGATCTTTGGATTTAGTCTGTTCTATTAGCGGTTAGCCAATTCCTCAACAATTTCTTTAGTATCCTGAGCAATCACTAATTCTTCATTAGTTGGCACTACCATTACTTTTACTTTGCTTTCGTCGGAGCTGATTACCTGCTCTTTACCAAACGTCTCATTGTTTTTAGCGCTATCGATTTCAATACCTAAAAACTTAAGTTCTTCACAAACACCTTCTCTTACATAGAAAGCATTTTCGCCAATACCACCAGTGAAAACAACAATGTCGACACCACCCATAGCGGCAGCATACGAACCAATGTACTTTCTAATGCGGTAATCATAGATTTTAAGCCCCAGCTGAGCAGCATCATTTCCATCATTGGAAGCACCATACACCTCTCTCATGTCGGAAGAAATACCGGTCAAACCGAGCAATCCACTGTGCTTATTAAACAGCACACTGGCAGAGCGCGTACCAATCAATTCTTTGTCCATGATGTAAGTTACGGCGCCCAAGTCAAGATCTCCTGCGCGCGTACCCATTACCAGACCTTCTAATGGTGTGAAGCCCATTGATGTATCAACCGACTTTCCATCTTTGATGGCACAGATAGATGCTCCGTTACCCAAGTGACAAGAAATAATTTTCTGCGTCGAATAATCTACTCCCAAGATATCGCAGGCACGCTTTGAAACATAGCGGTGACTGGTACCGTGGAATCCATATCGACGGATACCATACTTTTTGTAGAGGGACTGCGGAATGGCATACATATAGGCTTCTTTGGGCATTGTTTGATGAAAAGCAGTGTCAAACACCCCGCATTGAGGAACACTTGGCAACAATTGTGTAATTGCTTCAATTCCTTTCAGGTTTGGTGGATTGTGAAGCGGTGCGAGTTCAATACACTCTTCCATTTTACGAACCACATCGTTGGTAATAAACACACTTGAGTTAAACTCCTCACCACCATGCACCACACGGTGACCAACAGCATCAATTTCTTCGAGAGATTTGATACAACCGTGACGCTCACTTACCAAAACCCCCAATATATAGTCGATACCTGTTTGATGATCGAGTATCTCACCTTCCAACAGTACTTTTTCGTTACCTTCTTTCTGGTGCTTTAAAAAAGAACCTTTTAAACCAATCTTTTCTACACCACCGGCTGCCAACACGAACCAGTCATTATCGGCCATGTTGAACAGTTGATATTTTATAGATGAACTACCGCAGTTCAATACTAAAATCTTCATCTTGCTTATCGTCTTTTTAATGGCTTTAGCCATCTTGTTCGTTAATGTTACTTTAATTGCTCACTTAGGCTTTTTTTCCCAAAATTGGTTCGTCATCCAGAATATTACCATCCTGATCGTAACGATAAAAACCAACACCAACATGACTACCCAAGCGTTTGGCGCGCACTAAACGACGCACTAAAGGAGATGGCGCAAATTTCTGATTACCAAACTCCTCATACAAGTTCTCCATCCAACGAACGACTTTATCCAAACCAATAACATCGGCTGATTTAAAAGGTCCCAGACGCATGCCTAAACCAATTTCCATGGTCTTATCAATGTCTCGCATCGTAGCAACACCTTCCATCAAAGCTGCGCACGCTTCATTAAGTAAAGTAACATATAAGCGTACACTCACGATGCCTGCCGACTCTTCAACTGGTATAACATCACGATTAATTAACTTCACAAAAGTGCAAACACGCTCATAAACCTCATCTGAAGTATACAAACCTTTAACGACCTCAATAATTCGGGCTTCGGGCGAAGTCACGAAAAAATGGAGGCTGACGCAGCGCTCACGAAATTGCAGTTCTGAAGCCAATTCTGTAACAACAATGGTGGTGGCATTGGTTGCAATAATGGCATCACGGGCAACTACAGCTTCTACTTTTCTGAATACCTCTTTACGGGCATCGATACTGCGTACACCAGTTTTTTCATCAGCTCTGATGGCTTCTATCACAAAATCACAGTCGGCCAAATCATTAAAGTCGGTAGAGCCTTTGATACGGCTCATGATAGCTCGCTTCTCACTTTCAGTCAAACCCCAGCTTTCAATTCGACTATCCAACTCCTTACCAATGTTATCAAGAGCCGAGGCAATCTTCTCTTCATTCAGCTCAATGAAAACAACTTCCATTCCATGCCAGCTGGCGATGCGAGCAATATTCTGCCCTTCTTTTCCACATCCAACAACGCCAACTTTTGAAAACAATGTTTTCCCTTTTTTCTTCTGACCTAAAGCATATTGTTCAATAGGTTCTACAAGAATTTCAGCCATTTATTCCCTTTTTTTATTTCCTAATGGTTTTTATACTTATGTAATTGCATTCTAAAAACAAAAAGCCGGTAAAAACCGGCCTTCAATTTACATATTTCCTCCAGCCTGATTTGCTGTAATAGCCACCAGGTTGACAATATCACTTACCGAACAGCCTCGCGATAAATCGTTAATTGGCGCGGCCATCCCTTGCAATACCGGTCCTATGGCTTCAGCGTGCGCCATACGCTGCACCAGCTTGTAAGCAATGTTACCAGTTTCTAATGTTGGGAATACCAACACATTGGCATGACCCGCAATTTCTGACCCGGGCGCTTTCTTTTGTCCAATCTCTGGGATAATAGCCGCATCGGACTGAATCTCACCTTCAATCTTCAAATCTGGCGCCATTTTCTTAGCCAGTTCTGTGGCTGTGGCAACTTTATCAACCATTTCGTGTTTAGCCGATCCTTTGGTGGAGAAGCTTAACATGGCAATTTTGGGCTCAAAACCAGCAATCGCTTTAGTGGTGCGACCTGTTGCAACAGCAATTTCGGCCAGCTCCTCGGCTGTTGGGTTAGGGTGTACGGCACAGTCGGCAAACACCATCATGCCATCCTCACCAAACTCCTTATCCTTAAGAATCATGATAAAAGCACCTGAAACAACACTGATACCAGGAGCTGTTTTCACATACTGAAAAGCTGGACGAAGTACATCGCCTGTAGCATTATCTGCTCCGGCAACTTCACCATCAGCATCACCAGCCTTAATCATCATAACAGCCAAGTACAATGGATTTTTAATTAACTCAAGCGCCTGCTCCTTTGTTAACCCTTTGTTCTTGCGAATCTCCACCATCATATCTGCATAAGCATCAATTTTTTCGTGATTTTCGGGGTCAACAACTGTAGCTTTACTTATATTTTTTAAACCAAAACCAGCAGCAGCTTCATTCACTTTTTCCGTATTACCAATCAGGATAACATCTGCAAAACCTTCGGTTAAAATAGTGTCAGCAGCTCGAAGAGTTCTCTCTTCTAAACCTTCAGGCAAAACAATTCGTTTTTTATTCTCGCTTGCCTTCTGCTTAAGTTGTTCAATAAATTCCATTTCGTTGTTAATTGTTATAATTATCAATTTTATGCAAATCTACGGTGAAATTCGCATTATTTACATGTCTTTTATCATTTATTTAAGATGTTTAAAAACAGAAAATAGCAGCTCTAATGCCCACTCTACAAGGCCAACTTTCACATTATCACCTCATCATTTTTTTTCGACTCAGAATCAGGCAATAACTCAGCTAATAAACTACTAAAATACATCATCACTTACAATTCATAAGCAAGTCTTCATTTACAACATTTCATTTCATTGTTTAAAAAACATCCACCTTAAAATCATTCATAATTTACTGATAGCAATACTGAAATGACAAACTGCCATTTCCTCTCATTACTGCGCCCGACTTTCCCAACACACAATAATGGATAGGTTTTTAATCCAGACGAATTAGTTGTATTGCTTCTTTGAGGGTACTTACAAAGTAACGGCTTTTAATTTAAAATTGAAAAAAAGTAACTACAAAACATAATCAGAACGCAAAAAGCCAGATCATCAAAATCTGGCTTGAGATTATTCGCAATAATTTTGAGCAAAACTTGATTCAGGCTCCTTTATTCCTTTCTGCCTGATAACTTTCATCGGCCTCAGCTGATGTGGCAGCAACCATAAATATGAAGCTATACCACTGCCAGATTATTTTAATAGATTGGCGGTGTGCCGCGTTTGGAGGTGATAACAACCACACCGTCGGCTCCTTTTTCCCCATAAAGTTTCCTGGCTTTTTCTCCTTTTATCACCCGGATGGACTCTACGTTGTAGTCTTCAATTCGCAATATACCTTCAACCTCCTTGTTGTCCAGCACAAACAAAGGACGCTTGCCCATTTCATCCAGCGACTTAACCTGTAATGAAAGGTTTCTCTCAGCAGGAGACAACACAAAGCGCACGGGGAGTCGCATTTGGGTATGTACCTTTTCTTTATTTACAACCCCGGGCTTCCAACCTGATGTTGCTTTAACAGCACGCAGTACTTCAGCATCCAATTCTTTGTCTATACCTTTTTCGAGCTCTACATTAGCCACCTCACCTGCTGCTGTTACGATAAAACTCACCCACACATCTCCTTCAACACCTTTGAGCTTGTAGCTGTCATTATAATCAATTTGCTTTCGGATGTAACGACTAATGTTATTACCGGCACCTTTAAGACGCGGCATCTTATCAACTGTGTCGTATATATTCAGGTCTGCCACGGTTTGCTGTGCATGTGCCCCAAGACCAAGGATAAAAAAGGCGCACAGTGCCATTATTTTAATGCTGTTTTTCATGCCTCAAAATTTATGGTTAGAGTTTAATCTTGTAGCAATTCTTTACAGAATTGCAGCATTGATCATAAAGCAATAACCATACCACAACACATCAATTAAGTGTTATTTTATTCAGCGCTTTTTCCTCAACTCCTCAATCTTACTAATGACATCCTTAAGACTTTCCTCTCGCATTTTAGCAGCTTTTTTACGGGCATCTTCATCAAGCTCGTAAGCTTTATTGCTATCATCAGTAGCCGCTTCAGTCACTTTATCGTGACCGGTTGAACGTAAACTCCACTCAAAACCTAAATTATTTAATAGCTCTCGGACAAATTTCAATTTATCATCCGGTACATGTACATTAAGCGTCTTCATACAACCATCTGTTTAATAATTATTTTTAATAGATAATTAAAGTTAACACTAAAAATAAAATGTTTCAACCCCTACTTACCAACCAATCGCATTAACTTTATCATCAATCCAATAACTCAAACTCATCAG
Source organism: Carboxylicivirga taeanensis (assembly GCF_051851475.1). NCBI lineage: Bacteria > Pseudomonadati > Bacteroidota > Bacteroidia > Marinilabiliales > Marinilabiliaceae > Carboxylicivirga > Carboxylicivirga taeanensis. The sequence goes on along the minus strand of NZ_JBPUSJ010000014.1, from coordinate 43,502 downwards.
CATCATCCAACACCGGAAACTTCTCCCTGAAAGCCTCTAATTCCGTCCTTTTCAAACTAACATAAAATATACCACATTTATTTGACAAATTCAATACAACCTGCCCTTTGGCGTTCACTACCTGACTATTGCCGATATAGTTTAAATTCTGACCAGTTCCTATTCTATTAACACCTATCACATATGATTGGTTTTCAATCGCTCTGGCTTTTAGTAAAGTATCCCACACATGATTTCGTGTGGCCGGCCAATTGGCAACGTATACTAATACATCATATGCCTTACTTTTATTTCTGCTCCATACAGGAAACCTTAAATCGTAACAAATTAGCGGACAGAAACGCCACCCTTTAATGTCAACAATTAACCGCTCATTCCCACTCTGATAATGAAGATGTTCATCACTCATGGTAAAGAGATGGCGTTTATCGTACCATTTTACATCCTCTTTAGTCACCACGTAAAAGCGATTATAAAACTGGTTTGCACTCTCCACCACAACACTGCCCATAACAGCCAGATTGTATTCGCCAGCCGCTTGCTGCATCCACTTCAGCACCCGCCCTCCTTCGTGCTGCGCATTTAGAGCCGGCGACATGGTAAATCCACAATGAAACATTTCAGGGAGTATCAATACATCTGTATCTTTATCTATATGGCGAAGGTTGTCGGTCAAATAAGAAAGGTTTGCTTCTGTATCTTCCCACACAATATCATACTGAAAAACACCTACTTTCAATTCCATACGCACTTGTTTTAAGGGACAATTATAATCTTTCAACTGCAATAATTCAAATCGGTCAATTGTTTATTTTTAAACACTTTTTAAGCTTAGTGTTATTTTTTCTTTCATTTTAGCGGATGATGTTTACTTTTGCACCTCCAAAAAACACAACTAATCATAAAAACCTACAAAAAATGGAAAAAATAAAAATTGCCTCCCAACTGTACGGAGAGAGTTTAAAAAGAAATATACTGGATTATGCCCTCATATCACTAGGTGCATTTATTTTGGCTGCCGGGTTTGTCTTTTTCATCAACCCCTACAACATTGTGCCCGGAGGTGTTTATGGAATTGGCATTGTAGTTCACCACCTGGTACCTGCCATTCCTGTTGGTACTTTTGGCTTAGTACTGAACATACCCTTAACCCTATTGGGTATTAAAATATTAGGGGCTCGATTTGGCTTAAAAACAATTGTCGGCATGGTGTTAACAACTGCTTTTATGGATGGCCTTACCTACTTTATTGGCGAAAACGATCCTTTGGGGTTAGCTGATGACCTTCTACTTTCGTGCGTGTTTGGAGGTATAGTAATTGGATTTGGTCTGGGACTCATCTTCAAAGCAAAAGCTACATCGGGCGGTTCAGACATTGTGGCAATGATACTCGCCAAATACAGCCGAATATCAGTTGGACAGCTTTTAATAATTGTCGATTCGATCATTGTTTTGGTGGGTTTACTTGTTTTCAAAGACTGGAAAATTCCGTTGTATTCATGGATTGTGATTTTCATTACCGGCAAAGTAATCGACATCACGATTGATGGATTAAACTATGAACGGGCACTTGTGATTGTCTCGGACAAGCATGAATTGATCAAAGAAAAAATTCTATACACTCTAGAACGAGGAGGCACCTATTTTAATGGAGAAGGCCTATTTAGCGGCAATAGCAAACGTGCCATATTCACCGTGGTTACACGTCGCGAAGTATCGGCCCTCCAGGATATGATCAAACACATTGACCCCAAAGCCTTTATAGCAGTAATGGAGACATCCGAGATTATCGGTGAAGGCTTTAAATCACTGGAAGACAAAAGCGAGTAAGTGACAGACAAAAATGTTTCATCTACAGGCCAGGCTTTATCATTTTTGCCTGGCCTTTCTGTATTTTAAATGATCACAGAATTTTTCCATCGAATGGTATTACCTTTGAGCATCCTAAAACTAAGACGATGCTCAAATCCATTTTTTTTACTTGCTTGCTATCCATAACAGTAATTTGTGCAAGCGCGGCACCAAATGACTCCACCTACCTTAAGAAGGGCTTTACTTTCGGACTACTGCCCGCCATCTCTTTTGATGCCGATTTAGGCTTTCAGTATGGTGGCCTGTCGAACTTTTACTGGTATGGCGATGGTTCCAACTATCCGGATTATGAGCACTCCCTTTATCTCGAATTCTCGAAATACACGGCTGGCTCCACTCTGGCCCGCTTATACTACGACTCACCTAAACTACTTCGCGGCATAAGAACGACCGCTGATATAACCTGGTTCAGAGATTTGGCCTTGGATTTTTATGGATTTAATGGTCGGGATGCCGTCTACAACAGTGATTGGGAAGATGATGGCTCTATTCATTACAAATCAAGAGTTTTTTACCGCCATCACAGAGGCATGTTTCGAATAATGACAAACCTGAAAGGGAAAATTGTTGACAGTAAGGATGAATGGAACTGGATGGCAGGCGTGGTATACTTCAATTTTGATATTGGCCCGGTCGATGTCGATCGCCTGAACCGCAAAAAAGATACGGAAGATCAATTGCCACAAATTGATGGCTTGTACGACAAGTATTTACAATGGGGAATCATTGCCCCTGAAGAAGCTACTGGCGGTCAGCATGCCTACCTTAAAGCTGGCATCTCATACGATACTCGAGATATTATTGCGAACCCGGCCAGTGGTACATGGACAGAACTATTTATATCCCACATGCCGTCATTTTTATCGACTCAAAAAGGAAGTTATAGCCGCATTAGTATTTTTCACCGCCAATATTTTAGCCTCACCCGGCAAAAAAACCTAATAGCTGCCTACCGCATTGGCTATCAGCACAAACTTCATGGAACCATTCCTTTTTACCTGCTCCCCCACATGACTACCAGTACATTAACTTCGGCTACTTCCCAGGGCCTGGGCGGTGCCAAAACATTACGTGGCATTAACCGCAACAGAATTGTTGGTGATGGCGGTGTGCTCACCAATGTTGAGTTGCGCTGGAAAATATGGAAAAGTAAGCTCTTCCGCCAGGATTTTTACCTGGGGACGAACTATTTTATTGACATGGGATTAATCACTCAAGAATATAAAATAGATAAATCCAGGGTGCCCGAAGGCGAATACAGCCACTATTTCAACAACGTTCGAGACAAAGCACATTTCAGCTACGGCCTAGGCATCAAAGGGGCACTTAATGAGAACTTTGTAGTCTCCGCTGACTATGGAATGGCCACCAGTGAACAAGACGGAACTTCAGGACTTTACATTACCCTCAACTACTTGTTTTAAATCAGAAATAACTTAGCACAACCGCCATCAGAAAACCCAGATAATTACCAATTGCATAGCCGATAAGACCAATTGTAAGGCCGGGTACCAGCACCGAATGATTGCGCAACGAACCTGCAACCACGGGAACAAAAGGCGGACTACAAATAAGCGCTGCCGATGTGATAATCACCGTATCGGCATCAATTTTCCGCGTTCGGGCTAAGAGCACATGTAACACCAGGCTCACAAACACCACAAAAGTTATGTAGGCAAATATCACCGGATTAATATCGCTTAGATTGCCCAATCGCACTTTGGATGCCACCACAATGCTAAAAATTAAGATCAGATACATCCCCAAGCTAAATGTGCCCGGTGTTGAATTAATTTTCTTGATAGAGGAGCCGCCAATACCCATTGCTGTGATGAGGAAGATAAATACTACCATCTTTAAACTTTCGGGCATCAAAAGCATAACTCCGCCGGCAAAGGCCACCATTAGTATGGTAATAAGCAGCATTCTTAGTAGTTTCAGGCAACGGTGTTTGCGCTTCAGGTAATCCCATAAACGTTCCTCACCACTGCCTATTTCTGCTGCAGCGTTGCTCTCCTTACTTCGAGGCAGAAACAGACTAAAAAGGCGCTGCCCTACACTCATTAAAAAGAACAAATAAACAGCACCAATGGCCATGTCGTAGGAATGAACAGCCAGGTAAATTTCCTCGTTCACATCCAGAATCATTTTGAGAGAAGCCAAATTAGGTGTACCACCACTATAAATCCCAACCAGCAAGCCGCCAACCTTATGAAAATCATCTATTTCATTGCCATGAAACAACGCATAGCCAATACCTACCGATATGAATACAGCAACAAGAGCAAAGAGCAAAGAGTAAAACGGTTGGGCGGCCAGTTTTTTCCAGGCACGAACATTTGAGGAGAACAGCAAGAGCGGAATGGCCAAAGGCACAGTAACAGCCATCAGCACCTCCTGAACCATTTCGAAACGCTCATCTATGAGCCCCGATAAGCCCAGAAGCAAACCGAACAGATAAGCCAGAATAACAGAGCCTATTTTATTTAGAAACTGGTATTTATCACATAAAAAAAGCACCAACGCGGGCAGCGCGGTGTAGAGCATTACAACGAGTACCTGAATCATTCAGTCAAAATTTTACACAAAAATATCCAGTTTTTAATTCTGAACAATTATTTGCTTCATCAGAGCTTCCATATTTGACCTAATTTCGCTGTAAGGCTCGGTAAAGTGATTGGCCATTATGCAAAATGCAAGCGTTTTTCCTCCATTGGTGGTCAGGTATCCACAGTATCCAAGCACCCCATTCATAGAGCCACTCTTCCCTTGTACTTTCCCCTTAAACTCAGGTTCTTTCAATATACGTTTCAGGGTTCCATCGGTTCCGGCCAGAGACAGTGAATGGAGAAAATCGCTTCGTAAATCGCTTTGATGCATTTGCCTTAAAACACTTACCATATCAGTCGCGCAAAAAGCGTTAAAAGGTGACAGACCGCTGCCATCATAGAGGGAAGCAGAAAACCCGGAAAGATTGTTGGCCCAATAGTTACTGAGAGCTCTCACGCCTTCATCCCAACTTACTTCATTTGGCTCATTGACCAAAGCCAGCAAGAGGTGATCAGCAAACAGGTTGTGGCTGGTTTTGTTAATCACTTTTATAATTTCTCTTAAAGGGGGTGAAGAATGACACAATAACAAAGCAGTTTCCGTCGATTCCTCAAGATGCTTTCTTTCAATAGCATTTACAGCAATACCGTTGCGTATTAAAAAAGCTTTAAGTTCACGAGCCAATGTCAGCTCCGGATGAGGCAGCGCCCCCTTTATAACAAACTCACTCCTGCCCTGTGGAATGCTTCCGCTAACATACCACTCTTTCATATATCTATTTCCATAAATATACGCACTATCTTTATTGTTAGCCGCAGTTCTCACCTCACAGTCAATTCCAACATCGATAACTGGATCTGTCCGGACAATATCAACGGGTCTTCCCACTCCATTGGGCGAACGCATCGTAAGGGCAAATGTGTTCTCCTTATAAGTTAAACCATTGGGCACGGCACCATAATAGTTGCCCATATCCTCCCATAGACGCTTAGAGGGGTAAGGTATTCCATTAAGACAGGAATTATCCACTGCCAGACTTTCAATCGAACTAATCCCTCTGGCCTTTAGAGTGGTCAACACATTTTTGAACACGACTTCCGTGCGGCTCTCTTCAAACCTCCTGGAGCCTATGGTCGGATCGGCACCACCAACTACATGCAAGTTATAATGTCCACCCTGCTTTTGGACATAAAAGTTTGTTTCGAATTTAAACTCGGGTCCCAGCACTTCCAAGGCAGCTGCAGTACTCAGAATTTTTGTTAACGAAGCCGGCGTCATGCGCATGTCAGGGTGATAAGCAGCCACTACCTCGCCACTTGTTACCTCAACGGCCAATACCGATACAGCACCTTGTTTCGATATAGTAGGTATAGACTCTTCTCCTTTAGGTTTGTTTTGCTGAGAAATGCCCGTGCAAGCACATAGTGTCAGCACTGAAAGAATTAACAAATACCTCATTGTAAACCTCCTATTTGCTCTTCCAGCTTTTTAATATCACGATAGCGTCGAACCATGTCAACGTATAATTTTTTAGCCACCTGCCGCTCATCGGCAGTTCCGGTGACCCCTTTCATTTCAAAAGCCTCATAACTTTTGTAAGCCCACTCAACGGCCAATTTCATTTCACCCCGCGCCTCCAAGGAGATGGCAATATTATTGGCTGCCTTGCCTTTTTCTCTTGAATTGCCATGCTCATAAATAAAGCCCCATAACTTCTCGGCCTCATATCGGTTATCCTTGCTTAACCACTCTGCAGCATTCACAAAGTGGCTATTGCCTGTTAAGTAAACGCGCCTCTTGACTGGCTCCCAAAAGGGCACCAATTGATCTGCAAAAGTCGCTCCAAGGTAGTTTCCCAACTCGATAGTCGCCTCTTTAAGAGATGGAAAGCTAACTACCGATGTTGTCACATCCTGGCCCACCCCATCCCAGTACAAGGTGTCGCGCTGCGGGTAGGCATAGAGTATATCTCGTGAAAACTTATCGAATAATCGCCAGTAGACTAAGCCCCTTACGTCCATTGTGGCATAATACTCCACCTCCATATCTTGTACAGAAACGGAAGTCCCATACTCGGCGCCATCCAATGACAATACGGCATCGGCATTATGCCGCTCACAAATAGCAGCCACCTGCTGCCAGGTAAGCGAACGGTAAGGTTTTCTATCTGACACGGTGTTGTACTGCAATGTATCAATATAAACAGTATCAAAAAACCGCCGATAATCCAACTCCTTTTTCAACTGAGAAATAATAACCGATACGAATGTATCAACCCGAACGGTATCAAGCCTCACCTCATCGCCCAACACATGCGCTATGTGCGCATTATCAGGATTAAAAGGGAACGCATTATCGACGATAACAACCGATTTGATTGCAGGCGGCACCGAATAGGCGGCCGGACGCAATACATCGTAATACATTTCCTCGTAAGACTTACAGGAAAACAACAGAAGTACTAATAAGACATATAGTGAGTGGCGACTTTTCATACACTTTTATTACAAGGCTTTGGTCAAAATGGCACTAACATCTTCTTTACCTAATTTCTTAAACATTCCTAAAGGACCAAATTTGCAGGCTCCTTCACTCATGGTAGAAATGTGTGCACCATCTATATCAACCTCTCCAAGACTAGCCGGCATATTTAAAGAGGTAAAAAACTTCCTGGTTTGGGCAATTCCTTCTTGTGCCGCCTGCCTATCATCTGTTGCGGTAATGCCCCACACATTGCGGCTGTATTGTGCTAATTTGGGTGCTGTAGTTTCATCCAGCACATACTCCATCCATACAGGGAACAGGATAGCCAAACCGGCACCATGAGTCAGGTCGTAGATGGCACTCACCTCATGCTCCATCATATGGGTTGCCCAATCGCCAAAAAGTTTACCAGTACCCGTTAAACCATTCAGCGCCAAACTAGATGCCCACATCATATTGGCTCTGGCTTCATAATTATCAGGTTCTTCCAATAAAACTGGCCCATAGTGAATACAGGTTTTTAGTATCCCTTCGGCAATGGCATCCTGCACAAAAGTTCCTTTATCCTGAGTAAAGTACTGTTCAAAAATATGGCTCATTACATCGACCACGCCTGCAGCGGTTTGCCACTTGTTAACAGTAAAGGTATAGCTTGGATCCAGCACAGAAAAACGAGGTCGTAAACTATCGTCTCCGGCAGCTCTTTTTTCTTGCGTTTCGTCGTTGGAAATAACAGAGCCTCCATTCATTTCACTACCGGTAGCAGCCAAAGTAAGCACCGTACCTATGGGAAGTACTTTGTCAATTTTTGCTTTGCGAATGTAGAAATCCCATACATCTCCCTTATAATCCACACCCATAGAAATAGCTTTAATGCAGTCAATGACACTACCGCCGCCAACACCAAGAATAAACTGCACATCGTTTTCCCGGCACAAACGGATGCCTTCCCTCACGCTTTCGATACGCGGATTAGGTTGAATACCTGATAGTTCAACAAACTGAATACCGCCATCCTCCAGCACTTTAACCACTGTATCATAAAGGCCTGACTGCTTGATTGAGCCACCTCCATAAGCCAGTAACACTTTATTGCCGTAGCGAAGAATTTCGCTGCTAATTTCGGTCACTCTGTTTTTTCCAAAAAGAATTTTGGTTGGCACTTCGTATGTAAAATTTTTCATAATTCAGATTTTAACTTTAGTTAACAAAAACAATGCCAATGCATCTATCCTATAAAAATAAAAAAGGGCAGTTAAAAAACCACCCTTTTCATCATATATCAGTGTAAAACTTACATATTCATTCCACCACACACGTGAATCGTTTGGCCACTCACATAGGCCGAAAGGTCTGAACCTAAGAACACACAGATGTTGGCAACATCTTCTGGGGTACCACCACGCTTTAAAGGAATCTTTGCTTCCCAGTCTTTCTTTACATCCTCAGGTAATTTGCCTGTCATTTCAGTAATAATGAAACCAGGAGCAATAGCGTTACTACGGATACCGCGTGAACCCAGCTCTTTAGCAACAGACTTGGTAAAACCAATCATTCCTGCTTTTGAAGCTGAATAGTTGGCCTGACCAGCATTACCGCTTACACCCACTACTGAGCTCATGTTAACAATAGAGCCTGAGCGCTGACGTAACATAGTTGGCTGTACAGCCTTCGTGAAGTTGAAAACAGATTTAAGATTGACGTTTATAACTGCATCCCACTGCTCTTCAGTCATACGCATCAATAAGGTGTCTTTTGTGATACCGGCGTTGTTCACCAAAACGTCAACCTGACCAAAATCCTTAACGATTTCAGCAACTACCTTCTGTGTATCTTCAAAATTACTTGCATCAGAAGCATAACCTTTAGCTTTTACTCCCAGTGCTTCCAGTTCCTTTTGAGTTTCTTCAGCAGCTTCGTTAATTACTAAGTCAGTAAACGCTACATTACAGCCTTCTTGTGCAAAACGGATTGCTATTGCTTTACCAATGCCACGAGCAGCACCGGTTACAATAGCGGTTTTTCCTTCTAGTAACTTCATATTGTTTTATTTATAAGTTCAAATGGACATATTTTCAATGACCGGTCCATCATTACAATAAACTAATGCGTTAAATCTATACCTCAGTAAGCACAAAGGCTAACTGTTTAAAACTTAACCCGACAAAAATAGAACAATTCTTAGCTTTTCACTAGTTTTTTGGCTGAAATACACAAACTAAGGGCCATGGCATTAGCTCTCGATTACTCCTGATTTGGGAGCACATTAAATACAGACCCCCTAGTAATCAAGCCTCTAAATTTCATTTTCTTTCTACTTAAATTAAAAACATGTAAGTCGTCTTGATAGGCTCCTGATACGAACTATGTTCTCACTCCCAACACAAATAGCCCCACTACCTGGAAGCAGGCTTCGCCTTTTTTAGCCGAGGTAAGGTTTTAAACAACACTAAATTAATCACCGTAAAGAAGAGTGTAATATAGAGTAAACCATGAAGCTGTGGTAAGATATCAACCAGATTGGCTCCATAAAACATGAGCTTTCTTAAGCCCTCTAAAAAGTGCGTCAGCGGAATCGTTTCGGCCAATACAACCACCCAATCGGGCATTTGCGACAAGGGCCAGGTAAACCCGCTTAAAATAAAACTGGGTGTTGCAATCACCATAAGCACCTCCGTGGCTTTTAGCTGACTTGGTATGGCCAGGCTTACTGTAATTCCCATCATGGTAACCGAGAGAATCAGGGCAGCCAATAGCGCTATCATGCCCCAGGCATGCACCTGCAAGGGTACCTTAAACAACGGAAACATGGCCCACAAAGCTGCAATAACGCCCATCCCCATCAACCAAAATGGCAATGATTTTATAAGCATGGCATACCACGGATTTTTCACCCGCGGGTAAAACTCAGTGACAAAAGTATTCTCCTCCTGTTCGCGTGCAAAACTAAGCGCCATGGCCAACATAAACACCTGCTGTATAATTACCCCTAATACGCCGGGCCAAAGAAAGGTCATGTAATTGGCTGCCTTGTTGAAAAAGCGGGCATAATTAACGCTAAAAGCTTCGTAACTGGCTTTAGCGGTAGAGAGTGGCATGCCAGTTTTGGTTAAGCTCTGTATTTCGATGCCGGCATTGAATGTTCCCAGGGCCACCTGAATAGCTTTGGCCGCATAGTTGGCCGGAAGAATATTGGCTGTATTGACCTCCACTTGTATCTCCGGATGTCGTTTCTGGATGATATCAGCTTCAAAACGATAAGGAATTGTAACCACGGCCTCATAGCCCTCATCTATAATAGCCTGGTTAATGTCCTGATTATCGAACCTGACCGTAACGGCTAACACATCGCTTTCATCCAGCATATCAATTGCTCGGTGACTCATTGGTGAATCATCCATATCTATCACTAAAACCGGCAGATTATCGACCTTGCCCTTGCTGTAAACTGCGCCAAGCAATAGCCCATATAGCAAAGGAGCTCCAATAAAAATAGCCATCACCACCGAATTACTGGCAAATAGCCTGAACTCCCTTTTTAACAACTCAATGAAATTATGCATCTGTGTAAAATTTATTGTTTTCTGATGAATGGTACGCCCATCGTATCTCCACCTTTAACCCAACTGCAGACAAATCTATCTGCCCAAAACTCCTTGATGAATGACCGCCTCATTACCACAGCCTGTCACTTAATAATTACAGAAATATTGGTCAATAGCTCACTAACATCTGCTCCCTTTTCAGGCACCGCTTTTAGCTCATAAATTGACTCTCCCAATTGATACTCGGGAAACGCAGAGGTAACATCGGCATAACGCGTCAGCTGTTTAATCGCTACTATTGTGGCCCGATAGTTTTTACCATCAAAAGGTGAAAGAATATCAATAGTTTTCCCCACTTTGTAGTTATGAATTTGACCTTCGGCAATGGTAAAGCGGAAAAAGGCTTTATCCAGCTGGTAACCCGTGGCAATGCCATAACCCGGTAAAACCAGCTCACCTTCGTGCAAGGCAATGGTTTCAATGGTCATAGCCTGAGGCGCCACAATGTAGCGTTCGGCGAAGGCCACCAATGCCTCTTGGCGGGCACCTTTTGCCCGTTCATAATCACCTAAAGCCATTTGCACCTTTTCATTACGCACGCCTTTTTTCACCTCTTCGTATTTGGCCTTTACGCCATTGTACTGGGCTTTGGCGGCCTGGTATTTCATATAAACCTCATCGTACTGCTGCACCGATACCATACTGTCTTTAAACATGTTATGAATCCGGTTGTACGACTTTTCAGCAAAGCGATACTGTTCACTCACGGCATCCAGTTTAGCCATCACCTGCTCCAACTGTTCGTTGGTAGCTCCCCGCAATGCCATTTCATACTGGGCTTTAGCAGCACTCACCGCTCCTTCCGCCTGATTAAGTTTAGCTTCCACTTCGGGCATATCCAAAAGCATTAGCGTATCGCCTTTATTTACCCTTTGCCCCTCCTGAGCATAAATGGTAAGGATGCGCCCCGGATATTTGGATACCACCATCAGTGCATCGCGTTTAACTTTTCCTTGTGGCCCGTCTATTGTTTTATTCTGACAGGCAATTGCCATTAATGCGATTAATCCAATTTGCCATTTAAAAAGTGCTTTCATCTGTTTAAATTTATTTCATTAGTCAGCTGTAACTCCCAAATAAATTTGCTCATCCGCCTGTATGTCAAATTGGATAATCAAATTTGTATGGTCGATTCATATGCTTACATTTTCTTTCATCCAGTTTAGAAACTTACTCTGCAGCGTGGTGCTCATGTGCAAAATACTGCTCGTGTTGCTTCGTGTTTTCGGTAGGTTATGCAAGTTTTAAGCTTGATTACTTACCTAAAGTCCTCACAGTAGTCAGGTTTAACTGGCCACTGGCATTTAAGAGCTGAATGGCACTCTGCCGCTGCATGTATACCGTTTGGTAGTAGTCGAGCACCGACTTTTCGTAATCGGCCTGCGCCTCCAAAAACTCACTGACTTTTATCAATCCGTTCTGATACTCTCTATAGGATATGTCCATACTGCGCCAGGATACCTCCTTTTGTTTAGCCCTAAGCACTTCCTGGGCTGTTGTCACCTGATAATTATTAAGCGCGTTGTTATAATTAAGCATCAGCATTTCAGCGGCCTCAGCACGCTTGTTTTCTGTCTGCTGAATGCTGATTTTAGCTTTTTGCCGTTCGTGGCGGGTATGTAAACCATCAAAGAGCTCCCATTTAAAACCCACTCCCACCATATTTAGTGGATACGCACTCATTTCATTAAAAGCCAGTGGGCCAACTTCACCGTTGGTAAAGCCTGCATATTGGTGGGCTGCAAAAGCCTGCACTTTGGGTAAATAACCACTCGACTCACTTTTGAGCTTATACTCAGACGCCAGCACCGCCTCATCCAATGCTTTAATTTCGGGACGCTCTAAATAGCTGCCGGAACCAACCGCTCCTTCGAAAGGGCTTAACTCCACCTTCAGGCCAATGAGACTATCCAGAGGCAAGCCGGTTAACTGATGGAGCTTAAGGTGCAAGAGCTGTTTCTTGCCGCGAAGCTCAATTTGACGGGAAGATAAATCCAGACGAGCGATTTCTATCTTCTGGTAATCGTGCTGAGTAATTAGGCCTTCAGACAGTGCTTTTTGAGCTACCTGAGCTTCCCTGTCCAGCCGGCGCTCACTCTCAGAAAGCACCCGCTCTGCCTGCATAATCAGCGCCACTCTATCGAAATAACCAGAAACCTCCGCTATTAAATCCGCTTCACTTTGTTCCAATAAATATTCGGCTGCCTGCATTTTATGTTTCACAGCCTTGCCCAAATAAGGTACTTTAAGGCCAGTAAAAAGCGTCCATTTAGCGGTGAGACCACCCATCCATAAGTTACCACTGTAATCCAACTCCTGGTTGATAGCTGGCACAGCCAGCTCCATTGGAGGCATGGTTAGCGGCGGCATACCAGGTATTTGAATGGGCAAAGTGAGCTCGGGCGTTGTAAAGGGAATTGGCTCAGTATCGATATTCAATTGCCCTTTTGAATAGGCATAGCGGCCTCCCAGCTCGATCGTTGGAATATAGGTATGGTATATCTGCTTCTGAGTAACGCCCATCCTTTTAAGTTCGAGCTGCTGATTTTTTAGTGCTTTATTATGCTCCAGGGCTGCCTCAATCATATCTGGCAACTCATAAGCCTCATCTTTTCCATGCTCCTGGGCCTGCACTGTAAGCGCCCAACATATAACCATTAAAATGAACAACCGTTTCTTCATTACCGTAACTCGTTTAAATTTTTCGCTATTAACCATGGCCACTAACCTTCAACCTATAAACCTGGCTGTCAGGCAACCTGTTAATGTACGACATTTATTTAATAATCACCTCTTATCCATTCACCCGTATGGCATCCCAACAGGCTTCGGCATACACCTGCACGTCAAATTCGCCCGACAAAAGTGTGGTATTGCGCGACATTCGCACGAGGGCAGTCAATGGGCCATGGATCAGCGCAATTAAGCCCGCAATGGGAATGGCCTTGACAATGCCTTCTTTTTGTGCTTGCTCCAATAGGGTATATACAGGGCCCAACAGGCGCTCTGCGTCGGACTTTTGGTTGTCAATCACAAAAGCATACTGGTTGATAAAGTCGGGCACCCGCTTATCTTCAATATAAGCCACTAAGACCTCGCGCCATATTCTGATAAAATTGTTCTTAAACGATTCCTGCTCCGTGTAGCGGGCCTGCACCAACTGATTAATTTCACTGGTAATCATTTCATAAACCGAAGCCAGCATCTCCTCCTTATTCTTGAAATGCACGTAAATTGTTCCGGCAGCAATGTTTGCTTTTTCTGCAATCATCTTCATGCTGATGCCATGCAACCCATACTGAGTTACCAGCGTGAGGGCTGCATCAAGTATGGCAGCTCTTTTGTCTTTTACTTTTCCTCTAACCTGCATGTTCTTCTATTTAAACCTTAATGAATGAGCGTTCATTAATTTGGCAAAATTATGGGTTTTTATTTAATGAACGAACATTCATTTATTAAAAATGGTTAATTATCAGATATTGAAGTAAACTACCACTGCTAATCATAAACAATACTTGTATCAAAGTAATTATTAAGTATACTTCTTTGATACTCACAGCTGCACCCCCGAAGGTGATAAGATTTAGAAGCTAAGCGGGCTGGTCATAAGCGACATCAGCTATTAGTAAATTGAACGACTGAGCACTTTTGTAAACCTGGATGAGGAAAAATATCCCAGACTGATGCAACTTTTTACAAAGGCCGGCATACAAAACCTGGCACAATTAAAACACAAAACGTTCGATATTGAAAGTATTCAGTCATCGAACCTCGATAAGCTAAAACAATACCTCGAGAACAGCCGAACCTATAAAGCCGCTATGGAAGAGGTGATCGCCGTTCGTGTTTGATGGCTAACTGTTCTGGCTCAAGCACTCGCTCATGTACATTATTTACTCACTTTTGTGTGATTTTAAGAAGGTCGTCTCCCTTTTTTATAAAACGGCCTGGCTTTGAAAGAGATTTTTCTGGCTCTTACCCGGGACACGCTCTCATTTTGACACAAGCGGCCCACATTTTTCTACATTCATCATGAAATTTTACTGAAAGGAGACTGATTTTCGGAGAAAATTCTGACCAAAAGCTAAACGCAGGTCTGAATTTTATCAACGATTGAGCAAAAAAGGCAGGTAAATACATCAACACCGTAAAAAAGAAAGGCCAACAGTATCGGGATTAACTATTGACCTTGAGAATAACGATTGCTATTCAGAAGTTTTCTTAGTGCGTGCACGTGGGAAACGCTGTTTCAGTTCGGCCACTTTTTCTTTAGCCCCCGGATGCCCCATTTTAGCAGCATTTTTCATTAAGCTATACACCATCAGCGAAGCATTATAGGCTTCATGCCCGGCCAGAGCTTTAGAATCTTCAATAGCTGACGCAATGCGATCAAGCTTAAAGCTTAAGCCTCTCAGGCGTGTAATAGCATCCACATCTTTTTCAAGCGCTGACACATCCACAAAGGCGTTGAGCAGAGCCGTATCCTGCTTGGCGATTTCCAAACTTTTATCAACAAAAGCCACCGACTTATCACCCATACGCAATAAATCGGCCTTTTCGCTCTTTTCCAATACAAACAGCTTTGGCATTAACACTTGCTCAAGCACCTTAATAGCTTCATTCACTTGGACTTATTCTTCTTCGGTAAAGATAAATTCAAGTCTATTTTCTTGCATAGCATTAGGTTTTTATGATTAAAAAAATTGATTAGCAAGACGAGTATAGGAAAAGTCACTCCGATTTTTTCGGAGTGGGAAAGATTTAACCAAAAATTATTAGCAGATAGAAGTGTAATGGAGAAAGGATTATCAATCAAATATGGGTTCTTTTTTTAAGTTAATTACCTCATCAATACCATTTATTTTTACTGAAATTACTTCCTGTTCCAAACAGGATTTTAACCTCGAATTAACCACACACGCATCTAAGTCTTCTAGGTCTTTTAAATCATTTCCATTAATGCGTAATATCTTTTGTCCAACATCAAGCCCAGCATAAAATGCCGGAGTTCCTTCCCATACAAAGGAAATGGCTAGCTCCCCACAGGAGTAGGTCATATCAAAACCAAACGTTTTTCTGATACTAAATTCCTGAACTATTTGTTTTATAAACAACCTTTTATGCGTCAAATCTAAAATAACACTATAGTAATCCAGAAAGTCTACTCCCAAACTATGATCATCTTCATAATTGATATCTGACACAATACCTGTTAAGCTTGTTTCCCCAATAAGAAAGTTTGTTTCAGGCATAAATACAGCAACTGTATCAACAATAGAATTTCCAAAAGCAGTGCTGTAATAATGCCCCCACCCCCTTTTGAGTTGTAGTTTTCTCATCATAGGGACTACACTGGAACTTATTGCTAGGAACGTATTATCACCTGTATCAAACAATGGATAAAACTGAAAATTCCGCTCAAGTTCAACCTGAATATAAGGAACGGTTGCAAACGATAACTTTGGTTTATGGTATCCTTTCTTACTTATGTGCTTAAAATCTGACGCGATTTCAATACTATCTTTACTTAATTTCCAAATCCCATTCTTTATTAAATTAATCCCAAGTATTCCATCAATTCCACACTCTCTGCTTTGCACAAATGTTAAATCCATTACCATACATTTAACATGTGAAAATTCAACCCCTGAAATCGAAATATCTGTCTCAACGAAAGGAAATAAATTTGTATCAATGCCGTCACTAACTGAGTCAACACCTGTGGATTTAAGGTTAAGATCTTGCTTAATTTGCTCTGAAATGACGGAGTAACTGCTTCCGGTATCTAAGATGAAATTATATTGTTTTGAAGAGCCATTAATTATTACTCCAGAAACAACTAATGACCTATAATTAGGATTTAATGCTACCTTTTTATAATATTCTTTTGGAGAATAGGTAGTTATTTTTTGACCAAAAGCTACTGAGCTACAAAAAACAATTAAGATTAACGTTACGTTTTTCACCATTATAATATTCTTTGTTATACACAAAATGAGAGAGCTTATTGCTCTCTCTTCGAAAAAAAGTATCATCCTACCAGACCTCCAATGAACTAAAGCCAGAACTATACATTTCTATACTTCTTTTTAGTAATCGTGCCGTTCTTATTACGCACGATTTTAACATCCCACTTTCCGTCACCATTTTGGTCAATTTTTTCAACATCTCTTCCTCCTAAAACTTTCTGCATTTGCTGCATTGATAAGCTTTCAATCTTTTTCATCTTTTCAAAATTTTAAATGATTTACTCAATAGCCCTGAGTAAAATTGGGGCATTCTTCTGGCCAGAACATTAATGTACCACAAGTATAAAAATGCCCACTCCGATTTTTCCGGAGTGCGAAAAATCATTTCACATGTTCTTCCAAAATCGCTCTTAGCGGATAAATCATTCGTTGGGCCAGGGTCAGGTCATCGGTAATTATTTCGGCCACACCCTGCATATTCTGCTTAAAAGGTAGTAGCCTGCCATAGTTAGAACCTGTTTGGACACTTCAAAACATCCATTAATAAAGTTACAGCTTCATTTATTTGCACTTATGCACCTTAAGTAACTGCATACCAGCTAATATCTTTTGCCATTCCCAATCACCATCAATCTTCATCTCAATATAATCATCTCTCATCAGAATTTTAGCTTTTTCATTGCCCTCAATTAGTAAAACACCTCCTCCTGGCTTAACAACTATTTTGCCCCATTGGTCAGTCAACTCCATAAAAGGAAAGAATATACCGAAATCGGGAATATTAAACATGTGATTGGGACTAAAGCCAAACTGCCTGTTTGACGACAGCCGTACAATGTACGACGGCGTATTTGCAAAAACAGTTTTAACCGAATCGTTAAAATGTTGTATTTGTTGCTGCCTTAATAATTCCTGGTTATAATAATGAGTAAAAACCGAATCACTGTAGACGCCAATCGTTAATTGGTTATCAACACAAACAGCCTCTTTAAGCATGATGGCCATGTTGCTATCTGAATTTAAACAGAGCTTCCACCCTGGAACATAGCTATCGAGTAACAACGCATAAATCAAACCGGTTACGTATCCAAATCGACGATGTATCGATTTTGCATCAAGCAATGCATCACTCTTTTCATGTATATATGCCATACAATGTGATTTTAAATTATAAACAGCCTTTACTGCAGTATATTCAGCTAGTCCTTCTGCTAATTCAAAAGCAGCTTCATCGTCGGTATAATCACCATATAGGTTCATCAGGTGTAAGCGACAAGCCAGAGCCTGACTTAACAACGAATCGCGCTGATTATTTGTGCTTGCCAGGGCATTTGCCAGGTAATGGCATTCTGTTTTTAATAGCGCATAAGCTTCCGGTTCGTCCAGATGACTATTATTACATCCCCTGGTTTTGAAAATAGAATCCTGAATGCTATGGAATGATTCATGCAACACAAGCAACAATGCTCTTTCAAAATCATCAGGCACTGGCAAAGCCACCAATGCAGCCGGCATTCCATTCAAAACAATATCTGTATTAGCTATAATAACACTATCAGCCAACACCCTTGTAAAAACCTGTAACTAAAGGCACGTAAGCTGAATCGACCTGCCATGTACTATATACTTCTCGCGTTTGTCGATTGACATAAACGATATATTTCCCCAGTGCACGCTGCCAGATATCAATAAGTGCTGATTGATTACTATCAATCCAGCTAATGATTTGATGCAGCCGTTCCGTTGGTTGCTGAGCCGGTAGGAGGCAACTCAAAAAAATAAAAGATAATGAAAGCAAGTAGTTTTTATACTTTGGCATATTGCTAGTTTATAATGAGGTATATACTACCAATTACAATAATTGTCTTCAAACCAACTATTCAATGGTTAAAATGTGAAATTCATTAATTTACCTTTCTGTTAGTAACGACTCATTCAATTACTCTTTATTCTTCATTTTGTTTTTCATAAAAGCATAGTGGGTGTATTGGGTCATAAAATTGCGGTTATCAAGTATAAATCCCTGCAAGGCATTGCCCTGCTTTTCTATATACTTATTCCTATATTCATTCTCAGTCTTCCTTTTTACACTGCTATAATCCATAAATGTGTAACATGTGTCGCAGTTTTCTACAGCATTTTTTATTTCCCTAAAAGGAAATTCAGCATACCATGTGCCTTCAAGGTAATTTGAATCCATGGTAATAGGTTGCAAACCAATTTGGTTTCTTCTGGCATTAATGCTATCGATTTCTTCAGGACGCGCCCTTAACATTGGATAAACAACTTCATTATCATAATCTACTTTGACAGCCAGCTCTCCATAAGGATTTCCATCATGGTACTCAACAATACTAACGTAAATTTCAGGAGTGATTAAACCTGCGTGCAAAGCCTTATAAATAATTTCTTTAAACCGATTTTCAGCCCGGTTTGAATAAGAACTATCGGCTTGTAAATCCTTATCATTCTTTATTCGGTTATACAATCCATAGTAGTGCCTTAACATTGTTTGAACCTTGAATGCTAAAGTATCCTTGCATAAAAAGAATATCGGAAAACCATTCCTTTCAATATAATTAGACACTTGATCTGCCAGCCTAAAGAATAGGGTGTCTTGTTCGGCAATACTATTGCACGACTGAGTGCTTTGGTCAATTAAGGAATTGCTGTAGTAGAAATCGCGTTCATCCTTATCAAGCATCGCTTGATAGGCCTTAATAATTCCATCAGATTTCTTCACAAAATACTTCCAGCTATTGGTCTGCTTCTTTAGAGGAGCAAACTCTTCTTTGTCAAAGTCATTCATCGAATAACCTTTTAACAACAGTTGTTCGGCATACTCAAAAGCAGCCAAATAATCCCCAACTTTTATAGCACAAATACAAGCGTTATGAATATTCTGATAAGATACATTTGAATATACCTTCAAAACATTATCATAAATACTCAATGCTTTTTCGAGATCCTGAACTTTAATATACTCTTCTGCCTGATTTATCTTATGAAAAAATGCTATGTAGTCTTTGCCATTGCAAGACATAGAAAACAACAAATAAACAAACAGAACTAAGTAATTTGTCATTTTAAATAATTTAAGGTGTAACACTATCGTGCATATTGCCATAATTTAAGCTTCTTTGTTCTGCTAGATTACCCTATGCACCACTGTGTTTCAGCACTCTGATATATTCATACAAGGTACTCTCCGATATGTCCAAGCGATT
The DNA here is from genome assembly GCF_051851475.1 of Carboxylicivirga taeanensis. NCBI lineage: Bacteria > Pseudomonadati > Bacteroidota > Bacteroidia > Marinilabiliales > Marinilabiliaceae > Carboxylicivirga > Carboxylicivirga taeanensis. Next base: position 23,795 of record NZ_JBPUSJ010000014.1, on the reverse strand, counting down.
AGCCAGCTCCTGCGGTGTACCGGTCGCTTTGCGCTTAATTAGCTTGAGGATGCGCTCATAGCGCTCCATTTGGGTAAGAAATTTCATCATTCAGGTTTAAGTTTTTTAAAAAAAAGACCGCTATACTAGCAGAGGTGATAAGGCTGCTGCAACGGATAGTTCATTGCTGCGCTCTTAAAAAGCCATCGCACGATTGCTGAGAGCCTCACCTTTACTTCGTTTGTCTTTTTTAATACAATACTACTAAGCACACAGAGTGGCTGCTCACATTATATTATCACTTAATCCCGATAGTAGTGTTTACAAAAATAATTATGATTATTTAACCGGCAAGTATTCACTCCTATTCAGAATCATTCTAACATCATTAACACTAAACAGATAACTCCTTTGAAGTTCCTGATAAATTAATCATCAACAAAAAACACCCTCCCATCAATAAATGGAGAATTGGACAATGATAAATGGTGTTAAATTCTATTTTTGTAGCGGAATCTGTATCTATAAAAAAAATTACTGCTAACCGATGAAGTTTACCCTTAAAACGAAGCTTTCGGGCTTTACAATACTTACCGTAGGGAGTGTATTTTGCATCTTTCTAATTGTTAGTCTGGTTTTCATTAAGCGCTCCCTTTTAGAGTCCCATCAGCGATTGCTCAACGAGGAAACACAAAAAGCGGCGCAAACAATTAACAAACAGCTCTCATCGCACATGGGTATTGCCCGCGGGCTGGCTCACGCTTTCGAGGTGAGCTATCTGGCTGGCTGGGAACAAATGGATCCCTACTTTAAGACCTCACTAAAGCGGGTTGCCGAGAGTGAGCCTGATTATCTGGCTGTATGGAATTGCTTTCAGTATTCTGCCATCCGCCCGGATTGGGGTGATCAACCAGGACGCCTCACCGCCAGTTGGTCGAGAGAGCAAGGGGCCTTAAAACTTAAAGAGATAGAGCGCGATGTTGATGGTATCAAACCCTCGCCCTACTACGAAGTAATTGGCACGCTGACCGAAACAATTGTTGAACCTTACTGGTACTACTTTGGCGAGGACCAAGAGCAAAAAATACTGGAAACATCCATTGTGATTCCCATGCAGGCGCAAGGAAAAGGCATTGGCGTTATTGGCATTGATTTGGCCCTGGATGCGTTTCCGGCCTACATCGCCAATATAAAACCGTTTGAAACCTCAGAGACCTATCTGCTATCGGGATTGGGCACCATTATCGCCAGCATGGATAACAGCAAGTTAGGGCAGCCATTAACCCATTACTTCGAAGGGCTGGATACGGGTCAATTGAAGCATATAAGCGATGAGGCAGGTAAAACCATGGCGTGGTCGGCCAATGGTGAGCAGTACATCATAACGCTGGCAGCCATCTACCCTGGGAAAAGCCAAACTCCCTGGTTTGTTTTGATAAAAACGCCTAAAAAAGAACTTGTAGCTGAGGCCAATCGCATTGTAATCATTCTGTTAGTAATCGGCATCCTGGCCATTCTCCTCATTGCACTTTCAGTGTATCTGGTAGCAAAAAAAATCACAGCCCCTATCGTCCGATCCAGCCACATCACTTCCTCCATATCTTCGGGCGACTTAACCAGTAACTTCACCTACAAGAAAGAGAACGACGAGCTGGATATTCTTAATAACTCATTGCTCGATATGCAGGAAAAATTATCGGTAGTGATTAAAATGATACGCCAGAATTCACAACAGATTCAAAATACGTCGAACAGACTGGAAACCGATTCTGACTCTTTATCAAATGCCACAGCTTCCATGGCGACCTCATCCGAAGAAGTGTCGTCAGCCATTGAAGAAATGACTGCCAATATTGAGCAAAACACAAAGAATGCGCAGCAAACAGCTGCACTTTCTCATACCGCATTAAAAAGTGTGAAAAACAGTAACGCATCAACACAGCAAATGCGACAAGCAATGGGATCGGTGGCCGAGCGGATTTCCGTCATTCAGGACATTGCGGCACAAACAAATATTTTATCGCTCAATGCAGCCGTTGAAGCTGCCCGAGCTGGTGAAGCCGGCCGCGGTTTCTCCGTCGTTGCCTCTGAGGTGAAGAAGTTGGCAGAGCGCAGTCAGCAAGCGGCCAAAGAAATTGAGAAATTATCGCGTCGGGCCTTAATGATCTCAGAAAAAGCGGGCAATGAAATGGAAGAGTTGGTTCCCGAAATTGAAAAAACCTCCACTTTGGTGGATGAAATAGCTGCAGCTAACCTGGAGCAAAACATGGGCATCCAACAAATCGCTGGCGCCTTACAGCAGTTAAATACCGACACACAACAAAACGCAAGTCTGGCGGACGCATTAACACATAACGCAGATGCGCTAAATGCATTTGCCAACGAGCTGGAGCGCCAAGTAGCTTATTTTAAAGTAGCAGATAATTAAAAAAAGGCCCTGACAGATATTTTTTGTCAGGGCCCGCACTCACTATATTGATTTAACCAGTTGCAATGCCTCAAGTACCGAGGCTCCCAGGTCGGCAGGCGATTCCACTACGTGCAAACCACACTCGCGCATAATGGCCATCTTCGCAGCAGCGGTGTCATCTTTACCTCCAATAATTGCCCCTGCATGTCCCATTCGTCGTCCTTTAGGTGCAGTTTGCCCGGCAATAAAACCAACTACCGGCTTTGTGCCATACTTTTTTATCCAGCGGGCTGCATCGGCTTCCATTGTACCTCCAATTTCACCAATCATAATAATAGCATCTGTTTCCGGGTCATTCATAAACAATTCAACAGCCTCTTTGGTCGTCGTGCCAATTACCGGGTCGCCGCCAATGCCAATGGCGGTTGAAATGCCCAAACCGGCTTTGACAATCTGATCGGCGGCCTCATAAGTGAGCGTACCTGACTTTGACACCACGCCAATTCGGCCCTTCTTGAAGATAAACCCTGGCATGATCCCTACCTTACACTCCTCTGCTGTGATAACACCCGGACAATTAGGGCCAACCAAAATAGTTGGCTTATCCTTCAAATAGTCCTTTGCCCTCACCATATCATTGGTTGGAATACCTTCAGTAATGGTAATCACCACTTTAATGCCTGCATCGGCCGCCTCCATAATGGCATCGGCAGCAAAGGCTGGTGGAACAAAAATGACCGATACATCTGCCTTGGCAATAGCAACAGCATCTGCAACGGTATTAAAAACAGGCCGATCAAGGTGTTTAGTTCCTCCTTTTCCGGGGGTTACACCACCAACCACATTCGTTCCATAATCTATCATTTGTGTGGCATGAAAGGTTCCCTCACTGCCGGTGAATCCTTGAACTATAACTTTTGAATTTTTATTAACTAATACGCTCATAGGGTATACAGATTTTAATTAGCACATGCATTAAGAGTTTTTAAAACTTATTGTAAATAACCGATTGCTCGACCATTTGTTTTCAATTGCCCAGATTTTTAATCAGATAAGCACCAACAAAAAAAATTCGTTGCATTATTACGTACGCGTTATACCAGATAATCATATTGATCAACACTACTTAGTTTTTATTTTGTTCGTCACATAAAAATCACCATCCCAAAATAAACAATACGAACTACTTATTATCAATTGATTAATCATTCATCTACACAAATGTAAATAAATAGATGTTTAACAAATGCAAAATTGATGAAACCCACAAATTGATTAATACGTCTAAAGGTGAAAGATACATTGGGAAAACAATCAGGCTCCCCGCCTGTAAACAACTTGGAAAATGAAGAACATAACTATCAGGCAAAAGCTTATAGGGCTTATTGCTGCGATTACTTTGGTGCTATTAATCATTGGCACAATGACGTATTTGTCTTTTAATAAGATAGAGACCCTGCATGAATTATATGAAAAAGGAAAGCAGGTAGAAGAAAACATGCTCAGCCTGAGAAAAGCTGAGAAAGACTTTCTGCTGAGAGAGCTAACCAGCGATGATTATTTTGAAACTGAACAAAGCAAGTACCTTGATGCCTACCATGAGGTAAAAAGTTACAATCAAAAAATTATTGAAGAGTTAACAAACAGCAGTTACATCAAAGAGTATGGTCTTATTGAAAACATGCACGTACTTAACACCGATTTTGATGAGTACGACAAACACTTTGACAATTTAGTACGACTTTTAACCCAGAGAGGCTTTAGGGATCATGGCCTTATTGGTGATATGCGTTCAGCAGTTAAGTCTCTGGAAGAAAATTACAATGATGCCCCTTTTATTGCCGAACAACAATTACTACTGCGAAAGCACGAAAAAGATTATCTGCTGAGGAGAGATGTTAAATACCAAAACTTGTTGAATGAAACAACTGAGAACTTTATCCAGCAAATCAAAAAAAGTCATCAGCTTTCAACCAGCAAAAAAGACATTTTAACAATGCGCCTCAAGGATTACCAGCAAGCCTTCAACGACATCGTTAACATGGATGAGCGCATTGGGTTAACAGAGAGTGATGGTATAAAAGGCAAACTACGCTCAACCATACACAAAACAGAGCCCGAAATTAATGTCATCGTTTCTACTATCAAAAAAGTAAGCGAAGAATCAATCAATGCTACTATAAGCAGCATTATCATCGTTATTGCTGCTTTTATCGTGATTACCATCGCCTTACTTCTGTTTATTCTTTCAACCATCCAAAAGGGCTTATTTTCGGCTAAGGAGGCTGTTAATGCCGTAGCTCATGGCGACTTCTCTCAAACTATTGAAATCCACTCCAACGATGAGCTTGGACAACTCCTCAAGGATGTTCAACTGATGATTATCAAGCTGCGCAAGAGCGTGAATGTGGCTAAAGAAGTATCACAAGGTAATCTTTTGGTACTCGACTCCATGAAAGAAGAGGATTTCGAAGGGGAGCTGGATGAGGCTTTAACCGAAATGGTCAAGCGCATTAAAGTGATTATTGAGGAAATCACCATGGCTTCAGAGAATTTTGCAACGGTGAGTAACCAGCTGAGTATCTCTTCCGAGCAGCTATCAGCCGGTTCAACCGAACAAGCTGCCTCAAGCGAGGAAATATCTTCTTCCATAGAAGAAATGACCAGCAGCATTGCACAAAATGCAGATAATGCGCGCCGCACCGAACAAATTGCCAATAAAACCGCTCATGAAATGCAGGCTGGCAAATTAGCGGTTGAGGAATCGAATAACTCCATCAAACAAATAGCGGAAAAAATATTTATCATCAACGACATTTCTCACAAAACGGACTTACTGGCCATCAATGCAGCTGTAGAGGCTGCCCGCGCAGGCGAAAATGGTAAGGGTTTTGCTGTGGTGGCTGCCGAAGTAAGAAAACTGGCTGAACAAACGCAACGGGCGGCTCAGGAGATAACAGAACTAGCTGCAAAAAGTGTCAATATCGCCGAAAAATCTGGCAACATGCTGGAAACCTTGGTTCCTGAGATACAAAAGACAGCCAACCTGGTTGAAGAAATCAACATATCGAGCAAGGAGCAAAGTACCGGAGTAACACAAATTAATACCGGCGTGCAGGAATTGGCCAAAGTAACACAGGAAAATGCCGCCTCGTCGGAAGAACTGGCTTCTACGGCCGAAGAACTCTCCTCACAGGCTGCACAAATGAAAGAAACAATTTCCTTCTTCAAGATAAAAAACAGCAAGGCGACTAAAACAGAGAGCAAGGCAGTAAGCTATTCTCATCCCATCGAAAACATTCAGCCTAAACAGACAAAAGGCATTGAAATTAGTATCGATGACCACAAATCGCTTAATGACGAGTATGAGTCCATTTGATAATTTCTTTTCCTACACATAAAAACATCCTTTTAGGCGACTGTTATTCATAACGAAAAGCAGTCGCTTTTTTTATACATTTGAGTACACCAAATGTATAAGTATGAAAAGCCTAACATTCATCCTCCTATTGGCTGCAATTAGCTCAAGCGCTCAATTACCGCCACCCATAAACCATCAACAAGAAAAACGCCTGCTTTTAGCACACCCCACCACCAGTACTATTGAGGTGATCGCCACTTTATCGCAAAAAGGGTTACTGAATCTTGCATCGGTCGAGCTATTGGGCATCTATCACAAGGATGAAGCCTATGATTACTCACAAACGCAACAAATGCTCGACACTTTGTCTCAATTACCGATTCAACTATATGAGCTTACCGATACACTTTTAGTTGATAGCCTATTTTGTAAGAATGCCTGCTCCCAAACCTTTAAACAGCTTTTTGAAGATAGTGACGGCATCATATTCTTTGGTGGCCCTGATATTCCACCCGCCATTTACCAGGAGGAAATACATCCCCGAACAGTAATAACAGATCCTTACCGGCACTATTTTGAAACGTCATTCATTTACCACCTTTTGGGCGGCTATCAGAATAACGATTACCTTCCGTTGCTGGAACATAACCCCAACTACCTCATTTTTGGCATCTGCCTGGGCATGCAATCGATGAATGTAGCCACCGGCGGCACCCTTATACAGGATATCCCATCAGAAGTATACAACAGCGACGAATGCAAGGGCTTAGCACACTTGCAAACAAATGCCATTCATCGTAATTTCTTTGTGCATATGCCCGCGCATACAAAAGAACAATTGGCTGGCTCACATTTTCACCAAATCGCTTTTAAAGATTACTTTTTCCCTAACCTGGTTAATTTAGATGGTGAGATAAGCCCGTGGGTTAACAGCTACCACCATCAAGCCATTAAAAAGCTCGGGAAAGGCTTTATCATTGGCGCCTCTTCGATGGACGGTAAAATCCCTGAAGCCATCTTCCATGCCCACTACCCAAATGTATTTGGCGTACAGTTCCACCCCGAACGTTCTCAATTTTTTCTCAACACCCTTACCTATAAATTTCAGCCGCATTCAACAGCAAAATATCTTTGGGAGCATTTAGATGAAGAAAGCAGGCTTTTTCACACACGATTTTGGCAGGCATTTAACACCATTCTTTCAACTCTATAAACGCGCTAAAGAAGTCCTGAGAATGGCGTTAATTTGTGGACAAATTGAATTGACGCCGGTGGGCTGACAAATTCGGGATTAAGAATCACACACGCCTATAAACAACAAAAGCCCATCAAATGATGAGCTTTTGTGCGGTCTGGACGGGACTCGAACCCGCGACCTCCGGCGTGACAGGCCGGCATTCTAACCAGCTGAACTACCAGACCAATACGATGAAGTTTAAAACAAGCGGTCTGGACGGGACTCGAACCCGCGACCTCCGGCGTGACAGGCCGGCATTCTAACCAGCTGAACTACCAGACCAGTTTTACACTTCAATATCTTTAAGAAAACTAAACAAGCGGTCTGGACGGGACTCGAACCCGCGACCTCCGGCGTGACAGGCCGGCATTCTAACCAGCTGAACTACCAGACCAGTTTAGATTCTTTTCAGTCTTTTTGATTAAGCAATTTTACTTTTAAAACCGCCTGCTTTCCTTTGTTTATACCGTCTTAAGTGGTATCCCTGTTTCTGAAAGCGATGCAAAGATAAGCACTCTTTTCTATTATGCAATACTTTTTTCCCCTTGAAACAAAACTTTTATTCATCCCCTTTTGCTTCATCATTTGCAATCAATCATTTAAGCTCCTAAAAAAAGATGATTTTTTTTTTAATCCCTAAGGCTGACAAGCCATCACCTGACATTACTAGTGACAAATGCTGACCTACATTTCTTGGTGAGACCATTTACAGACAATGTTTGCATCCAAGCCCAGCCTAAAAACAAAAAAGGTGCCACCCATAGGATAGCACCTTCTCTATATCTTTAAAAAGTCAACTATTGACCTTTCTCAACTTTTTCCAATAACGCTTTCACGGTAATTATCTCCAGGTAAGAAGTACCGCCACCAATACCAAAGCTTCCGCCAAGGTAGGCCACCAAATCATCCTCAGCAAGACGATCTTTCTTCAGTAGCTTTTTAAGGGTCTTCTTAAGAATCTCCTTCTTCGAGCTACCATCTTCCATCAAACGAGGGAATACACCATAAGAAAGCGCCAATTGACGTCCTACATTGGCATTATAACATAGGGCATACACAGGACATGTTCCGCGGAAAGCCGCCAGGTAACGAGCTGTTTTACCAGTCAAACTATCTGTCAATACCGCTTTAACCTCCAATGAACGACTCGCTTTAACAGCTGTATCGGCCAAATAAGCAGTAATGTCAGCTGATTCTGGCACTACAGGAATATCATTACGGCTATCCTTAGCTGCTTCTACCTCTTTGGCAATCTTAGACATGGTCTTCACTGCTTCAACAGGGTAGTTACCGTAGGCTGTTTCACCACTTAACATGATGGCATCAGTACGATAATAAATAGCATTTGCCACATCCGTTACCTCTGCACGCGTTGGGCGTGGGTTCTTAATCATGGTGTGAAGCATTTGTGTTGCCACAATAACAGGCTTCTTAGCTTCCACACACTTGCGAATCATCTGACGCTGAATACCAGGGATCTTCTCTTGTGGTACTTCAATACCCAGGTCGCCACGTGCTACCATAATACCGTGAACATGCTCCAAAATCTCATCCAGATTTTCTACACCTTCAGCATTCTCAATTTTGGCCACAATTTTCATTGGGCTTTCCATTTCATCAAGTATCTGCTGCACTTCCATCACGTCCTCTTTGTTACGAACAAAAGAGTGAGCAACAAAATCGATATTGTTTTGAGCGGCGAATTTGATGAAGTTACGGTCTTTTTCAGTTACCGATGGCAAGTTGATACGCACACCTGGTACGTTCACACTCTTACGGCTACCCACAGAACCATCATTCTGTACTTTACAAACCAGGTGATCATCTTCTTTTGACATTACCTCCATGGCTACTTCACCATCGTCGATAAGGATCTGACTACCTACAGGTACGTCATTAACAAACTCGCCATAGCTCACACAGATGAAGTCTTTAGTTGAGATACCATCGATATCTCCTTTTACTTTCACAACATCGCCGGTAGTCATCTCCAGAGTACCTTCGCACTTGGTAGTTCTGATTTCTGGGCCTTTAGTATCGATCAAAATAGCAATCTTATCCGATACGGCACGCGTGTTGGTAATTACTTTTAATACGCCTTCAAAATCCTGATGAGCTGTGTTCAGACGGACAACATTCATTCCCGCCTTGTAAAGCTTTTTAAGAAAATCAACCTCACAATCACGATCCGAAATTGTAGCAACAATTTTGGTAAACTTCTTCATAACTAAATTTTTCTTGATGGTATGCAACAATTAATATTATGCTGAATCAAAGTCCTTCCCCAACTCTTATTCAACGTTTTAAATTTCTATCTTTAATGTCTTTTACATTGATTCTTTAAGTGCTTCGATGGCCAAACGGTAGGAGTCTAAACCAAACCCGCCAATTACTCCTTTACAAACAGGAGACAGGAATGATCGGTGACGCACAACTTCGCGCTTGTGCACATTGCTAATATGAACTTCGATAACCGGGCTTTGGATGGCTGAAACTGCATCGGCAATGGCTAATGATGTGTGGGTATAAGCACCTGCGTTAATAATAATACCATCCACCGTATAGCCATCAGCGTGTATCCTATCTATAATTTCTCCTTCACTGTTGGACTGGTAATAGGTGATATTATCCGTAGGATACCTCGCAATGAGCTTGTTAAGATAATCTTCAAAAGCTTCTGTTCCATAAATGGAAGTTTCTCGTTTCCCTAACAAGTTTAAGTTAGGTCCATTAATAATTAACAAGTTCATGTAGTCCTTCAGTTTCTAGCCGCAAAATTACGATAGTTTGTTGGAATAAAAAAGCATGAATATTAATAAAATTTTGTAGGAAAAATAAAAATTATTTTAAATTTTTGCCTTGATCTATTGCTCATTATCAGTGCAATTCTTATTTTTACTGATAATAAATCGGGAAATACTATAAAATGTTTAATTATGAATTGGGAATCAGAAATTAAAGAATTTAGAAACTACCTGAATATCGAAAAGGGGTTATCTGAAAATTCAATCCATGCGTACATTACCGATCTGACAAAATTAGTAACATTCTTAGACGAAAGAGGGAAAAAAAAGGGACCTGAGGATGTTATTCTGGCAGATTTAAAGGAAATGATGCAATGGATAGGGGAAAGAGGCATCAGTCCAAGAACTCAGGCACGTGTGATCAGTGGTATTAAATCGTTCTATAAGTTTTTACTTATTGAAGAAAAAGTGGAGAAAGATCCGACCGCACTGCTAGAGTCGCCAAAAATTGGACGTAAGCTTCCTGATATCTTATCGGTCGAAGAAATTGATACCATTATCAATTCAGTGGACCTTAAAAAGTCTGAAGGACAGCGCAACAAAGCTATTTTGGAAACATTGTATAGCTGTGGTCTGCGTGTATCGGAGCTAATCGATCTAAAAATCTCGAACCTCTTCTTCGAGTCGGGTTTTATTAAAATCGAAGGAAAGGGCAATAAAGAGCGTTTAGTGCCTATTAGCTCAAAAGCCATTAAGGAAATTAACTTGTACCTGAGTGAGTATCGTCGTACTCTTAAAATACATAAGGAAGACGAAGATATTCTATTCTTAAATCGACGCGGGCGTAAGCTGTCGCGTGTAATGATATTTACTATTATCAAGAACCTGACTAAGAAGCTTGGTTTTGAGAAAAATATCAGCCCGCATACCTTCCGTCACTCGTTTGCCACTCACCTGATTGATGGGGGCGCTAACTTAAGAGCTGTGCAGGAAATGCTAGGCCACGAGTCGATTATTACAACAGAAATTTATACGCACCTTGACAAGGAGTATTTAAAAAATACCCTTATTCAATTTCACCCAAGGTCGTAATAAAAAATAGTTGAAATGAATAAGCGCAATCAGTAATGGTTGCGCTTTTTTAATTGCCTGACGAAATGACTAGTCGCAATCTTATTCATACAAATGAATAAATACATTGCAGTTTCTAAAAAAATCATTCGCCCTGCAAACACTTTTTACAAATGCCGCTAACTTCCACCGACACTTCTTCTATCTGAAACTCGGGCAAAGAAATATTTATAGATTGCTCTATGTGAATACATGATACTTCCTGACAATGCGTGCAAATAAAGTGAATGTGCTCATGGTTGTGACAATGGCGGGAGCATTGCCGGTTGCACAAGGCATAATAAGTTTCGTCGCCCGATGTTGACGCCTTATGCACAATGCCGTTATCTATCAGGGCATTAATTGTTCTATACAGCGTAACCCGATCGAATTTTTTGAGATGACTCTGTATCCCGGAATATGGAAGGGCCGCTTCATTTTGCGATAAGAGTCTTAACAGTTCAACTCTTATAGGCGTTGCCTTTAACGAACGTTGCCTTAAATAATCTTTGATACTCTCATCGGTTTTCATGTTTACAAAAGTAATGTTTTTAATACGCTGCCAAAAACAAACTCTCCATCAAAAAAGAAACAAAGAAGTCCGCTTCATGACTTCCAACCTTCCTAACAGTAATAAACCGTTTTTACTTAATGCCGTCGCGTCCAACTACACGTATTAAATAATCCACCTTCGTAAAAAGGTGCTTACTATATATTATAACCATGGATAAAGCCTGTGTAATTTAACAGCTCCCAACTATCTGGGAGGGCCTCAAATATTTTTGGAAAGGAAGCGTTGACAAACAGCAGGGCATAAATCAAGGTTGGTTCATCAAAATATTGGCTTCTATTTCTCCCTAACATGCCTTTACTTATCGCTAAAACAATACCCTAACACTGTTTTTTTTCTTATTTTTGCAACCTTATTAAATTTCCCGATGGCTATGCCCATTGGCAACAATAGAAACGAAGAAAGACAATTACAATTATGGAAATTGCAAGCAAGTACAACCCGTCTGCTACAGAGGACAAGTGGTATAAGTATTGGATGGATAATGAATTTTTCAAGTCGGTTCCTGACGAACGTGAGCCATATACTATCGTCATTCCGCCACCCAACGTCACCGGCGTCCTGCACATGGGACACATGCTTAACAATACCATTCAGGATATATTAATTCGTCGTGCCCGTATGATGGGCAAAAATGCTTGTTGGGTGCCTGGTACAGACCATGCGTCGATTGCCACCGAAGCAAAAGTGGTAAACAGACTGAAAGATCAGGGAATTGATAAAAAGCAGTTGACTCGTGATGAGTTTTTAGACCATGCCTGGAGCTGGACGAAAGAGCATGGCGGCATTATTCTTCAGCAGCTAAAGAAATTAGGTGCATCGTGCGACTGGGATCGCGAAAGCTTCACCATGGATGAAATCCGAAGCGAAGCAGTGATCAAGGTATTTGTAGACCTGTTTAATAAAGGCTACATCTACCGGGGTGTACGCATGGTGAACTGGGATTGTAAAGCGCTGACGGCTGTTTCCGATGAGGAAGTTATTTATAAAGAGGTACAATCGAAGCTGTACTACTTGAACTATAAAATAGAAGGTAGCGAAAACGAGTTTGTGACCATTGCAACAACTCGTCCTGAAACAATTCTAGGTGATACGGCTGTTTGTATCAACCCGAATGATGAGCGATTTACACATCTGAAAGGTAAACGCGTATTGGTGCCACTTATTAACCGCTCTATTCCAATTATTGAAGATGAATATGTGGACATGGAGTTTGGTACCGGTTGTTTGAAAATCACCCCTGCTCACGATATCAATGACTATGAAATTGGTATGCGCCATAATTTGGAAAGCATCAACATTTTCAATGATAATGGTACATTAAGTGAAGCAGCCGAATTATATATTGGCGAGGATCGCTTTGAAGTACGCGACAAAATCATCCCCGCCTTGAAGGAAGCTGGTAGCCTGGCAAAAATAGAAGACTATACCAATAAAGTAGGCTACTCGGAGCGTACCGATGTGGTGATAGAGCCCAAACTATCGGCTCAGTGGTTCCTGAAAATGGAAGATCTGGCCAAACCAGCTTTGGAAGCGGTGATGAGTGATGAAGTAGAATTTCACCCTAAGAAATTCAAGAATGTTTACCGTCATTGGATGGAGAATGTGAAGGACTGGTGTATCTCACGTCAGCTGTGGTGGGGACATCGCATCCCGGTTTACTACCTGAATGATGGTTCATACGTTGTGGCTGAAAATGATGAAAAAGCCCTTGAACTAGCCAAAGAAAAAACAGGCAACAACGCACTTACAGTGGCTGACATCAAGCAGGATGAAGATGTGTTGGACACTTGGGCTTCGTCATGGTTATGGCCACTCTCGGTATTCGATGGTTATGGTGAGGACAGCACTGAAATTGATTACTACTACCCTACCAATGACTTGGTAACTGGTCACGATATTATTTTCTTCTGGGTAGCCCGTATGATTATTGCCGGATACGAATACAAAGGCACTTTCCCATTCAAGAATGTGTACTTTACTGGCATGGTGCGTGACAAGCAGCGCCGCAAAATGTCTAAATCGTTAGGTAACTCACCTGACCCATTAGATTTAATTGCAAAGTATGGTGCTGATGGTGTGCGGGTTGGTATGCTATTATGCTCACCGGCCGGTGGTGACTTATTGTTTGACGAGAACTTACCGGAACAAGGCCGTAACTTTGCCAACAAAATATGGAACGCTTTCCGCCTGGTGAAGGGCTGGGAAATTGATGAGACCATCGAACAACCTGAGTCGGCTAAACAAGCCATTGCATGGTTTGATGCCAAATTGGACCAGACCATTGCCATTATGAACGATCACTTTGACAAGTATCGCATTTCTGATGCCTTGATGACTGTGTATACCGTGTTCTGGCAAGAGTTCTCATCGTGGTATTTAGAAGCAGTTAAGCCAGCTTATCAAAAACCTTTGGATGCCGCAACCTACAAAGCTACCAGCGAATTTTTCGACAAGCTGTTGCGTCTGCTTCATCCATTTATGCCATTCCTGTCTGAAGAATTGTGGCAGGCACTGGAAGAGCGCACAGAAGGCGAAAGTATTATGGTATCGGATATGCCAACTGTAAAAGGTTTGGATTTATCTGTTATTGATAAGTTCGAGATGCTGAAAGAGGGTGTTGGTGGCGTTCGTACCATTCGCAAAGAAAAGAACATTCCTATGAAAGATGCTCTTTCATTGAGCATTTTAGCGGGCGATGGCTTCTCTGCTGATTTCAACGCCGTATTGACTAAACTAGCCAACTTGAGTGAACTCAACATGGTGAATGAAAAAGTAGAAGGAGCTGTTTCTTTTATGGTTCGTACCAGTGAATATTTCGTGCCAATGGATGGACTCATTGACGTTGAAGCGGAATTGGAGAAACTTGAAAAAGATTTGGCTCACCAGGAAGGCTTCTTAAAAGGTGTGATGAAAAAGCTAAGTAACGAGCGTTTTGTAAGCAGCGCGCCCGAAACTGTTGTTGCTAAAGAGCGCCAGAAGCAAGCCGATGCGGAAGCAAAAATTAAAACATTAACTGAAAGCATTGCCCGATTAAAAAAATAGGCAAGAATTAAGTCAATATATAAGACTTAATAAAGTTTTAATACAAAACCCACTGACAGGTTGCCTTCCCCGCACCTGTCAGTGTTGTTTTATTCCCCCGGTACCCTTTCTCTTAGCACTGCCAACATATCACTTCCTCTCAGCAACCAACCGCGACTTTTAGCCACATTGCGCTGCAATCAGAACCAAATACAGGGAAAGTTTTTTAAACAGCAGTGAAGAACCTCTGTCATATACGAAAAGTATCTGCCCAACTCCTAAATAACAACAGTTAGCAGCGTAGCCAATGGTTCCATAGCCCAATAGTCTGTACACATCGGCAAAGGCATCCTCAAATGTGCGAAAAACGCAAGACCGCAGGCGAAAGACAACGCAACAGACGCGGAAATAGCTACAACGCCCGAATCTATCATTTCGCTTTGTACTTCTATATGCCGGTTTAGAACAGCCCTTCTATGGTTCGACAAGAGGTTGAATCGCCTGGATTTTCACCATTCTGAACATACTTTGACATGCTTCTGGACATCTTTTTATAGTTTTGCTTTAAACAAATTGAAATTATCATGCTAAAAAATTCGATGATAGCGCTGCTGGTAATGTTGAGTTTAGGTGCCTGCACAAAATACTCTAATGTTCCCAAACAATACCATCAGCTGCTCGACACCGCTCTGGCAACTGCCGGGCCCAACGCTGAGGAGCTAAAAAAAGCACTGAATGCGGCACCTGCCCACCAAAAAGAAGCAGTGGCCTTTTTGATCGCCTACATGCCCGAGCGCGACCTGAAATCTTTAACTGCCGATTTCATCCTTGAAAATACCGATTATGCATTTATGGCACGTGAGCAATTTCCATGGGCGCAGGCAATTCCCGACTCTGTGTTCTTCAACGATGTGTTGCCATATGCAAGCTTAAACGAACGACGCGACAATTGGCGCAAAGATTTTTATGAGCGCTTCTCAAAGTACGTGAAGGATTGTAAAGATATCCGTTCGGCCATCGACTCTATTAATAAAAACATTAGAGATGAAGTAATGGTCGACTACAATACCAAACGCGAAAAGCCCGACCAAAGCCCTTATGAATCCATGGAGCAAAACATGGCGTCGTGCAGCGGCCTGTCTATCCTTTTAACCGATGCATTCAGGGCGGTTGGAATCCCTTCGCGCATTGGCGGAACGCCTAACTGGCACGACAAAAGAGGTAACCACAACTGGAACGAGGTGTGGATGGATGGCGAGTGGTATTTTACGGAGTACTATCCAAGTGGCTTAAACAAAAGCTGGTTCCTGGCCGACGCCGGCAAAGCGATTCCCGATAACCCGGAACATGCTATTTACGCCAGCTCGTGGAAACCTGCTGATACACACTTCCCGCTTGTATGGGATTTTGATATCAAATATGTACCGGCCGTCAATGTCTCAGAACGTTACATTCAATTGTATGAAGCTGCTGAAGCCGCTAAAAAAATTGCAGAAACACATGTTAGTGTTGAAGTAATGATGTTTAAAGACGATGTGTGTACTTTTCAGGGCGATGACCGCGTAGCTGTTAATGTGGATGTATTTTGCGGTGCCGATCAGGTAGGTGGTGGCCGCACTGCAGGCCCTACTCAAGATATGAATGATGTGCTGGAATTTGTATTGGAAAAGAATAAGGTTTACAGCTTTAATTATATCGGCGAAGCTGGTCAGTTGAAATCAATGAAGCTTAAGGTAGGTAATGAACCTCAAACATTGAAACTGTACTACAAGTAGTTCAAATAACTTCACAATGAAAAGGCCCTTGTCTGTTTGACAAGGGCCTTTTGTTTTATTAACTATATTTTCAGTTACTGCTCCATAGCCTTAAGGCTTAAATCAAGACTTTTAATATGGTGTGTGAGTGCGCCCACCGAAATGTAATCGACGCCACACTCGGCATAATCCCTCAACGTATCAATAGTGATTCCGCCTGATGATTCTGTTTCGAACTTCCCACCGATGAACTCAACCGCTTTTTTGGTTTCTTCAACCGAGAAATTATCCAGCATAATCCGGTGAATCCCCCCCACACGCATTACTTCTTCCAGTTCCTTCCAATTGCGCACTTCCACTTCTATCTTCAGGTCTTTCCCCTTATCATCCAGGTAGCTTCTTACTTGCTGAACAGCTTTTTCTATTCCCCCGGCAAAGTCGATGTGATTATCTTTAAGCATCACCATGTCGTACAAACCCATACGGTGGTTCACACCGCCCCCCAAGCGAACAGCTTCTTTCTCGAGCAAACGCATTCCAGGAGTGGTTTTACGAGTATCAAGCACGCGCGTATTGGTGCCGTCAAGGCGAGCCACATATTCGGCCGTACGCGTCGCTATGCCGCTCATGCGCTGCATCACGTTCAACACCAAACGTTCTGCTTGCAACAAGGACCAGACTTTACCGCTTACATACATCACGATATCCCCCACTTTAACGGCTGCCCCATCCTCGATTAAGACTTCGGTTTCGATGGTTGAATCTATTTTGGCAAATATCTTTTGAGCGATATCAACACCTGCCAAAACTCCATCTTCCTTCACTAGCAAATACATTTTACCCTGCGCCACGGCCGGAATACAAGATTGTGAAGAATGATCGCCATCTCCAATATCTTCGCGTATTGTAAGATCAATAAACTGATCGATTAACTCATTAATCATTGCCTTTCAATTCTTATCTGATGAATATAAATTTTTCCATTTTTGGGCTTGGTCAGAAATGTAAAACGAAATTGCCCATTAGAGGTATAGTAGTTAGCAATGGCATAAGATGCTTTGTCTTTTTTACCCTGATGAATCAGTTTAAATTCAGTAACCTGATTTTGATCGAAAAAATCCTTCAGCACCATTTCGGCTTGCTTACGACTGTAAACAGCTGTTTTGTGTGGCAAAATAATTTCAATCTGCTCATTAAAAGTCACAGATAGCTTTTGCGCATCACTCCTTTTAACGGCCATAATAACACCATCAGGCAAAGCTGCTGTTTGCTGGGCCTTACTTGTTGCCAACGTTATTACCATAACCAGCAAAAGGGTAAAAATGTATTTGAAATTAATCATTACTTATCGTTTGTCAGCCTAATCATAAACAAATATCAAGCCTATTTTATCAAAATGAAGTATAAATAACTGCTCAACACATTATTCCGTTCACTATTCCTCTTAATTTCAACAATCACTCATTACTTTTACAACAAAAATAGAGGTTTAGCTTAATTTTACTACACTTTTTGCTTTTATATTTAATATTGTTAAAAACCGGAGTATACGCATGAAAATTGTTTTAGTTGTGATCGGAAAGACAGACGAACCCTATCTTCTTACGGGCATTGAAAAGTTTGAAAAACGTTTAAAACATTATATACCTTATGAAATGCAGGTGATTCCAGACCTGAAAAAGACTAAAAACCTGTCGGCTAATCAGCAAAAAAAAATGGAAGGGCAGCTGCTGCTGCAGGCATTTAAACCAGGTGATCACATTCTATTGCTTGATGAAAAAGGCAAAGAGTACGGCTCGGTTGATTTTGCAGGAATGTTGGAAAAACAAATGATTGCCGGTTTAAAACGCCTGGTATTCGTGATTGGAGGCCCCTATGGTTTTTCGGATGAAGTGTATGCCAAAGCTAATGGGAAAATAAGCCTCTCGAAGATGACCTACTCCCACCAAATGGTTCGTCTCATATTTGCCGAACAAATCTACAGGGCCATGACCATCTTAAAAAATGAGCCTTACCACCATGAGTAAGCTGCGTTACTGTTTTTTTATATCTTTAATGGGTAAACCAAATATATGTCGCGCCAACTGCAAAAAATCATCACATCAGCCATTGTTGCCTTAGCATTATTTGCACTGGGGAAAACTGTTGAAATACAATTCGATCATGATTATGCCCATGATGCGGACACCTATTCTATTCAACAAACCATTAAGGACAAGCAAAGTAACCTAATCCATACGCTATTACAACTGCAGGACACCAGCCTTTGGCAAGCCGATTCGCGATGGGCAACAATGGACTCGCTGGCGCAGCCAAACAAGCACTTTTACCTGTATGAGGACACCAGCTTAATTGCCTGGTCAACCCACATTGTGCCAATTAATAAAGTCATTACGCAAAAGCCCTCCATTATTCAGCTGGCGAATGGCTGGTACCTGCAGCATAGCATCACAGCAGGTAAATACCGCATATTGGCTATCTGTTTGATTAAGGAGCAGTATGAATATCAAAACAAATTTTTAAACAACCGCTTTGCAAAAGGCTTTACAATTAGCCATAACCCATCAATATCGGTTGAGGAATCTACAGGTACAGATGCCATCTATGACATCAATAACAACTACCTGTTGTCGCTCAACTACACGCATCACCAAATTGTTTCACCTACAAGCGTCGCTGCATTTGGCTTATATCTGCTCTGCTTTTCAATACTCTTGTTTATTGGGATAAAAGTATTGGATTTACTGAAAAATAAAACGTGGAGTAATCAAATCTTACTGCTGGTTTGTGTCTATTATTTTATCCTTTGGCTTCTCTTTATTTCCTATGCCATTCCTAAGGACTTCAATTACCATCCGCTTTTTTCGCCTATTGTTTTTGCCTTTTCAAAATGGTTGCCATCGCTGGGCAGTCTGCTGCTGTTAGGGATATTCCTGTTAGTTTTTGCCTACTGCTTTTACCGGTATTACAAAACACCGCTTCTGCTTCAAAACAATGAGGTGGGCAAGGTTAATCGCTACAGCTTTATTGTGGTGCAATTAATGCTTATCGTTTTATTTTTTGTAGCAGTGGACAGCCTTCTTCACATCATCGTGAATAACTCTTCACAGGCATCGGTCTATTTCTTTATTTCCGATTTAAATATTATTGCCCTGTATAAGCTGTTCATTATTTGCCTGCTGTACATTTCGATCATTATTACGTTTGAACGAGTCGTTGTTACAATTAAGCCATACATCAGTAAAAAGGGCTTTTTGATAATAGGCGGAGCAATTTTTATTCTTTTCGTAATCGCTGCATTAGTGCTAAAAAGCTCGCTCATTCTAGTTCATCCACTAGTATTAATAAGCATTGGCCTTATTCTATTATCAGCTAGGCGAAACAGTTCTAACGGCATTACTTACAGTTCATTTATATGGGTGATTTTTATTACTTCATTTTACTTAGTCGCCCTCCTGTATCGCTACAACCTCGCTAAAGAGGAGGATGAACGCAATCTGCTTATTGAAAATCATTCGTTCCAGCTTACAAGGGAGTCTGATCCCGTGGCGGAAATGTACCTGGCTGATATAGAAGAACGACTGGCCAGCGATGACAAGCTGATTGCTTTATTACTGCAGAATGAAAACAATGAAAATACCATCAACGATTATCTGGAGAAAAATTACTTCTACGGCTATTGGAAACGGTACAATGTGGAGTCGGTAGTTTGCTGGCAAAGTGCTCCATTATATCTAGAATCTGAAAACATTACCACCAATTGCTACAACTATTTTGAGGACCTCATTACTTCACAGGGGCGCAAGTTACCATCGTGCGATCATTTCTATTACCTAAATAATGACAATGGGCAAGTAAGCTATTTTGGAAGGATTCCTTTTATGGAGGACGACCCGAACAAAGAAACAACCTTATTTTGCGAAATCAATTACTCGCCCATTTTTTCAGGGCTTGGCTATCCGGAGCTTTTGCAAAACCAATCTGAACAGGTTAACAATGCGATTTACAAGAACTATTCGTTTGCCAAGTACATCCACGGTAAGCTGGTAAAACAACTCGGTCCCTATCGCTACACCATCAACAATACACTCACAGCTCCAGAACCTGGCCATAAATCGACCTTCAAAGATGAAGAGATGATTCATTTGATGTATCAAGTGAATGAAAATACGCTGCTTATATTGAGTCGCCCTACTGTCGGCTTGATCTACCTGCTAATGTCTTTCTCTACCTTTGCTTTACTCTTTTTTATCATAACCGCCTTCATCTTCTTCATCACACGAACCCATAAAAATGCAGCGGTTAATTTTTCGATACAGGAAAAAATACAAATTGCTTTTGTAAGCCTGATGGTCATAATCTTATTGGTAATAGGGGTAAGTTCAGTCTTTTATTCTATTCACCAGTTTAAGCAGAAAAATAACCAAATGCTTTCGCAGCGCATAAAATCGGTGCTGCAGGAAATGGAACAAAAAATAGTTAACGAGCCGGCGCTTGATGAGAGCATGCACGACTATCTCCAATATTTGTTGCAGAAATTTTCCAATGTTTTTTATTCTGACATTAACCTATACAGCACAGAAGGTCAACTACTGGCTACTTCCCGTCCCGAAGTTTATCAAATGGGCCTGTCGGGTCAAATGATGAATACCAATGCCTACTACCAATTGGTGAACCTGCAAAAAGCAGAATATATCCATGAAGAATCCATCGGCAATTTACACTTTACATCGGCTTATGTTCCAATCTACAACTATAAGAGGGATGTTCTGGCCTACCTGAACCTCCCATATTTTGTGGGTAACAACGAGCTTAAATCAGAAATATATTCGCTCATTGTAGCCGTGGTAAATGCCTATTTATTATTTGTACTTTTTGCCATTGGTGTTGCCATACTGATTTCTCGACCAATTACACGCCCCCTATCGCTTATACAAGATCGACTGGCTCAAATTCGCATCGATAAGTTAAATCAGAAAATTGGCTATAGAGGGAATGATGAGATTGGCAGACTGGTAAAAGAATACAACCGCATGGTTGATGAGATTTCGGAAAGTGCCGAAAAACTAGCCAAATCAGAGCGGGAAACCGCCTGGCGCGAGATGGCGAAGCAAATCGCTCACGAAATAAAGAATCCACTAACACCCATGAAACTGAGCGTTCAGTATTTGACAAAAGCCTGGGAAAATCAACCAGAGGATTTTCACAACTACCTCACCCGAGTATCGAAAACTTTAATTGAACAAATTGACCAATTACACGCCATAGCCAATGAATTTTCTGACTTTGCCAAGATGCCGCAGGCCAAACGCACGAAGGTTGACATTATAGAAAAACTTACCAATACGGCCGCTCTTTTCGAGCGCTCAGAGCCAACCATTCATTTTCAGTTCGACATCAATGAATCCCAAAGATTTGTTTTTGCCGATCCCGATCAACTGGTGAGTGTGTTTAATAATGTAATTAAGAATGCCGTTCAAGCCATCCCAACTGCCCGGGAAGGGCTTATTAAAATAGCAACACAAACCACTGAATCAAAAATTATCATCAGTGTTTCGGATAATGGAAAAGGAATTGGAACTGAAGTGATGAGTAAGATTTTTATGCCCAATTTTACTACCAAATCAAGCGGTATGGGCCTTGGACTGGCCATTGTAAAAAACATTGTAAAAAACAGTGGCGGAAATATCTGGTTTGAAACAACAGAAAATATAGGAACAACATTCTATATCGAACTTCCGACCTATGACAAAAATTAGCAGCTTACAACCTTTGTGTCGGTCCAAATATCACCCAATCGTTCTTCTTTTCTCAGAAAATAATACAACTCAAGCAAATTTAGCAAGGGCACAAAAAATATAATTTGCCTGATAAGGGCCTTATCCGGCGCGCCTGACAGACTCTTGTTATCCGCTTTGGAAATAACTTTTATTTTGAATAAACGCCTTCCGAAACTTTGCCCATTTAACAAGGGTAAACTGTCTTTAAATAAAAAATAGATCAATCCAAATATCCAACCTATCCGCGGGAAAAGCGAAAGGCCAAGACATATTGATATATCAACCAGAGCGGCTAAAAGCCGTTCTGTAAACAAGCTGGTCTGAGCCCTATTTAAGCGTGTTTCTGTCATATTCAGGAGATATCTTCCATCTGAATGATATTATTCAAAATAGCATACACAGTTAAGCCCGAAACAGTCTTAATCCCTAACTTACGGGTAATGTTCTTCCGGTGAGAAATAACTGTATGCGTGCTAATATACGTTTTTTCTGCAATTTCTTTATTGGTCAAGCCCAAAGCGACTTCTTTTAAAATAGCTCGCTCACGGGGGCTCAGTTCCTCGTTATCCATATCCTCCTGCACCAGTCTCACTTTCGATAAGGCTTCCTCTATTTTGCTATGTAAAGATGTCTTAGAGTCCAAAATAGATATCTGGTTCATCGGGGCATCATATGGCAAGGCCGTATTGAATACATGAATCACGATCGACTCAGGCTTTTTAAGCTCCATCAATTCGCGCATTGCTTCTACACCTAGAAAGGCAGTGTTGACCAACAACACATCAGGCTCGAAATGCTTAAGTACACTGCAGCATTCTTTATCGTGCGCTACAATCTTAATACTCTCAACCTCTTGAAAGTTCTTTACAAGGCTATGGAGGCCTAATCCAATAACGTGCGACTGTTCAGCAATTAGTACCTTTGCCATTATATACCATTTGGATTAGACGTTAATAATTCTTCCATTTCTCTCACCAAAGGATACAAAACATTTTCTTCCAATTCTGCATGATCCAGTAGATCTCTTTCCAATCTAAAAATATCGTATATTAAGTTATTATAAAGACAATTATTGACGGGCGGAGGTAAGTACTTCAATAAAATACTTTTGAGATCGAACAGTGTCTCCTCAATATTATTATGTTCCTCCTGATACTGCCTAATAAATGTTTCATCCGTGTTATCAAACCCTTTCTTATCTTTTGAATGTAAAAGTTCATCTAACTTCAAGATATAAGGAAATACATTCTTTTCTTCCTGCTCAATGTGGAGATTAAACTCGTGTATGTACTTGCGAAAGAAATTCAAGAGTAAATCAATATTCTTTTCATTGATATCAACTTGCTTCTCAAAATTCTGAATCTGCCGTTCAATTTCAGGAATTCGGTAATCGATATAACAGCGGTGAGCATTTTTAAGGTAGCGAATAATCCACTCGATAGGAAAACTCTTAAACCTTTGCCAATCTAGAAATTCTTTATCGTGGAAGGAGTTGGCAATGTGTAGGAAAAAATCAACATTTACCTCGTGCAAAACGCAAACTTCTTTAACGGTCTTTTCTCTGAAACCAAGGGGGATTTCAAAACGCTGAATTACCGCTAATAATTGAATGTCGTGTTGCACAACATCCACCATTTTCATATCTCCTGTTATATGCATAATGAAACAATTTGCTTACAAAAGTATCTTTTATTTGGAATAATTAAAAATAAGAAATGGCAGATAATCTGTTTAAACGCAAAAAACCTCTTACTCATTTCTGAATAAGAGGTTTCTCTAAAAAAAGGCGGCGACCTACTCTCCCACTTCTACGCAGTACCATCGG
>NZ_JBPUSJ010000013.1:0-101775 GCF_051851475.1 Carboxylicivirga taeanensis | reverse complement strand
TTTCGACTTGAAGTAGCGGGGGCCCGACTCGAACGGACGACCTTTGGGTTATGAGCCCAACGAGCTACCAACTGCTCCACCCCGCAATATATCTTAATAACACGTTGTTATCTGTCTCAATTGCGAGTGCAAATATAGATCATATGATATTAGGATGCAAGTTTTTTATTGATTTATATTGCCACCCGCTTGCCCCGTCAGCTGTAATGTTCAGGCTCACAATCCCAAGAGGACCAATAAAAAAAAACATTTATCCTTCATGCAACTGTATTAATCGTCTCCAGCTTTAAAACCTCAAAAATAATCTATCCGATAAGACGGAAACCAACATCTGTTTATACACCATTTTGGGCAACCTGAATTAAAAAGTTAACAAATAGGCTTGTAATGGTTGTGGCACGTCTAATCAATTGCTAATTTTGCACGTTATTCAAAACAGCACTTATGAGCGATGTAAAAAAAACAGAGTTGGGACAATTAGGGGAGTTTGGCCTAATACACCACTTAACAGATAATATTAAGCTGAAGCATGCTTCTTCTGTAAAAGGAGTTGGTGACGATGCTGCAGTAATCGACTTTAATGAAAAGCAGACAGTAGTAACAACTGATTTATTGTTGGAAGGGATTCACTTTGATCTGACCTACACGCCCCTGAAGCACTTGGGGTACAAGGCGGTGGTGGTGAACGTGAGCGACGTTTATGCGATGAATGCCACACCAAAACAAATTACTGTTTCATTAGGCCTTAGCTCAAAAATGTCTGTAGAGGCACTCGATGAGCTTTATGAAGGTATTTATGCAGCCTGCGACCACTATAATGTTGACTTGGTGGGCGGCGACACGACCTCCTCATTAACAGGCCTCACAATTAGTATTACGGCACTGGGTGAAGCCGACAAAGAAAAGCTTACCTACAGAAACGGAGCTAAACCCAACGACCTGATTTGTGTATCCGGCGATTTAGGAGGAGCTTACATGGGCCTTCAACTACTTGAAAGAGAAAAGCGCGTTTATGCAGATAACCCCGGTGTTCAGCCAGACTTAAGCGGATATGACTATATTCTGGGGCGACAGTTGAAACCAGAGGCCAGAAAAGAAGTCACAGAATTGCTCCACAAGTTGGAGGTTGTTCCAACTGCAATGATTGATATATCAGATGGCTTATCAAGCGAACTGCTTCACATCTGTACCCAATCAAAAACAGGCTGCCGTGTTTATGAAAACAAAATACCTATTGACCCAACAACAGCCATGCTGGCCGAGGAGATGGGCATTAACCCGCTTGTAACGGCCCTAAACGGTGGTGAAGATTACGAGCTGCTCTTTACCATCAGTCAGCAGGACTATGAGAAGTTCAAGGAGGCCGGGGATATCAACATTTACATTGTTGGACACGTAACCGAAGAAAGCAAAGGGGCCTACCTCGTAACCAATGCCGATCAGGAAGTGAAACTGCAGGCTCAAGGCTGGAATCCCTTAAAAAATAAACAATAAGGAATAAGATACAGAATAGCTGATGCAAATATTTTTGCATCAGCTATTTCCTTTATATCTTTATCGCATAACCTAATTCACATGTACGAATATATTAAAGGCAAAATTGCCGAAGCTAGTCCTACCCATGTCGTTATTGATGTAAATGGCATCGGGTATCTTCTACAAATCTCTCTCAACACCTTTTCGCATCTGGAAGGAAAAACTGAAGCCCAATTATTTATTCATGAAAACATACGTGAGGACGCGTTCGCCTTATTTGGCTTTGCCGAGCCCTCTGAGCGTGAACTTTTTCGCCACCTCATCTCCGTGTCGGGCATTGGAGCCAATACTGCCCGTATGATGCTTAGCTCATTATCGGCCGAAGAGTTGAGAGGCGCTATCTTAACCGATAATGTAAACATAATTAAAGGCGTAAAAGGCATCGGGGCAAAAACAGCCCAACGCGTAATTGTGGATCTCAAAGATAAATTAAGCAAGGAGCCTATTGACCAGAAAATTTTCGCTACACAAGACAATACTATTCGCGAAGAAGCGTTATCTGCTTTAGTAATGTTAGGCTTTGTTAAGGCAAGTGCACAAAAAGCACTTGATAAACTTTTGAAACAATCTCCTGAATTAAAAGTGGAAGAATTGATCAAGCAGGCCCTAAAAATTATGTAGTTAAATACATTGCAATAAATCTTTGAGAAAAACACTACAATATACGATTGCCTTTACTGTATTAACCATTACCCTTGTAGTTGGTGGTACCTCCTCATTGCATGGTACAATCAGTAAGTATAAACAGATCGATTACCAGCAGCCAGACTCCATAAAACCATTGGAGCCCGTTAACCTGAAGTACCAGATTAACGACCGAAGTGGCAATCCACTATTAGAGCAGGAAGAACATCGTGGCATCGATCTCAGTGATCCATCCAACGTTGATTACAGAGCTGAGTACGACTACCAAACCGGCAATGTAACCATCTACCGGAAAGTGGGAAACATGGATGTTCGCCTCCCCTATTCCATGCCACTGGAGGATTACCTCGATTATGATACCAGAAAATCGGTAATTTCTTATTGGCGTCAGAAACAACAGGAAGAAGCCAACCAGTTTGGAGACAATTCGGTGTTCAACCAAATGTGGAAAAATGTGGGTGGCGAAGCGTTTGAAGGTATTTTCGGAAGTAATGCCATCAATGTGCGTCTGCAGGGCATGGCCGAACTCAAGGTGGGCATACAGTATACAAAAATAGATAACCCAACGCTTCAGGAGCGCCTTAGAAAAACGACCACGTTTGACTTTCAGGAAAAAATTCAGATGAACCTGAGTGGAAGCATTGGGGAAAAGCTGAAGCTGGGAGTTAACTACAATACCGAAGCCACCTTTGATTTTGAAAACCAGATTAATCTGGAGTACGAAGGCGGTGAAGACGACATTCTGAAAAAAGTGGAAGCCGGTAATGTTACTCTGCCCCTGCCCGGAACCCTGATAACAGGAAGCCAGAGCCTATTTGGTGTAAAAACCGAAATGCAGTTTGGTAAGCTTACAGTAACCAGCATATTCTCACAACAAAAAGGCGAAACCTCAGTAATGAATATTGAGGGAGGTGCCGAAACACAGGAGTTTGAGATCCATGCCGACCAGTATGACCGCAACCGACACTTCTTTTTGAGTAAGTATTTTAGAGAAAGGTATAACCGCGCTTTGGAGCGTTTGCCGCTCATCAATAGCCCAATCAATATTACCCGTGTTGAAGTATGGGTAACTAATAATCGGAGTGATGTTAAAGAATCGCGTAACATTGTTGGTTTTGTCGATTTAGGAGAACCGCATAATCACACCCACAACAATGGTTTATGGGGAGGACGAACTGGCATTCCTCCTCAAAACGATGCCAACAACCTTTACGACCAAATGAATACAACCTATTCTGCGGTGCGCGACATTAACAGGGTTACGGCTACGCTTTCGAACCTGGAAAGCAACCAGTTCTACAACGCCATTGACTACGAAAAACTGGAAAATGCGCGTAAGTTATCCGACACAGAATACTCTATTCAGCCCAAGCTGGGTTATATCTCATTAAATACCTCTCTAAATGCCGACGAGGTCCTTTGTATTGCTTATGAGTACACCTACAACGGGCAAACCTTTATGGTAGGTGAGTTCTCCAACACCCAAAATGAAGCAGAACAGACGCTGTTTCTGAAGCTTTTAAAGCCCACCAATCTTTCGCCTGGCCAAATAATTGTATCGGGCCAAAGCAAAACAAATCCAACGTGGGATCTGATGATGAAGAACATCTACTCCATCAATGCCTATCAGGTAAACCGCGATGATTTTATGATGAATGTGACCTATACCAACGACAGTACAGGTGGCGACATCAATTATTTGCCCGAAGGACCAGAAGATGTTATGGGACAGCTGTTCATCCGCCTGATGAACCTGGATAACCTCAATTCCAATAACGATTATCAGCCCGATGGCATTTTTGACTACGTTGAAAACCTGACCATCAAACCAGATAACGGACGAATTATTTTTCCGGTATTGGAACCCTTCGGAAGCAATATGGCCCAATTATTTGGCAATAATCCCAGCGATCCGCTCTATAAAAAGTACGTTTTTCAATCGCTTTACGACAGCACACAAGTACTGGCCGAACAGGATGCTTCGCTCAATAAATACAAAATAAAAGGGCGCTATAAGTCGAGCTCCGGTTCGGAGATATCGCTCAATGCCATGAATATTCCGCAAGGTTCGGTGATTGTAACCGCCGGAGGTATCAAGCTGGTTGAGAATCAGGATTACACGGTTGATTATACTTTAGGGCGGGTGCGCATCATCAATCAGGGCATCCTTTCATCGGGCACTCCAATTCAGGTGTCGCTCGAAAACCAATCCTTATTTGCCCTGCAAACCAAAACATTAATGGGTACTCACCTCGACTACCAGTTCAATGACAACTTCAATGTGGGCGGTACCATCATGCACCTGCGCGAACGGCCGCTAACACAAAAAGTAAATATTGGTGACGAGCCTATCGCCAACACCATATGGGGCCTCAACACTTCTTTCTACACCGAGTCGATGGGCATCACCGAAGTGATTGACAAACTGCCATTGGTGGAAACCAAAGAAATGTCGAGCGTAACCTTTGAAGGGGAGTTTGCCCAATTAATACCCGGACACCCGAAGGTGATTGACGAATCGGGTACCTCATACATTGATGATTTTGAAGGCACTCGCATCCCCTACGATATGCGCAACTGGATGGCCTGGCAGCTGGCCAGCACCCCGCAAGGTCAAGAAGATTTATTTGAAGAAGCTAAGTACATCGACAACCTCTTGTCGGGAGTAAACCGCGCTCGCTTTGCCTGGTACACCATCGATCCCTTGTTTTTGAGAAAAAGCACGCAAACACCCGGCCATATTAAAGCCGATGAAGAACAGAAAGAAAACCACCTTGTAAGAGAGGTATATGAGCAGGAAATTTTTCCCAATCGCGAGGCTCCATATGGCCAGCCAACCAACATGCCGGTCTTAAACATTGCCTTTTACCCACGCGAACGCGGCCCCTACAACTTTGATGCCGGATCAAATGGGGAGTCCACCAACGGGATTGGTCATGGTATCAACCCCGATGGTAGCCTGAAAGAACCAGAGGAACGCTGGGGCGGTATGATGCGTCAGATTGACATCAACGATTTTGAAGCGGCCAATATCGAGTACATCGAGTTCTGGATGATGGATCCCTATGTGTATGATAATGATTTGGAGCAAAATAATGGGGAGCTATTTTTTAACCTGGGTAATATTTCTGAAGATATTTTAAGGGATACCCGTAAATCATTCGAAAATGGCTTACCCGGGCCAGGTGAACCTTTCGATGTGGACTCTACGCAATGGGGCTACGTATCGCGTAAACAAAACCTGGTTAATGCCTTTAGTAACGATGCAGCCACACGACTGGCGCAAGATGTGGGGCTTAACGGGATGAACTCTGAGGCTGAGCGTTACTTCTATCGCAAGGAAGCTTACCCATTTTTGAACATCATTGAAAGCATGGGAACCAACCTGGAAGAAGCGGCACGAGAGGCACTGCTTAGAGACCCGGCATCCGATGACTTTCTGTACTTTTTGGGCGGTAAGCACGATGAAAATAAAACCAGCATCTTAGACCGCTACAAGCTGTTTAACAACCCCGAAGGCAACTCTCTTCCTTCGGAATACGAAGGCGATGGCACCAAACGGGCGGCCAAGGCACTTCCCGACATGGAGGATATTAACAACGACAATACGCTTAGCGAAAACGAAAGCTACTTTCAATACCGGGTGCCCATCTCAAAAAACACCATGAGCATTGAGTCCAACCCGTATATTGTGGATAAGCGCACAGGAACGCGTGAAGATAAAAAAGGGGTACTTGCCGACTGGTACCTGTTCAGGATTCCCATCGAAAAACCAACTGAAACAATTGGGTCTATAAAAGATAAAAGAAGCATTCGATTCATGCGTATGTTTATGAAAGGCTTTAAGGATACCACTATCCTGAGGATGGCAACGCTCGATTTGATTAAGGCCGACTGGCGCAAATTCAACGGCTCACTTTACGATAATATAGCCGGAAATGCCAACACTGAGTTTGAAGTATCAGTAGTTAACATCGAGGAAAGCACTCAGAAGAAACCGGTTAACTACGTATTACCGCCTGGAATCGACCGCGTGATTGACCCGGCCAACCCACAATTAAGAGAACTCAACGAGCAGGCCCTTCTACTCAAAGTGAAAAACTTGGCCGGTGGTGATGCCCGCGCTGTTTACAAAAATGTGAGCATCGATATCCGCCAGTATCAGCGCATGAAAATGTTTATCCATGCCGAAGATGTTGACGACAGGGGTTTGCAGGATAATGAGATGATGGCTTTTATCCGGGTAGGTAGCGATTACAACGACAACTACTACGAATACGAAATTCCCCTTAAACTAACGCCCAAAGGCGATTATAACAACAATATTATTGAAGAACGCTACAAAGTTTGGCCAGAAGAAAATGAGATGAATATTCCTCTCGACCTCTTTCAATCGGTTAAATTAAGGCGTAATGATGAGAAACGAAAAGAAGGCTCAACTCTCACCTTCAACCAGGTGTATGTAATGCCCGACCCCGAAACCCCAACAAATTTTGTGTCGGTTAAAGGTAACCCGAACCTGAGCAACATCCGAACCATTACAATGGGGGTTCGCACCCGTGGTTCACAAAGCAAATCGGTTGAAGTATGGATGAATGAACTGCGCCTCACAGATTTCAATGAAGAAGGCGGATGGGCCGCCAATGCCCGCATGACCGTTAAGCTGGCCGACTTAGGAAATGTATCGGTAGCCGGAAAGAAAAGCACCGTTGGATGGGGAAGTATCGACCAAAATGTGCAGGAGCGCAGTCAGGAAGACTTCTTTCAATATGACATAGCTACCAATCTGGAACTGGGTAAGCTACTAGGGCCTGAATCAGCACTAAGCGTACCTTTCTATTTTGGCTACTCCAAGTCGGTGGCAAGCCCAAAGTATTATCCGCTCGACCCGGATATTCCTTTAGACGTGGCACTCGATAACGCTGAAAACGAAGCCGCTCGTGACTCAATCAAATCGATATCACAAAATGTGATTAAGCGAAAGAGTGTGAACTTCACTAATGTAAAGCTGAAGCCACTGGGCGAAAAGGTGCATTTTTACAGCCCTTCAAACATCTCGGCCACCTACTCCTACAACGAAACATCCAAGCATGATGTGGATACAGAGCATGCAACAGACAAAAACTACCGGGGCATATTGGCCTATAATTACAACGCCCGCCCTAAAGCAGTAGAGCCATTTAAAAAGGGCATAAAAAGTAATTCGCTGGCCTTGGTGCGGGATTTTAACTTTTATTACCTGCCCAACCAGATATCTTACCGATGGGAATTTGACAGGCAGTACCGGGAGCTGCAACTGCGTAACAACACCAGTTCTCCTATTAGTCCGGCCTTAACTGTTTCTAAAGATTTTGAGTGGAACCGCTATTTCGATATGCGCTATAACCTAACCAAATCATTAAAGCTCAACTTCAAGGCAATAACCAACGCCCGCATCGACGAACCGGAAGGAGCCGTCAATAAAGATTATGACCGCGATGCTTACTACGAATGGCGCGATGAAGTATGGCAAAATATCAAAAGCATGGGTCGCACCACTACCTATCAGCATAACTTTGATGTGAGCTATGCCATCCCTATAAATAAACTGCCGCTACTCGACTTTACGTCGGCCAATATTCAATATCGGGGCATGTACCAATGGGAGGCACAACCGCTGCTCAATAACGAAGCAGATAAATTCACGCCCGACTGGGGAAATACCATCCGAAATTCAAATGTGGTACAGGGCAATGGTCAACTAAACATGACCACTCTGTACCGTAAGGTATCGTACCTTGAAGAGCTGGACAAGAAATACCGCTCATCGCGCAGAAGAACCAGCCGCAGCAATGACGGTAAACGAACCGTACGCTTCAACGAAGCCAATGTTGAACTAACTGCCAATGAGGCCCTGATTATTAATCACAAGCTAAAAACCACCGAAACAGCAGTAAGGGTATTTGATGCAACGGGCAAACCGGTACGTGGAGAGGTGAAAGCAATGGGCAAGAACAAGGTTGAATTTACGCCCGAAAAATCTGTTGACAAGGCACGCATTATGGTGACCGGCACCATAACAGAAAACAATTCGCCGCTGCAAAAAATAGCTGATTACTCAGCTTTACTGTTAACCTCGGTTAAAAACGTGAGTGCCTCCTACTCGCAACAGAACGGAACCATTTTACCAGGCTACACGCCAGATGCCGGCTTTATGGGTACATCCACCAGCTTTACAGCGCCAGGTGTGCCGTTTATTTTAGGCTGGCAGGATCGCAACTTTGCCAAATCAGCGGCTAATAACGGTTGGCTCACTGAAGACACAACCATGGTGAACCCATATGTAATGACCCATGGAGATGACTTCTCGTTAAAAGTAACGCTTGAGCCAATTCGCGGCTTGCGCATTGACTTAAACGCTGACAGAAGCTACGAGCGCAACATCAATGAGTATTACTGGGGCGGCATGTCCAATGCATCGGGTCAAACAGCCAATGGGCGTTTTTCAATGAGTTTTAACGCCATTAAAACAGCTTTTGACAGGCCTGAAAAAGCAGGTGAACTCACCTCCGCAACCTTTGAAGAATTTAAAACCAACCGAACCATTGTTGCAAACAGATTAAATATTGCTGATGAGAATAGTCAGGAAGTATTAATTCCTGCGTTTTTGGCAGCGTACTCCGGAAAAGATGCCAACTCCATATTCACTGAGCAATTCCCCGGATTTTCAAAAATACAGCCTAACTGGCGCATTACCTATGACGGCCTGTCGCGCGTGAAAGCCTTTAAAAAGGTGATTAAATCATTCGATTTAACCCACTCCTACCGCTCTACTTATAACATGGGAGCCTATGTTTCTCGCATCATTGAAGAGCGCGTAGACAACCCGTTAATGGTATACGATGTAAATGCCATTACTATATCAGAACAATTTAGCCCGCTAATTGGGGTTAATGTCACCTGGACGAACTCTATTACCACCCGCGCCGAAATAAAAAAGGCACGCACGCTTAGTTTAAGTATGGGTAACAACCAGGTGATTGAAAACTACAACGACGAAATTGTTATTGGCCTGGGCTATCGTTTTGACAAACTCAACCTGATATTTGGGAAAGGAAGTAGTCAAAAATCGGTGAGCAATGATTTGAATATTCGTGCCGACTTTTCAATTCAGGACAATATTAGTTTTATCCGAAAAATAGAGGAAAATTACAATCAGCTAACTGCAGGTCAGAAAA
Source organism: Carboxylicivirga taeanensis (assembly GCF_051851475.1). NCBI lineage: Bacteria > Pseudomonadati > Bacteroidota > Bacteroidia > Marinilabiliales > Marinilabiliaceae > Carboxylicivirga > Carboxylicivirga taeanensis. The sequence continues at coordinate 92,377 of NZ_JBPUSJ010000013.1, read as the reverse complement.
TCACCAAGGTAAAAATTACAGCTGATTATGCCTTAAGCGACCGATTTAATATGCAATTGTTTTATGATACCAACATAAATAAACCATATGTATCCTTATCTTATCCTATTACCAATTCGAATTTTGGAGTCAGCTTCCGCTTTTCGTTAGCGCAATAGGGCAGTTAAAACGTCAGGACCTTAACTACAGTGCAATTCATCAGCCATTTGTTCACCAATTAATACATGATTTTTATTAGGGTTTACGTTTTAATCATAACGACTAACAACTGATTATATGACACTTAGAAAGCTACTTTGCTTTATCACTCAATAAATGGTCAAACTTGTCATAGATATATTTTAATAAATTCTTTACATTTGAATCATCGTAAATAAAATAAATCGTTCAATCATGAATGTACCTGAAAATCTAAAGTATACAAAGGACCACGAATGGGTTCTAGTTGATGGTGATGTAGCAACCATTGGTATTACAGAATTTGCTCAAGGAGAGTTGGGCGATATCGTTTTTGTTGAAATTGAAACAGAAGACGAAGACCTTGATAAAGAAGAAGTGTTTGGAACAATTGAAGCAGTTAAAACTGTTTCTGACTTGTACATGCCAGTTGCCGGAAAAGTTATCGAAGTAAATCCGGATTTAGAAGATCAACCAGACCTGGTTAACAAAGAGCCTTTTGGTCGCGGTTGGATGATTAAGGTGCAAGTTACTGACACTGCTGAGTTCGATAACCTTCTGACTGCAGAGCAATACAAGGAAGTAATTGGTTAATCAACATCATAATACCATACCAAAAAGCGGCTGATAGCCGCTTTTTTTTATTTTACCTGTTGCATAAAAGCGTCTAAAGCAGGCGACAGGTTTAAGCCTTGATATTGACTCTGCAAAGCTTTTAATTTCCTTATCTGTTTTTGAATAAAAGCCTGATGCTGGCTTGATGAAGGATTAAACGGTCGGTGTTGAACCGCCTGCTGCAACTTTAATAATTGCCCGAGCACTGTTTTAGCGGTTTCATCAAATTGCGCTTCGATGAATTTCTGTCGGATATACGCCACTGCCATTTCTGAAGGATGAAGCATATCATCGGCAAAGAACCGGTAATCGCGCAAATCATCAAGCAGTAATTCATAAGCCGGAAAGTAGTCGCAATTATCCACTTTCTCAATGAGCTGTTCGATGGCCAATAGTAAGGTGGCTTTACTCAACTGATTGCCATGCGCTCCATCTTTCCAATGCCGGACCGGACTAACGGTAAACATCACCCTCACATCAGGATTTACTTCTCGCACGCCCTCAATGAGCCTTACAAACCGTTCCACAATTTCATCCACCGACAAACGGTAGCGCTTAAATGTGCTGGCAGGATATTTATGGCAGTTGGATACAATTAGGCCTTGCTCAACATGTTCGTACACCCAGGACGTACCAAAAGTAAGAATGAGTACGTCTGTGTCTTTCAAGAAGTTCCGACTCGCCTCGAATGACTGATTGATGCCCTTTAGAAAGGCATCGGGCTCGATTGCACTAAACTGGCTATGATGGTAAAAAGTGTGGTATAAACCGTTATAATTCTGCACATCATCCTCCGTAAACTGTTTATCCTTAATGAGGCGTTCCAGAGAATTTGCAATAGAGAAAGGGTTGTAAAGCACACCAAAAGGATTCACCAGCGCATTGAGGCCGATATTAGCAAAATACTGCCCGATGTTTGAAGCAAAGCAGCTTCCCATAAACAACATCCTGGAGTGATACCCAATTAAGTGCTCACCGGGCTTAACATCAACTGGTGTTCTGAAGCAGTCCATTGGCTAGTAAATTAAAGCATTGAAATTACTAAAAAACTGAGTTCCATTAAGCTAATTAAACTCATATTGAAAGCAAGAAAACAAAAAAACCGCCTGCCCCAAAGGACAAACGGTGTATCTATAATTATTTCGATAGTCTCAAATTACATCACCAGCTTATAGCCCTTACCATGCACATTGATAATTTCTACACTTGGCTCGTCTTTAAGGTGCTTACGCAGTTTAGTGATATACACATCCATGCTTCGCGCATTGAAATAGTTGTCATCCACCCAAATGGTTTTAAGTGCAAAGTTACGCTCCAACACCTTATTAGCATTCGTACACAACAACTTAAGCAATTCAGATTCTTTAGTGGTTAACTTAATGGTGTTATCCCCTTCAATCAGCTGCTGCTTTTGGGTATCAAATTTATACTTACCCAGCTGGTAAAATTCCTGTGCGGTATTGCCTCCTTTGGTACGTCGTAAGATAGCTTCAATACGGAACAACAATTCTTCCATGCTAAATGGCTTAGTCAGGTAATCATCAGCCCCAATCTTGAAACCCTGAAAAATATCCTCTTTAAGCGATTTGGCTGTCAGAAATATGATCGGTACTTCGGTGTTTACCATTCGTATATCTTTTGCCAGCGAGAAACCGTCCTTTTTCGGCATCATCACATCCAGGATGCAGATATCGTATTTATTGGCCATAAACGCCTTATAACCCTCTTCACCATCGGGTAATAAATCAGTTTTTAAGCCTTTTGCTTCTAAATACTCGCGAAGCAACATTCCCAGATTTTCGTCATCTTCGGTTAGGAGGATTTTATATTCTTTTTCCATTCTTTTGTGTTTTTTAGAGGGAGGAAAATGTCAAATTTTGTGCCAACTTCAAGTTCGCTTTCAACGGATATCTGACCTCCATGGTCATCAATAATCTTCTTAACGTAAGCAAGGCCTAATCCAAAACCTTTTACATTATGAACATTCCCCGTTGGTACGCGATAAAACTTTTCAAAAATTCGCTTGAGGTTATCCTTTGATATCCCCATACCATTATCTTTAACAGAAATAACAATTCCATTGTTTTTATTCCATGTCTTTACGTACAATACAGGAGCCCCTTTCCTGTACTTAACAGCGTTATCGAGCAAGTTATAAATAACATTTGTAAAATGCACCTCATCAACAGTAATTATACTATTTTTTGCTTCTAAACGTTCAATAATCTTTCCTTGCTGATTCTCAACTTTTATCCTGAAATTGTTGGTAACATGATGAATAAGTTCGTTTACGTCCAGTCGTTTCAGCTTTAATCCTGATTTTCCCTTTTCAAAGATAGCCATTTGCAGCACCTTTTCCACCTGAAAACTTAAACGTTTACTTTCATCCTGAATAACGCCCGAAATATGTTGCAAGGTTTTTGGCGTTTTGGCCACCGCACCGTCCTTTAACATTTGCGAGGCTAACGAAATGGTGGATATCGGCGTTTTGAACTCATGCGTCATGTTATTGATAAAGTCATTTTTTATCTGGTCCAGGCGCTTTTGCCTTACTATGATAACAATGGTTACGATGGACAATAAAATAACAATCAGAGTAAATGCGGCCGACGGAACTACCAGGCCCATTGACTCCAACATGGGATTGGGCTTTTCGGTAAAATGCAAATTCAGGTAGTTCGCCTGTGCATGAAAATCGTTGGGGAATAAATGTTTTCGATACATGTACGAGGCCTCTTCCTCGTTGTACCCTTTGGTCTGAAAAACGGTTTCGCCTCTTGAATTGATAATGGCAAACTCATGCGGATAGGTAATACCCCTGCCCTGCAAGTACTCAAAAATATACTGCTCTACACGCATATTTTCAATGCGACGCTCAATGGGCACATCTTCCAGCAAGGACTTAACCAAGGCTTCGCGCTTTTGCTCTGCTTTCTGTCTGATATCGTTTTGAATCGACTGCATGGCTCCGGTAAAAGGATCGGTCCGCTCAAAACCACGGATGGATGCCGGACCCTGATAGGCCGCCAATAAGGAATCTTGCATATAAGCCGAAGCTGTGTAGTAACCTGCTGAAACGTTCAGATTAAATTCAAACTTATATTGCTGGTTGGTGGATAAAAGCGACTCTTGATCACTATTAAAATACTTTGAATCATGACGCAAACTGGGTGGCACTTTGCTATTACTCGCCGCCAGTCGCTTCTGACTATCGTACATAAGAATTTCATCTTTTTCTAAACGGGTGATGACCTCATCTAAAGCCAGACGAACAGACTGATCAAACTGCTCTTCTTCAATCTCAGAAGCGTTCAAAATCCACATAGCCTGTATGTAAGTAATACCTACCAGTGCAATGGCCATAATAATTGTAAGCCCAAGAATGAATTTCTTACTCATAGAAACAAAAATAGCAGGCTAAAGGGATTAATCTTGCTAATTAACATTAATTAACAGCGCTTTTGTATAAAGTCGTGCTAATCACCTATTTTACTTCGTCGTTACGCAACTTTTCGAGGGCAGCTTTGGCCGCATTTTGCTGAGCTTCCTTTTTGGAAAACCCTTCACCCTGGCCAATTACTTCCCCATCTACTGCGGCACGGGCCACAAATATTGGTGCAACAACATCAGACAAGTGCTTCTCTTCGGTAATAAAATGAACACTTTGTTTATTCTTTTGCCCGAGCTCAATCAGTAAAGACTTGTAGTTACTATCTCTTTTAGCCACCGCTTTAAGATCGACGTACTGATTAAGGATGCGTTCGGTCACAAACAGCTCACACGCCTGATAACCTTTATCTACATATACAGCACCAATTAAAGCCTCAAGCGCATCGCCTAAAATACTTGTTTGGGCAATATCGATCTTCGATTGGGCATCAATCCATTGGCCGAGTCCCATCTTAAGCGCAATACCATTAAGCCGCCCCCGGTTCACAATACGCGAACGTGTTTTAGTTAGAAAACCTTCGTTTTTATTGGGAAACTGTTGGTATAACACATTGGCTACTATTGCTCCAAGCATGGCATCTCCCAAATACTCCAATCGTTCGTTATTAAGCGGGCGATGATCGGTCCCTCTTTTCATAGCTGACTTATGAATAAATGCCAGCTCATAGGGCTGAATATCCACAGGTTTCTCTCCTGTAAGGTCTCGTATAAAACTATAAAACTTTCCCCTCCTTGGAGAGAAAAGTTTTATAATGTGCAAAAGCGGTTTAATCACAGCTTTTTACAATGCTTTAAATACCACAGATGCATTGTGACCACCAAATCCAAATGTATTGGATAAAGCCACTTTAACTGTACGTTCCTGCGCCTTACCAAAGGTAAAATTCAGCGCATTGTCAATTTCCGGATCGTCATCAAAGTGGTTAATGGTAGGAGGTACAATACCGTTCTGAATAGCAAGGATACAAGCCATTGACTCTAAAGCCCCGGCAGCTCCCAGCAAGTGTCCGGTCATGGATTTTGTTGAACTGATGTTCAGCTTATAGGCATGGTCCCCAAATACTTCTTTAATAGCTTTGGTTTCCGCAATATCACCCAGTGGAGTAGCTGTACCATGTACATTGATATAATCTACTTCATTTGGATCAATATTGTTGTCCTTTAAGGCATTCTCCATAACCCTCTTTGCTCCCAATCCTTCAGGATGTGGTGCGGTTAAGTGATATGCATCAGCCGTCATACCAGCTCCTACTACCTCGCAGTAGATTTTGGCACCACGCGCCTTGGCGTGCTCATATTCTTCAAGAATAATTGAAGCACCACCTTCACCCATCACAAAACCATCACGTCCCTTATCAAATGGACGAGATGCAGTTTTCGGATCATCATTACGGGTTGACAAAGCTTGCATTGCATTAAATCCGCCAACTCCGGCTTCATTAATAGCAGCTTCTGAACCTCCGGTTACAAACACTTTGGCTTTGCCTAAACGGATTAGGTTATAGGCATCACCGATTGCGTTCGTAGATGAAGCACAGGCCGAAACGGTACCGAAATTAGGCCCGCGGAAACCATATTTCATTGAAATATGCCCCGGTGCAATATCGGCAATCATTTTCGGGATAAAGAAAGGACTTAAACGTGGTGTTCCGTCCCCTTTAGCAAATCCTGAAATTTCATCCAGAAAAGTTTTAAGACCTCCGATTCCTGCTCCCCATATTACACCAACCTCGTTGGCATCAATGTTCTCTTCAACAAGCTTTGCATCTGCAACAGCCTGATCGGCAGCAATCATAGCGTATTGAGCGTAAAGATCAAGCTTTCGCACTTCTTTACGATCAAAATACTCTTGAGGATCATAACCCTTAACTTCGCACGCAAACTGCGTTTTGAATTTAGAGGCGTCAAATTGAGTAATAGGTGCAGCACCGCTTACTCCATTTACCAGGTTCGTCCATGTTTCTTCAACAGTCTTACCTAGTGGGGTAATGGCACCCAGCCCCGTAACAACTACTCTTTTTAACTCCATAACTACTTTTAACGTATCCTACTCTTCTTACTTTGCGTTTTCTTCGATGTAAGCAACAGCATCACCTACAGTACCGATGTTCTCAGCCTGATCGTCTGGAATAGCAATGTTGAATTCCTTTTCGAATTCCATAATTAATTCTACAGTGTCAAGTGAGTCAGCTCCTAAATCGTTAGTGAAGCTTGCTTCTGGTGTAACTTCAGTCTCGTCAACTCCCAACTTGTCTACGATAATTGCTTTTACTCTTGATGCAACGTCTGACATAGCTCTAAGTTTTTTAAATTAATACTAAAAAATGTTCTTAAACAACTTTGCAAAGAAATACATTTGTGGATAATAATTCAAACTTCATGTAAAGAAATTAACCTTTCATGGTCATTTTTAGCTATTTTTGCGTCTGATTTTTCCCGCTTTTAAAACGCGCAAATACAAGAAAATGAAAAAGATAGTTCTGTTTGCATCAGGTTCAGGATCGAATGTCGAAAACATTGTTAATTATTTTAAAGAAAACCCAAAAGTCGAAATCACCAAGGTCTACACAAACAACCCAAATGCCTATGTTATTGAGCGTTGCAAAGAACTAGGACTACCTTGCTTTGTGTTTGGTCGAAAAGATTTCAGGGAAAACCTCTTGGTATTGGAGGATTTACGGGCGATTGAGCCCGATTTGATCGTGCTGGCCGGCTTCCTTTGGCTGGTTCCTAAAGAATATATTAAGGCATTTCCGGACCAGATTATCAACATTCACCCGGCACTTTTACCAAAATATGGAGGTAAAGGCATGTATGGACAACACGTTCATGAAGCAGTCGTTGCCAACAGGGAGTCGGAATCAGGAATTACCATTCACTTTGTTAACGAACGCTATGATGAAGGCAATACTATTTGCCAGGCCAGGTGTGAGGTACTCAGCACCGATACCGCAGAGGATGTGGCAAAAAAAGTACATGCTCTGGAGTATGAATATTTTCCAAAAACGATTCAAGAACTATTAGAAGCATAAAACAAGAAAGGAGCCTCACGGCTCCTTTCTTGTTTTATTATAGTTTACTTGTTTACTTCTTTTCTGCAGAAGGCAATGGTATTGCGTCCAGTTGCTCTTTAAGTGGTTGAATAAACGACTTAAATGCTTCCATATTTTCCTCCTTAACGGGATTAACTGGTGGTGCATCAATTCTTAACGGATCAACGGGTTTGCCATTTTTAAACACCCTGAAGTCAAGATGCGGACCAGTTGACAGGCCGGTTGACCCGACATAGCCAATCAGCTGCCCTTGCCGCACATGCGACCCTTTAGTAATGCCTTTGGCAAAACCATGCAAGTGCATGTAAACAGTCGTATAAACGCTGTTGTGCTTTATTTTGATGTAATTTCCTCCGCCGCGCTTTTGGTAGGCTCTGGCTATAACTCTTCCATCCCCCAATGCATAAACAGGCGTACCTGTGGGTGCGGCATAATCAATTCCATGATGTGGGCGTCTGATTTTTAATACCGGATGCAGACGACTATTGGAAAAACGACTGCTAATTCGTGAAAACTTCAGTGGTGCCTTTAAAAATGCTTTTCGCAAACTTTGCCCTTCCTCATCAAAAAAATGCGCAAGGCTGTCTTCGATGTAGTTAAACGCATAATAGTCTTTGCCGCGGTGGTGAAAAACTGCAGAATGTATTTTTCCAATTCCTATACTAACACTGTCAACATAAAGTTCGTCGTAGTACACCTTAAAGTTATCCCCTTTCTCAATCCCAAAAAAATCAACTGTCCAGGCAAAAATTTCAGATAATTCAATTGCCAGTAACGGGTTAATGTCATGCTCGGTCATCGTTACCCAAAGCGATGAGTTAATCACCCCCGCAGCCGTTTTAAGCTCATTTCGTATTTCTTTCACATCGCGATAAGCACGAATGGAATCCTCGAGCGATACCACAATGTAATCGGTATTGTCAATGGCATAGACAAAATGCTTCAGTTGTTTTAAGCTGTCTGTACCATAAAATAAGGTATAAGGGTTTCCGACTTTAATTTTTCTGACATCAAACACCGGCTTTATTTTCTCAACAATGGTGTTAATAGTTGGATAATCAACCCCGGCTTTTAAAAAAATATCGGCTAAAAACTGATTGCGCTTTACCTTGCTTTCTTCTATCTGAAACGAATCGACGGGCAGGCCATATAGCAATTCCGGCTCCGGAATTTCAATGACCTCGAGCGAATCAAGCGTTTCCTCCGTTACTGGCGATGTTGGATGTTTAGGTCGATTTAAAAGTAAAAAAACAACAGGAACAATTACTACAATTGCTACTACCAGAATAAACAGCTTTTTTTTGGTCATCAGTTTTTATTTTTGAAGTACTTGCAAATTAACAATACACCGGCTAATGATACAAAAAGATAGGCGAAAAATTATCTTTTAATTTTATCGAAACCCTGTCCGTAAACTCCCATTACTGTTCCCACAGTAATAAAAGCATCCGGATCAATCTGCTTCACGACCTTAAATACTTCCTGCACCTCATTTTTCCTGGCGATAACCATCAGCACCTTGCGCTCTTCACCGGAATAGCCACCGGTGCCATGTAAAATAGTCAACCCGCGTTGAGCATCAAAAATCACTGACTTCCTGAGTTCTTCGGGCTTTTTAGAGATAATAAAAAACTGTACTGTTTGCTTATTACCTGAAATCACCATATCCACAGCATAGGCAAGAATGGCCATCGTCATGAGGCCATAAACAACCGTTTCGATGGAGGATGTCTGCACCAAAAAGAAGGAAGAAGAAATGATGATCACATCCATGCCTAACAAAAGGCGTCCTAAACTGATGTTTCTATACTTATTAATCATCATGGCCACAATATCGGCCCCTCCGGTACTGCCACCATTAACAAATACAATTCCAGCACCAATACCACCCAATATGCCACCAATGATGGCATTCATCATCACTTCTGACACCACCGGTTCTGGAAACAAGGGCCTGAGAATTGTTAATAAGCCGGAAAAGACCAACACGCAATAGATGGTTTTGATGCCGAATGAAGCCCCAAGAACCCGCATGGCTAACAAAATCAGTCCGATATTAATAATTAGTGAAGTTAAACCCACATCCCAGCCTGTTATAAAATAAATTATTGTTGAAATACCTGTTAATCCGCCTCCTACAATTTTAGCAGGGATTAAAAAAGCAGTCCACCCCAGAGTTCCTATGGCTAAACCAATGGCCAGCATAATATAGCTTCTAATTTCTTTGAATATGGTTGATGTGTTTTGCATGTATGTTTTACTAATCAGTATGAACTAAAAAAAAGCCTGACCTCAATTTTAATTAAGGTCAGGCTTTATGTTGTTTTATTGTTCTAAAGCGGCTAATAACTTGATATAGTAATTATAGCTTATCATTATTATCCTACAACGATGTTAATAATTTTCTTTGGCACGATAATTACTTTTCGTACCGACTTACCTTCCAGCCATTTGGCAGCCGACTCATGTGCCATCACGGCTTTCTCAATATCAGCATTGCTCATTTCTGCGGGTAAATCAATTTTAAATCGCATTTTCCCGTTAAACGATACCGGGTAAGTCACTGAAGATTCAACCAGGTAGCTTTCGTTCAGCTCAGGCCATTTGGCATCACAAACGGTTGTAGTATTACCCAGTGCGTGCCATAGCTCTTCGCTCATATGCGGAGCAAATGGCGCCAGCAATGCCAATAAAGGCTCCAAGATTTCGCGCTTATTGCATTTAAGATCATTCAGCTCATTCACACAAATCATAAACGCACTCACACAGGTGTTGAAGGAGAAACGCTCCACATCTTCTGTAATTTTTTTGATGGTGCGGTGCAACACTTTCAGTTCATCAGGTGTCGCTTTTTCATCACTCACGGCAAACGCCTCATCTTTGTAAAACAAACGCCATGTTTTACGCAGGAACTTATGAACACCATCTATACCATTGGTATCCCATGGCTTCGATTGTTCCAGTGGTCCCAGAAACATCTCGTACAAACGCAAAGTATCTGCGCCATACTGCTCAATGATTGTATCCGGGTTCACCACGTTATACATTGATTTAGACATTTTTTCAACGGCCCAGCCACAGATGTATTTACTATCTTCAAGAATAAACTCGGCATTGGCATAATCGGGACTCCATTTTTTGAAAGCGTCTAAATCCAGCTCATCGTTGCGCACAATATTTACATCCACATGAATGGGCTGCACATCGTGTTCTTTGCGCAGGTTATACGACACAAAGGTATTGGTGCCTTTGATGCGATACACAAAATTAGAGCGCCCCTGAATCATCCCCTGATTAATCAGTTTCTTGTAGGGCTCATCCTTAATCACTTCACCAATATCAAACAGAAATTTGTTCCAGAAACGTGAATAAATCAAGTGACCGGTTGCATGCTCGGTACCACCTATGTACAGGTCTACATCCTGCCAGTATTCATTGGCTTCTTTACCTACCAGTGCCTTGTCGTTTTTCGGATCCATGTAGCGCAGATAATAGGCTGATGAACCGGCAAAGCCAGGCATGGTATTCAGCTCCAAAGGATACCCTTCTTCAGTTGTCCAATTCTTAGCGCGTCCTAAAGGTGGTTCTCCCTGTTCGGTTGGTAAGTATTTATCTATCTCTGGCAATGTCAAAGGCAGCTTCGACTCGTCCAGCATGTAAGGCATATCGTCTTTGTAGTACACAGGGAATGGCTCGCCCCAATAACGCTGACGACTAAAGATGGCATCGCGCAGGCGGTAATTTACTTTTACTTTACCAATGCCCTTTTCAGCTATATATTCTTTCGTTTTGGCAATGGCCTCTTGCACATCAAGCCCGTTGATGATGCCCGAATTGACCATGGTCCCTTCTTTCGAGTCGATGGAATCTTCCCAGGTCATCGGATCGGTTTCCTCAGCTCCTACAGGAATCACTACCTGACGAATGGGCAAACCAAAGTGTTTGGCAAAGGCAAAGTCGCGCGAATCGTGCGCTGGTACCGCCATAATGGCACCTGTACCGTAACCAGCCAATACGTAATCACTGATCCAAACCGGAATTTCCTCATTGGTGAGGGGATTGATGGCATAGGCACCTGAAAACACGCCGGTTACCTTCTTCACTTCAGCCATGCGCTCGCGCTCAGTACGTTTTTTGGTCTCCTGAATGTAAGCATCAACAGCTGTCCGCTGCTCTGGTGTCGTGAGCTGATCTACCAATTCACTCTCTGGAGCCAATACCATAAAGGTTACGCCATACACCGTGTCGGCACGTGTGGTGAAGATTTCCATCTCCACATCTGATTCTTTCACCTTGAAAGTCATTTCGGCCCCTTCTGAACGACCAATCCAGTTACGCTGAATTTCTTTCAACGAATCACTCCAGTCCACATTATTCAGGCCATCCAACAAACGCTCGGCATAAGCTGACACTCGCAGAGACCACTGACGCATCACCTTTTGCTCCACAGGATGCCCTCCCCGAACGGATAAACCTTCCTTCACCTCATCGTTGGCCAAAACAGTGCCCAAGGCGGGACACCAGTTCACCATCGTATCGGCCAGGTAGGCTAAACGGTAGTTAAGTAGAATCGCTTGCTGCTCCTTATCCGTCTTAGCCTTCCATTCATCAGCTGTAAAACTCAACTCTTCGCTACAAGCCAAATCCAAACCTTCAGTGCCTGTTTTTTCAAACACCTCAACCAACTCACTGATTGGTCGTGCCTGCTTCGCCTGATTGCAGTAGTAGTGATTAAACATCTGGATAAAAGCCCACTGAGTCCAATGATAATAGTCTGGATCACAGGTTTTCACCTCACGATCCCAGTCGTAACAGAATCCAATTTTATCGAGCTGCTCGCGGTAACGGTTTAGATTGTTTTCGGTAGTAACTGCAGGATGCTGCCCTGTTTGAATTGCATACTGTTCGGCAGGCAAACCATAGGCATCGTAACCCATAGGGTGCAGCACGTTAAACCCGTTCAGTCGCTTGTAGCGGCTATAAATATCGGAGGCAATATAGCCGAGTGGATGACCTACGTGCAAACCAGCTCCGGAAGGGTATGGGAACATATCCAACACATAGTATTTCGGACGGCTTTTGTCTACCTCTACTTTATAAACTTTATTGTCGCTCCAGCTTTTTTGCCACTTTTGCTCAATCTCTTTAAAATTGTATTCCATATTATAAGGTTGACTTAATGCGTATTACGCATGTAACATTCGATACTCTACTTTCAAAATGCGAAATTACTAAAACTTATTTAAACAGATAGGTCATAAAGCCTTATGAAGGGTGTGATTTAAGACATTTTATTGAATGAACCCTTCGAGGCCAGAATACGCGAACAGGCATGCCCCCGCAGCCTTGGTTAGTAATCTCCCCTTGTGCTCCCTGAGAACAATAATTAAACAGTTACTTTAGCATGAGCTTATAAGTCACAATGGTCTTGTTGTTACTAATCAAATCCAGATAACCAGTTTTTCGATGCTCTACAGGTATAGATAGTATCCACCTTTTTCCTTTACGTTCCCCTTTCACTTGTTGCATGTATTTCTGATCATGAAACGCATAATGCAGTTGCTTACCCTCAGCGGCTCCCTTTATTTCTATTTTGATGTGTCCTTTGGAGGCTTTTGTTATGGTTCCCCTTAAGGGTACAACCCTGAGATTGCTTGAGAAATAGTATTTATGAAACAAAGCCAGCTCAGCAAACTCCTTAATAGATCCACTCTGGTTCAGCCACTTTACATCTTCGGGAAAATGGTTAAGGGCAAATAAGGCTGGTGACATCATGAAGTACACGTCCGAAAAATCCGGTACAAAGCGATTATTCTGCAGTTTAACATGTCCGGCTCCCCAAGTTACATCCACCCAATGCCACTTTTCATCAAGCCAAATAGCATTCCACGCATGATCTGCACTTTGCGGCATTTGCCCTATTTGCTCAGGCCTGGTTTTTGAATAGCCTTCCACCACCTCGCACCTAATCCCACAAGCCTCACATAGTAAGCGGTATAACTCGGCATAACCCTGACAAACAGCCCGTTTCTTCTTAAGGGTTCTCACTGCCAGCTCCTTTCTGAGCTGTTGCAGTTTCTGCAGCTTTTCTTCTTCGCTACGATAGCTGATTCGCATAGAGGACTGAGGTGTGCCGTTTGTATCATAGGCAATATTGGCCGCTACCCACACATATATTGCAGCCGCTCGGTCTTTATCGTTCTTAAAGTCATTAGTAATTTGTTGCACAAGCTGCTCGTAGTGCTTAAAAGTAGGAGGGTAGCCATTCACCTTTTCAACAATTGCAGACTTAATTTGAGCCTTCAAACCAGAAACGGCTATAAGTAACAGGACTACTAAACAGCCCCTCTTAAATATCGATAGTTGCGCCCACATACTACAAGCCTTTCAGTTACGACCATGCTTTCAATTGCCTTTCAGCTTTTTGTCGGTCTACATGTAAAACAGAAAGCAAGGCAGAACGTTCGAAACTGATAATACTTTTTGCCTTGCCCCTGCAAACGAAAAGAGCTTTAGAAACAGGCAAAAGTTTTTTAGTTCCTATCCGCTTCTTTATCCCGTTTAATCAGGTTATAAATGGTGGACTTACCAATATCCAATTTAGCGGCCACTTTCAGCACATTGTTATTGTACTTTTTCAGAAAGTGCCGAATGATTGACTCGCTATACTCTTTCAGTGTCATCTCGCGACCAAACATCTCCATCTCTCCCTGTGCCGAGCTAAACACAATGTGCTCCTCATCGATGATGTTATTATTAGTCAACACAGCACCCAGTTCAACAATGGCCTTTAGCTCCCTAACATTCCCCGGAAAGTTGTAGTTCAGCAGCTTCTTTTTAGCTCTCGGTGTGAGATCGATCTTTTTCAAGCCGTTTTCTTTGCAAAATGCGCTTAGAAAATAGCTACTCAGCAATAGCACATCTTTATTGCGCTCTTTTAAAGATGGCAAGTGAATAGGCAAGCCTAAAAGACGATAATACAGATCCTCCCGAAAATTGCCTTTTCGAACCTCTTCAGCTAAATCCTTATTGGTAGCTGTGATGATGCGCGTATTGATTTTAATCACCGCATTTCCTCCTACACGTGTAATTTCACGCTCTTGCAACACACGTAATAATTTGACCTGCAGGTTAAAATCCATCTCCCCAATCTCGTCTAGAAAAACTGTGCCTCCGTCCGCTTCCTCAAACTTTCCCTTTTTGGTATTGAGAGCACCTGTAAACGCTCCTTTTTCATGACCAAATAACTCACTTTCGATTAACTCTCGAGGAATAGCGCCCATATTAACAGCAATAAACGACCTGTCCTTACGTGGTGAATTATAATGAATAGTTTTGGCAATCAACTCCTTACCTGTACCTGTTTCACCATACACCGACACATTAATATTTGGCACCTTAATGGCTTTATCGATGAGGGCATATACAGCTTTTATGGCCGGACTGTCACCTATAATGGCATTTTCGTAGTCGTATTTATTCCCTATCTCACTCTTCAGCTGAGTGATTTCATTCTTAAGGGACTTCTGATTTTTAATATTATTCAGGGCATGCAGCAGGCGCTCTTTAATGTTCTCATCTTTGGTAATGTAATCATACGCCCCTTCACGCAACAGCTGCACTGCTGTTGAAACATCGTCTTGTCCCGATATAATGATGACATCAATCTCGGGATTAAACTTTTTTATCTTTTTAAGAATTTCATTGCCCGTGTAATCAGGTAAGCCAAGATCCAGCGTTACAACGTCAGGGTTATCGCCCAGGCTTCGGATAAAATCCTTCCCATTAAAAAAAGTGGCCACTTCAAAATCAGGATTGAGCTTGAGTGTATGTTCAATCAGTTTGTTAAAAACCCTGTCGTCTTCAATAATATTAATTCTCATAACTTACCAAAAAATTCGCCATGTCCTAATAACACGGAGTTAGAGCCGATAATTGGTAAATTTAAAAATTGTTTTTGCTCCATAGGGCTATTTTTGAAGATTAATGAAATATTTTTGTCAAATACGAGTTTAGTAAGTTAAAAAGCTTACACTTAAACAAAAGCTATTATTTTTGAAAATAAAGGCATTAACTCTGACCAATGTGTGCAGGGTGGATAGCCTCAAACATCTAAAGTCGAAAGAGAATTCATGATTCTTAGAAAAATCAGCATTATACTTGTCCTTCTTTTGGTGTGGAGTTGCAGCACTAAAAAGAACACCTGGCTAAGCCGCAACTACCATAACCTGACGGCCTACTACAATGTCTACTTCAATGGCAGGGAAGCATTTAAAAACGGGGAAAACGCGATTATAGAAAGCTACCAGAACGACTACTCTAACATCCTGCCTGTGTTTGAGGCTTCAGACCCCGATGCCGCTGCCGTTGCTGCAGCCGATATGGACAGAGCCATTGAGAAAGGTCAAAAACTCATCAAGAAACACTCAATTACAGCTAAACCGAAAAAGCGCTCGCGAAACAACGCCTATGCTACAGATTTTTACAACAAAAAAGAATTTAATGCCTGGGTGGATGATGCTTATGTACTTATTGGTAAAGCACATGTTTATAAGCATGAGCAATCGCTGGCTATTCGCACCCTGCAACAGGTTGTTCGCGATTTCCCCAACTCGGAAACCATGTACGAAGCGCTGATATGGCAAGCCAGAGCTTATACCGACAGGCAAGATTTTATTGGTGCGCAGGCAGCTTTGGAGAGCTATGATTTAGGCGGCAATGCTCCTGTTGAGCTCTACCCTGATTACATGGCGACCTATGCCAACCTGCTACTGACGCAGGAAAAATACATTGAAGCCATTCCTTACCTCAAAAATGCCCTGGGCGACGAAACGGATAAGCACAAACGACTGCGCTACTCATACATACTTGGCCAGCTATACCTTTTAGATAATCAGCGGGAAGAAGCTGCGCAGGCATTTAACTATGTGGCCAAAGCCAGTGCTGATTATGAAATGACGTTTAATGCCAAAGTCAATCGGGCTTCCATCATTTACCAGGATGCAGATATTGCTGACGTAAAGAAAGAACTGCACAAATTGCGGAAGGATAAAAAGAATAAAGAATACCTGGACCGCATCTACTACGCATTTGGAAAAGTGGCTTTGCAGGAAAACAATGAAGCCGAGGCGCTCTCTTATTTCAAGAAATCGGTGAACGAGAGTACAAACAACAGCAGCCAAAAAGGTTTATCGTACAGGGAGGCCGGCGAAATATTCTACGCCCGAATGGATTATGCCAATGCCTATTTTTATTACGACAGTGCTTTAACGGTCATTAACACCGACTTTGAGCAACTCGATGAACTGAAGGAACGTCATTACGGCTTGAGTGGACTGGTAGATCACCTGCTTACCGTAGAGCGCGAAGATAGCCTGCAGCGACTGGCTGACATGAGCGAGCCGGTTCTTTACGCCTACCTCGATGGCATGATTGCCGAGAAAGAGGCAGAACAAAAACGACTCAAAAAAATGCAGGAAGAAGAGAGCATGAGCGATGCCTTCTTCTATCAAAACACGCGCTCCTCAGATAATTATGGCCAGACCGGCAAATGGTATTTTTACAACCAAACCTCCATGGCGATGGGTAAAATGGAGTTTGAAAAGCGCTGGGGCAAGCGAAAACTCGAAGACAACTGGCGGAGGAAAGATAAAAGCAAAGTTGCCGATGAGGCCAATGCACAAGACCCATTTGATATGCCTGAAGATCCGTTTAACCAGAACTCTCGAGAAAACGCAACTCTGCAGCAGGTTGACAACAGAACCAACTCTGAATCGGGAGTTGCTAATGTTATTATTCCTACCAGAAACCAACTGCTGGCCGACATTCCTTTAAGTAGGGACAAACGCCAGCTTTCGGATCGAAAAATAGAAAACGCCCTATTGGAACAGGGGCTGGTATTTATGGACCGTCTGAATAATTATCCTAAAGCTATTGAAGCATTAGAAGAGCTACTCAGTCGTTATCCAAAAGCTGAGTCTCGCGACGAAGCCCTTATTGCTTTATACAACGCTTACCGTCTTAACAGCGAGACATCTGGCATGCAGCTAACCAAAGCACGCATTGAAAATGAGTTCCCAAACCACCAGTTTGTCGCTTTTCTTAACGACCCTGATTTTCTCAAAAAGATACAGGATAAGAAAGCTGAAGAAGCAAAAGCATATGCCGCTACCTACGAAGCATTCTTATTTGGTCGCTTCGAGGAAGTTATCGCCAATAGCACACAAGCGATTGAAACCCCCTCAGAAACAGGCGGCCTCACAGACAAATACCTGCTACTAAGAGGCTTGTCGTATGGAAAACAAGGTGCCTTAGAGCCCTTCAAGCAAGATCTGTCGACCATAATCAGCAATAACAAGCAGAGTGAACAGGCCACCCTGGCAAAAGCCCTGCTGGAACACATCGAGGCAGGTAAAACGCCGGTTCAGGGTACGCTGTTTGCTAGCTCAGTACAGACCAACATTCCGGTTATGGAACAAACTGTTGGGGAAACATCTCCTGAGGATGCTGGTTTTGTTTACGTTGAAAACGAACCATATGAGTTAATTGTACTCGACATCAAAGACACAGATATCAACAGGGCCATTTACCACGTTGCCGATTACAACTTCTCCCGCTACTTACTGCACGACTTTGATATACAGGAGAAAAGATTACTGGATGGCTCTTTAGCGATTGTTGTGTCGGGCTTTGGCAACCGCATCGAAGTAATGGATTATTTCTATGGCCTGAGAGAAAACCCTCACTTTTTTGGCTTCAAGAAATTGAACGACCAGATTATAGTCATCTCTGCCAGTAATACCAACAAATTCTATTTGTCGGGGCTGGTAAAAGAATACACCGCATTTTTCAATAAGTATTACTTACAACCAGCCAGTGCTGAGGAAATTAAAAAGGTAAGTGTGCAAGACGTTGCCACCCCGGAGGCAGAAACAAAGTCAAACACAAGAGAGGTGACCGAAGAGCTTATAAGTGAACAAGACACCCTGGTCACCACGCATGATGCTCCGCAAGCTTTGCAACAAAAACCTGAGCAAGCACAGGAGACAAGCCAGAGCCAAGTGGAGGAAAAGAGGACTGTTACAGCGCCATTGGAAAACCCAATCCAAACCGCAAGTCCCGACTCTGCGCAAGTAACTGTGGCAACAGAAGCGCCTCGTCAGGAATCGGTGTTTGCCAGCACAAAAACCGCTCAACACCTCGTAGTGGTGCTGATTCGAAAAACGCGACTTGATTTTAACCGCATTCACAAAAATTTTGCCAGCTACACACGTAATAACTTTAGTGCTAACAACAATGTCCAGCTGATTGATTTTGCAGACAGCTACAGAATGGTGAAGATAGATGGTTTTGCTAACGCCGAGGCAGCAGCCAACTACCTCAAAAGTATGGATAAATACCCTTACCTAACACGCGATTTCAAGCAACGCGAACACTACATCTGGTTGATATCGGAGGATAACCTGAAAAAACTGGAGGAACTCAACAACCTGGAAGCCTATGAGGCTTTTTATAAGTCGAACTACTAGAATGCAAGTGCTATTGGGGTGATATTTGTATATTGAGCCCCAATTTTATGCATTTGAACAGACTGTTAACAACACCGGATATGACAGATAGCAAAACAAATATCCTTTGGGTAGATGATGAAATAGAGCACCTGAAGGCACATATTCTGTTTTTAACAGAAAAAGGATATGAAATTACAACTGCCACCAATGGCCACGATGCCATTGAACTGGTCAAGCAAACGTATTTTGATCTCATTTTTCTTGATGAGAACATGCCCGGCCTTACCGGCCTTGAGACGCTTCCACAACTAAAAGAATTGCGCTCCGAAGTGCCGGTTATCATGATCACCAAAAGTGAGGAAGAAGACATCATGGATCAGGCCATTGGCAACCAGATAGCCGATTACCTGATTAAACCCGTTAATCCGCGCCAGATTTTGCTTTCGATAAAAAAGCATGTAGATAAAAAAGATTTGGTGACCAAAACAACGACCTCTGGTTACCAATCGCAATTTGGCCAGATAGCTCTCAAGATAAATGATTCATTCACTTATAACGATTGGATCGATATTTACAAAAAGCTCATTTACTGGGAACTGGAACTGGAACAAGGTGATGGAGCCATGGATGAAGTGCTGAGCATGCAAAAAAATGAGGCCACTCAAACCTTCACTAAATTTATTAAACGCAACTACCTCTCGTGGCTCAATGCGCCTGACCAGGCGCCACTTATGTCCAATAACCTCATTAAAAACAAGGTGCTCCCCTTATTAAATGAAGGCCAAAAAGTATTCTTCATCGTTATTGATAACTTCAGGTTCGATCAGTGGGAGGTGCTCAAAAAAACCATTTCGCAAGATTTTTTAGTGGAAGACGAATGTCCCTATTTCAGTATTTTGCCTACCGCCACACAGTATGCGCGCAACGCCATATTCGCTGGTCTATTGCCGGCTCAAATAAAGGAATTATTCCCACAATTTTGGGTCGATGACGATAGCGATGAGAGTAAAAACCAGTACGAAGCAGAACTCTTGGGCACGCTTCTCGAACGCTTTCGCCTAAAACACAGCTATGCCTATCGAAAGATTACAGATGGAGAGGCCGGAAAAAACCTGCTTGATGAGCTGCACAGTTTAATGCCCAATGACCTGAATGCGGTGGTATTCAACTTTGTTGACATGTTGTCGCATGCCCGCACCGAAGTGAAAATGATTAAGGAACTGGCGCGTGATGAAGCTGCCTATCGCTCCTTAACCCAATCGTGGTATAACCATTCCTCATTAAAGGAACTACTGAAACGACTTAAAAATGAAAATGTAAAGGTGGTCATCACTACCGACCATGGTACTACCAGAGTGCAAAACCCGGTTAAGGTAGTTGGCGACCGGGCAGTGAATACCAACCTCAGGTATAAGCAAGGAAAAAACCTTGCCTACAAAGCAAAAGAAGTCTACGAAATATTAAAACCCGGCGAGGCTGCACTGCCGAGGTACAATGTTTCCACTTCGTATATTTTTGCCTGTAACAATGATTTTTTTGCTTACCCCAACAATTACAATCACTATGTGAACTACTACCGCGATACGTTTCAGCATGGCGGCATCTCGCTTGAAGAAATGATAATTCCGTGCATCACCCTTAAGGGACGAAATAATTAGCCAATTATGCATAAAAAAAGAGACACTTTGCGAGTGTCTCTTTTTTTTTGACGGTTACTTATTTGGCAGATATTAACCACATTTTGACGAACCGCAGCTCTTACAAATCAAGCATCCTTCCTGATATATCAACTCATCAGAGCCACAGCTTTCGCATTTTCCTCTCCTGGCTTTTGTGCCGTTAGGAATATATTTCTTGAGTGCTCTTTCCACCCCGTTTTTCCAGGTGTTAATCGACTCATTATCTAACTGAAGACCAGCCACCAACTCAATCACGCCTTCGATAGGCATTTGGTGACGCAATACACCTGAAATAAGCTTGGCATAGTTCCAGAATTCTTTATCAAACTTATGCGACAAGCCCTCTATAGTTGTTTTATAGCCGCGCTTATTCTTAAACTGGAAATCATAACGCGAAGTACCATCCGCTTCCCGGTTTTTAATAATCTTACCTGTTTGAACAGATTTAGGCAATAAAATACCATCCTCGTCATCAGAGAGTCCGGTGAAGATTTCGTAGGGTTTACCATCAATCAGTCCTACAAAAGCAATCCATTTTTCTTTATTGTTCTGAAAACGCACTACATCCGCATCCAGCTCTTCGGGACGCTTTTTAGGGAAAGCACCAGTCTTCTCTTCATCTTTCTTATCATTGGCAATAAGCACACCGGCGCGGCTGCCATCGCGATAAACCGTTACCCCTTTACAGCCACTTTTCCAGGCCTCCACATACAGTTTTCCTACCAACTCTTCAGACACATCTGAAGGCAGGTTAATGGTTACACTGATTGAGTGATCAACCCATTTTTGAACACCTCCCTGCATGCGCACCTTGCTCAACCAATCTACATCATTAGAAGTAGCTCCATAATAAGGCGATTTAGCCACCAATTGATCCAATTCTGCTTGTGAGTAATTTTTGGCTGTCTCGTACCCATTGGCTTCCATCCAAGTTACAAACTTATGGTGGAACACGGTGTATTCTTCCCAGCTATCGCCTACTTCATCCACAAAATCAACGCGTGTTTCAGGATCGTTAGGATTCACCTTACGACGACGCTTATAGACTGGCAGGAATACCGGCTCAATGCCCGAAGTGGTCTGCGTCATTAAACTGGTGGTTCCCGTAGGTGCTATTGTTAAGGCAGCAATATTACGGCGACCGTACTTTTTCATCTTTTCAGCCAATTTTGGATCAGCTTCAAACAGACGATTAATAAAGGGATTATTGGCTTCTTTAGCCGCATCGAAAATAGGGAAAGCGCCCCGCTCTTTAGCCATCTCAACAGAAGAGCCGTAGGCTGCTAAAGCCAGACTTTTGTGCACTTCAATTGAGAAATCAACAGCCACATCACTACCATACTGCAAGTTAAGGGCAGCCAGCATATCACCTTCTGCAGTGATACCAACTCCTGTACGACGGCCTTCTCCAGCCTTTTTACGGATATTCTCCCACAATTCGCGCTCCACACGCTTAACTGTATTACTTTCAGGGTCTGCCTTGATCTTATTTAAAATACCATCAATCTTTTCCAACTCCAGGTCGATGATATCGTCCATAATGCGCTGTGCATAGGCCACATGCTCTTTAAATAACTCAAAATTAAATTTAGCCTTGGGTGTAAACGGATGATCGACATACGAATACAAATTGAGTGCAATTAAGCGACAGCTATCATACGGACATAAAGGAATCTCGCCACATGGATTGGTTGAAACGGTTCGATACCCCAAATCGGCGTAGCAATCGGGCACCGACTCTCTAATAATGGTATCCCAGAAAAGAATACCCGGCTCGGCCGATTTCCAGGCGTTGTGAACAATTTTGGACCACAAGCCTGCCGCATCAATTTCTTTAGTATACTTGGGCTCGTGGGCGCCAACCGGGTAGCTTTGCAGATAGGGTTTGCCATCTACTACAGCCTGCATAAACTCATCGTCGATCTTAACCGAAACATTGGCGCCTGTTACTTTGCCCTGCTCCATTTTCGCATCAATGAACGACTCCGAATCAGGATGTTTTATCGATACACTCAACATCAGCGCTCCACGGCGACCGTCCTGCGCTACCTCGCGGGTTGAATTACTAAAACGCTCCATAAACGGCACAATACCTGTTGAAGTAAGTGCTGAATTTTTTACAGGTGAGCCCTTAGGACGAATGTGAGATAAATCGTGACCAACGCCGCCTCTGCGCTTCATCAGCTGCACCTGCTCCTGATCCACCTTCATGATGCCACCATAGGAATCAGATGGGCCATCATCGCCAATTACAAAACAATTGGATAAAGAAGCCACCTGATAGTTGTTACCAATTCCAGACATTGGTCCACCCTGTGGTACAATATACTTAAAGTTCTTTAGCAAATCGTACAGCTGGGTTACCGCCATTGGATTGGGGTACTTCTCTTCTATACGTGCTATTTCCCTGGCCAAACGCCAATGCATTTCATCAGGATTTGATTCATAAATATTACCGTCTGAATCCTTCAGGGCATATTTATTAACCCATACGCGAGCCGCTAACTCATCTCCCTGAAAATATTCAAGCGATGCATTAAAAGCCTCTTCATATGTAAATGTTTTTTTCACTTCTCTAGTTTTTGGGTCGATTTCTTTAACTGCCATTTGCTCACAAAATTTAAGGTGTTGATAAAATGGTATTTAGTATTTTTTCGCTGCTTATTTTTCGTGCTTGCAAGTTAGCAAAGGTTGTAAGGTGGAGCAAACATTAGTTATTAACAACGCACCAAAGTTGTCCAAAACTTTTTGTCTTGTCTTTTACTATCAATCACTTAACAATCGCTCATCACCCCAAAAGTTTTCCATTTTGAAATTTTTATCAACCTTTCAGAAATTTAACCACCCTGCTATTGCAAATTTCACAAGCCTTGAAACCGCTATACTTCTATGGGTATTTTGCATGCCCCTTTTAAGATGAAAACTCTTTCCGATGCACTCGTAGTCCAATTTTTGGAATGTTATCAACAACTTGTTAAGGACAAAAAAAGCTGAAGAATTTAAATTCTCCAGCTACCCCTATTTTGATTCAAATTTACGTTCAAGACTTAGTCAAACACTTCCTCCATGATCATCTTGGTGGCACCACACATTTTTTCCACATAGGTCTTTGCGCTGTTTGATGCAGCAGCCAGAGCCCTTTCATCACTCCACAACTGTTCAACCCGCTCATTAAACTCATCACCGGTTTTAATGGTATAACCACCCTGCACCGCAATTAAGTCGCGCGCCTCCTTAAACTTTTGATAGTTCGGACCAAAGAATACAGGCATCCCATAAGTAGCTGCCTCAAGTGTATTGTGAATTCCCACTCCAAATCCTCCGCCAATATAGGCCACTTGCCCATACTTATAGATCGAAGAAAGCATGCCGATGGTGTCTATGATTAATACCCGCGCATCATCAGGGCGGTCCTCCGCTGATGTGTATTTAAAATAGGGAACCTTCAGTTTTGCCTCTATCTGCCGGATATGCTCAGCATGTATTTCATGGGGCGCGATAATCAACTTAACGTCCCGATTCACATTATGGATATAATTCAGCAGGATATCCTCATCGGGTGCCCAGCTGCTCCCTGCTACAATCACTTTTTGGGTATGGCCAACAAATTGTTCAATCAGCTCAAAGTTTTTTGATTCCTGAGCAATAGCGCGAACCCGATCAAACCGTGTGTCTCCGGCAACCGCATAATTATCCAATCCTATTTGTTGTAATAAATCGCCTGAAGTCTCGTCCTGCACATAAAACTTTTTAAAAGCCAAGAGCATTTTTCGGAACCAACCCCCATAGTTTTTGAAGAAAGCCTGCTCTTTTCTGAAAATCATAGACACGCCATAAACAGGTATATTTCGCTTCGATAATTCATTTAGAAAATGACGCCAAAACTCATACTTAATAAAGAACACCTTTTCAGGCTGAATGGCATCAATAAACTGCCGGGCATTTCGTTTGGTATCGGCCGGGAGATATAGAACATGGTCGGCCAATGCAAAACTCTTACGCACCTCGTAGCCCGAAGGAGAAAAAAACGTTAAAACAACTTTGTAGCTCGGATACTTCTCCTTTACGGCTTCAATAATGGGACGGCCCTGCTCAAACTCTCCCAAACTGGCTGCATGAATCCAAATCACCTTTCCCTCAAGCTGTAACTCTTTCAGGCGTTTGGTTGTCTCCTTCCGGCCTGAACGCAGCAATTTGGCCTTTTGGTTAAAGGGGGCTACCAGAAAAAGCAATAGTGAGTAGGCAGCTATTCCAATGTTATATAAGAATGTCATGTTTCAAATTTTGAGCAAATATAAGGGATGATTCACTATGCAACAGCTTTGTGTTTGACATTTGTTGAACAAACATGAAAAAAGCCTGCCGACAACAGTCAACAGGCTTTGATACATATTTTCAGATACTACTAATTATCCACGAATAGCTGTTACACCTGGTAATTCTTTTCCTTCCAGGAACTCCAGAGAGGCACCACCTCCAGTAGAGATATGGCTCATTTTATCAGCCAAACCGCTCTGGTTAACGGCAGCCACAGAATCACCACCACCGATGATAGATACCGCTGAAGAATCAGCAACAGCCTGACAAACACCAAATGTTCCTTTTGAGAAGTTTGGCATTTCGAAACATCCCATAGGGCCGTTCCACACAACTGTTTTTGCGCTGGCAATCTCTGCAGCATAAGCTTCAGTCGTTTTAGGACCGATATCTAAAGCCATACGACCCTCAGGAATATCGTTACCTACTTCCACAATGTCAGCTTCGTTATCGAATTTATCTGCTGCTAAGTTATCAACAGGCAACATGAAGTTAACCCCGTTCTTCTCAGCATCAATCAGAATTTGCTTCGCTGTTTCAACCAAATCCTCTTCAACTAAAGAGTTACCAATATTATGTCCTTGAGCTTTAAGGAAAGTATAGGCCATACCACCACCAATCAGAATGGTGTCCACCTTTGTAATTAAAGACTTTAACACCTCTAATTTACCAGATACTTTAGCACCACCAACGATTGCCACAAATGGTTTCTCGGCATTTTCCACCGTGTCACCCAGAAACTTAATTTCTTTATCCAATAGGTAACCTGCCATTTTCTCATCCATAAATTTGGCGATAATGGTTGTAGACGCATGCGCGCGGTGAGCGGTACCGAAAGCATCATTCACGTAAACATCAGCCAACTCAGCCAATTGCTTAGCGAAACCTTCATCACCTTTTGTTTCTTCGTTGTGGAAACGTAAATTTTCCAGCAATAACACTTCGCCTGCATTCAGTTCAGCAGCCATTGCTTTAACCTCATCACCAATACAATCTGGTGCAAATTTAACATCAACACCTAATGTAGCAGAAAGGTGAGCCACGATGTGTTTTAACGAAAACTCTTCTTTAGCTTCGCCTTTTGGACGTCCCAAGTGAGACATTAAAATCACAGATCCACCATCAGCCAGCACCTTTTTGATTGTTGGTACTGCAGCGCGAATTCGTGTATCATCAGTAATTTCAAATTTATCATTCAAAGGCACGTTAAAATCCACGCGGATTATTGCCTTCTTACCTGCGAAATTAAAACTGTCAATTGCAGCCATTTGTGTAGTGATTTTAAAAATTCAACATTCAGCGGTAAAGATAAGAAATTATAAGAGGTATTGTGATAAAAATCAGTATTTAGATTGCGATTTAAAATTCTTTAACTAAGAAATGTAATGAATAAGAAGTTGCCGATTTCAGCACAACCAGTAATCATTCACATCCAGCCCCTTACCTACCGCTATAAACCAATTATTTAGTAACTCTTTTCGATTGTAAAGCATGGGCTGCTTTGTTTGCCAGTCGAACAGCCCGCCACCTGCAGCCTCAACAACAGCCTGCCCGGCTGCTGTGTCCCACTCCATTGTAGGGGCCAGACGCGGATAGAGGTGGGCACTACCTTCGGCCACCAAACACATCTTTAACGAGCTTCCGCGCGAGGCTACATTCACATTGCCCACTTTTGCTTCCAAAGCAGTAATTAACTCCTCCGTTTCCTTCGACTGATGACTCACACTGGCCAGCACCGTAAAATTTGCATTGTGTATACTTGGTAATGGCTCACCAACTATCTGAGCACACAACTCATTTAACTCTATATTGTACCAATCGCTCGGTAACTGAGCTTTAAATGCTCCCGATTCATCGCCCCAGTACAGGCTGCCCAGGACCGGTGCAAACACCACTCCCATTGTCGGCCGCTGCTGATCTACCAAGGCTACATTAACCGTAAACTCGCCGCTGCGCTTGATAAATTCTTTGGTTCCGTCTAAGGGATCCACCACCCATAACTTCGACCAGCATTTCCGCTCCTGATAATCTTGCATCTCGCCCTCCTCACTTAAAACAGGAATATCTGTTTCTTTAAGGTATTCTTCAATTATTTGATGGCTTTTTAAATCAGCTTCGGTGAGCGGAGAATCATCACTTTTAAGTCGCAAACCAAAATCATCTGAATTAAAAACTTCCAAAATTTCTTTTCCAGCCCTGACAGATGCTTTCAAGGCAAGTTGCGTTAAATCGTGCATTATTTTTGTATTATCTTAAATGAAGATTTTGGAGTAAAAGAAAATGTGCGGAGATCAATGTTTTGTAATACAATCAGTCCCGGGTCAGCGCCCTCGGCAATAACTCCCCACTCATCAACACCAGCTGACAGAGCTGCCTGATACGTGTACTTTAAAAGAGTGCATCCTAACGAACTGCTTCCAGTCCGGGTGCTCATCCATTGCCGGATGCTCATCCAGGCGCGTTGATACTCTGCCGTTGCAACAGCAGGTACCTCCTCTTTAAAACGAAGGACACCATTAGCCAACCCAATGCGTTTGTCTCTATCATTCAAGGAGGATTGACCCTCCAGATAGGAAGCTACAAACCCGGGTGACAAAATACCTGGAAAATACTCCAACCCTGGCTCTTCCTTAAAATTATCGCCCATTTCGTGCACTCTCAAAATACACCCTGTTTCACTCAACTCTACGATTGGTGCTTTACCAAATGTTCCATCTGGTCGGAGGTAATAATGCGCACAAACTTTTCGCATTACGGCAATTCCATTTCATCTATCCCAATGGTAGGAAGAAAGTTCAGCTTCACATCGCATATATTAACCACTGTTTGCTTGCTCGTATCGTGCTCCAACAGGAAGCCATTAATGTTAATTAAGGCCTGATTGCGTTCAACCTTATGAGATATGTTGCCACTAACTTGCTTAAATGACTTATGGATCTTGTACGACACAGTATCCATAGTGCTATCAGCGTAAACAGCGATCATTTTCATTTTTGCGCTATCCAGATACCCACCTTCTTTATAAAGATAACTGGCATACAAACGAATAATCCCTCCACTCAGGGAGTCCACATCAATACTGAAGGGGACACGGTTGTCCAAGGAATCTGCTTCATTAAAAGGAATTTGGAATGCCGTTGTATCATTCCATAAGTCTACACGCCCCGCAACTTTTGGCATCGTGTTTTGTATTTCCTTTTCCTTATTCATTTTATTTTTTAGCTCGGCATCTCTTCTGCTCAGAATTTCAATCACCTCATCATACACATCAGCTAAAACTGTTGGGTTAGCCGAATACCAAACCATTGCGGTATCAAACTCGGCCTTTGATATGTGGTGTTTCTCAAGCACGTATCGATAATACCCCGACAATTTATCCTCTTGACTCGTATTGTAAGACAATCGGGTTTGGCCCAGCACGCTTTCCAGATGATAGATATCGGCTAAAACCAGTGCCATTTCGTCTTCATCGGGCAAATCGGCCGGCACTTTTGGACGGGTCGAACAGCTACTTATTAAAAAAACCAGCAGCAGTGTATAAAAAAAATATCGCATAGTGTTCATTTTATCTGCCATCAGCCCTTAGCATGGTTCTTATCGTTTTCAATATAATTACAAAATCCAGACGCAACGACCAGTTATCAATATACTCCAGATCCATATTCATCCACTCCTCAAAAGATACATCATTTCGGCTAGGCGATATTTGCCAAATGCATGTAATTCCCGGTTTCATTGACAAGCGACGCAATTGCCACCGCTCATACTCGCGCACTTCGGCAGGCACCGGAGGCCTTGGCCCCACAATTGACATGTCACCAAGCAGTACATTAAAAAACTGCGGCAATTCATCCAGACTTGTTTTACGAAGAAAATGCCCAATCCCTGTTATACGCGGATCTTTCTCTATTTTAAAAACAGGACCGTCCATTTCGTTGTGATCCATCAGGCTAGCCTTCAAATCTTCAGCATTGGTCACCATTGTTCGAAACTTATATACCCAGAACTTACGGCCACGCATGCCTACCCGTTTTTGCTTAAAAAATATGGGGCCTTTGGAAGTCATCTTGATGCCAATGGCAATCCCGATAAAGAGAGGAGAAAAGATTGTAATGGTTACAAAAGACACCAAAAAATCAAAAACCCCTTTGGCTGTTAAAAGCAAATAATCAATTGGCGTATTAGAGATGGTTAATACAGGCGTTGTGTCGAAGTAGTGTAAATGCGTTTTATTAGACAGCATGTTAAAAAACGGCGATGACATTCGAAAGACAACCCCCAGCTCATTACAGCTTGTTAAAAGAGCCATAATATCTTCCATCTTAGCTTTTTGCTGACAATAAATTACCTCATCAATAGTCTTCTCCTCAATCAGCTTATCCACATCAGCATCCTCAGGAAGCACCGTTACCAGGTCTCCCACCTTATTACTTAACTGCTCATTACCCACCACACCTACGATCCGATAGCCCCATTCCTTATACTTAAGCACCTGCTTAATAAAGGTAATGGCAGATTCATCTCCGATGATAAGAATGTTTCTGTAGTTAAAACCTCTGCGGCGCGCTCCTTTCAAATAGGAGAAGAAGCTTAGTTTGATCAGAAACAGAACTGTTGCTGACACAGCACCAAAGTATATCAGAGGTGTAATACCGATGTAGTGCAAATTAAAAAGAAAAACGGCTAAAGCCAGGGCACCAACCCCAACAATGGTCATCCCTATAACATTAAAAAGCAAAATCGAATAAGGCCTGGAGCGATATATCTCATTAGTTCGAAAAGCTTTGGACAGTAACAGCCACAGACCTATAACAACCAAATGGAGAATGATAGAATCTTTATTACTTAAAAAAGTAAACTGTCCAAAGTATAGATAAAAAGCTATATCCAATGACAGCCAGGCGATTATTGCGTCCATTATCGCCAAAAAATTATAAACGACCCTTTCTTTTTCCTTTAACATTAATGCGTGTTTTATTTCTGACAAAAGTAAGCAAATAGATAGATATTTTTAAAAACTTACTCTAGTTTAGATCCGGTATATAAATTATACTTAATTGTCCACCAACTGAATTATATAATTGCCCCGTATCAACAGCTAACTTCCCCTTTAAGCTCAGCCCTGCCAACCAATGAGTATTCCAGTTAAGTTCGACCATTGAATAGAGTTGCTGTTTAGAGGAGGCGAAAAAATAGTCGGCTGTTCGCTCCCAACTGTAGCGTCCCCGGAATTGTTCCCCATAAGTTCCTCTATTCATGGTATAGGTCGACTTCACCCGATATTGTAACCTATCGGTGATATGTCCCTTGGCTCCAACATGAAATCCATTGACCCGGTTGTTGTAGAAAAAAACCTCATCATATTCGACATGAGGCGTTGCATAACGCCTAAATTTGTCAGCTGTATGATACAAGGGGGTTCCCATATTCATCCCATTATATGTCCATCCGTTGTAATAGGATCCATTATTCATATAATCATCTCGCCCACCATATTTATGTCCTTCATCCAGGGCCACTTCCAGGTATCTGATGACTTCATCCTCCGACCAGCCGGTGCGGGTTTCTCCAAACACTTCCAACATAAAGCCATCAAAATCATCTTCAATATCATCCATCCAAATAATAGAACCCTTTTTATGCCCATTGTAATCTTTGGGATAAAGCGGATCAGGAATACCATAACCTGATTGATGGTCGGTACGAAACACCTCCACCGAGCATGCACTTAACCAACTAATATCTTTGGGATGAAACAGGATGCCCAAAATGTAGTCTTTATCGTAGCGGTTATATAATTTTAGTCCAGATGCATCGGCAAACGGTTTTTGGAAATACAACTGCATACCCCCTTTACCTGTATGCCAGTTAAAACCAAAATCCCACATCCCCATGTGTGCACCGGCCGCATTTGTTTCGTCACCACCACCAAGCACAGAAGAGCCTTTAGCCATGAAGGTTGCCCAAAAGTCGGTGGGTATATCCGTGCCATCGGGGCGCGTTCCGCCAAACAATGCTGAATGGACCAATCCCGCGTAGGGTTTAAACTTTGTATTACCTAAGCGGGCATAGGCAAATTTTTCGTGCAATAATACATCTTCTGCACTATTGCGTTTCTCAACTCGCTCATCATTTAACCAGCCTTGAGATAAGCCTCCCTTTATTTCCAGCCAGTTTTTTGTGAAGCCCAAAGGAAGGTAGTCGAAGATCCCTACCGAAACCTTTGGAATAGGCCTAGCATTCGAATTCATTAAAAAACTTCCAGGTGTCAATTCATCGTTATAAGCAACTGGTGAGTATTGTTCTTTACCGATTGAAAAATCTATAAACCAGGCATTCCCACTGATGTATATCTCCTGCAGCGCACTTTCAGCAACATCCAAATTAACCAGTCCCCTTAGGCCGGCATTCAGAGTAAAATTCTCGTTGGCCAATAATTGTTGTTTAGCCCCCACTTCAACCAACACGCCGAAATGACCAAATTGCTCAAAACGGCCCCATTCATTGGCGATTAACCACATTGGACGAATGTCGTTTGAGGACAGCTGTGAATGAATAGATGCATCTATTTTTATATTGGAAATCTGTGCCCTTAGCTGCAGTGAGAGACCTGCTGTAAGCCAAAAACATAATACCAACATTGTCAACCTCCTGCTTGAAGTATTTTGCTTAATCATTATCCATCTTCTTAAGTTACGGTAGTACAAAGATAAATAAACTGGTTGGCTATCGGGGTTGATGAAACGGGATTAATCTCTGCCCGACCTACAATTATTAAAATAAATATCCTTATCCTTTTTACTATCTTCGTGGCTCAATTTGAAAAACAGTTCTGAACATTGAGAAGTTTTCTATCGATAATTATAATGAGCTTTATTGGGACAGTGACATTAATCGGTCAGGCGCCCAATAGTTTAGACAATGAAATCCCAAAACACACGTACCTGACAACACGGATCCATGGCGGCATCGTGATTCCCCATCATGTTAATATGATGTATTTTATTGATGATTTTTCAGGTGGAATCGAAATTAATTATGGTCGCTCACTATTCTCCTCCGATAGCTGGGAAAGCTTTTTTAACTATCCCGAGATAGGACTTGGCTTCTATTATGGTACATTTGGCAATAAAGATATTTTTGGTGCAGGCTATGCGCTATTTCCATACATTCACTATAACATGTACCGCAGCCCAAAGTTTTCGGTACACAATAAGGTGGCTTTAGGCCTGGGCTATGCCACAAAGCCCTTTGATATAGAAACGAATACTTACAACACTGTATTTAGCTCACACCTTAATGCTTACATAGGTCTGGCCATTCTAGCTGACTACCGAGTACATGAACAAGTTTCATTAAGTGCTAGCTTATCGCTCACTCATCTTTCAAATGGAGCCGTGCGCAAGCCTAATCATGGCATTAACACACTCACAGCCAGCCTGGGTGCTAAATACCACTTCAACGAATCATTAACTCCAATGCTCGAAAAAATTAAACCTCCCAAAAGTAATAAACGGGAAGTAGTTATTATTGGGAGTATCGGCAGAAGCCAAAGCACCTTTTATAACCGAGAGCTCTATTGGAGCGGGAGCTTAAGCGTCAATCATTTGTGGCATTTAAACGAAAAACGTGCCATTGGGCTTGGCTATGACCACTTTTTTTCTGAAGCCATCCCCTATAGCTGGGGTGGTTTTGAAAACACCGATGAGAGCATCGGGTTTTCAACCAGGGATTATCTGTTTAATGGCTTGTTTGTATCTTACAATGTATTCCTTGGCAAAACCACTTTATTTGCTAACATTGGAACCTACCTACACACCAACATTGCCCCTCCACAACCTGTTTATCCCAGGATCGGCATCAGGCATTATCTTAGCAATCATTTAATTGCTAACTTTAGTGTTAAAGCCAGTTTCTTTCGTTCTGAGTTTCTGGAGTTTGGCATTGGTTACAGCTTTAACTACACAAAAGAAAAATAATATGCTCAAGTTCGTAAATTTACTGTTTACAGCCTGTCTTCTATACTTTCTTACCTCCTGCGATTACATCCATAACCTTATGGAACAGGGCGATATAACAGAGCAAACAATTGATATTGGACAAATTCGCCACATTATAGCTGACGCCCCCTGCCGGATTATTCTTCATAACAGTGAAAGCAATATCGCATTCATAAAAGGGTATAACAATTTGATTGAGGATCTTGAACTATTAACCGAAAATGGCACTTTAAGCATCACCCACAAACGGAAAAATTACTTACAAAAAAGCAAATTGATTGAAATCGGACTTTCAGCCAATTACCTGAATAGGCTAACCGCCAACTGCGCCCTTGAACTAGAGGCGCCTGAGGTTATTAAAACAGAACAATTTACAATGATTATGAACGGGGGAGCCAAATTTGCTGAAATTGAGTTAAACCTCGACTGCCTACATGTAGTGCTTAATGTTTTCGGCCGCAATAACATTGGCAACTACCACCTTGGTGGCAAAAGCCATTCGACATCTTTAACTATGGAGGGCAGTGTTAATATTGATGCATTGAATCTTGAAAGTCATAGTGTTAATGTGGTTCATAAATCCATTGGCAACTGTAAAGTTTGCCCTGTCGCATCGCTTAATGTAAAAACCTACTCATCTGGCAATACCTATTACAGAGGCAATCCAGACATTATCCATGAACGCATCAAGGTGAACTACCTTCAAAACACAGGAAATATTATTCAAATACACTAACAATAGTATCCATGAAGTTTCCAAAAGTGACACTCTTTTTAACCACCTACAATTGGCCCGAAGCTATGATTCTTTGCCTTAAAAGTATAGCTAATCAATCGCACTTGCCCAACGAAGTTATCATAGCCGATGACGGTTCGGGTATTGCAACGAAGGAAGCTATTGACTCAATCAAAGCAACTTTCCCCATACCCCTGATTCATGTTTGGCAGCAAGATGAGGGCTTTCGAATAAATGCCATCCGTAACAAAGCCATTCAAAGGGCATCGCACCCATACATTATACAAATTGACGGCGATGTGATACTGGACACTCATTTTGTTAGAGACCACCTCCGCTTTGCAAGAAAAGGACGTTTTCTGGCAGGACGACGGATTCGCATTAACAAAGAAGAGAGCACTGCTGCCTGCGACCGCTTGAGTTACGAGCCTAAAAGCAGTTTCAGGAGTCGCCCACTTGCCATCCTTCATCAGAACCTTATATACAATTCGGAATCGGTAAGGGGCGTACGCGGCTGCAACATGTCGTACTGGAAATCGGACGCCTACCTCATTAATGGCTTTGACGAAGGATGGACCGGCAAAGGACCTGATGATAAGGAGTTTGCTATCCGCTTAACCAATGCAGGTATAAAAATATACAACTTAAAGTTTTATGCCCTTCAACACCACCTCCATCATGGGGAAGAAGGTCTTCTGGACAACTACGCAATTAACCAGGAGTATTTTGGTGAAACGGTTAAAAATAAACTTATCAAATGCAAAAACGGACTAATAAAAGAAAAGTAGGCCGGACCTACTTTTTCTTTACTAATCCGTTTTAAAATGCTTTAAAGTAGCTGACTAAACTACTAACTATCTTTTTGAAACTCTTTAATGCGCTGTTCTTCTGATTTCTTGCAGACCATAAACACGCCATTGGCTTCGGTGACAATATAGTCATCCAGTCCCTGCAGAACCACTTTGCGCTCATTAGGAACGGTTATAATGTTGTTCTGACAATCGTATAATTTCACCCCTGAACCAACGACACTGTTTCCCAGTTCATCACGCGTGCGTTTCTCCCACAAACTGCCCCAGGTACCTAAATCTGACCAGCCAAAATCGGCCGGCATCACATAAATATTTTCAGCATGCTCCATAATGCCATAGTCGATAGAGATGTTTTCACATTGAGGGAAAAACTCATCTATAAACGCCTGTTCATCTTCAGTGAAATAGTGCACTTTCCCCTGCTCAAATATAGCTGCCACAGCTGGTAAATACTGTTGCAGTGCCTTGATGATGGAAGAGGCTGACCACAAAAATATTCCTGCATTCCAGAAATAGTTGCCTTCAGCGAGATACTGTTCTGCCGTTTGACGATCCGGTTTTTCCTTGAAAGCCTTTACATTTTTGAAAACCCCTTCATCCTGCCTGGCCTGTATATACCCATAACCTGTTTCGGGACGGTGAGGTGCAATACCTAATGTCAACAACACATCGTTTGATGCCACAAAATTTAACCCTTCACTCACCACTCGTCGGAATTCACTTTCATCGGTAATTAAGTGATCCGATGGCGCCACAACGATATTTGCATCGGGCTGACGCTGGTAGATTTTGTAAGTGGCATAGGCGATGCAAGGTGCCGTGTTTCGCATACAAGGTTCCAGCAGAATTTGCTCATCTTTTACATCGGGAAGTTGTTTATTGATAATGGATTTATAGTTTTTACTGGTTACAATAAACACATTCTCAATGGGCACAATGCCGTGTAAACGCTTAATGGTCTGCTGAATCATGGTTTGACCCGTTCCCAAAATATCCAAAAACTGCTTGGGTGTTTCGGGGGTACTCATTGGCCAAAAGCGCGAACCAATACCGCCTGCCATGATAATTAGGTAGTTATTTTGCATAGACTTCTAATTAAGAGGTGAAGAATGAGAGAAGAGATATGAGACGTTCACGCACCTCTTATCTCTTCTCTCATTTCTATTTCGTATACCACTCGTACATCTTCCCGATTCCTTCATCGATGTCGATCTGGTGGTGCCAGCCTAATTCATGTATCTTAGCTGGATTTGTTAACTTACGCATGGTGCCATCCGGCTTATCGGCATTAAAAACCAATTCGCCTTCAAATCCTATTTTAGCCTGAATGGTTTCCGCCAGTTCTTTGATTGAAACTTCTTTACCCGTACCAATATTGATATGTGTATTTCGAACCTCTTTGTCGTCCACACTATAGGTATCCTTGAAGTCGACGTTTTCCATCACGTAGACGCAGGCAGAAGCCATTTCCTCTGACCAAAGAAACTCGCGCATCGGCTTACCTGTCCCCCAAATCTCTATCGAAACTCGCGAATCGGACGAATTTAGGCGAATACCATATTTGTCGAGGATTGACAATATCTCTTCTTCGGAATGACTGCCATTAATGCCTTCAATCGGGTTTTTATCCAAATCGACCCGCAAAGCGTTCCAATCATTAGTATGAAGACATTTACCCAAATGGTTCTTCCGAATTAAAGCAGGCAAAACATGCGATTTCTCCAAGTCGAAATTATCGTTAGGCCCATACAAATTGGTTGGCATCACCGAAATGAAATTAGTGCCGTATTGCAGGTTGTAGGACTCACACATCTTAATTCCTGCAATCTTGGCAATGGCATAAGGCTCGTTAGTATATTCCAATGGCGAGATCAACAGACAATCTTCAGCCATTGGTTGAGGCGCTTGTTTAGGGTAAATACAAGTTGAACCCAAAAACAACAGCTTCTTCACCTCATGTACATAAGCCGAATGAATTACGTTATTCTGAATCATCAGGTTCTCGTAGATAAACTGACCGCGATAGGTATTATTAGCAACGATGCCGCCCACTTTCGCAGCAGCCAAAATCACATACTCGGGCTTTTCTTCAGCAAAAAACTTATCAACAGCAACCGCATCCATCAGATTGAGTTCACTAATGGTACGCCCTACCAAATTAGAATAACCTTTACTTTGAAGTGTTTTCCACAATGCTGAGCCAACCAAACCTCTGTGGCCGGCTATGTATATCTTAGAATTTATATTCATAATTGTTTGTTAAAGAGATGAGAGGTGAGAATAAAGAGATGAGGCACCTCATTTACAGAACTTCTCAGGGCTATTAATCATTGAAATGAGCATTTTTCTTACTTCTTCATATTGACTCATTAGCTTAGAAAATTCCTCATCGGATAAATATTCACAATCAGCAGAATATTTCAACCAGGTTTCTGTTTCAAATTCTTCACCTAAACAATCAGTTAACTTATTAATGAAGACTTTTTCGTACCTTCTTTTTGCCCAAGCTTCAGACAAATTAGCACAAATCGAGCGGGACGAGCGTCGAACCTGATCAACCAACGAATATCTTTCTTCTTTTGGAAATGTTTTTGTCAAAACAAAAATATCCATAGAAATAGTATAGGCTTTCTGATAAACAATTAAATCTCTAAAACTATTTATTTGTCCCATAATTCAAAACGCTCATTTCTCTCCACTCATTTCTCTTCTCTATCTTTATTCGAAATAGTTTAGAACCTCGTACCCACCTTCTTTTAGGTAGCGGTCCTTCTTCACTAATTTCACATCCGACTGCATCATGTCTTTGACCAAAGCCGGTAAGTCATACTCTGGTTCCCAACCCAGCTTTTCTTTTGATTTAGTTGGGTCGCCAATCAGCAGCTCCACTTCAGTAGGTCGGTAGTAGCGTGGATCGACTTTAACCACCTCTGTTCCTACAGCCACCTGATACTCAGCATTTGAACAGGATTTTACAATCCCTACTTCAGCTTCCCCTTCACCGGTAAACGATAATTCAATACCTACCTCTGCAAAAGCCATGGTAACAAAATCACGTACTTTTGTAGTTACGCCAGTAGCGATGACGTAATCTTCGGGCTGATCCTGCTGCAGGATTAACCACATGGCTTTAATATAATCCTTGGCATGCCCCCAGTCCCGCTTGGCATCCATGTTACCCAAATACAAACAATCCTGCATTCCAAGGGCAATCTTTGATACGGCACGGGTAATCTTTCGCGTAACGAACGTTTCGCCGCGCAACGGACTCTCGTGGTTAAACAAAATACCGTTACAGGCAAACATGTTATAGGCCTCACGGTAGTTCACGGTAATCCAATAGGCGTACATCTTGGCCACGGCATAAGGCGAGCGGGGGTAGAACGGAGTTGTTTCTTTCTGGGGCACTTCCTGCACCAAACCATATAACTCCGATGTGGAAGCCTGATAAACTCTTGTTTTCTCAGTCAAGCCTAATAAGCGAATAGCTTCCAAAATACGTAAAGTCCCTAATCCATCAGCGTTGGCTGTATATTCTGGCGTATCAAAGCTCACCTTTACGTGGCTCATGGCCGCCAGGTTATAAATCTCATCCGGTTGCACCTCCTGGATAATGCGCGTCAGGTTCATTGAATCTGTTAAATCCCCGTAATGTAAAATCAGATTCCGGTTCTCCACATGGGGGTCCTGATACAAATGATCAATACGATCGGTATTAAATAACGACGAACGACGTTTAATACCGTGAACTACATACCCTTTTTTCAATAAAAATTCGGCAAGATACGCGCCGTCCTGTCCGGTAATACCGGTGATGAGTGCTATTTTTGACATATTTATAAGTTACGTATTTTACAATCAGAAGGCAGAAGAATTCCATATGAGCAGTGAGAGATGAGAATACTCTTATGATAATTAATTCAAACACTGACTCACCTATTGTTCAATACCTT
Source organism: Carboxylicivirga taeanensis (assembly GCF_051851475.1). Lineage (NCBI taxonomy): Bacteria > Pseudomonadati > Bacteroidota > Bacteroidia > Marinilabiliales > Marinilabiliaceae > Carboxylicivirga > Carboxylicivirga taeanensis. Next base: position 54,075 of record NZ_JBPUSJ010000013.1, on the reverse strand, counting down.
AACAATTAAGAAGGAATCTACCTTGTACTATTGTTTATTCTAATACAAATATCACTTTATCTTTAATAAAATCCAAAAGGAATGTGTTTCTCGCAAAGGACGCCAAGTCTTTCGATAAAGCAGTCAGGCATGACGCTAAGAGCACGAGAGTAAAAACGGAATCCTGGTTTTGCTAAGAACGCTCAATGCAAAATTCTAACACCTATTTCATGCGAACTTCACGACTAAAAAAGTTTGCAGCTTTGCGTGAACCGTCAATTACTCGTCTCTCTCTCCTCTCAACACTCACCTCTAAACCAACCCCAGCCATAAGCTATTACTAAAGCTTCTTTCTTTATAATCCCTAAATACCAGCCAAATATCATATTTTTCACGTTCACTGAGCTCCCATTTCCACCTATACGATTCATCCTTTCGTTCAGCTTCCGTTTGCTTGTAGGCCGTATTGTACTGACCACGCACATTCGCTATGACAAACAGAGTGTCAAATGGACTTCCTTGTCCATCATTTGTCCACCGGAACAGCAGTCCTTCCTCCGTTCGCACCACACTTGCTTCTGCTGATAAAGATACTGCACCCGCGCTCACCAAGGCCTTTGCATAGTCTATGTGCTGCTCCGGGTATTCGCCACCAACGGCATGCAGCATATTATATGATTTGGCGGCCATATAAGCTGAACGACCAATGGCCTCCTTTTGAAAGGTAATTCGCAAAACATCTTTGTAAGGTGCTAAGAATTCATTGACCAACTGCATTTTTTGCCGCTGCGCCAATTGCCTCTCCGACTTCTTATCTTTGTATTGCCCGGGCAAAGAACGCATGTAACTTTTGCCATACATCTGGTAGGTCACTACATTCCCAATTCTACCAGATGAACCCTCGTTAATGTTATTGCATCGTGCCATATTAATACAGTAAGAGGATTAATCAATTACTTCTGACTGTTCACAGGGCGTACAATGCCTTAAAAACAGATGCTTTAACAACCTGTGTATCCTCTCTAACAACATCTATCCTCTTTAACTCCCTCACCGCCCCTGTTATTCAGTCATACTCAAGTTACAGTTAATACACACTTAAGTCAAGTTAAACTCAGCTGCGATCGAATTTAATATGAGTTTAATATGAGTTTAATTTGAGTTTAGTGCATTTAAATTCCATATTAGCAGGTAACCTGGTGCAAAGTTGTGGCTTATGGGAGCCACCAATAATAAACTTGTCACTAACGATTATTTAAAAACAACCTTTTTATCATCTTATTTTAATGCATCTAATAATACTAATGCAGGATGTAATGCTTCAACTTGAGTTCCGTCTTTTATCTGATGTCGACACGAAGTTCCGGCTGCGACAATTAGTGTTTTTTTATTGGATTTCCTTATTTCCGGAAATAAAACTAATTCCCCAATATTCATCGATAAATCATAATGTTCTATCTCATATCCAAAAGAACCAGCCATACCACAACAACCTGAAGGTATTTCCTGGGCGGAATAATTTTCTGGAATCTCCAAAACCCTTTGGGTTAACTTTGTATCAGACAACGCTTTTTGATAGCAATGTGAGTGATATCTTATTGTTTTCTTATCACTCACAAATTGCTCAGATGATATTCTCCCTTTATCATATTCTTGAGCAACAAATTCTTCAAAGGTATATGTATTCGTTGCTAATCGTTGAGCTTTCTCTTTTAATTTGTCAGGCACTAATTCCAGATACTCATCACGTAAAGTCAGAATAGCTGATGGCTCAATTCCAATCAACGGCGCCTCTTTATCAACAAGACCAGATAGCAACTCCACATTTTGTATTGCTCGCTTTTTTGCATCTTTCAATAGGCCTTTAGACAAATAAGTTCTACCACTTGGCTGATGACTAGGTATGATAACTTTATACCCTAATTTCTCTAATAACAACACAGCAGCAACGCCTTCTCGGGTATCGTTATAATTGGTGAATTCATCGGCAAAGAAATAAACTACCTTTTCGTTGCCTGATGTCTGCCGTTTTTTACTCCACTTAATTAAAGACTGCTTCGAAAGTCTGGGCAAATGCCTTTTAGATGATATGCCAAAATACTTCTCGTTAATTGCTTTTATCCATTTATTTTTCACACTTAAATTATATAGATGTGAAAATGGCATCAATATCGTATTGAAAGTAGGTAAATGAGCAATCAGTCTTGAGCGCAATGGTATACCAAATTGTTCATGATAGGAATTAAGAAACTCTGCTTTCAGTTTCGTCATATCAACATTACTCGGACACTCAGTCTTACAGGCCTTGCATGACAAACATAAATCAAGCACTTGCTTCACTTGGACATAACCCAGTTTTGTAGCTGGGATTGTGCCGGCAAAGAACTCGCGGAGCATATTAGCCCTGGCACGGGTCGTCTGTCGTTCATCACGCGATCCCATATAACTTGGACACATGGTGCCGCCAATTAAATGACTCTTACGACAGTCGCCAGAGCCGGTACATTTCTCCGCAGCCCGAGCTAGCCCTAATGTTGATGACCAGTCGAACAAAGCTTTGTTGTCCAATTCATTTTTCACTTCTTTATAGCGAAGCGAAGTGTTCATTTGTGGCGTGTCAGTTATTTTGCCTGCATTAAATATATTATTAGGGTCGAATATTTTCTTAACCTCTCTAAATAGCTGATAGTTGTGATCACCAACCATCCATGGAATAAACTGACCTCTCAAACGGCCATCGCCATGCTCTCCACTCAATGAACCTTTATATTGCTTAACTATTTTAGCTGTATCTTTGGCTATCTGATAAAACAACTCTGCATCCTTTTCTTTCTTCATATTTAAAACCGGCCGTAGGTGCAACTCGCCAGTACCTATATGAGCATAGTAAACACATTCCTTACCATATTTCTTAAGCATCGCCTTGATGTCGGCGATGAAAGCAGGTAAATCTTCAGGACGAACAGCCGTATCTTCAATGACAGGCACCGGGCGCTCATCACCAGGCATATTACCCAACACACCTAAGCCAGCTTTTCGAAGATTCCATACTTTTTTAATATCAGAGCCATACAAAACAGGGTAGGCATAACCAAAACCTTTCTGCCGCAAAGCTGCTATCATATCACCAGCCAATTGCTCAATCTCATCTTTGGTATGCCGTGCAAACTCAACTAATAATAACGCAGCTGGATCACCTTCAACAAAAAAACGGTTCTTATTTTGGAGCACATTCTTTTTGGTCAAGTCCATAATAGCCTTATCCATTAACTCAATGGCACCTGGATTAAACTGCAATCCAATCAAATTAGCCTCTAATGCTTCCTCCAATGAATTAAGGTGCACACAAACCAATCCCTTTTCCTTTGGTGGCACTGCAATCAGATTGAGCTTTATCTCGGTTGTAAAAAACAAGGTGCCTTCAGAACCTGCCAGCAATTGACACATATTAAAGTTTCCGTCCTCCTCTTTATACGGATAAGTATCAATTAAGTAATCCAGTGCATATCCTGTATTTCTTCGGTGAATGTCTGGGTCCGGAAATTCTTGGCGTATAGATTTACGGTTTCCCTTATCAGTTAAGACACTTCTAATGGAACGATAAATTTCTCCTTCAAAAGAGTCTTCATGGCACTTTTGCTCAAATTCCAAGTTTTTTAGATTCTTAAAAACAACTTCATCCCCGTTACTTAGGTAGCCTTTAAGCTCTAATGTATGATCACGAGTACTACCATATATTAAGGAATGGGCTCCACAGGAATTATTCCCCACCATACCACCAATCATACAACGGTTAGATGTTGATGTTTCAGGGCCAAAGAATAAACCATATGGTGCCAGATATTGATTCAACTCATCGAGCACGACACCCGGCTGAACACGTACCCACTTTTCTTTTTCGTTTACCTCGAGAATCTGGTTCATGTAACGTCCCACATCAACCACTAAACCCGATCCAACAACTTGACCGGCTAATGAAGTGCCTGCCGCACGCGGAATCAAGTTTAGATGATGCTTTTGGGCAAACAAAACAATTTCGCGAACATCAATCGCATCTAACGGCATTACTGCACCAACGGGCTTTTCAAAGTAAGCTGAGGCATCAGTACTGTAGACAAGACGAGTAACGTCATCTAAATCCAGATCCCCACTGATTTTTTCAACTAGTTCTCGCAATGACAAACTAGATAAATTCATTATTCTTCCATTTAATAGTACTTAGGTAAAAAATACCTCAAAGACATCTTTTTTCTGTTTCTATAATCAATAAATTACACTTTCATTTTTTCTTCAACAAAGGCTGCTAATTCATTTTTAAACCTTTCTTTAGAGAATCTCACCGCATTATCCCTTACTTTACCTACCTTAAAAGTATCTATCATTTCGAACTTATTAACAGCACCTATCAAGGAACTTACACTTTGCTCATCAAAATGTATTCCAGTCTCATTATCAATAACAGTTTCTTTTGTACCTCCTTTACCTAGGGCTATAACCGGTGTTCCACATGCTTGTGCTTCAACTGGTATAATTCCAAAATCTTCATCAGCGGCAAATACGAAAGCTTTTGCATTTTGCATTAAAGAAAGCATTTCATCATCTGGTACAAAACCTTTCATTTCCACATTAGCTCCTGCCAATGCTCTAATCTTCTTAAAATCTGGTCCAGTCCCAGCCACAATTAGCTTCTTTTCTGGCATTTGAGCGAAAGCCTCTACAATTAAGTCAATCTTCTTGTATGGCACTAGCCTCGAAGCAGTAAAGTAATAATCTTGTTTCTTTTCTGACAACTCAAAACGTTCAATATCCACAGGGGGATAAATAACTCGTGCATCTCGCTTATATACTTTATTAATTCTTTTTCTAATATAATTTGAATTAGCAATAAAAAAGTCAACTCTATTAGAACTTATAATATCCCAAATACGTAATTTATGGAGTGTATGTCTAACAAACCATTTCTTAAGTCCAAATCCACTCATACCAGACTCATTCAAATACTGATGATAAAGATCCCAAGCATAACGAACAGGTGAATGACAATAACAAATATGCATTTGATTCGAATTAGTCAGAATACCTTTAGCCACAGAGGATGATGAAGAAACAATTAAATCATATGGTGAGAAATCAAAACTTTCTACCGCCTTTGAAAAAAGAGGCAAATAATTCCTGTATTTTGACCTGCCATAGGGTAACTTTGCAATAAAAGATTCTTTTAACTTTTTTCTATCTATACCTAATCCATCAATCACTCTTGGATGAGAAGTTAATGTATAAATATGTGCATCTGGATATAATTCTATCAAACTTGAAAAAACCTTTTCGGCTCCTCCAATTTCAGTCAGCCAATCTTGTACAAGTGCAACTTTCAAGACATTAGAGTTTTAATATTATTTTTCACTAGGTAACTACAATGATAGTCCTTAATAGCATATCTGAAAAAACTAGATAGGAACTTCGCTTCTGGAGCTATTGCGATTATTTTTTAACAAATTTAAAAAACCTATTGTAATAACAGTAAATAAAATTGGTGTATAAATATATATTAAACCATACCATTGTAATCTTAGTTGTAAAGCAATAAATAAAACAAAAATCACTGAGCGCAACTGATTGTCAGCCTTCATTAACCACTTTATAATTATTCCAAGCAAGCAACCATATACAATGATTCCCGATTTACCCAATAGAACCATTCCTTCGGCATAAAATAACCCTCCTCCTAAATTAGGCATGTTTTTAATTAGCACGTTAGTGAAACAGAAGTTACTGCCAGCACCCCCATAAGGGTGCATTGGGATTAAACTAAAGATATGATTTATAAATGGAGATATCGACACTCCATTATTCACATAATTATCAAATGCTGAAAAATAAACGTGTACAACATCAGCGACGGTATGTAGCGATACAATGTTGTGAATAAGAATTGCAAGAGAAACTCCTGAGCCTATTCTTGTATACCCAACTGAAATAGCGAGTAAAGCAGCTAAAATAAGTCCAACTTTACCTACTAGTGACAACCTTATTTCTTTTATGTAGTTACCGCTTCGTCTAAAACTAAAAAATATAAACAAGTACAATACACTATCAACTCGCTCACCCCCTTTTACAACAAGTAACAAAATGAGCAATTGTACTATTGTTGATGGCGACTTTATTTTTGTAAAACTCAAAACCAATAAGGTATTAATGGCCAAAAAAACTACAGACCATTGTCCAGGAATCAGATTCCATCTTGGCCCAGTTCCTATAATAGCTCTAGGGTATGCAAGAATAGCACAAACAAGTAATAGCAGGACAATCCATATTCTACCTTTCTCATTTATTTTTAAACGTTGCAGACTAACAATCTTGCTCCTGTAACGAAAAACTATAAAGACTAAAACATTATAGGAAATCATTGCATAAATAAGTGCTTCGTAACAGTAATCTGTATGAGTTGGTCTCCCAATCACATCTAAGGACCCACCAATTGGAATATCCAGACAGAACATGAACATGGTTATAAATGGATAGGCAAAGGCAAACAGTATTATTTTCAGAATATTACTTTTAAACCAAAATATCAGAGAGATATTTATTAATAGCCAAAAAAAGAGAACAACGTCCAAAAACTCAACCATTGTATAAGTTTAATAACTGCGTATAATAAATATCCAAAGTGAATTTGGATAAATCTATCTCAAATCCTCTTGACTTATTTTGAAAAAACCTTTCTAACGCGCTTATTGTAGACAGAAATTCTTTATCTGATGCATACAAAAAGTGGGGTATTTTTGTTTCTTCACTCATTTCTTTAATGCCCCCTCGATCTGTTCCCAATAAGACTAATCCGGCGCTGGCAGCTTCAGGAATTGTTAATGGAGCATTCTCATAGCCAATGGAAGGCAACAAAAAAACATCATAACCTGGCAGAAGAGCTTTTAACTCTTCATTTGAAATATACCCTTTAAAAGTAACACTTATCTTACTCGAAGTATCAACAAGTTCTTTTATTGAATCAAGCAATTCTCCATCTCCATATACATCTATATCAATTCTCACATTGTTTTCAATAGCTGCATTGAAAAACTCATATAACCCCTTTTCTCTCGATAAGCGGCCTGCAAAAACAAATTTTATCTCACTTAATTTATCAATTTGTCTATTTATATAATTTGATAAAGTTTTTCCTAAATAAGGATTCCTCACACATACTATTGACTTATTTAACCCACATACGTTTAAAGCGTTTTTAAGAAAAAAACTTGGTGTTATAATTGCATCAACAACATCGAGCGGTTTAACCCAAAGCTTCTCAAAAAAGTAGGCTACTTTCTTTAGTAAGGAGAATTGAATCCCCCTCTTATCTATTTTTTTTATTAACCAATTATTTATTGAAAAAGGTAATCCAAGATTAGCCGATACTCCATTTTGATATATAAGTAAGTTGCTTGAAGGACAAATGATATGAAAATCGTGTGCTGTAAATATGACTTTACAGTTGTGTTGCTTTTTGTACTTTTTTATTGAGTTAAAAATAGCACTTGAAAGGATATGGTAATAGTTGTGTATGTGTATTACATCAGGTTTAAATTGATTCAACACTATACTTAAATCATGTTTAACCGAGCTATTATACAGATACTTGAATATGTTTTCAGGGGGCTGATGTTGTTCTGCACCAAAAAAGCACTTTACGTGGTGCCCTTTAGATTCTAAAATGCGTGCCGTATCTCTAAATACTCCTTCAGCTCCTCCTCCATCTCTAAAATCATTTATTAGCAGAACCCTCATATAAAAAATAACTCTAATTTAACCTAGTTAGAAATTAAGCACTTAACATTTTAAACCTCTTAAATAATCTATCAATATGATCATTCCCTGAAATAAAAGGTAAAAACAATAACAAAACACGCACTTTCTCAGAGGCAAGTAACGCTCTACTTGTCAGAATGGACAGATCTTTAAGCCTTGCCCTATCATTTCCCATTAACTTACAAAACCTAATTCTTTGTTTTAATACCTGCATCTGCTTATTATTCTTTTTGAAACTATTATCATTAAGAATGTGCTGATATAACTTTAAGTCTCGTTCCTTAACGCCACTCCTTTTTAATTGTACTGTAGTGCTATTGTTGTGCCTCCTGTATTTAAATAATACTTTAATACTTAAATAGGCATATTCTGACACTTGCATTAGTTTTAGAAGAGATATCCAGTCCTCAAATGGTACAGCAAATGGAAATGGTAAAATATGTTTAATCACGTCGCTTTGAGCAAACAAATATCCACCTGCGTAATTATTTACCAACATCTCTTCGTAAGAATATCTTTGCTTTCGCGATACATTTTCTATCTCATTCAAACAGGAATCTGCAATCACATATCTGGCATAAACAAACTTAGTCCTGAATTTCCTTATGTCTTCTAATAAGGATTCAACATAGTTCGGATATAGATAATCATCCCCAGCGCATACAAAGAAATAATCTGTTCGAACAAGACTTAAACCTTTTGCATATGCATAAACTTTACCCTTATTTTCATTATACTCATAGCGAATATTAATTCCATCAGTCTCCTTTGATAACTTCTTTACAATCTCTGCAGTATTATCTGTTGATTGATCGTCAACAATAATTATATCTTTTACCGGATAAGTTTGCTCTAAAATAGATTGTATCATCTCTTCAATGTACAATTCTTCATTATATACAAACATAACTGCGGTTATGCTTTTATCACTAATACTTATCATATAACATCTACAAATAGTTGGCTAAAATTATTGGCTCAATAAAATTACAAATACTTGACAGGAGACCATACACAACATGCATATTTTAAACCCTTTTCTCGTAAACCCACAACAAACTAACCCATTAACTACTTACATAATTAAATCTAGTTTTTTAAAAAAGTTAAACTAATCTTTAAGTAATTTTGCTGATCTTATATTATAATCTGTGATAACATCATAAAAATCAGCATAGTTTCTTTCCGCATTATAAAGTTTTTCATAAACTAAGCGACTGTTTGTCCTATAATGGCTATTAGTCAAAATTTTCGATATTGATTTGCTGAATTCAATATTAGTAAATTCTTTATCCAATAAAATACCATTATCGTATACAATCTCTTTCAAACCACCAACATTACAGGCCAGAACAGGAATGCCAAAAGAAATTGACTCCATAATACTCACCGGTATTCCTTCGGAAGAGCTTGTATTCACAAAAACATCTACATAATTCAATTGATAGAACTTAATAATATCTTCATTTTTTGTATCTCCATGAAAGATTACTTGAAGGTTTTCAGGCTTATGTTCCAGAGAACTATAAATATTATCAATTAGCACCTTATTGCCACCACCAAAATGATTCCAAATTACTTGATTATCATGCTGTTCTTTCGCAAATTCTATCAATCCTTTTGCGATCAAATCAACCCTTTTCACTTCTGAAATGTAGGAGCACGATACAACTGATATAAAGTCTTTTCTTTCACGATTAATAATTGTAGTACATTTTGAGGTATCCTCAATTCCTAGTCGTGACAACTTTATTTTATCAGAGTATTTTACATACTGCCTCTTTAAATATTCACAACCATCTTCAGAGATAGAAAAGATTCTTTGTACTTTACTAATAACAAATTCTCTAAAAGGGATAAACGAATTTATATTTTCCTCAAAATATAGGTCATGCCTATGAACTCTGCTATATATAGCAATCCCTTGATTATTCAATATTAAACCTAACAACTGAAAGTTGCACCAATATGTATACAAAATAGCATTTGACAAGTTCTTATTTTTAGCCCATTCCTTTACAACTTGCGCATTGTGAGCAAACCATGCTATCTGATATAGTGATCTAAATTTAATCTTTTTATGAAGAAAAATACCTTTAACTATTAACCCGATACTTTTAAAAAAAACGATTGGATTTTTAGTTAATTTATTGCTAGCAAGCGAGAAAGCTAACGTCCTATCAATCTTAATTTCTTCAGGAACAACTCTTTGCTGATTCACATCTATAAGAGTCGGTACGATTATAAGATTTATATCTTTACGTGATGAAACATACTTAATCTCATTTTCAATGAATTGTTCTCCTTTTCCATACGGGTATTGATCAGTAAACAAATATATATCTTTTATCATACAACATTAATTTAAAACTTACTTTGTCTTTACCGAAAAAACGATCTGTACCAAAATAAATACTTCAAGCACAACGAGAAGAATTAAGGCCTTAACTATGAGTACTTTACCATGTAATTCACATCATATAAAGCGATTGACACATAAGGCTTTCATTTTTTTATATTTAGCAACATTATAAAATGCATTCCACTCACCTCTATATGCTTAGAAAATATATTTAAATACATAATGTTACTACGCATAACTTAATTTTCTTGTTTTACTAATGTAAAAGATCAATAATAGTACAATGAAATAAACCAATGCATTGTACACTGAATATCTCATTGTCAAACTCACTATATCATAATCCCCTCCCCAAAAGAACAAAAGACTAAATCTGAGCAGAAGCAAAACAATATTGATAACCATTGCAACCATCTGAAGTCCATACACGTTAAACACTGACGATATGGATGATGTTACTAATTGAAATAATATCCACAAAGACAACCAAGATGCTAATTTACCAGCCAGGCTCCATTCTGGACCTAACGCTAAGGGCATAATCACTGGAAATAAAAATGCCGCAGGTACAAAAATACACGAACTAATCAAGCTCAACCTTAATATCACAGTCTTTGTCAGAATAAACGCACTTTCACTTGTTTTGCATATTGAAAGTTCTTTAAAATATACTTGACCAATTGAAGACGCAATAAAAGTTACGGGTATTCCAACAATTTTTACTGCCTGAAAAAATTGACCAATTTCGTTATCATTAAAATATATTGGAAGAATAAAAAAAGGTATTTGCCAAGATGCAGCGTTAATCAATGCTGATGGCATATCGATTAGTGGAAATTTTCTATATTTTAAATTTAACCTATAATCAAAAGTAAAATCCTTCATCTTCTTTAACATAGGATCACCCCGAAGAAGGATTATACTTTCTATGAGTGTTCCTAAGACATATGCATAAATTAATCCTCTACTGCGATCCAGCCATAACATTGAGAAATTTAGAATAATTATTACAATTGCTCTGAACACCTTTGCTAATGATATTCTTTTATAGTTTCTCATCCTATTCAGAATAAATGTACTATTTAAGATAATACCATAAGAAATCAAATAAAATGTTATCAGAATGCCGGTTAAAGTATCCCAATTTGAATTATCAAATCTATAATTATATATGTACAATCCAATTGTGGATATGAACACAGTAAATATTAAAATGATGTAATTGCCCATGTAGATTTTATTAGCATCTCTATCTTCCTTGGGCAATAAAATTGAGAACTCATATCTTAATAATAAGATGACATTAACAACCGAAACTTGTGCAATAAAAATCCCTAATCTAGAATATTCTTCAGGCGTATACAGCCTTGCAAAGATTGGTGTGAAAACTATAGGCATAGCCTGCGCAAAAGCAGTTCCACTCATCAGAGTCATTACATTACGTAAAAACTCTGATGACTTCCATTTATCTTTAATCTTTGTAATCAACTACGCTTATTTATCAAATGGGTGTTTTGCCAATGGCTTCTTTGCAAAGGGATGGTAGTCTCCTTTTAGGCCAACCGGCTTCTCATGACGGATTGAATGAACAATTTCAATGGCCTGGCGCGGCGCTTCAACACCGTATCCATTACCCTTCAATATTTCTTCGTAGCTTCGGGTATGTAAATCGGTAAAACCACCGCTAAACTCTAACTCTTCGCCTTCAATTGTAATGGAACGATAAGTACGCTGTCCCTTGGCAATCACCTCTTCGGGCAATACCTGATCATTTATGGATAAAAACCAACGCACCCGAGCACGGTCAAACTCCAGATACCCTGCTGCCCGATCATGCGTATGAACATGCACCACATTTTTGGTTACCTTTCCAAATATAAAAGATAACATATCATAGAAGTGTACTCCAATATTGGTAGCAATACCACCTGACTTCGACACATCTCCCTTCCAGGACGTGTAATACCAATGTCCCCGAGAAGTCAGATAGGTTAAATCAACATCATAGATCTTATCCTGAGGTCCATTCTCAATCTTCTCTTTAAGGGCAATTATACTTGGATGAACACGTAATTGTAATATATTATTGATTTTCCGCCCAGATTCTTCTTCCATTCGTGCTAAAGCATCAATATTCCATGGGTTTAGTACCAGTGGCTTTTCACAAATAGCATCCGCATCACGTCTTAAGGCCATTCGGATGTGTGCATCATGCAAATAATTTGGGGTACAAATACTCATGTAATCAACTCGAACACCTTTGTCATATTTCAACATCTCAATATGCCGATCAAAACGTTCTGTCTCAACAAAAAAGTCTGCATTTGGAAAAAAACTATCCATAATACCAACTCCATCATAAGGATCTAATGCAGCAATAAGATTGTTGCCTGTTTCTTTAATTGCCTTTAAATGTCGAGGAGCAATATATCCGGATGCTCCAATTAAAGCAAAGTTCTTCATATTAGATAGTTTTTCTTACGCTATTATTAATCAATTGATACCTTTCTTTACTCTCGGGACAGCTTGCAATATTATCATCGTCAAACTTCAGGCGATGTCCATATTCACTCATCCATCCAATCTGTTTACTAGGGTTACCCACTACTAAGGCATAAGGCGGAACATTTTTAGTTACCACTGCACCTGCCCCGATGAAGGCATATTCCCCAATATCATGACCACAAACGATAGTTGCATTGGCTCCTATTGATGCTCCTTTGCCAACATGTGTCCTTGCATATTGCCCTCTACGATTAATAGCACTTCTCGGATTCGTCACATTAGTAAAGACCATGGACGGCCCTAAAAACACATCATCATCACAAGTCACCCCGGTATAAATTGAAACATTATTCTGAACTTTAACTTTATTTCCAAGTCTAACCTCAGGTGATACAACAACGTTTTGACCAATATTACAAGCATTACCGATGATACAGTTACTCATGATATGAGAAAAATGCCAGATTTTTGTTTCGCTTCCTATCTGACACCCTTCATCTATAACGGCGGTTTCATGTGCGAAATATTTGTTTTTCATTTAAGCGCTTTAATAGATTCTTTAACACCACTAACAATAAAATCCTGCATGTCTTTAGTCATCTCCGTATGAATTGGCAACGACAATACTGTTTTTGAAAGCTCCTCTGTTATCGGATAATTCACTGCATCTGAATTATTCTGTAAATATGCTTTTTGACGATGCAATGGAATCGGATAATAAATCATGCTTGGTATGCCATTTTCAGTCAGTTTGTCTATTAATGCATCCCTATTAACCCCTTTTACCTTAATTGTGTATTGATGGTAAACATGGCTTGAGTAGCTTGCTCTAGCAGGTATACTTATTTCCTCCATATTATGAAACTCTTGATCATAAATAGCAGCTGCTTCTTGACGTGCCTTGTTATAATCGTCCAAATAAGGTAGTTTAACATTAAGAATCGCCGCCTGAATAGTATCTAGCCTTGAATTACAACCAACAATATCATGATGGTATTTAATACTCTGCCCATGACTGGCAATCATTTTAGCTTTTTTGGCCAATTGTTCATCATTAATTAACATGGCTCCTCCATCACCATAACATCCCAAATTTTTCGATGGAAAAAAAGATGTACAGCCTATATCCCCCATAGTTCCTGCTTTCTTTCTTGTACCATCAGAAAAGGTATATTCTGCTCCTATAGCCTGCGCTGTATCTTCAATTACAAAAAGATTATGTCTTCTGGCAATGTCTAAAATCCCTTCCATATCCGCACATTGTCCGTATAAGTGCACGGGAACTATAGCCTTTGTTTTTGATGTAATCTTTTTTTCAATTTGTTCTACACTAATTGTAAATAACTTCTCATCTACATCCACAAATACAGGCTCCAGCTTTAATAGAGCAATTGCTTCAGCAGTGGCCACATATGTATGAACAGGCACGATAACTTCATCGCCTGGCTGCAAATTCAGAACCATCATGGCAATTTGCAATGCATCGGTACCATTGGCACATGGCACTGCATAATTGACGTTATTATACTTAGCCAGTTCTACGGCAAATTCGGCTACTTGTTTACCGTTAATAAACGAAGTATTATTAATTACCTCTTGTATTGCATTATCAACATCGGTTTTTATTCTTTCATACTGACCTTTAAGATCAACCATCTGTACCTTCATAAAGAATCCAATAATTATAAGCTTCGTTAACTATTTTTCATTTAATGATTCTAATTTATCCAACTTACAGTCTTGCCGTAATCTGATTTTTAGGAAGTATTGCTTTTACATCAAAAACAATAGAGCTAGCATCCATTTTTATACTATCAATATTCAACTTTAAAAATTCCTGGTGCGCTACGGCCAATATAATACCATTGTATCTTTTATTATCCAACTGTTCGATTAATCGAATTCCGTATTCTTCTTTTACCTCATTCATCTCTGCCCAAGGGTCATAAACATCAACATTTACACCATAGCCTTCAAGTTCATCAATAATATCTACAACTCTTGTATTCCTAATGTCAGGACAGTTTTCTTTAAAAGTAATCCCTAAAACAAGGACATTTGCATCTTTTATTTTACAATCTGCTTTAATTAATTCTTTAATAAAGTTTTTAGCAACATACGCTCCCATACCATCATTTAATCGCCTTCCTGCTAATATTATCTCTGGATGATAACCAACCTCTTGGGCTTTTTGTGCTAAATAATATGGATCAACTCCAATACAATGTCCTCCAACTAAACCCGGTTTAAATGGTAAGAAGTTCCATTTGGTTCCAGCCGCTTCTAAGACGGCTTCTGTATCTATATCTAAAAGATTAAAAATTTTTGATAATTCATTAACAAAGGCAATATTAATATCACGCTGTGAATTCTCAATGACCTTAGCTGCTTCTGCCACCTTTATTGATGGAGCCAAATGAGTTCCTGCTGTTATAATTGACTTATATAACTCATCAACTTTTTGGGCTATTTCAGGTGTTGACCCTGATGTCACCTTAAGTATTTTTGATACCGTATGTTCTTTATCGCCAGGATTAATTCTTTCGGGTGAATATCCACAGTAGAAATCCTTATTATAAACGAAACCTGAGACCCTTTCTAACACTGGTATACATTCCTCTTCTGTAGCTCCCGGATATACTGTTGACTCATAAATCACAATATCCCCGTCCTTCAACACTCTACCTACTGTTTCACTAGCCTTAATAAGAGGAGTTAAGTCTGGCCGATTATTATTGTCAATTGGTGTTGGTACAGTAATAATATAAATGTTTGCTTTCTTAATCTCGCTCTCTTCATAGGTACAAAAAAGTCCTTTATCCTGTTTGTCAAGAACTGAAACAAGCAACTCATGATCAACCTCTAAAGTACAATCATGTCCTTTATTTAATTCACTGACTCTCTCTTTATTTATATCAAACCCTATTGTCGTATAGAACTTAGCAAATTCAACAGCTAAGGGTAAACCGACGTAACCAAGTCCAATTACTGCTATTTTATCCATATTTTCTAGTTTCCTCTAAAACTCACCCAAACTAACTTACCAAATATCAGTCCTAAACCAATAAACCCACCTAAAAACACACTCACTACTAGTATGATACTTTTTTTAGGCCAACTCTTGTCGACTGGCACCTTAGCCGGTTCAATCACCGTAAAAACAGGGGTTTCTTCTTTAATCTTAATTTTAGCCTGTTCTAACTGAGTAGATAGGCTTTTATAGATACTACCTGTTATCTCATATTCATCTTTGAGCTGTTCGTATTCAATATTAATGCGCTCAGACACCATATTCCGGTGTTTATCCTTATACTGAAAAAAAGCTTCTCTGGCTGACAGGTACTCCTTTTCCTTTTCGAAGTATCGCTCCTGTATAAACTCCAGGTTCTGACGAGCTTGTTTGGTTTTGTAATCAATCACATAATTCTGCAACAAGTCAATGGCTTTTTGAACGAACTGTGCGACAAACACAGGCTCTCCAGCCTCGGCTGAAACATTGATTAGACCTGTTTTTTTATCAACTTCTATTAAAATAAGATCTTGCACAAAAGACAAGGCGAATAATTCTTCTTTAGAGAGATGCAACACCCCATAATCGGGTATGGTAGCAGCCTCCTTTTCTCCTTGTATGGCCTTTTTAATGGTCCATGGCAATTTGATGGTGTATTTTAGAACCTTATCGCCTGTTGATTCAACCGTATCCAGAAGCGCATATTCATAGATGGAAACAGGCTCCTGAAAGGCTTCGAAATGAAATTTTTGATGCACCAGCTCTTTTTTAAACGGATAGCTTTCCACTACTGATGGATATATCTCAGCCGGGATGCCACTTGCGGGACCGCCCATCATGGAACCAATGTCAACACCTGCCATACCTGCCAAAGCTCCAAGTCCTCCTAACTTGCCCATCATATCTTTTTCCTCTGAGGGTAGTAGCGTCGCATAGGCCTCATACTTTGGTTTAGAAAGAAAGGCCACTAAAAGTCCGATAAACACACAAACCGCTACACTGTAGTAAATGGTTTTTCGTCCGTTCCATATGGTTTTAGCCAAGGCCACCAAATCTATTTCATCATCCTTGATAATGCTCAGTGCCTCATGTTCTTTAGACGCATTGTTATTTTGAGTGCTCATTGTGATTAATTCGTGGCGTTAATTACAGTTACAATAGTCAGAGATAATGATGCCAAACTACTGGCGATGGCTATCCATGAAGCGGCTGACATTGGTGCCTTCTCAGGTTTCTTCGGTACCACAATCTCTGTTCCCGGCAGTACTTTAGGATAGCTATTAAAGAATACATAGTTTTTTGTCGCTGCCGCTACTCCATTGGGATAAATCACATACACCTTCCCCTTTTTGGCGCGAAGAGCAAACCCACCACCTGTGCGTACATAATGCCGTAAACTCTTCCCTTTCTGGAACGATACCGATAAAGGGTTGAGGACCGCCCCAGATACTTCGACTGTTTGTAATTCACGGGGAATAATTAGTTCATCCCCATCTTTAAGAAAGATATCATCTTTTGACCCAGGGTTTTTCATGATTTTTTCCAAATCAATACCAACTACATCAAAGCCAATATCGTTGAGTTCAATGGACTTATCATTCTTCATCAACTGCTCCCGCAGCTTCCTCTCCTTTTCCGATTTTGCGGAACGACGCGTGAGCATGGCACCCGCCGCATAAGCATCAGGTGTAAAGCCTCCTGCCCGTGCGATAATGGTGGATATCCGCTCGTTCTTCGAAGTGAGGCTAAACTGTCCTGCATAATTAACTTCACCGCGCACATGCACCACCGACTTGTTTTCAAAACCTGGTGCCCGGCGCACAAACACCTGATCGAAAGGTTGAAGAACAAATGCGGCGTCTTCGCCATGCATTTTCAGGTCTCTGGAGATATTGAACTGGTAGACATCAGCAATTTTAGCAGATGCTTTCTTGGCTTCTTCATGACTCAAGCGTCTGGATACTTCGATGTAGGAGTCGGAGGCTGATTCTTTGAATCCCCCCGCTTTAAAAACAAGATCCGACAAAGTCATGTCCTCCTGAAAATCGAACTCGCCAGGGTATTGCACATCGCCAAAAATCTCCACTGTTCTCACCTCTCGCAAACTCTCAATGGATGAAATAGTCACCATGTCTTCCCGCTGCAACTCATAGTTAACTTCCCCACGAAGAACTGCACTCACATCAAATGTGATATTCTGCAAAGACAAGTCGCTTCTTAAACGGGTAATCATACCTCTGTTTAAAAATGCATCCTCCCGTATGCCATCCGCCTTATCAATCAACTGCTTTAAGGTCAGGTTATCAGACAATTCATAATTTCCTGGTCGGTAAACAGCTCCTGTTATTGACACTTTATTTTTAAAACGTGCCAAAATAGGACCAACATAAACACTGTCACCACTTTGCAAGATAGTAGCTGCAAATTGGTCACTAAATATATCTTTAAACACTTTTTGACGGCTGGAATTGCGATACAACTCTAATCGATGTGTATAAGCCTCCTCTGTGAAGCCACCGGCATATTCAATAATATCAGCAACCGTCTCATTGTCTTTTGCTTCAAATAGTCCGTTACGCTTCAACTCACCACCTACTTTTATCCGTTTCTCATAGGTTGGAATCAGAATCACATCATCCTCTCTCAGTGGAATATTTACTGAGCTTTTCCCCTTTAACAGGTACTCATAGACATCCAGGACGGCATGTACTTTACCATTACGAATAACCTGAATATTTCGAAATGACCCATTAGGATTAGGACCACCTGATAAATATAAAGCATTGAAGGCACTCGCAGTACCAGGAATAGTATAGGTACCCGGTAAGAACACCTCTCCAATTACATTTACCTTAATGGCTTTAACACTCCCAATCGATACACTGGCAAATGTTTGGGGCGTACTTGACTTGAGATCGTTATAAATCGATGATAATTTATTTAATATGCGTTTCGAAGCGGCGTCTTGTGTCAGCCCTCCTAATCGTATCGGTCCAATATTCGGAATCGTAATGTTGCCATTTTTATCAACATTAAACATGTAGTTTTGCTGCGACATGCCCCAAACATCAATCAAAATTTCGTCACCAGCGCCAATAACATAAGAAGACGGTACCGGAATATTCACATTTGGCTCGAAACTTAAGTTTTCATTATTGAAAAACGAAAACCCAAAAATGCGTGTATCAATTTGTGCTGAATCAACAGGCTCTTTAACAGATTCAACCATATCAAAAGCCATTGCACTTTTAGTAGGATCAATTCCCATATCTGGATCTAATGGCACACCGCTCAGTTTCACCTCACGTATACGCTGCTGCAATTTCATTACTTGTTGGGATGACATGCCGCGCGCCTGAGCCAACATAATTGCCTGATCCTCGGTTAAGCCTCTTTTTTCCATCTCCTGAATCAAACGCATGATCTGCTCATCGGAGAGTTCATCAACATTCACCTTAGAGGGATCAATGGAGTTTGGGTCAACCTTTTGACCGAAGGTGGTCACTAAAGAAGCCACCGTTAGAAATAAGGAAAGAAGTACTAATCTAATTTTCATCTCAAGAAATATTTTTCATGCCTTTATGGTAGATGTACGCAACAAGATACACTACCGTTTCCTGACTCACATACCGAACATACGCCACAATGCGAGCCACCCTTAACTAATAATCTGATTTACACAACGGTGCGCACTGTGCACGCATTACACGTTACGAAAGACCGCGCGAAGTTAGGCAATATTGCCTGCAATCATGTGTTAAAAAAACTTTTTTTCAACATAATCATTACTAAAAGACCGTATCGGATATTCAGCAACTACTCTTTAAAAAAACGTTTTTGAAAGAATAATATTATGGCAATGCCAATTGTAATTGAAGAGTCAGCTATGTTAAAAACTGGACGGAAGAAAATAAATGGATTACCTCCAACGAAGGGAAGCCATTCTGGGTAACGTCCCTCAATAAGAGGAAAGTAAAGCATATCCACCACCTTACCGTGCAAAAACGATGAATAACCGCCACCTTCGGGTAAGAAGGTTGCAACCTGTCCATAGCTATGGTCAAAAATCATCCCATAAAATGCACTGTCAACAATATTGCCTAAAGCACCTGCCAGAACAAGGGCTACACAATAAATTAAACCACTCGGAGCCCCTTTTTTGCTAAGGTTGACTATGTACCATCCGATACCAACAACAGCCACAATTCGAAAAATGCTTAAAAAAGCTTTCCCAAACTTGCCTGCCAGTTGCATCCCAAAAGCCATTCCGTTATTTTCAACAAAATGAATAATAAACCAGTCGCCAAAAACAGGAATTTCGTCGCCCAACATCATGTGTGTTTTGATGTAGAACTTAGCCACCTGATCGACCAACAGAATTAAGAAAATTATCAGAAACGATTTTTTAAGTACAGACATATAAAAGTAAATTAAAGTACCATTAGCATTTAGGTGTCAATCTACTTTAAAAAGCGATGACCAACCCGGGTTATAAACGCACAAATGACCAATGGAAAATATTAGATATTCCATTGGCCAATGTTCATGCTTAATATTTTAAGAACAGTCTTATTTCTGTCCCTGTTTAGCTTCAACACTTAAGGTGGCATGCGGTACCGCCTTTAGCCGTTCCTTAGGAATCAGCTTACCGGTTACCCGACAAACACCATAGGTTTTGTTTTCGATACGAACCAATGCTGCAGAAAGATGCTGAATAAATTTCTGCTGTCGCTGAGCTAATTTCCCAGCTTCTTCTTTTGACAATACAGCAGCTCCCTCCTCTAATACTTTAAATGTAGGAGAAGTATCCTGCGTATCATTACCATCCTGATGTGTTATGGTATTTCGCAGCAATTCATAATCTTTCCTGGCCTTATCGAGCTTCTTCAGTATGATTTCTTTAAACTCCTGAAGTTCCTCATCTGTGTAACGGGTTTTTTCAGCCATAACGACTAAGTTTTAGTTATCTACCTCCCGCCTATGCTTTTTGAATATGCATAGCGGTACTTATCTCATCATCAATTTCAACGGTGTGCACACCATCGCCATTGCAATTATCTACTAATTTAACTTCTTCAGCTAAAGTTTGCGCTGCAATGTATCCGGCATGTTTTTCCACCGCATTATTAATTGCATCATGTCGCTGAATTTGTAGTCTAATTTTATCAGTCACATCAAACCCTGAATCTTTACGCAGGTTTTGGATGCGATTAACAAACTCACGTGCTATCCCTTCCTCGCGTAGCTCACCGGTCACATTAATATCCAGTGCAACAGTGATTTTACCTTCAGTGGCTACTAACCAACCCGGAATATCTTCCGATAAAATTTCTACATCTTCACGTGTCAGAACAATTGTTTGTCCGCTGACATCCAATGAATATTGCTCTTCTTTTTCGAAGATAGCAATTTCTTCCTGACCCATTGCATTAATTGCTCCTGAAATTGCCTTCATGTGCTTACCATGCTTAGGCCCAAGGGTTTTAAAATTGGGCTTAATTTTCTTCACCAACACACCTGCAGCATCTTTCAGGAACTCCATTTGCTTAACATTCACCTCTGCAAGTACCAAATCTTTAATCGCTTCCAGTTGATGCTCAAAAGCTTCATCTAATATTGGAATCATGACCTTATTTAGCGGCTGGCGAACTTTTAAATTCACCTTACGACGCAAACCTAGCACCATTGACGAGATGGATTGTGCATATTCCATGCGCTCCTCCAGTTCTTTGTCAATTAATTGCGCATCGAAAGATGGAAATTCAGCAAGGTGAACTGACACTTCCTGATATCTTCCGGAAATTTTATTTAAATCACTAAATAACTGATCGGTAAAGAACGGCGAAATTGGTGCAGATAACAACGCAACTGTTTCCAAACACGCATAAAGTGTTTGATATGCAGCCAGCTTATCTTCATTCATTTCACCACCCCAGAAACGTTTTCTATTGAGTCGCACATACCAGTTACTCAGATTTTCCATTACAAAATTCTGAATAGCTCGCCCTGCACGGGTTGGCTCATAACTCTCATAACTATCCGTTACCTCTTTCACCAAGGAGTTTAAAAGGGACATGATCCAACGATCGATCTCCGAACGCTTCTCTATCGGCACTAACTCTTCCCGTCCAGTAAAGCCATCAATATTGGCATACAAGGCAAAGAATGAGTAGGTATTATAAAGTGTTCCGAAGAACTTCCTCTTCACCTCATCAACTCCGGAAATATCGAATTTAAGGTTATCCCAAGGCTGCGCATTGGTAATCATGTACCAACGTAAAGGATCTGAGCCATACTGCTCAATTACTTCAAAAGGGTCAACGCCGTTACCGAGACGTTTAGACATTTTATTACCCTTCTTATCCAGCACCAAGCCATTGGAAATAATATTTTTAAAGGCTACAGAATCAAATAGCATGGTAGCAATAGCATGCAGTGTAAAGAACCAGCCCCTTGTTTGGTCTACCCCTTCGGCAATGAAGTCGGCCGGGTACACCTCGTTAAACCCTTCTTTATTTTCAAAAGGATAGTGCATCTGCGCATATGGCATAGCTCCGGAATCGAACCACACATCAATCAAATCAGCTTCGCGATGCATTGCTTGACCGCTATCTGAAACGAGAATAATGCCATCAACATGATGACGGTGCAAATCAATCTTCTCGTAATTTTCTTTTGAATTATTACCGACCTCAAAACCTTCGAATGGATTCGTATCCATCACTCCGGCCTCGACGGCTTTATTTATTTCATTCATCAGCTCTTCAACTGAACCGATGCATTTTTCTTCTGTTCCATCTTCTGACTTCCAAAT
The DNA here is from genome assembly GCF_051851475.1 of Carboxylicivirga taeanensis. Classification (NCBI taxonomy): domain Bacteria; kingdom Pseudomonadati; phylum Bacteroidota; class Bacteroidia; order Marinilabiliales; family Marinilabiliaceae; genus Carboxylicivirga; species Carboxylicivirga taeanensis. The sequence continues at coordinate 31,602 of NZ_JBPUSJ010000013.1, read as the reverse complement.
CGGAAGCGGCGTTCCCCAGTAGCGCGAACGACTCAGGTTCCAGTCCACCAAATTCTCGAGCCATTTCCCAAAACGCCCTGTTCCTGTTGAAGCAGGTTTCCAGTTGATGGTTTTATTCAGCTCGATCATACGATCGCGGACTGCTGTTGTTTTTATGAACCAGCTATCCAGTGGATAGTATAAAACGGGCTTATCTGTACGCCAGCAATGCGGATAATTATGGACATGCTTTTCAACCCTGAAGGCCTTATTTTCCTTCTTCAGCATCACCGATAAATCAATATCAAGGGTAGCGTCATCATCGGATAAAGAAGTATCGTAGGCATTTTTAACGAAACGACCTGCATATTCTGCGTAGGCTTCCTTATTGACAAAGTTAGCCACAAACTCATCGTCCAAATCTTCAATCTTGAAGAACTTTCCGGTCTTATCAACCATTGGCTGACGCTTACCTTCCTTATCAATCAAGATAAGCGGAGCAATACCTGCTACTTTGGCAACACGGTCATCATCAGCACCAAAAGTAGGTGCAATATGAACAATCCCTGTACCATCTTCAGTAGTTACATAGTCACCCAGAATCACGCGAAAGGCATCGCCATCGGGCTTCACCCATGGCATCAACTGCTCGTATCGCACCCCTTCCAAATCCGTTCCCACATACTCACCAACCACTTTAAACGGTATCTTTTTATCTCCTTCCTGATAAGCATCAAAATCCAATTCGGCATGCTTCGGATTGAAATAATTATTCACCAGCGACTTGGCAACAATAACCGAAACAGGCTTACCTGTATACGGATTATATGACTTTACTTTTACATATTCGATTTTTGGGCCTACAGCCAAAGCGGTGTTCGAAGGCAAAGTCCATGGTGTAGTGGTCCAGGCTAAAAAGCTTAACTCTTCGTCGTTATCAAACAGCTTCTCAGAAACCTCATTGCGCACAATCTTAAACTGGGCAGTACAAGTTGTGTCTTTAACATCACGATAGCAGCCCGGCTGATTTAATTCATGCGTACTTAGGCCTGTTCCTGCAGCCGGTGAATATGGCTGAATGGTGTAGCCCTTGTAAAGCATGCCTTTATTATACAACTCTTTTAACAGCCACCATAAGGTCTCAATATATCGATTGTCGTAGGTGATGTATGGATCATCCATATCTACCCAATACCCCATCTTGTGCGTCAAATCTTCCCACAAGTCGGTATATTTCATCACATCTTTCCGGCAAGCCTCGTTATACTCAGCTACGGAAATGCTTTTTCCAATATCCTCTTTGGTTATACCCAGTGCTTTTTCAACACCTAGTTCCACTGGCAATCCATGAGTATCCCATCCTGCCTTACGCTTAACCAGGTAGCCCTGCTGTGTTTTAAAACGGCAAAAAATATCTTTAATGGTTCGCGCCATTACGTGGTGAATACCAGGAATACCATTGGCAGAAGGAGGCCCTTCGTAAAAAACGAACGTCGGTTTACCTTCTCTGGTCGTAATACTCTTCTCGAATGCTCCGTTATCTTCCCAGGCCTTAAGAACATCTTTATTTACCTGCGACAGATTTAATCCTTTATATTCCGGAAATTTTGCGCTCATTAATTAAATATTTTACCCTAATTTTAAAAAAGTGTACAAATATAGATGTTGGTACAGTTAAAAACAAACAGATATATTTATTTTAATCCTTTTACTTGTTTAAAATAATTCAGTCAAACTCCCGTTACTAAAAACATGCAGTTTGATAACAATTTAACAATGAAAAACTATTTAAACTTTTATGGACTAATAAAGCTCTATCACTCCATAAAGAGCAGGCGGCTAAAAATAATTGGCTTATACATTATAGCAAAACTTGGCTTCAGGCATTTATCACTAAGGATTGACCCTTCCCTATCCTGCAATTTAATGTGTCAAATGTGTTATTTTAGCAATCGAGAAATCCGCAAGTCATACAGGGGCAGCTTTACTAACGAAGACATGCAAAATATAGCAAAAATTTTCTTCCCAAAAGCCATCCAAGTTGTACTTGGCTGTGGAGCTGAACCTACCATGAACTCCAATTTTATGAAATTATTGGTACTTGCCTGCGAACATAAAGTTCCGAACATTAGTATAGTAACAAATGGTTTATTGCTGAGAACGAGCCAGATTGAAAAAATGCAAGAAGTTGGAGTTGATGAAATAATCATTTCAGCACATGGACTAACAAAAGAGACGTATGAAAAATTCATGACCAACAGCAACTTTGATAAGTTCATTAGTCTACTTGACTCTATAACGAAATTGAACAAAAAAGATAAAGCTTTAAAAGTTCGCATTAATTACACTGCAAACAACGACAACCTTGACGATCTAGCCCTACTCCCAAGCTTCCTTGATAGATTCGATATAAAAACTGTCCAAATTCGACCAATAATGGACATCGGAGGAAAATACAAAGAAACAATTACGCATGAAAAGCTTCCTAAATACACAGCTGTAATTGATAGCCTTATAAGCGAATGTAAAAAAAGAGAAGTCTCGTTGCTCGTTAACACCTCAGATACAGCTTATAAAAACAGAAACAACGATAGTACATTAGTTGAAAGTATTTACACATACATTTCACCTAAAATTTTATCAGAATTATCAATTGGAAAAGAAATCAACTCGCTCCAATCATATAAAAAGAATACTAAATGGTATCGTAAACTAATTTCCGGTTTTTTTAAGGATAACTCCTCAGATAAGAATTTGGAGCGTTCATTAAAATATGACATTCATTAAAACTACCTTTTATTCACTTTAAATAAGACGCCTCAAAATATAATTACAGATTTTTATCACCAATTACAACTTCTTTTTATTTACTTTTGCGCCATCAATAACTAAGTATAAACGATTAATTACGCATCACTTATGAAAAGAATTTTATTTTCATTGATGGCCATTTTGGCATTTGGAGCAGTTGCAAAAGCTCAAAACCTACAAGTTCACTACGACTTTGGTGAGGATCGCAAAATGGTTACAACCACACTGGAAATGTTTAAGCCAGACAAATACGGTAGCACGTTCTTCTTTGTGGATATGGACTACAGCAACGACTCCAGAGGTGTTGAAAACGGTGTTTCCCTGGCCTATTGGGAGATCGCCCGTAGCTTCAAATGGAATGAAACACAAAAATTAGAACCACGCATTGAATACAATGGCGGTGTGGGTTTAGGAAAGGGATTCAACTTTCCAATTAAAAACTCTTGGTTAGTAGGTGGTCAATATACCTTTAACTCAACCGATTTCTCTAAAATCCTGACACTACAAGCTAACGTTAAGCAAATTAAAGAAGGCAAGGCGAATGGCGACAACCTGACTGGTTATCAACTAACAGCTGTATGGGCCGTTCAACTATTAGAAGGAAAAGTATCATTTGTTGGTTTTGCTGACTGGTGGAGGCAAGATTCTTTTGGTGGTAGCGAGCATATTTTCCTTACAGAGCCACAAATCTGGTACAATGCCTGCAACAACTTTTCGTTCGGTGGAGAGGTAGAAATCAGCAATAACTTTGTTAAAGAAGGTTCTTTAGTTTGTCCAACCCTGGCCGTTAAGTGGACCTTCTAATTAATATAACACAATCATGTTAGAAAAATTTTTCAAACTATCGGAAAATAAGACCACTGTCAAAACGGAAATCGTTGCCGGTATCACAACGTTTATGACAATGGCCTACATCCTGGCTGTTAACCCGGATATCCTTTCGGCGACAGGCATGGATAAAGGAGCCTTATTTACAGCTACTGCTATTTCGGCAGCTGTGGGTACGTTAGTAATGGCTCTTTGGGCCAAACTCCCTTTTGCATTGGCTCCAGGTATGGGACTTAACGCCTTTTTTGCATTTGGTGTGTGTATCGGAATGGGAATGTCATGGCAGTTTGCTCTTACAGCCGTCTTCCTGGAAGGTATCTTGTTCATTTTAATGACGGCCTTTAACATCCGTGAGTTAATTATCAACGCTATCCCGGGCAGTATTAAAAATGCCATCTCTGTTGGTATTGGTCTGTTCATCGCTTTTATCGGGATGAAAAACGCCGGTATTATTATCGCCCACGATGCAACTTTTGTGCATTTAGGAGACATGAAGAGCGCTGCTGTCCTGCTGGCATTGGGAGGCATTGTTATCACTGGTGTTCTTTTAGCCTTAAAAGTAAAAGGTGCTTTATTAATTGGTATGGTGGCAACTACTGTTGTTGGTTTACCATTGGGGGTTACTCAACTTCCTCACTTTGATTTCTCTGTACCATCCATCTCTTCCATTGCCTGGCAATTTGATTGGACATGGATTAACTCGGCTGAAGGCATCTTTACCATGATTACGGTATTATTTACCTTCCTGTTTGTGGATATGTTCGATACGGTTGGTACTTTGATTGGTGTGTCAACAAAAGCAAATATGATTAATAAGGACGGTCGCATTCCTAACGTTAAGCAAGCACTGATGGCCGACTCAATTGGTACAGCAGTTGGTGCTGCATTAGGAACCTCAACGGTTACCACCTATGTAGAATCAGCATCGGGTGTTGCCGAAGGAGGACGTACAGGCTTAACGGCGCTTACTACCGCAGTTCTGTTTATTTGTGCGCTATTTTTATCACCTCTCTTTTTAATGATACCGGCGGCAGCTACAGCGCCTGCATTGGTATTAGTAGGTGTGATGATGATGACGCCTATTATGAACCTGGATTTAGATGACTTTACCGAATCTATTCCGGCTTTCTTTACATTGATTATGATGCCACTTACTTTCTCAATTGCTGAAGGTATTGTATTTGGCATTCTGTCTTACGTACTCTTAAAGCTGCTTACCGGTAAATTCAAAGATATTTCTATCATCAGCTACATCTTAGCAATACTGTTTATTCTGAAGTTTATTTTCATGTAAAAACTTCCATCAACTATTATATCAAGAGAGGCCTTTCAAACGATTGGCCTCTTTTTTTGAGCATATCACACACTCTCCTATAAAGTAAAGTACTAATGCTGGAAGGTTAATTATTGAACCAATAAACAAACCAAACTACATACTAAGTACCTTTTAATACCAGTGTACACAAAAAAACAGCCACCCCAAAAGGCAGCTGTTTTAATATAGTAGACAATTAGATTATACCATAAAATTAGTCAACAGAAGGCTGTTCCAAACCATAGCCCTGTTCCTTATCTGATTTCTTAAGCATAAATGACAAAAAGATAGAAACAACCCCACATAGCACTAATACCAAAATTGGAATAGTATAGTCAAATGGAGGTATTTCTCCTGATAATTTCAGAGCATCAATCTTTTCAGCAACAGCTGCCTTATCTAGGCCCGCTGCTTCAAATTTATTACGAAAATCTTCTGTTATCTTAATCACACCAGGATTCACAGCATTGAGCAAGGCACCAATTCCCCAAAAGAAAAGGCCTAATCCCCAATTCTGAATGGTGAACATAGAAGCATAAGCAGTACCCAATCGACTCTCTGCTACAATTTTAGCCACTGATGGCCACATAGCAGCTGGCACCAGCGAAAAAGCAACACCCAAACTGAGTAAACCAAAATACCCCAATAGCTCACTTTGAAATACCGATAAAGAAAGGTGAGCAAAAATCAATAGCAAAGATCCTAAAATCATCAACGAAGCGGCTTTACCATTTTTATCGACATAATTACCAAAGATAGGAGTAAATAAAATCGTACCCATTGGAATTAAGGACGCTGTTTTTGGTCCATTGACCAACCAAACACTGAATACATCTTTTAAGCTATAGACAAAAACTCCAAAAAGAGCGCCAATAACCACCAAACTAATAAACTTAGTTGGTACTGTTTTCATTTTGGATGGCACCATTGAAAAGGCAAGTCCAAACACAAATAATAGCACGTAAATACCAGCGGTACCAACAGCAGAACTGCCAAATAATTTAAACAGTCCAGCCTCTGGAAGATCGTAAGAAAAGCCAAACTTATTCACTAGTAAATCGGGTGCATATTGAATAAACGGGAATACCGCTGCATAAAAAGACACACAGAGAAGCGCGATGTACACAAAGGACTTGTTAGTAACTAACTTTACCAAATCATTAAATTTAAAATCTTCATCTTCTCCAGCCTCAATTTCCGAGGCTCCCACCTGCCTATCCAGCTTAATATCAAACACCAGGTAGATAACAAACATGAGCAGCGAGATACCGATAAGAGCAGCAGCAAATGTAACTGCAGGTGATACAGCTCCACCACCGATATCGAGAGATATAGCCAACCCAAGTGCCGACCCCAAACGACCAAAGCCCATGTTAATAGCCATGGCCAATGCCAGTTCATACCCTTTGAACCATTTTACAATGGTACGCGTAGCGACCACACAAACCACTTCCAATCCTGATCCAAACATTACACGACCAATGATCATCCAGGTTAACATCACGCCTTTATCGTCGCCAAAAAATCCGGCGGCCGCCAGGGCTGAAATACTTGCCCCCAGAGTTGCTAAACCTCCAAAAGCTAATCCAGCAATACGAATTCCCCACTTATCAAGAATTATCCCCCCAATGATAATCATACCAAACATGTTGGCAATGGTTGTTAAACCAATGAGACGACCAAACTCCTCACTATTAATACCCAGTTCCGAATCCATAAGTCCCTTTAAGGAGCCGAAAAAATCCTGAAACCAATAGGTTGAAAAAAGTAAAGTACTCACAAGGACTAATACAAGCCAACGCATTGCTACATTATCCTTTAATGTCTTTTTTATTACTTCTGTCATTACGTTTTGTAGTTAGTTATACGAACAAAAAAGAATAGCTACAAACTTCATTGCAGCTATTCTATCTATTTTATAATTATTTCTTTACCGGTACATTCTTTAATGTCTCTACCAAATACTCCCAGAACAGGGAAACCGTTTCAATATTCACCTTTTCATCGGGTGAGTGAGGGAAGCGAATGGTTGGTCCAAAAGAAATCATATCCCAATGTGGATAAGCACTTCCTAAGATCCCACATTCTAAGCCTGCGTGAATAGCTTTGATTTCAGGTACCTTTCCCCATTTTCGGTTGTAAACCTCCTGCATGGTTTTTAGGATTGGTGATTCCAGATTAGGTTTCCATCCGGGATATTGGCCACCAAACCACACTTCAGCACCTGCTAAACGGAATACACTTTCCATTTTTGACTCCAGCTCTTCTTTAGCTGAATCTACAGAACTACGCATCAGACACTTTACATGAATCTCATTATTTTCAGACTTAACAATGGCCAGGTTAGTCGATGTTTCAACCAATCCTTCCATATCGGTACTCATGCGCATCACGCCATTGGGAGCTGCAATTACTCCATTAATAAGGTCATCTTGCGTGAGCTCGTCAATTAAGGCTGCAGGCAAGTCTGTTTTTTCCGCTGTAAACGACAAGTCTGGCTCAACCTGACCGAACTCTGCTTTATAGATATCTTCGAACTCTTCCAAGCTCTCTACCAAATCATCTGCCTGATCGGCTGCTACTGTAACCACGGCGAAAGCTTCACGAGGAATGGCATTACGCAGACTTCCACCATCGATAGATGCTAAGCGTGCATCGAGATTGGCCACGGCAAACTTTAAAAAGCGGAACATTAAAATATTAGCATTCCCTCGACCCAAAACAATATCCATACCTGAGTGACCACCTTTTAACCCTGTTAGTGCGAGTTTAAAAGCTACAGACCCTTCCGGCACCTCAGCATCGGTATAGGTAAATTTGATATTAGCATCCGATCCACCAGCACAACCCACATAAAGTTCACCTTCATCTTCCGAGTCCATATTAAGCAAAATATCTCCTTCCAACAGCCCAGGCTTCAAAGCATTGGCTCCGGTCATACCAGCTTCCTCATCCATTGTGATAAGGGCCTCGATGGGTCCGTGCTCTATATCGGTGGCCTGCAAAACGGCCAAAGCAGCTGCCACACCAATGCCGTTATCAGCTCCCAGTGTGGTTCCATTAGCTTTCACCCAACCATCTTCAATGTATGTTTCAATCGGGTCGGTCTCAAAATTATGTACCTTATCGCTGTTTTTTTGCGGCACCATGTCAACGTGGCTTTGCAAAATCACACCCATCCGGTTTTCATAGCCTGGTGTAGCAGGTTTGCGAATAATCACGTTACCAACCTCATCGCGAATAGTGGTAAAGCCTAAGGAGTTACCGAACTGTTCGATGAAATCAATGGCCTTACCCTCCTTTTTTGATGGACGAGGTATCTGTGTTAGTTTATAGAAATTTTCCCAAAGACCCTGGGGAGATAATTTAGCTATTTCGTCACTCATAACTTTTTGTTTAAAAAGGTATTATATAATAATTACTGTTTTTTATCGATGCTTTGTAAAGCTCCTGTAGCCGAATCAATGCGAATACGCACATCATCGCGCTCCAGCACATTGGCCGGCATGGACACCACCTGGCCATATTGACTGAGATAGACTTCTTTTTCTTTAACCAGAACGTTCTTATCTATAATTTTCACCAAGCCTTTTCCTGGTTTGATATAGAAAAGGCCGTTTCGCACGTCCTGTTTCTTATCAATCACATTAGCTGAGCCTTGCAGATTTTTAAAATCCTGCGTGTCCAGCTCAAAATATACGGGCGAACCACTCACATCCATTTTATCAACTATGCCCTTAACGGTTGAAAAGCGAAATAACACATCATTGCTTGTGCTCATTTTATCGGGCACAATATCGAAGGATTTGGTGATGGTAAAAGTTTCTGTTTTGCCAACAAATAATTCCATGTGCTGCTTTTCGAGCTTGTTTAGTTCGCGTACCATCACTTCATACGACTGGCCATCAGGCGGAAGCTGCTCATAGTCGCTAGCTAAAATTTTAAAACGACGCTTTCGTATTTTATAAATGTAATTAGCTGTTTCCTCAGCCATAGCAGCGGTTGATGTTTTCACCATCTGTTTTTCAATCATTGGCACATCATTGAAATTAACATCATTAATGGTTGGAATTACAGGCTGAGTAAAATCTTTTAAGTAGCTAGCCGAAACTGAAGATTCATTGTTTATACCGGCCAAAATACCTGATGGGGTCAAATTAACAAAGGGGGCCGCACATTGGCCAGTGAAAGAAATAGCATACTGCCTGTCAGGATTTGGCTTCCCATAAGTTTCAATATTGATAGACTTAATCCTCCACTCTTCTTTATTCTCTGTCACAACATCACTAATGTTGAGCATTTTTTGAGAGTAGCGATAAAACGGACCAACTCTACTGATTGTTTTTTCAACTTCGACATTAACCCTGACTACTGTTGTAGGCAAACTGTATAACAACACATTACCAGCTGCGTTACTCATTGTTGTAACATCCTGCACATCAACTTTTGAAGGAACTGTTTGCTGCACCGCACATGAAGAAAACACAGCTGCGACACCTATTGAAAGAAGTAGCTTATTCATAACTAACATTTTTTCAGATTACCATGGCATCAGGTGCAGAAAACCACACTCTTTCTCTGCACGAGATTCTTTAAACACACCCCATTTTAAACTTATTGGGGACACGGACACCAAAGGTAAACGAAAAAAATTAAAAGCCAAGATGATAATTATCGCCTTAACTGCTGAAATGCAGCACCTATTTTATTGATTATATCAGAAGCGATGATGGCTTCCTCGGCCGACTCAATAAGCATGAGGTCCCCACTCAAACCATGCAGATAAACTCCAATTCGGGCGGCATTCAGAGGTACGTAGCCTTGTGCCAACAGCGCCAAGAGGATACCTGTGAGTACATCACCACTTCCTGCCGTTGCCATGCCATAATTACCTGTTGAGTTGAAGTAACAATGTCCGTCAACATCAACAACTGCTGTATAGGCTCCTTTCAGAACCAGAACCACCTGCATGTCCATTGCGAATCTGCGGGCTTTTTGAAGACGCTCATAAGCAGTATGGCTTGGGCCCACCAACCTATCAAACTCCCCCGGATGTGGCGTTAGAATGGCATGTTGAGGCATTAAATCCCATAACGATTCGTCTTGTGAAAGAATGTTTAGCGCATCAGCATCAAGCACCACTGGCTTATTGCCTAAGTTTGTAAGCAAATCTCTGAGGGCCGCCACCGTATTTGGCTTTAAGCCGATGCCCGGACCAATACCAATGGCATCAAAGGCATTTAAATCCGGAAATTCGCTTAATAGTATATCTGAACGATCAATACTAACCATGGCTTCAGGTACAGCTGTCTGAATAATGGTATAACCCAAACGCGGAACATGCGTTGTCAGTAACCCGGCACCTGTCTTCAGGCACCCTTTTGATGCCAATACAGCAGCGCCCATTTTACCATAGCTACCCGCCAAAAGCAGGGCGTGCCCCATATTACCTTTATGGGTAAACCGACTGTGACTTTGCAATAACTTACTGACATTGTTTCGATCACTGTAACTGTAGTCACAACTTGTATCATTAATTATTTGAGGATGCAAACCAATATCCTCAATCATCCATTGTCCAACATACGCCTCGTTATCAGCCAGCAAAAAAGCCAACTTAGGGAACTGAAAACTAATGGTGCAGTTAGCCATCATAATAGATTCCGGAATATTTCCAGCATTATTTTCACCAAACAAACCGGACGGAATATCAATACTCACCACTTCTGCATCCAGACTATTAACATAGGTCACAAGCTTAGCAGCCAATCCAACCAAGGGACGATTTAATCCTGAACCAAAAAGACCATCGATTATTGTACTGTTTTTATTAATTTCAGCAAATTGCTCCTCATCGGTAAAGATACTGATGCTAGCCTGCAGTTTATTTAAGCGCTCATAGTTGATGGACGCATCGGCACTTAACTTTTCTGGCTCAACTATTAAACAAACCTGCACGTGTCGCCAATTTAGAAGCAATAGCCGGGCAACAGCTAATGCATCGCCCCCATTATTTCCAGGCCCCACCAGGACGCATACATCTCCATGCGGATACAATTCAATAAAACGCTCATAAAACGCTAATGAAGCACGCTCCATCAGTTCGATCGAAGCAATAGGCTCATGCTCAATAGTAAACTTATCAATTTTGGCCACTTGTTTGACAGGGAATATTTTCATATCAGAATGCAACTAAATTATGGAAACAATCAAATTTACAAAGTTTTTATTGAAGCACCTCCGTTTTATCTCCGTGCAATACAAACAAAAACAAGTGCCTGACACACTATAAGCGGCTCTCGCTCCGCTAGTATATCGCCAAATTTTATGGAGATAATTTAAGGCGTACCTAACTAGTCGTCACAAACTTACAAAAACACTGCTCCAAAGCATGACACTTACGATTTGTAAGTGCTGCAAAAAAATATATATTTGCTTCGCTTTGATTTAACAACTAATTATAAATTAAATAGATATGTTTAAACAACATCCTAAAGGACTCATACCGGCCGCTCTCGCCAATATGGGTGAGCGTTTTGGTTTTTATACCATGATGGCTATTCTTGTGCTTTTTTTGCAGGCCAAATTTGGATTAAATGGTAAAGATGCAGGACTGATATATTCTGTATTTTATGCTTTAATTTACATTCTATCATTAGCTGGAGGAGTTATAGCTGATAAAACGCGTAACTATAAAGGCACCATTCTAAGTGGTTTAATAGTGATGGGGCTTGGTTATGTATTTCTTGCAATTCCAACCGGAGCCAGCACTTTCACACTTGTAATGACCTGTTTGGCTTTATTCGTTATTTCTTTCGGTAACGGACTATTCAAAGGTAACCTTCAGGCTCTTGTTGGTCAAATGTATGACAATGAGCAGTATAGCAAATATAGAGACTCAGGTTTCTCACTATTCTATATGTTTATCAATGTTGGTGCTATTTTCGCGCCTTTCTTGGCTGTTGGTGTTCGCAACTGGTGGTTAAGCCACAACGGCTTCAACTACGATGCTGACCTTCCTGCCATTTGCCACTCTTTTATTGATGGCACTATTTCTACTGAAGCAACTACCAAGTTCCAGGAGATGGCTAATGTAGCTAACGGTTCTGCAGTAGCTGATCTTGGCACATTTGCCAATGAATACCTCAATGTTTTCTCAACAGGTTTCCACTATGCATTCGGAACTGCTATTATAGCCATGCTAATTTCTTTTATTATTTACCTGGTAAATAAAAAGAACTTTCCAAACCCAGGTGGTCATGAAGTTCACGAAGGCGGCACAAAGGCAGAGGTACCACAAATGGATGCTAAAGAAATTAAGCAACGTATTTATGCTTTATTTGCCGTATTTGGTGTTGTTATCTTTTTCTGGTTTTCATTCCACCAGAACGGATTAACCTTAACGATGTTTGCTAAGAACTTTACCGATTTAAGTGCGATTAATATCGATTTAGGTGTTGTAAGCATCCAGGGAGCTGAGTTATTCCAGTCAATAAACCCGCTCTTTGTTGTTCTGCTTACTCCTGTAGTAATGGCAATATTTGGCTGGTTACGTGCGAAAAATCTTGAGCCTTCAACCCCTAAGAAAATTGCTATCGGTATGTTTATTGCTGCATTAGGATTTGTTGTGATGACCTTAGGCTCGTTAGACCTGCCGCTATTCTCTTCAATCGATCCATCACAAGGGGGTACTCCACTTGATGATGCAGCTAAAGTAACCCCAATGCTATTGATTGGTACCTACTTTATTCTGACTGTTGCTGAGCTGTTTATTAGCCCGCTTGGTATCTCGTTTGTATCAAAAGTAGCTCCTCCTCAGTATCAAGGAATTATGCAAGGTGGTTGGTTAGGTGCTACAGCACTTGGTAACCAGTTATTATTTATTGGAGCAATCTTCTATGAGTCAATTCCAATTTGGGCTACCTGGACAATTTTTGTTGTAGCCTGTATCATTTCCATGTTCACCATGCTATTTATGTTGAAGTGGTTAGAAAGAGTTTCGAAATAATTTGAACTTAATTATATACTAAAAAAGCGGCCTTTGGCCGCTTTTTTTATGCTTCATCATGCAATATTAACATGGGGTGCTCGGGATGCAGCACCATCTTTTTAGTAACACTTGGATGGAACAGACGCTCAAAGAAGGACTCGTTATGACGCACCAGCGTAACAATATCGGCATCATTATCCTCCATAAATTTGAGTATTCCATTACTGACATCATCCCCTTCGATGAAATTGAAGGAAAGGTTTATCCCTTCAAAGTGGGCCGCAATTTTATTCTCTGCCTCAATTCGATTCACATAATCATCTTCAAGTACATTGACAAACATCAAATCAGCCCCAAAGTGATGCGACAGATCACGCAAAGGCTCAACCACGTCATCTACCTTCAAATCTCTTAAGTCAGTTGCAAAAACAATCTTATCGGGCTTTTTAAACTTAGCATGCTTGGGCACAACTAACAAAGCAGCATTAACATTTTTGACTACTTCATAGGCGTTGCTGCCCAATAGAAAATTTTCTAGAGCGGTTTCGCCCCGACATCCCATAACAATCAATTCAGGTTTAAAATCTTTAATTTCACCCTGCACAACTTCTAACAACGAACCAAAGCGGGATGCCAACTCTATTCGGGCATTAGGGAAACGTCGATGCAGTAAGGACAATTCATTCTTCAAGCCTTTCAGACTCTCTTCAGCCAGCTCCTCTTTTACCTGCATAATATAAGGACTGCCGCTAAATTCAAGATCATACGCATTTAAGAGATCGAAATACACTTTCTCATTTTCGAACATCTTGAGTACGTACATGGCAGCGTTCCTGGCAGTGTCTGAAAAATCGGTGAGTAACAAAATCCGTTTCATAACACACTTTTTTGTAATTAGGTAAGCTACTTGCGGCACCGGCACTAATCGCCGTAGGAAAACTCATTACCGAACCTTTTCGGAAAAGTAACATGTGCTAAAGGATTGGTGGTTCACACCTGTTCGATAAAATTACGAACCACATGTTACTCTATTATACGAAAAAAAATAATGGATAGTTTTGCTTTTCATCAACAAAAACCAACAACTCGTCAAATACTAGAAGTTATTCATCAACAATAAGAAACCTAAACAAGCATCTAAATGCATCAAATAACCTCAGCAACCAATTGTCTGCATTCGACGTAAAATAAAGCGCCCTTCCAGATCCTGATCATCGACACTATGTCCCTCCACTTTACTGCTATTATTTAACTCAGCAATCCTGTCATCGAGGCAGTATTCAATAGGGTATGGCGACTCAATAACAGAATAAGATTGTCCTCGAAGCATCAACCTGTCTTCCACAACTTCCCCCTCGATATTCACTTCTATCAGGAATGGCGGCTCATCGTAAATATACTCGTGATATACAAGCGTGCCGGAAATGTGCGCTCCTCTTTGCTTAAGCAAGGCATATCCGATATCAAATCCAGCTTCAAACTGTTCAAAAAAATGCCATTGCCCGGTTAAATTCATCAATCCTGTCATTTAGTCAAAAGGCTGAAGTAATAATTATTAGCATGATCATCCTACAACCTTCTTAATTCAAATAAAAAAAGAGCTGGCAAAGATAACCAACTCTTTTAAATATTATAAATACACCTTTAAAGTGTGTATATATTTCTTAACATTATACAGTTGAAAGACTTAAGCTTTCGTAAAAACCTTCATCCTTATGCGGCAGGAATGGCGCCCATTCCAAATACCATTGCCAAAAGGGCCACTGTTTCAATCACACCCATGGCCGCAATATACATACCGGCACCTTGCTTATCATCTACCGCCAAGTTAGAACAAGCTGCTGCACCTGCACGTCCTTGCATGATAGCCGATGCTGCAATGGCAATACCCACGAATAAGGCAAAAATCATCTGGTTCATATAGCTGTCTGGATTCAGGTTGGCTCCAATTAAAGTGTTCATGAAGATCATACCGTAAATCACCTGACTTAAAGGCATCCCTACCATCGCTAAGGCCAATGCGGGTAATTTCTTTTTGTCTTTAATTGATTGTTTCCATAGTCCCATAGCACCCATAGCTGCTATTCCTGTTCCAATTGCAGAACCAACTCCTGCTATCCCTAAAGCAATGGCGTGACCACCAAATCCATTTACTGCTGTTAATAATGTCATCGTATTTAATTTTATGAGATTTTACTTATTTTTTAATTTAAAAGGGTTGTATTCACTACCTGAAAACTCTACACTGGCGTGGCCTGCATATTCCAACATGTTTAATCGTACACCGTGCACCAATACTGCCATAGCTGCCAATGTCATATTCAGTGCATGACCCAGCACAAGCACTAATACAGCACTTATCCCTGAGGCAACGGTTGTAATCCCCTCGCCAATAGCCATGTCATTAAAACTACTGGCCATTAAAACGGTTGACAAACCAACGGCATACAAACGAATGTATGAAATCACATCAGAAAAACCATTAATCACATTCAGGGGCAAGTTACCAAGTGAGGATAATATGCCTTTTACAATCGGTTGTCCCGGACTTGAAAACAAAGCTACTAATATACCTCCGCCAATAAATAACCAGGGCATATATTCAGGCGCCGGAATGGATAATACCATCTTATTAACCATGAAATACAATCCCCAGACAATGGCAATCCAACCAACCTGAGCAATAACCAAAACGGTATTAACGTATTTCCAGCCTTTTTGAATATGACCAATGGTTAAATGCACCGCACCAATCAAGAACATGAACTGTTGTATCTTCAGGTCATCCCCTCCAAAACTCGCCAGTTCTTTTACTTGCAGTTGCTTTAAGAATGGAATAGTAGCAATGGTTTCTGCACCAAAATAGGTTCCGGTCAGCACCCCCCAAGTCATGATAGAAAACGAGAGCGTGTACATCAGACCAAACTCAATTTGCTTAGCAAACCCTTGTTTCCAATGAACCAATAGAGTTATTGCAAAGAAGATTAGTCCATAACCTGCATCACCAACTAATATACCAGTGAAAAATGTAAAGAAAACTAAAAATACTTTCGATACATCAATCTCGTTATATCCCGGCACCAAGCCCATAAAATTCATGACAGGCTTTATCTTATCCGACCACTTTGGATTCTTCAGCAAAGTAGGCACTAAATCAAACTCATCTGGTCGCGGATCCCTTACAACATAGCCCCAACCATTTGTTTCGGCTGTTTGTGTAACATGGGCAACTTTGTCTTCCGGCACATAGCCTTCCCAACAGCGAACCTTATCATGAAAAGCCATCCCACCATATTGAACGGTGCGAATCTTTAAACGGCGATTCCGTTCGTCCAAAGCATCCTCCAGAAGGCCTTTCTGAGCCTTCATCTGAAGCAGGAGTTGTTCTCCATTAGCTAATTCAGTACTCTTCTCCTTCAAAGCAAGCTCTACTTCTTGCTGCGATATGGCAGGCAGCTCAATTTGCGCATAGTTTAAAGCATCTTCCTGATCCTCCGAAACAAGCACAACTTGATTTATACCATTGGAATTACCTACTACCCTCACGTTTTCCTGAGCCTGGATACTCTTCATATCCTTTTCAGGCACTTCGTAAAGCTTTAGATATACACCCTTATTATTGATTGTTTGAATATCGTCTAATGAGATACTGCCCCAGCTGTCGTACCACTGCTTTGCCTTTGATAGTTCGGATATCTGCTTTTGCAGCTCCTTATTCGCCCTGTTTGTTTCCAAAACTTGCTCCAATAATGCAATATCGCCTCTTTGAGCCTTGGCATAATCGGGTACTTTTATAGTTGAAGCTGTTTCAGTGCCTTCACAATTATCCAATATCGAAATGGCTTTCTCCAACTGACCGATGCGATTTAACACCTGTTCAATTGAATCATCCTTAGCCGGCTGAAACGGCGAAATATGCATTAAGCCTAATTCGCCTAACACAGTCAAATCCTCATCCATATCGTTGGTTGGATGAGCCATGAAAAGCAATAGTTTTTTCATCTTTGTAATCATGCCATCACTCCTTCCTTTTGACTGGTTTTAACAACTTTGGCTGTAGCAATTGTTAAACGCTCATCATCCTGCAGCTTTTGTCCAATCTTACGAATGGCCGTTTTAGCATTAGGAATACGACGGTTTTCGAATAGCTTGATACGGGCGCGCACATCGAGTAACTCCTCCTCTAGCAAACGAATCTGCTCTTGCAGACAGTCAATTTCGGCCATCAGTTGCAGTTGCTCCTTCATTAACTCAATCGCATTGTCTACCCATAAAGGCGTATCCACCTGGATAGGCTCTACTTTGAAATCAACACTTTCGTACTGATACACCCTAACACCAGCTACATCTATGGGTTTTGTCACAACCTTGTTAACAGAAATGAAGGACGTCACATCTACATGCACATCACTCATAACAGCTACCCACGGCTCTGCCATCTTGTTGTTCTTATCAATCACATGGCGAATTTCCTCAATGCGTTCAGCAATTGTATTAATTGTTGACATCAAGGATTTCTCCATGGCTTCAAACAAAGGCAGCATGCGCAAAGACACCTTCAGAATTTTCTTCTGTCGGGCACGCTCTGTTTTTGTATATTTTATTTTTACTCCTGCCATTATTCCTCCTTCTTTTTAGGTGGGTTAACGACCGACGCCAATACTTGCGAACCTCGTTCTTTATCAAAGGAGTTCAAACGGTTTAAAATCTGCAAGCGCAATTTATAAACCATCACCTCTGTTAAAGTGAACGTTTCGCCGGACTGTATGGTATCGAGTTCTTCCCATTGCCATCTCATTATCAGCTTCTCGCGCTCCAATGGATTGGCATTCACAACAGCTAATGGAAGTTTCGCCAAATTGGGGGTTCGCCGTTGCGCCTTTGCGGCTCTGAGTTCCGTCATGTCTTCTTTCATTTCATCCAACATAACGGCAATACTCTTAAGACTCACCTTCCCTTCCGAATCGGTTGCCTGATAAATATCTACCGGTTCGAGTTTTTTAAAGTGCTTTGCCGACAATTGATTTTTGGCACTTTCGGTAAACTCATCCATGGTGATGGGTGGCACCTGACCAAATTTCAAGGAAGGCAAACTACACATTAAATAAACCAAGTTTGACATGCTTAGTCCTCCTGGTTTTGAGTTATACGTTCAACCAAATCTTTATTTAATAAGGTGAACATCGCTTGTTGTATATCCTCATCGCTCAACACAAACTGCACACCAGCACTATCTTTTGACTGCACTACAATTTTAGCCTCGTTATTGGCCAAAGGTTGCAATTCTACCTGCTCTTTTAAACCGGCATTTGTAATGAATGCCTCCATGGATTTTAACGTTTCGGCAGGAACAGAAACCTTTTTGTCGCCTGCAATGGAAGCCACAACTGCTTTCGTCAACTCCTGCAAATACTGCTCTTGAGTAAATAAGCTCTCACTCAAACCACCAAAAATAGACTCCATGTATTTAAGAACAGCGACTTTGGTTGCTTCAATCATATCGCGGGAAGCCTGCTGTAAAGCCATGCGTGCATTAGTCTCTGCCTGCTCAGCTTTTATATTAGCCTCGTCAATGATAGTTTGCTTTTGAGCTTCAGCTGCAGAAATAATTTCTTCAGCCTGCTTCTTAGCATCTTCGATAATGCGTTGCTTTTCAGCCTCTCCTGCATCAATCCCTTGCTCCTTCAGTTTCGCAACTATCGTTTCCAGGTTTTCTTTATTATCGTGCATTTCATTCATCTGTTTAACGTTAATATTCAATTACCAGACGAAACTCTTGATGAATTTTAATCATGCGCCAGCTTCTATTCTGATGGCTAAAATTCATGTTCGTTTCACTTTTATAGATAATCGCTTAGTTTTTATCCCAATATTCTTCAATCAGCTTTTTACTAAGACCGGTTTCCGTAGAATCGAAATGGCGCTTAAGGATGGCCCAGCATTTATCCAAAGCAGCCTCGAGCTCCATTGGCTCGCCAAAAGGCTCCTCAATATTGTCGATAAAGTCGGTACGGTAACGCAATAGCTTTTGTGAGTATGGATCATTTGCAGCACCTACTTCTGATGCTTCATAAGCTTTCTCTGCATCGGCTAATAAAGAGGCCATGGCTGTCATAATAGCACGATGATCGTTACGGGTTTTACCATTCACCCCTTGCTTCAAACGCGAAAGCGAACGAGCCAATTTCAGCTTACCATTCTCCAGGAAAAACTGCCCTTCGGTGATATAACCTGTATTATCCGGCACGGGATCTTCCAATGACTCCAGCGTGGTAGCTCCAATGATGGTAATAGAACCAGCCCCTTCAATATCGGCAGCCACCTCGTATCTTTTTGCTAACTCCGAATAGAGTGAACCCGGATAGCCCTGCAACGAAGGAATCATATCCTGATAGTTGGCCACGTTACGTAAAATATTCGACCAGTTAGTCATATCGGTCAATAGCACCAGAACATCTTTCCCCTGGTCGGCAAACTCACGCGCCACACTTAAGGCAACATCCGGCAACATCAAGCCTTTAATCTGCGAATCGCCGGCCAGGTGCGTAAACATGATGGTTTTATCAATGTTACCCGACTGCGACAACTGTTCCTTAAAGTAGTGATATTCATCAAACTTCAATCCGATACCTGCAAAAATAATGACATCGGCTTTGGCGCCTTGAGCAATTTGCGATAACAGACGGTTATAGGGCTCTGTTGGACCAGCGAAGATTGGAATCTTTTGCGATTTCACCAATGTATTAAACACATCAATCATTGGGATACCGGTCCACAACGCTTGTTTGGGCACGTTACGAACTGTTGGATTAAGCGTGTCTAAGCGCGTAGATAGCTGCTTTTCAAAAATAATTTCCGGACCTCCATCAGCAACAGCACCAGACCCATCAAAACTACGGCCCAACATTTTATTAGAAAACCCGGCTGTGAGAGGAAGCTCGTGCATGCGAATTTTGGTACGCGTGCTTAAGCCGGTGGTGCCATTGAACACCTGAAATCGGGTTGAATCCTCGGTGATATTAATGGCTTTGGCAAACGATAAGCTCTGACCGGAGTCAGCCTCTAAAAGTTCCACCACGTGATTAAGCGCGACTCCCGGATTTCCCTCAACAGAAATAAGGGCTTTACCTACCTCGCTTATTTTATTAATTTCTTTTCTTATCATACGGCGTATTCCTCCTGTAATATAAATTTATCAATTGCCTTTGGTAACTGAGCCAGTTGCTCGTCGGTAGTAGCTGAGTAGTTCCAATCTTTCCACCACTGACGCAACTCATCAAACTTCTGTTTTATCAGTTCCTTTAACTGCTCATCATCCAAGTTGTCTACCTGAAAATCAATGTCGCTATCAATTAAATTCTGAACAGCCCGGTTAATAACATCCAGACGCTCAGGGCGCGTACAGGCATCCACTTTATCAAAGGCATCTTGCTGCATGACGCAGAAATCGATAGTTAACCCTTTTTGAAATTGTATGTAGTTTGCCACCGGCACCTTCTTTAATCCAATGGTGCTGATGGTTTGATCAATGTCATTCGCTTCGTTCAGTGTCTGAAGCATTTTCCGACGATCTTTCCAAGATACAAAGCCATCGTACACGGAAGTTGTGTAAACTAGAGGATCGATGGCCGGATATTTTTTAGCATCGGCACGGTCTTGTGATAATCCCCAGAAACCACCTGTCGCATCCATGGTTGCCTGAGTCACCGGCTCCTGGAAGTTACCACCGGCAGGCGATACCGTACCAATAAAGGTTAACGACCCGTTGGTGCCCAAATCTTCGCCAGCCCGCTGGTACATCCCTTTAATCTGATCCGGAATATCCATTGGGAACGCTTCAGGACCTGGAATATCTCCCTGACGACCACTTCGCTCACGCAAAGCCTGTGCCCAACGTGATGTTGAATCGGCTAACAACACCACTTTTTTCCCTTGGTAGCGGTAGTATTCTCCCACTGTTAAGGCGATAAATACCGAAGCTTCACGCGCTGCCACAGGCATGGAACTGGTGTTACCAAAAATACACATCCGTTTCATTAAGGACTCACCAGTTGAAGGATCTTCCAACTCGGCAAATTCTTTAAATACCTCTACTGCTTCACCAGCCCGTTCACCACAGGCGGCCATTATAATAATATCGGCTAAAGCATACTTACACAATGAGTGCTGCAATACGGTTTTCCCTGCACCAAAGGGGCCAGGGTTTCCTACTGTACCACCATAACCCACCGGAGCCAACAGGTCAATAACGCGCGTACCCGTTGAAATCGGCTTGTTAGGTATTGCCCTTTCTTTAAAAGGAATTGGCGACTTCACAGGATGACGGAAAGCTAATTTAAGCTCGTGTTTTTTTCCTTGCCCGTCGACCACAACGGCTACCTGCTGTATTATATTCACTGCACTTTGGCCAATAATGCTTTCGACCTTGCAAACGCCAAAATTGAATGGTACCAAAATTTTATGGTCCACTTTACCTTCGGGTACCGTACCTATAACGTCACCACCAGTTACAGTGTCGCCCACCTTTACTAGCGGAGTAAAATCCCACAAAGCTTCTTCATCTAGAGCCGGAGCTTTCATACCTGGCTTTAAGTAGGCATCTTCCTCGCTTAACTTATACAAAGGGTTTTGAAGTCCATCCCAAACACTGGTTAGCAGTCCCGGACCTAAAAGCACGGATAGTGGCGTGCCTTTAAACACGACTTCGTCACCAATTTTAGCCCCGGTCAAATCTTCAAAAACCTGCATCTCGACAATACCTGCATCGGCATTTTTAGGGTCAGGCTGTATCTGCAATACCTCCGCCTGAAGGAATTTTCCATCGACGAAAATCTCAGCAGTCTCACCCATTATTACATCGTCAAAGAATCGGGCCTTCACCAACGAGTCCTGGATGGAAATAAGGGTTCCTGTCCTCTTGTTATTGATATCGTTCATATTTTATATTTTAAAAGCAGTTGATTTTCACCAACTGGCTCCCCATTACTGATTCATTACGGCAGCCTTTATTATGCAACAAATAATGTATATTTATTCAGCTAAAAATAATACATCTTGCCTTACTAACAGCTCGTTAGCTAATAGTTTTTTTAAAAAACTGCCCCTTCTATGTATTCCAATTCCTCATCGCCATGCCGAAAGCTTCTGCAACTTCGGTGCTGAAGCTGTGCTGCTAATTGGCCTTTCTTTCGCTATCGACCACAATACTTTATTCTTTCTATGTTTAAGTTGAATGGCTATAGCAACATCATCTATGAAAAAGCAGCTACAACAACAAACGATTTCTTAACCAGAAAGTTTCCTCTAAGTGCATTAGGTGTTTCAGAGCTAATTACAAAAAATCAGGGCTCAATCCGTATTATTCATTTTAAGCTGCAATGTCATAAATTAACATTCTTTTGGATTTCAAATATAGCCTATCTTACCTCTTTTTCACTACTAATTTAGAAGGATTATAAAGAGCTAAATACATAATAGGTGATAAGTGTAACGAATGTAAATAATTAATCAAACAATTGGAAGTTTTAATGTATGAATGCCTACAATTTTTGAATAAAATAACATTTATCAATTACGAATTAGCATTTATTGTTATCGGGTTTTACGACCTTCAATTCTGATTCATAGCACCAAAAAAGTCGCCCCACCACAGGGCGACTTTAGCAAAACATTAACCATAAAAACCAAATTCAAACCAAATGCTAGCAAATGGCCGAACTATTCGCCCTCTTAACCACTTCGAGGGCGTTTGCTATTTGTTCTATCAGATCCTGCGGATCCTCTAGTCCTATACTTAATCGAACTAAAGACGGAGAGATACCTAGCTTCTCACGATCTTCAGCAGACACATCAACATGTGTCATGGTAGCTGGATGCTCAGCTAAACTTTCAGTTGAGCCCAAGCTTACTGCTAATTTAAACAACTTTAGGTTATCAAGAAACATAAAAGCCTCTTTTTCACCTCCTGCAATATCAAATGCAATCATTGAACCGGCAGATAAGCATTGTTTATTGAATATTTGCTGCATCTCACTGTCTGCATCTAGCATACCAAGGAAATGCACTTTATCCACCATCGGATGATCTTTCAGGAAGTTCGCCACAACAAGTGCACTTTTAGCCTGAGCTTCCATTCTTATCTTGATCGTCTCCAAACTCCTCTGCAACAACCAGCTGGAATTTGGATCGAGTTGACTTCCAAAGAAAGTGCGCATCACCTTAACCTGCCCAACCAAATTGGCCGATCCTGTAATGGCACCTGCCACTACATCACTATGTCCTCCAATAAATTTGGTGGCCGAGTACACTACCAAATCAGCACCAAATTGCAGCGGATGCTGAAAAACGGGCCCTAGAAAGGTATTATCCACGGCAAACACACATTTTTTCTCTTCAGAACTAAAGTAGCGCGCTATGCGTGCAACCATTTCAATATCAATTATCGAATTAGTTGGGTTTCCTGGTGTTTCAACATAGACCATTGACGGCCGCCGTCCGGGATAATTCTTTTCAACCCGTTCGATAATAACGTCTTCTTTTTCGCCTTTCACAAAGCTGACTACACCAATATTAAACTGAGGCAAGACGTGATGAATAAAATGATCCGTACCTCCGTAAACCGGCGATGAAAAAAGCAACACTTCCCCAGGCTTTACAAAAGACAGGATGGTGGTAGATATAGCGGCCATGCCACTGGAGAAAAACGCCCCGGCTTCAGCTTCATCCCACAATGCCAATCTTTTTTCCAGGATATCCATGTTTGGATGATTCAGACGAGAATAGATCATTCCCATTTCTTCACCTTCACGTTTGTCGCGTAATCCGTAAGCCAGTTCAAAAAAGGCTTTTCCTTCCTCACAGCTATTAAACGCAAATGTAGACGTTTGATAAACAGGACATTTAACGGCCCCTTGATGCTCATGTGCATCATAAGCGTGAGACATCATTAAACTTTCTGGCTTCATCTGTTTATTCATCATCGAATCATTTTTTAACAAATTTAAGAGATACTAGTTATTTATACCAGATAATAGTTATATATTAGTTATTTATTCCATATATTAACACTCAAGCAGATTATTAAAATTATAAACCAACCTTCTAATGGGTAAAGCAGAAAAATTTTCTAAGATCAGCATTGACGAGACGGATAAAAAGCTACTTAGCCTACTGCAAAACAATGCAAAGCTAACCACGAAACAACTTGCTCACCACCTTAACTTATCGACCACCCCCGTTTTTGAAAGAATTAAGAGACTTGAGCGCAATGGCGTGATAGAAAAATATGTAGCGATAGTTAATAAAGAAAAGGTTGGAAAGGAGTTGATTGCCATCTGCAATGTTTCACTTAAACAGCATTCGCATGATGTCATTCGAGAGTTTGAAGAGGCCATAGCTCAGCTTCCCGAGGTGATTGAATGCCTGCACATCGCCGGGATGTTCGACTACATCCTGAAAATCATCACCAAAAATATGGAAACCTACCACAACTTTATTTACAATAAGCTAGCAGCCGTCAACAATGTAGGGAATGTGCAGAGTTCGTTTGTTATGAGGGAAATAAAATCGGGCACAGAATTACACCTGGACTAGTCTGGCACATTGATTGGCAAATAAAAGTAAAAGCAGGAGCCAAAACCCGGAGCCGATTTGACATGAATAGACCCATTGAGCTTTTCTACCAGATTTTTGGTAATGGTTAAGCCAAGGCCATTGCCACTGTATATGTTCTCGTTCGTATTATCAATTCGCGAGAAGCGATCGAAAATGCGTTGTTGGTGCTGTTCACTTATCCCAATTCCACTGTCTTCAACGCTAAAATAGGCATTGCCTTCTTCTCTTCTCAAGCAGATTCTCACGTATCCGGAGCTGGTAAATTTCAGCGCATTACTTATGAGATTATTGAGAACCTGCCTCAGGCGAAACACATCAGTTAACAGGCAAATAGCTTCGTCGGTACACTGAAGTTCAAAACTGATACCTGGTTTTTCCTGCAATACTTTTGAAGTTTTAAAGGTTTGGTATACTTCTGCAACCAGTTCCTTCGCATTCACCTCACTGAGCATCAGATTAAGCTGCCCCGACTCGATCATTGAAATATCAATAATATCGTTCAGCAAGTGAAGAAGGTTATCCCCATTGGTTCGAATGAGGTGCGCAAAATTGGTTTTTTCCGTTTCATTGAATGATTCGTCGAGCAGCAGCTCTGAAAAACCCATAATTGCATTCATGGGTGTTCGAATTTCATGACTCATATTCGACAAAAATGCTGACTTCAGGCGATCTGACTCTTCAGCAGCATCTTTGGCCAACTTCAATTCTCTGGTCCGTTTTTCAACAGTGTCTTCAAGTTTTTTAGCAAAACTCTCTATCTCTTCTTTTTGTCGGGCTATCTCATCACGCTGACGATTGGCAATATTGCGCTGCAGCTGAATTTCCTTTGTCCGAATCTCCACCCGCTTCTCCAAAATTTCCTTATCTCTTTGCAGGCGATTGTAATACAAGCGTGCAGCCAGATAAACCAATAAACCCAACAACAAGGTGGCAAGGGCGATAAACCACCCTTTCTTCCACAGCGGGGGCTTCACGGTTATTGTAATACTTTGGGCATTGTCGCAGATGAAGCCCTCAGCATTGGTCGAACGCACTTCGAGCGTGTATTCACCTGTGCTGAGATCAATAAAGGTCAGATTACGTTTATTATCCAAAGGAATCCATTCCTGCGAATTGGGAAGCATCCGGTAGTAATAATCAACCTCTGATGGTGCCTGATAATCGAGGGCTACAAAATTGATGGTAAAAAACCGCTGATCGGGTTCCAATTTAACCTGCTTCCCACCTAACAACGAGCTCTTTACTACTACCCTATTGAGTGCGGCAGAGTCTTCATCAGCCACATGCTGATCATAAAGCTCAAGGGATGTAAAGTAGATAGGTGGGGAATACTTTGACTGTTTGATACTATCCGGATGAAAAACATTGAACCCATTAATACCACCAAAAAGCATGCGACCATCAGTCAACATTTCTGATGAGGGGTTGAACTCATTGCTTTGCAACCCATCCTGAACATCGTAGTTTAAGACTTCACCTGTTTGCAATATGATGCGAGAAATCCCTTTATTGGTCGACACCCATAACTCATTGTTATACTCAAGCACATGATACGCATAGGAATTGCTCATCCCCTCTTTAATACCGTAGTGCTTCACAATCTTCAGGTCATCACTAACCTGATTAAGGCCTTTGCTGGTTGTGAGCCATATTCGGTTTTTGCTATCTTCATAAACCGATGTCACATTATAGCTGCTCAGCTGCAATGAATCGGCTGTGTTGTTAAACAGGTAGATAAACGAATCGGTTTCGGCCTGATATAAATTAACCCCATACTGAGAAGTTATCCACAAGCGTTTTTTTGAATCGCAAAAAACATCCCAAATCATTTCATTGGTATGCGTCCCGTCATAATTGGTGAACTGATAACGTTTAAATACATCTGAACTGTCGATATATCGGGCCAAACCATAGGCTGTGCCCACCCATAAATGTCCATCACCATCTCTTTCAATGGCGAACACCTCATTATCTGGCAAGGAGGTCGTATCGCCATCGATGTACTTGAATTCACGATTTTCGCTGGTTGCCCTATTGTGCCTGAATAGCCCTTGTGAGGTTCCTATCCACAAATCGCTATTCACATCATTGTATAAAGACCATACCGAAAAATTACGATTGCCACTAAAGGGATAATATCCTTTTATCTGCCCATTATAAGCATTCCAAACAGATAACCCTTTCATGGTTCCAATCCATACGTTATCTGCAGTGTCCTTATCAAGGGCATAGACGGTTGTTCCATTAACGCCTTCGCCGTCTTTAGTTTGGTAGTAATGCAAAAACTGATTGCCTGAAACATCCATGTGAATACAGCCTTTTCCTTTGGTGCCAATCCAAAGGTGTTGCCGTTCATCAAGATATAAACAACGAACATAGTTTTCCTCTAATGAATAAATATCGTAGGGGTCGTTCCGGTAATGGGTGAGCTGGCCTTCAGGCGATACGTAGGCGATACCATCCAAGCCACTACTTAACCAAATTCCCCTGTGGCTGTCTACCACCACATCACTTACTTTGGTATCCTCGAGGTATAATAATTTGTAAGTACCGTTCTTTTTGTCAAACTGGAAGAAACCATTATCGGTTGCCAGCCATAAGTAACGCGGATTACCTGACGGCACAATTTTCACAATGATGTTACTATTGAAGCGCTGGTTTTTAGTGCCTTCATTGATGTACTTTTGATAGGTTCTTTCTTTGACATTAATTTTAACCAGTCCTTGACCGTATGTGCCTGCCCAGATAACGTCTTTGTCATCTGAAAAAACGCACGTGGCAACTACAAAAGGAAAACTGCCATTTTTGGCCTGTGAAGACTCAAAATTATCAAACGACTGGGTTTGAGGATTGAGAACACTTATCCCATAAGAATTAGCAATAAGAATATTTCCCTCTTCATCTTGATGTAATCCATAAACAAAACTCGATGAAATGGAGTTTTCTCCTTCTTCATAAAAATAATGGGTGAATTCTTCGGTAGCCGGATCAAACACGCTCACACCGCCTCCGTTTGTTCCAATATAAATTAAGCCGGTATTGGCATCCTCCAGCAAACAGCTAATGGTATTCACCAACACACCATTCTTTCTATTCTCGGAAGACTTAAAAACGGTCACTTCATTGCCATCGTAACGATTTAAACCATCTTCAGTACCAAACCAAACGAAGCCCTTTTGATCTTTCAAAATGCAGTTGACCGAATTTTGCGATAACCCATCATTTATTGAAAAAGTGTACGTAGAATAACGCCTGACCTGCCCCACAGTTGTTAACACACCTGATAACAACAATACAAGTAAGACTAAACAATTTCTGTATATATATCTAGAAGCTCCCAATCGCTACAACTTAATGGGTATAAAAGTAATGAAACTGGCAACTTTAACAAATGTATCGCCATAACAAACAAAAATATAGACTGCGTTGTTACTTGTGCAAAGTAGGATTAAAGAAAAAATAGATGAATATCATAGACAAATTAAACTGGCGTTATGCCACTCAACAATTCGATGCGAGCAAAAAATTATCCGACGAGCAGTTGCAACTTATCCTTGAGGCCACCAATCTCGCGCCCTCTTCGTTTGGACTACAACCCTATTCAATTGTGGTAATAGAAAATGCTGAGCTCCGACAAAAGCTGCGTGGCGTTGCACGTAACCAAGCACAAACAGTAGATGCCTCTCACCTGATCCTGTTTGCTGCCAATACCAATTTATCTGATAAGGATGTGGAAGCGTTTGTTAAACGCATTTCTGACACCCGCAAAGTACCGGTTGAAACACTAGCCGAGTACGATGCTTTGATGAAAAATACCATCCACTCTTTACCAGCTGAAGCCATATTAAGCTGGGCCACAAAGCAAACTTACATTGCGCTAGGCCAATTAATGGTAACCTGTGCGGTTGAAGGTATTGATACCTGCCCAATGGAAGGTTTTGACAAAAAAGCATTTGATGAAATATTAGGCTTGCCAGCCCGTAACCTCACCTCGGTGGTGATGGCAGCAGTAGGTTTTCGTTCAAGTGAAGATAAATACCAGCATTTAGCCAAAGTGCGTAAATCTCTCGATGAGTTAGTAGTTAAATTATAAAGCAAAAAAGAGGCTTGCTGTAAACGCAAGCCTCTTTT
This sequence comes from Carboxylicivirga taeanensis, assembly GCF_051851475.1. Lineage (NCBI taxonomy): Bacteria > Pseudomonadati > Bacteroidota > Bacteroidia > Marinilabiliales > Marinilabiliaceae > Carboxylicivirga > Carboxylicivirga taeanensis. The sequence goes on along the minus strand of NZ_JBPUSJ010000013.1, from coordinate 2,935 downwards.
TTTTTATTAGAAGATTATTATTCGATGCTCATTGAGGGCGGATAAGCCTCTTCTCCAACACCACGCTTCTTATTAGGTTCGTTGCTCATGGTAAACTCTAGCAGACCACCTTTCAGCAACTCATCGTGCTCAATATAGTTTTTGTCCCAAACGGATCCGTTAAAGGTTAGTCCCTCAACATAAACATTATCCTTGCCATTGTTTTCTGAGGCAATTACTAATTCGTTTCCATTTGGTAATGTAACTGTTACTTTATCAAAAATTGGACTTCCAATAACATACATAGGCTGACCAGGGCAAACAGGATAAAATCCCATAGAACTAAAGACATACCAAGCTGATGTTTGACCATTATCTTCATCGCCACAATATCCATCTGGCGTTGGAGTGTATAATTTGTCCATTACCTTTCTTACCCAATACTGTGATTTCCAAGGCTGACCAGCATAATTATAAAGATAAGGCATGTGCTGAATGGGCTGATTGCCGTGCGCATATTGTCCCATGTTCATAATTTGCATCTCCCTGATTTCATGAATTGGAAAACCATAATAGGAATCATCAAATACAGGTGGTAACTCAAACACCTTATCTAGCATACCTATAAACTCCTGGTTACCTCCCATAAGCTGTTTCAAACCTTCAATATCGTGAAACACAGACCATGTGTAATGCCAGCTGTTTCCTTCGGTAAAAGCACCGCCCCATTTGAAAGCGCTAAATGGTGCCTGAAATGTTCCATCCGCATTTTTACCTCTCATCAATTTATTGTCGGCACAGAACAGGTTACGGTAATTTTGAGCCCTTTTAGCAAATAAATCAATCTCTTCCTGCGGCTTTCCTAATGCTTTAGCCAGTTTGTAGATGTTATAATCGGCAAAGGCATATTCGAGCGTTCGTGCTGCGTTTTCATGAATACCCACATCATACGGCACATACCCCAATTCATTGTAGTAAGATGCTCCATAACGCCCAACTGATGTCACCTCTTTATTGTACGATTCAGTATTTTTAAGGATGGCCTCATACAGCGTTTCGATATCATAATCGCGCATACCCTTTAAGTAGGCATCTGCAATATTCACAGCAGAATTGGTTCCAATCATACAGCCACGGTGACCAGGACTCGCCCATTCGGGTAACCATCCGCTCTCTTTATAGGTATTTACCAACCCCTGCATAATTTGGTTATTCAACTCCGGATACATCACGGTGAAGAATGGGAAAACGGCTCTGAAAGTATCCCAAAATCCATTATCTGTAAACATATAGCCTGGCAATACCTCTCCATTATATGGGCTGTAATGAACCACATTGTTATCCTGATCGTATTCATAAAACTTGCGAGGGAATAACAATACCCGGTACAAAGTCGAATAAAAGATTCGCTGTTGATCAACGGTGCCCCCTTCAACTTTTATTTTATTAAGCTCCTTACTCCAAGCCGTATGAGCTTTCTGCTTTGTTGTTTCAAAACTATCTGAACCAATTTCTCTGTCCAGATTGAGCTGCGCCTGTTCATAACTAATAAATGAAGAGGCCACTTTAGCATGTACCTTTTCTCCTTTTGACGTTTTAAACTTCAGAACAGCACCTACATGATAGCCTTCTACCTCATTTTTTTCAGTCAACTCATCTTTATTCCAGGTATTTATAGCGGTAAACTCCTTATCAAACTCCACTACAAAGTAATTATGGAAGTTTTCAGGCACACCTCCTGAATTATTTCGGCAATAGCCAATTACTTTTTTCTCTTCGGGAATAATCTTAACGTAGGAGCCCTGATGAAATCCATCAACAAGCACATAACTCGATTCATTTTCCGGGAAGGTAAAACGAAATTGTGCCGCTCTTTCCGTTGGTGTTACCTCTACATTAACATCATAATCCGCCAAGTAAACCTGATAGTAATGTGGCTTGGCAATTTCTGCCTTGTGAGAAAACCAACTCTGTCTTTCCTCTTCCTTAAATTTAAGATCTCCGGTAACAGCCATTAAACTAAAAGCTGCATAATCATTAATCCAAGGACTCGGCTGATGAGTCTGTTTAATCCCACGAATTTTATGAGCATCGTATTGATAGCCCCATCCATCACCCATTTTATTGGTTTGTGGTGTCCAGAAGTTCATGCCCCATGGGGTTGCAATTGCCGGATAAGTATTTCCGTTGGACAAAGCAAACTCTGAATCGGTTCCCATCAGCGGATTAGCATAATCAACAGGATCCTCAACTTGCAAACAGTTATTCACCGTTTCATTGCAACTACTCAAACTCAGGATAATTGATAACCCGAGTAGTGCACCTTTTACTTTTGAAACTATACGCATAATTATCTGTTATTTTAGCTGCAAATTAGTAAGCTTTTCTGAGTTAATATAAGCATAACTCCCTAAATTTTAAGCAAAAGAACAAATACAACCACACTAAAAACATTTAACCACCGCTGAACTATCTACAGCAATTATACATCGGTATATGAATCTTAAATAACAACTGACAACACCACATATTTAATGGAAATCTCCTAACTAAATTCACAACATGTGGGGCATGTAACTGAGAGTTTACCACCCGGCATTCCTTAGCTACCTTTTTAATGCACATGAAAGCCTACTTTAAGGAACTAATGCTCATACAAACACGCGCCAAAAAACAGCTGCTATATAGACTTCACAGTGCCTTTCAAGCAAACAACCCATTCGATATTTGTTGGCTCTTCATTAACTCCCCAAACAGCGCGTACTATACAAAGCTTAAAAAAAGGCAAATCCTGTCTATTTTGAAGTAACACCCTTTATCTATTGGCAGTTGATGAAGATTGAAAATAAACACTGCCAATAGCCGGGAGAACGCCCGGATGAGTTAATGGCGTTTCCAGATATACGAATACCACTAAGTGGCCGGTAAGAAACCATTAAACGCAAAAAACCTCTTA
>NZ_JBPUSJ010000012.1:0-133069 GCF_051851475.1 Carboxylicivirga taeanensis | reverse complement strand
AGTCGCTGTTTTTAGACCGGATTGCTAATATATTACTTATCGAAGCCCCTGTCAAGACCAACTCTTATTACCTTTCATTACGTATCGATAAATGCTTGAAACCCTTATCAATCCTGCCCTTTCACGAGTACCATTGTCCTCAAAAGCGGGTGCAAAATAAGGAACTATTTTGCGAAAATGCAAATTTATTTTTCGCCCAAATGCCCCACCCTACACCCAAATCAATACTTAACAACTGATAATGCGATGATTGAAATCAAATTATTTTGAAGAAACTTTCTGTCGCGCACTAACCAGAGCTCTTTATTTCGATAGTTCCACATTTCTAAATAGCGCCTTTTTGCCAAATGTGCTATGCTCAAAAGCTCAGCATAGCTTGTTAGAAATAAGCAGCTCAATCAATGAACAGAAAAGGCTATCAGTCTGTTGATAATGAAACCAGAAATAATATTGAGTTAAGTTTAGACCAAACTATAGGCTACAAAACAAAACCTCATAATCCATGGCAATTATTCTGATCATATATTTTGTTAGTGCACTGAGTGTATTTATTCTGCCGCAGAAAGTAAAAAGGCATACCGGCCTCATACTAGCCGGCATTCAAGCTGCTTTTTTTTCGTTTTTCTTTTCGAAAATAACCAGCATTGCTAACGGTCAGTCTATTAATACCTTTATAGATTGGATGCCCACAATTGGGCTTAATCTGGAATTTTCTTTAAATGGCTTAAGCATCACATTTGCCCTGTTGATTACAGGAATCGGCGCTCTTGTATTCGCTTACGCATCAGCATATATGCGCTCATACAAAGGAACGGATAAATTTTTCTTTTACCTTTTTTTATTTAGCGGAGCTATGCTGGGACTGGTATTATCTGCTAACTTCATTCAACTTTTTATCTTTTGGGAGCTTACCAGTTTTCTGTCGTTTCTGCTCATCAGCTTCTTTAACTATAAAGAAACAGCCAGAAAGGCAGCTTTTCAGTCACTCTTCATAACAGGATTTGGTGGACTGCTTCTTCTGTGCGGAATTGTACTAATTGGCAGCACTGTTGAAAGCTACTCTTATAGTGTTTGGGTAGAACAGGCTGATACTATAAAATCTAGTTATCTGTATCGCCCCGCACTCATTCTAATATTAGTGGGGGCTTTTACAAAATCGGCCCAGTTTCCTTTTCACTTCTGGCTGCCAGGTGCCATGCAGGCTCCCACTCCCGTTAGCGCCTATTTGCACTCAGCCACTATGGTGAAGGCCGGCATTTTTTTACTGGCACTTCTCAATCCTATTTTGGGCAATACCAGTACCTGGGTTTACACAATTACTTCAGTAGGAGCAATAACGATGTTTTTGGGAGCGTACTTTGCTATTACTCAAACTGATTTAAAAGCAATTCTTGCCTACACCACTATCAGTGCATTGGGTACATTAATGCTATTAATAGGAATAGATACGAAACTATCCTTTAAAGCAGCTATGCTATTTTTGTTTGTCCATGCTTTTTACAAAGCTGCGTTATTTATGATCGCCGGCTTTATCGATAAAAAAACAGGGACCAGAAACATTAACGAATTAGGCGGGTTAAGGTACTCTATGCCCATAACATTTGCCATTAGCCTCCTGGCTTTGTTTTCCATGGCTGGATTACCTCCAATGCTAGGCTTTTTAGGTAAAGAACTTATTTACGAAGCAAAAGCTCAATCACCTCAAATTGCCTCTTTGGTGCTTACTTTGGGGGTTGGCGGTAACGCATTAATGGTGGCCGTCTCTATGCACTTTTTATATCACGTTTTTTTAAAGAAGCGTAAAGCCTACGCCCAACCTATTAACGAAAAGGGCTTACTATATTTGCTGGGTCCCAGCATTCTGGCTTTACTCAGCCTATTATTAGGCTTACTCCCCGGTATTTTAGGTGAAACCATGATTGAGCCAGCATTGAGCATGATTCGCAAAGAGCTAATTGACATAAAGCTAAAGCTATGGCATGGTTTTAATGATATCTTCATGCTAAGCATGTTGACTATTCTTATTGGCACAATTACTTTCGTAATTAGCCTGCGCTTTAAAACATTTCTACAAGCCTGGCATCGTTTTAACAACCAAATCTTTACTATTAAGTTTACGGAACTTTTTAGTAGTACACTGAAATTTTTCTTAGAAATATCGGCACGCAACACCAAACTTATTCAGCATGGTTATCATCGTTATTACCTACTCAGTGTTATTCTGTTAGTATCCATTTTTCTTTGGTTACAAGTATATAATACTCGAAATTGGATTTTGGATAGCTCATTGAGCCTCAACCCTTATTACATGAGCGGCTTAATTGCTATTATTGGCTGCGCTGCCATATACGCAAGCCTGGCACAGTCGCGTCTAACCACCATTATTGCCATGGGCGTAAGTGGATACGGAATTTCGTTAATCTACTTATATTATAGCGCGGTTGATTTGGCAATAACCCAAATACTTGTAGAAACCCTAATCGTTGTGGTGTTTGTTCTGGTACTGCAGCGATTACCAGTTTTTGCCATATTATCCTCACGATTAACCCGTTTTCGCGATCTGCTTATAGCCCTCTGTTTTGGTGGAGTAATGACTGTGTTAGCACTAAAAGCAATAAATGTAGAATTTCACCATCCCATCTCTGATTTAATTATTAAAAACAGCCTGACTAATGCCTATGGCAAAAATGTAGTCAATGTTATCTTAGTTGATTTCAGGGCTTTAGACACATTGGGCGAGGTAACGGTACTAACCATAGCAGCCATTGGCGTTTTTGTTTTACTAAAAGCTAAAAGAGTATGAATTCTGTTATTTTACAACTAGCAGCCCGAGTAATAAAGTTTCTACTAATTCTGTTCGCACTAATAGCCCTTTACAGAGGTCATAATTACCCTGGTGGCGGATTTATAGGTGGCCTGCTCGCTGCTCTGTCCATCATCTTTTACAGTTTTGCCTTTAACTGGCAGGAGGCAATAAAAAAACTTAAGGTAAAACCCACAACATATATCTTATGGGGACTTCTGCTAATCGTATGTAGTATTTTACCAAGCCTTCTCTTTCAACAGGATGTGATGAAAGGATTTTGGATTAGTATTCCACTTGAATTGACCGACCCCCTTAAACTCGGCACCCCCTTACTTTTTGACATCGGTGTTTTTATGGCTGTAATTGGAGTAACACTGGTCTTTTTTTTCACCTTAATAAAGAGCCGATAATGGAAATATTAATAGCGATACTAGTAGGAGTACTTTATACTGCTGGGGCCTACATGGTTTTGCGCCGCAGCATTTTAAAATTTATTATCGGTCTGATATTTTTGAGTAATGCTACCAACTTATTTGTCTTTCTATCGTCTGGTTTGGTGGCCGGTCAGCCCGCTTTTGTCACCACCGCCCAACCATCTGGTGAGCATATGGCCGATCCGCTCCCACAGGCTTTAGTTCTGACTGCTGTAGTCATAGGCTTTGGATTAATAGTGTTTGCTCTGGCGCTAAAGCTCAAATTCTTCGAAACTACAGGTACGGATGATTTGGATCAACTAAAAAAAACAGATACAAATTGATATGACAGCATTAGCTTTACCTATTTTACTACCATTTTTACTAATACTGGTGCTACTGGCCCTTAAATCGCACAAAGTGGCCCAGTCTGTCGGTATTATCGGGAGCAGCGCACTACTGCTGCTAACCGTCTACTTGTTTTTTCAAGTAAGGGCGCAAGGTATTCTTACATTAAACATGGGTGGCTGGCAAGCACCAATGGGCATAACTTTGGTAATCGATCACCTGAGCGCCTTAATGCTTATCGTATCTGCCCTCATTGTATTGGCCATTTCTATATATTCAGTCTACTTTATGCCGGGTTCTCACCAGTCAAGCCGGTTCTATGTTTTCTTCTTTGCTTTAACAATGGGAGTCAACGGAGCTTTAACGACTGGAGATGTGTTTAATTTATATGTTTGGTTTGAGGTAATTTTGATCGCATCCTTTGCATTAATTATTCTTGGGCATTCAAAAGAGCAACTGGAAGGGGGAATTAAATATATGGCTTTAAACTTAATTGGTTCCCTATTGTTTTTAGCCGGACTAGGATTGCTATATGGGAAAACGGGTACCTTAAACATGGCACACTTGGCGCAGATTTTGCGGGCACATGAGCAACCCGTGCTCATCAATTCTTCCACCGCTCTATTTTTTATCGCCTTTGGTATAAAAGCAGCAGTGTTTCCACTATTCTTTTGGCTACCTGCTTCTTACCACACTCCAAACATCACAGTTACCGCTCTATTTGCAGGCTTGCTCACCAAAGTAGGAGTGTATGCACTTATTCGTTTCTTTACTTTGTTTTTTACTCAAGATCAGTCCTTTTGGCTAAGCACTCTTGCTGTAATAGCAGGGTTTACTATGGTAATAGGTGGTATGGCAGCCTCGGCACATTATGACATCAGGCGAATCTTATCCTACCATATTATTAGTCAAATAGGCTATATGATAATGGGATTGGCGATTTTTACCCCATTGGCAATTGCTGGGGCAATCTTTTTTATGCTTCATAATATGATTGCAAAAACTAACACGTTTTTGCTTGCGGGTATAATACACCGCACCAAAGGCAGCTTTGACCTGAAAGAAGTGGGCGGCCTATTAAATCAGAGCCCAATAATCGCCATTTTATTTATCATCCCGGCCTTTGCTTTGGTTGGAGTTCCTCCCCTTTCGGGCTTTTTTGCAAAATTTTTATTAATCAAATCAGGCATTGAAGCTCATGACTATCTTTTAGTAGCCGCAGCCATACTAACTGCCATGTTTACGCTCTATTCCATGATAAAAATTTGGAATGAAGCGTTTTTAAAAGAAGATCCCCAAAGCAACCCCAACATAATTAATCATAAAGAGCTGTATGGCTTTCATTTATTACCCTCAGTAATCCTTGCTTTAGTAAGTATTGGGATGGGAATTTTTGCAGCTCCCTTTTTTGAATATACACTGCAAGCAGCCAATGAGTTGATTGATCCGAACGAGTACATTCAACGTGTATTAAACCCTTCCGCGCCATGAAACTAATTCTCAAATTCTATCACACGGTTATATTTATAGGACTCTATCTATATAAACTGATACAGTCTAATTTATATATTGCCTACGACCTTTTAACACCCCACCTAAAAACCCACCCAGGTATTATTCGTGTGCCCCTAATATTAAAATCAGATACAGCCTTACTTCTTTTTAGTAATCTGGTATCCATGACTCCAGGCTCATTATCGATCGACATCACCCACGATAGAAAACTCATGCTGGTGCACATCCTTTATCTAGACAACGAACAAACCATACTAAATGAGTTTGAAGACATGCAAAACAAAATAAAAATAATAGCCGATGAATGACCCCATACTAGACAATGCTTTTGTAATTGCTGCAACATTTTTATTAGTAGCATTTGCCCTCACCTTATTTAGATTAGTAAAAGGGCCAACTATTCAAGACCGGATTGTTGCAATGGATCTGATAGCTTCTATCAGCATGGCCTTCATTCTACTCTATAGCATGCTTATGAGGCAAGCCGTGTATTTCGATATTACGATAATAATTTCATTAATCTCATTCATCGGCACAGTCGCTATTTCAACCTATTTAAAACGTTACAAATGATGAATTTAGTTATAGCATTGTTAACTATAGTGGGCAGCCTGTTTATTCTGATAGCTGCCATTGGCCTGCTACGTTTTAACAACTTTTACAGCCGGCTGCATGCCACCACAAAAGCCACCTCTTTTGGACTACTTTGGCTGGTAATAGGAGTTGCCTTGTTTTTTTCTTCTGCAATTGTTTGGCTAAAAGCAGTTCTGGTCATGCTGTTTATCTATTTAACAGCTCCTTTAGCAGCTCATGCCACGGCTAAATCAGACGAAGATAAGTAGTTAATTATACTATTTACGAATACGATCTGAGCGAACATCTGGTTAGCTAAAGAACTAAATATGTGATTTTTTGTTTAAACTAAACAAGCCATTTTTCATTTAGAATACCATTACACAACACTTAATTATCAAAGGATATGAAACTACTTGAAAAAATATTGTTAGCTGTTGATATAAACACTACTTACAGCGCTCAAATTGAGGTCGCTGCCAAATTAGCTAATTCATACAACTCACAAGTTATTATTTCTTATGTAATTCCTAAGGAGGTACTTCATCCTGAAATTATTGACATTGTGCACAATGCGGTAGACACAAAGCTCAATGAGATAAAGGACCTACTTGAAAAGGATGGTGTAACGGTGGCTCATTGCATTATCGAAAATGGTAAACCCAGTGAAAAGTTACTGCAATTGGCTACTACTCATGGTGTCAATCTGATATTAGCGGGCTCAGGGAAAGGACAAAGCAACAATTTTAAACTTGGTATTACTGCCGAAAAGCTAATCCAACTATCTGATATTCCAGTTTGGATTGTAAAAAACTCAGAAGAAGTTCAATTTAAGCGCATCCTCTGCCCCGTTGATTTTTCAGAAGCTTCACAAAGAGCCTTAAAAAACGCCATATTACTTACAAAAAACTTTAATAGTCAACTGACTATACTAAACGCCTATAAGCCCTTCACCAACTTATCACCTCGTATACAGGTAGATATGGAAGCTGAAAACTCAAAACTACTTAGGAATCAGAAGCAAACCATGAATAGTTTTTTAGAAGATTTCGACCTAAGTGATGTTAATTTTGAAATAAGTATTGAACCGGGTATTATTCACGAAGTGATATTAGAAAAAATTAAATTGGATAACTCAGACCTTCTGGTGATGGGAACAAATGGCCGGTCCGTTATTAACCGATTTATGATGGGCAGCATTACCGAACGTGTGGTGCGCGAAGTTCCTTGCCCCTTCATTACCACTAAAGCGCAAGATATTTTTCAACTCCGGTTTGACAATGAATTAAAGGAAATCGAAGTGCATTTAGAAAATGCTCAGCGCTTAATCGATAAAGGCTTTCTTGAAGAGGCGATTCAGCAGTATCAGATTTGCCTTCAGATTAACGACATGCACATACCATCAATGTATCGCCTGGCCGGTATTTATCAGAAAATGGGCCAAAAATCAAAAGCTGATTATTACGAAAATATGGCGAAAGAGGTACTTAATAAGCTTTGGGACAAACAAATTGAATATGAGATTAGAAATCATTACAAATCCTTGAAATAGCTTTTGGGTTGCCAAAAAAATAGTAGCATGCTTTAAAATAACCTACAGATAAACAAATTTGGGTGGTCGTATTAAATTCTGGCATTGTAAGCCCGACCACTTCTTTCTCCGTTCCATATTTTATTAAAATCACGCGTATCAAACTGCCAGCTTAATGAAATATAAAACATTTGTGTACTTCCATAGCGCGAATAGTCGTTCAATGGATTATCTCCTTTTGAAAAATCACTATTCAAGAAGTCATCCAGATAATATTTAAATTTAAGGTTTAACCCTCGTGGAAACTGCACGCCTGCAAAAACGGAGGGGACGAAACGCTTGGTACGGTTGCTGAACCACTCGGATGTTTTATGCTTGTCGCCATCTATCCAGTACTTGTATTTATAATGAAACAATAACTCATACTCGGCTCCTCCAAATAAGTAGAAATGCTCTTTAAATGCACCAAGCTTAAAGGCTATTGGCAAACCCAAGCTATAGGAACGATGCTTTTCCTTCTCAACACCCAAATCCAGGGCATCATCTTTGGTGATAAAGCCAATATTACGCAGTGCCAACCCCGAATACAAGCCAATGGTATTTGTGAAGTCGAGGTGCACATATTGTCCAACATGAAGAAACATACTAAAGCGAGGAACACCGGCAACATTTTCGTGCGGTCCACCGGCTAAAGGGGCCTGCTCCACATCAGCCCAACTAAAAATCATCTCACCACTTGTGACGGTATACAGCTGCGATTGTGCATTTAATGTTCCTCCACAGGTAAGTAGAACCAGCAAAATAAAATATGTTCTCATTATGTAACGTTTAGGATTATTCAAACTCTATCAACAAATATAGCCATAACGAACTACATATCAACACAAAAAAAAAGAGACACCTTATCCAGATGCCTCTTCCTCATATTATTCTACTCAGTGGAGTCTTAAGCAGACTCTTCTTCCGTTTCTTCAACCGCATTGGGATCGAACATTTCGTTCTCAATTAATAGGTTGTACCAAGTCAGCACTTTTTTAATATCAGAAACATATACTCTATCCTTATCATATAAAGGCAGCACCTCCTCAAAGTATGCCTTTAACTCAGCTGACGAGCTTTTGGGTGAAATAGCCACGCCACCTTCTTCCTTCTCGTAAATTGCCTTAAACACATCGAAGAGCTTCACATCTTCGTCCTCAGTGTAAATGGAAATATCTTCCAAGGCACTGATTCGTGATGTAGCATAGGCCGGCATTTTTTTCCCATCAATCAACGACTCAACAATAATTGAGTTTTTCGCTTGCGACACCAGCTTAAAAAGTCCTCTTTGTCCTGAAATCGCCAATATTCCTTTCAACATATGTTTACTTTTTTTGTGCAAAAATAGAATTATAGATGCTATGAGCAAAAGAATTTCATTAAGTATGGCTAATTATTTTATCCCTCGCTCCTTTTTGATTTGCCCGTAGGCCTCATTAATTTTCTGAAACTTCTTTTCCGCATCTTTTCGGATGTCATCACCCAAATGCGTCACCTTATCAGGATGAAAGCGCACCGCCATCTTTTTATAGGCTCGCTTAATTTCTTCATCGGATGCTGATTCGTCAATTTCTAAAATTTTATACGCAGCTGCAGTGCTTGGAACAAACATCGCACTTATGGCTTCGAAATCTTTTTGTGAAATACCTAAGCCCGATGCAATCTGCTTAAGAAATTGTTGTTCTTCTGCGGAAAATCGGCCATCGGCCAACGCAATACCATATAATAGGTGCATCAGCTGCACCTTCGATGAATAGTTAATGTGCACGCGTGCCTGATGCAGCACTTCACCAACAGGAATGTCCTGATTTAAGATATCTCGCAACATCAGCAGGGCTTTACCCGCTTCCTTCTCCCCGAATGTCGCAATCAGACTACTTTTTACATAATCCAATTCGGAACGCACGACCCGACCATCTGCTTTCATAACAGCGGCAACAAGAACCAATAAGGTCGCTAAAAAGCCACTACGCGCGTTTTGCTCGGGCGACTGCTTACTGTTTTTAACAATAGTCGATTGCTCCTCGGACAAATGACCAAGTACCAAGCCCATAATGGCCCCAATTGGTCCTAAAGTCCACCATCCTATGCTTGCTCCTAAAAATGATCCCAATAATCCCATTATAACTGCTTTAAAATATTCATAACCTGTGGTATAACAAGATGCTGACCATCGCAAGTAATAACAAAATCGGCCAATTTCATTTTCTCATCATCCTGCCACTGATTATTTATTCTTGCAACAACCTCTTGTTTATTCATGTCATCGCGCTGCATTACCCGGCCAATACGTGTTATTTCAGGTGCCACTACCAGTATGGTTTTATCAAACCGGGAATAGTTTCCATTTTCAAATAGAACGGCGGCCTCCTGAAAAACGACATTAAATTCATCCTTTTCAGTACACCATTGTTCAAAGTGATTGGCAACAGCCGGATGAACTATTTCATTCAGTTTTTGCAGTAATTCTTCATTATTAAACACAAGGCTTCCGACATACTTTCGGTTGTATCCCTGTTCATTATAGGCCTCTTTGCCCAATAAGTGAATAATTTGTTCCCGTATGTCCCGATCTTTATTTATCAGCTGCTTAGCTTCTGTATCAGCCTCGTAAACGGGGAAGCCTAGAGCCCTAAGCAGCCGTGCAACGGTTGTTTTTCCACTGCCTATACCTCCTGTTAATCCAACCCTAATCATTACTCTGCCTTTCTTTCCAATAAGTATTCGACAAATACAGGCTGATAAGTCATGTTTTGAATATTGTCCGGATGATCGTTTACTTTTACTTTTAAACGCCGGGGCAGCCTGTTAAAATCCATTTCAGAAAAGTCAATAAGAACATTAAACTCACTCACTTTGTATAGCGGCCGACTTAATCCCAAATTGTAAGAGACATTAACCTCGGAAGGAAATGTTCTCAACTCAAGGCTATCAGGTAAATTCACTGCTTTAATGGGCACCATTATATTGGCTTCGGTAAAAGGCTCCACCGGAAAGGTAACCACCACTCTTTTTGCCTGCATTTCAATATTTTCAGCTTTTTCCAGTGAAACATTACGAACAATGGTATCTGCTAGTTTCTCGAAAGTTAATGGCTTAGTACTGATGAAATCAAGTGAATCGATGATGCTGCCAGCTCCTGATACAATAACGGAATCGGGCTCAACCACAACTGGACCCGACAACTGGCATTGCTGGGCAAAACTAAGTTTAGCATCTACTTTAACGGGTATCTTCTTTGAATGCCTTTTTATTAAGGGTATAAAAAGAGTATCGGGCGTGATAGTTACCAATTCAATCCCCATAACCAGCTCCCGCTCTATCAGTTGAAAGTAATCCTTTGAATTAACATAGGCGCCTGTAATCCCATTAACAGTCACTCTGTTCAGTTGCGAAACATCAATTCCTTTGGCAGAAAATTGATGACGGGTAAGAAAGTTTAAGATTTTAAACCCGCCACCCTTTATTTTTAGCTGTAACTCCCGCTTGGCACTTCCATAAATTATTTCATCCTCACCCACATTCACAAACTTAACCGGATAGGTGACATCGGTTGAATAATTGTCTTTCTGGAGAGCATTCAACACCCAAAAACAGGCTGAAAAGAAAAGAAAAACCAAGAAGATAAGCGCGTTTTTGTCTTCGCGCAACTCCTTGGTTTTATTTTTAATAAGCTGTATATATCTTTTTGCTAGTGCGCTTAAATAATCCATAGTCTAATGATCAGAAAGACAAAAATAATTAATCTTTATCAGAAAACTAGGATCTGGCGGCACTTAAGGCAATTACTTATTTGCAGCTACATCAGTCATATCCATTACAATGGCTGACTTATCCATTTTCACTTTTACGCCATCTGCAATTTCAACCGTAATAAACTGGTCTTTAACTTCGGCCACTTTGCCATAGATACCGCCAGTTGTAATCACTTTATCACCTTTTTTAAGGGCTTCACGATATTTACGTAATTCTTTTTGACGCTTCATCTGCGGACGAATCATAAAAAAGTAAAATACGACGATGATTAAAATGAATGGCGCAAAAGACATCCATGGATTACCACCTTCAGCTGCCTGTGGAGGCAGGTTTAAAAATACGTTAGAAAAACTCATAATTTTATTTTGCTTAATTTTTACTTAATACTAGCCCAAATCAATAGTTCATGTCTTTTTAGGGAGTCATCGGCCAAAACAACAATTTGTTTCACCTGTCGGCCCTTCCAGCCATTTGTATCAAAAATCACTTCAACAAAAGCTGTATCCAAAGGCTTGATTGGCTTTTGGGGAAATACGGCATCGGTGCATCCGCAACCATGTTCAACTTTTTGAATAACTACCGGACTACTCCCCTCATTAATAACCGGAAAGCGATGACCAACTACATCACCACTTGTTAGGCTTCCGAAATTAAAAGACAACTCAGTAAAGCGCAGCTTCCCATTACTTTTTGCAGACTCAGAATTACTGTGCTGATTGCCTGTACATGCACCTAGTTGCATGATTACTATTAGGTATAGTACATGCTTAATCATCATGGTCGCTTAATTAGCCTTTCCTGGTTTGTTAATCACTTTTTCGGCAATCAGATGCTCGGTTATTTTATCAAGCACCCCATTAATAAACACACCGCTCTTACTTGTTGAGTAATACTTGGCTATTTCGATGTATTCATTAAGCGATACATTAATCGGTATATTCTTGAATTCGGTAATTTCGGTAAGCGCCACCTGCATCAGCACAACATCAAGATAAGCCACCCGGTCGAAATCCCAGTTTTTGGTAAACTTCTGAATCAGCTCCATATTGTCTTTATGGTTGACTAATGTTTTACGGCACAAGCGCTGTACAAAATCTCTGTCCTCTTCATCTTTAAACTCAGGAAGCAGTCGTTCTTTCTCTGCATTCTCCTCCTGAAAGCCTTTGATTGTTTTCACAACCATTGAGATGATGAACTCCACTTCATCATTCCAATACACACTTTGCTCTTCGAAAATTGAGTAAAGATTCTCAAACGGTGCAATTACCTTCTCCAATAATTTAGCAATAAATTTTTTGTCGGCTTCATAATCTCCCCCTTCAGTTTCCATATACTCGGTATACAGTTCTGATTCGGTAATCATATTGAACAGGCCTTTGATGGTTTCGGGATGATTGACCCAAGGAGTACCGTTTTTTGTGTTATAAGCCAACAGAGATTCGTTATTGGCCAACTGCATTAGAAAGCCGTTTTCTACAAACCTCATATTTGGATTTAAATCTTCTTCTGAAGGACGTCTCTTTTGTTTGCGAAGCTCAATTCTGTTTTCAGCAAAATTCTTTAGTTCAAGCAATAATAGCAAGAACGCGTGGTACATCTCATGAGATTTGGCTATGCTATGGAATAACTCATTTTCTGTCTGTTGTATCGACACTTCACCCTTCTGGTAATGTGCGTATGCCATCTGCACAACTTTAACTCTTAACAATCGTCTACTTAACATCCTTAAAGAACTTTTTTTACTATATAATTAATGCAAAAGTAGTTTTTTTTTTATTTGCGTCAAGTGCTTTTAGTAAGACTTATTCAATAGTTTTATAAGGCTGCTAAAAACCAGTTGATTCATTTGAAAGATACCTCTGTATATACCTTAATAGAAATCCTATTTTCACGGATAAATTGGGTCATCCAACCCGGTGACACATCTATACAATTATTAACTTATTCAATTATATTAAATACCTGAACCACTCACTATTACTATTAGTGTATGAAAGTTAGACAGTAGACCATCTTGTTTATTTGTTTAAAAAACATAAAAAAATTGTAAAAAAAAGATTGGTTAATAAGGAAATAATTATCATTTTTGAAGCAGACAAGCTGTTTCCAAAAACAATAAAGAAAACGATGGAAGGATTTGAAAAAAACGAAGGATTTGAAAAGAATGATAGAGATGAGATCTTTTCAAAAGCAATAAGGGCAGGTAAAAGAACTTATTTTTTTGATGTAAAAGCAACCCGAAAAAACGATTACTACCTCACAATTACGGAAAGTAAAAAGCGTTTTGATCAGGATGGGAAGTACCATTTTGAAAAACATAAGATTTTCCTTTACAAAGAGGATTTCGAAAAATTTGTTAAAGGGCTCGAAGAAACAGTTGGCTACATTCAACAAAACCAACCAGCCGAAAATACTGAGGAGGTGTTAGAAGAAAGCCTTGCCACAGCTGAATACACCAATGTTGAATTTGAAGATTTACACGAATAAATTAATCCAATATACAACAAAAAGGTTGCTCACATGAGCAACCTTTTTTGCTTACTCATATTTTGCTACCTTATCTTCTATTGTCACATCCTCAACCTGGTGCGACTGAATTTTAAGGTTACACAGCAGATTTTCTGCACCATTGTTGTAGCATGCCTGCTGCACAGCTTCCACCAATTCCATTACTTCGCCATAGGCACCTTCAATCACCGTTTCGAAGGGCGTTACTTTGTGCTTTAGGCCAGACTTCTGGATTAGTTCAATGGCAGCATCTACCATATCATACATTTCATGAGTTTTGGACATTGGCAGTACCTGCACTGCTACATTAACAATCTTCTGTTTGAATTCCATCATTATTCGTATTCTGGTTGGTGTATTTTTGCTCAATCATTTTTTCTATTTCGGCTGACGACAGCTTTTTTACGTTGGTCACCAACAGTGAAGGGCTTAAAAAATTACCTATTTCATTACATTGCACAATAATTTTGGACAACATATTTTTCAGGGCGGTATCCAACGATATTAAGGCCTGAATGGTAACAAAAGACTCGTAAAATTCGATGCTTTCAAGCTCAGCTCGCTCTTTCTTAAACACATAATCGACCTCGCCGCTCACCAGTTCTTTCTGATAGGCTGAGAAAGGCACATATTTATTGGTGAATATCACAATAAAGTAGCGTAACATCTTGCCACGTCCTCCCAGCCCGGTTGAAATAAACAAAGGCTTTTTCTCTAAAAAAACGCTCTGCAACCTCATTTTACTTTCTTGACAAGCCAGCACAGACCAGGCAGCTAATGGTTTATCGGGATGCTCTTTGTAGCGCTGAAGAGTTCTAAAAGCCTCCACTTCATCGATAGATGCCAATTGACAGAGCAACACTTTTTTATCCTCTAATGACACCTCCGAGCTAAAGAGCTTTTCTTTTTGCAGAAGCACCTGCTCCTTTTCCAACTGTTTTTTCTGAAGCTTACTCTCTTTAAAGTACAAACGTTGAAGCTGGATATCAATCTCCTCCTCCAGAATAGCAACATTATCGCCGTACTTATCCAGCAGCTTTTGTATTTTACCTGCTCCGTTCTGTTTACTCATACCTTCTAAACGCGTTTTTGCCCGAAAAGTTATACTTGTCCCCCTACTCCTCGTTTTTACAACTACAAAATCCCTACTTTTGGGTATTGTAACATAGGGTTTGCAAATATACATTTGTACAATCTTATTAAAATGGGAATGTTCAATTAAGTTTTTCATGAATTTATCTGAGTTAAGCAACGGTAATGAGGGCGTCATTGTCAAAGTCAAAGGACATGGGGCCTTTCGGAAACGCATTACCGAGATGGGATTTGTTAAAGGTAAGAAGATAACTGTGGTTAAAAACGCACCTTTGAAGGACCCCATCGAATACCAAATACTTGATTATAAAGTTTCGCTGCGCAAAAGTGAGGCCAAACTAATTGAAGTAGTCACCGTAGATGAAGCAAAAAACATTGCCGATTTAAGCTATCAGGGAACTATCTCTGACGATATTTTAAAGCAATCTGCCAATAAAAAGCACCGGAACATTAATATTGTGCTGGTTGGTAACCCCAATTGTGGAAAAACAACCCTGTTTAACTATGCCAGTGGCGCAAAAGAGCATGTTGGCAATTACAGTGGTGTAACGGTCGACTCTAAAGCGGCGACCTTTAATCACAAGGGCTATCAATTCAACATCATCGACCTGCCGGGTACTTATAGCATCTCTGCCTATTCGCCCGAAGAAAAATTTGTTCGAGAATACATTACCAATGAAAATCCCGACATTGTAGTTAACGTATTAGACAGTTCTAACCTGGAGCGTAACTTATTCCTGACTACGCAGCTAATTGATCTGGATATAAAAGTGGTGGTTGCCCTCAATATGTTTGATGAAATGCAACGCCGGGGCGACCGACTAAATTACGAGCAGCTTGGGGGCATGCTGGGCATTCCCTTTGTTCCAACAGTTAGCTCGAGAGGAAAAGGTGTGACCGAACTGTTTGATAAACTGATTGATGTATATGAAGACAGAGATCCTGTTGTGCGACATATCCACATCAATTATGGAAAACCTATTGAGTCGGCCATTGAGGTGCTCGACCGGATGTTTGCCAAAGTGGGCGGCATTGCCAACCGCATCTCACCCCGCTACCTGGCAATTAAAGCCTTGGAAAAAGACAAGCAGCTATTTGAGTACATGCGGGCCAACGCTCAGCAATACCAACAAATCATTGATGAAACAGAGATACAGACAGCCAAAATAGAGAAACAATCACTAGAGGATTCTGAATCAGTATTTATTGATGCCCGTTATGGTTTCGTGGCTGGTGCATTAAAAGAAACGTTTAAAGAAAATCCCCAAACCAGACGCCGACGTACAGACAGCATCGACAATATCATCACACACCGTCTTTTTGGGTTTCCTATTTTCATCTTTTTCATGTGGCTGATGTTTCAAACCACATTTAAATTGGGCGAGTACCCCATGAACTGGATCGAAACAGGTGTCGCCTATTTATCCGATTTTGTAAGTAATGTGATGCCCGATGGCTCGCTAAAGCACTTACTGGTTGATGGAGTAATTGGTGGCGTTGGGGGTGTCATTGTTTTTCTGCCCAACATACTAATACTGTTCTTCTTCATCTCTTTTATGGAGGATACCGGATACATGGCTCGTGCAGCCTTCATCATGGACAAGCTCATGCATAAAATGGGCCTGCATGGCAAGTCATTTATCCCACTGGTAATGGGATTTGGCTGCAATGTGCCGGCGGTTATGGCTTCGCGAACCATTGAGAACCGCAACAACCGGCTGCTTACCATGCTAATTAACCCATTTATGTCGTGCAGTGCACGCCTGCCGGTTTACATTTTGATTATTGGAGCCATCTTTCCGGAGAACGCAGGAACCATGCTGTTTATGATCTATGGTATTGGCATTTTGCTGGCAGTAATAATTGCCCGCCTATTCAAGCGTTTTATATTTAAGCACGATGAAGTGCCCTTTGTGATGGAGCTTCCTCCCTACCGCATTCCTACCATCAAAAATACCATCAGGCATATGTGGAACAAAGGGGCTGAATACCTCAAGAAAATGGGGGGCATAATCCTAGTCGCCTCCATTATTATTTGGTTTTTAAGCTACTACCCACAAAACGCTAATTATTCGGAAGATTTTGATGCCAAAATAGAACAGCTCAATACTGAATACGCTCCTTTAATTGCAACGAGCGAAGCACCAGTAAAGCAGCATTACCAAAAGGTGTTGCAAGAGAAAACGGATTCGATTGAATTGATTAAAAAGGGCGAGCATCAAAGCAACACCTATATTGGCCGATTAGGCCAAACGATTGAACCGGTTATTAAACCCTTGGGTTTTGATTGGAAAATGGGCGTGAGTCTGATTACTGGAATTGCAGCCAAAGAGATTGTGATCAGTACCATGGCGGTGATCTATCATAGCGATGATGATACCGAAGACTCGAAACAGCTTATCGCGCAGATACGGGATGAAAAGCACCCGGACGGACGCCCGGTGTTTAATAAAGTAACAGCGTTTGGGTTCATGGTTTTCATACTAATTTACTTCCCTTGTATTGCGGTGATTGCAGCTATACGTAAAGAATCGGGTTCGTGGAAATGGGCAATATTTACCATTGTATACACAACCGGATTGGCATGGATTTTAGCTTTTGCAGTGAACCAGGTAGGAAGTTTGATGTTATAGAATTATGATTCAGGAAATTATTACATATCTGATTGTTGGATGGGCCTTTTACAAGGTGTTTAACTTCTTTTTCAGGGTATTTAAACCAGCTCCCGGTAAAACAGCATGCAGCAGTGGTTCGTGCGGCTGTAGTGCCAAAACAGAATTGTTTAGTGCCATAAAAAAAGGAAAATACCCCACCCTTGTAGAGTAGTTCCCATTATGATATAAAAAAAGCCGGATTAACAATCCGGCTTTTTCTGTTTATGCTTCTGGTATATTTTTGAGTACATCAATTAAATGCAGCCAAAACTTCTGCACTGTTTCGATGTTTATCCGTTCATCTGGAGAATGCGCCCCTTTAATCGTTGGACCGAAAGAAATCATATCCATACCTGGATATTTCTCAAGAAACAGGCCACATTCCAAACCAGCATGGATGGCCCTCACCACTGGCTCGGTTCCAAACAAGCGCTCATACGACTCTTTAGTTACTTTAAGAATTTCTGAATCGGTATTAGGTGTCCACCCCGGATAGCCATCCGAGTGAATTACTTCAGCTGCTCCGAGAGTAAATACAGCGGTTACCATATTGGCAATGTCTTCTTTGGCACTCTCCACCGAACTGCGCTGACTGGTAGTAACCAGCACATGATCATCATGCATTTTTACCGATGCCAGATTGGTGGATGTTTCAACCAGCCCCTCAATATCACGACTCATTTCGATGACTCCATGCGGACAGGCGTAAAGCGCATTAAGTAAATTAGCCTGACTGGCTTTATCCATCACAAACTTGGGCATTTCAATTGATTCGAGTTTCATTCGCAACCCTGGCTCAGTTGCTTTAAGCTCCATTTGCACATCGTGAAACAGCATATTAAAAGCCACACGTACCTGCTCTTTGTAGGCACTTGGAACCACGGCAATGGCATGAGCTTCGCGCGCGATGGCGTTACGCAGGTTTCCGCCGTCAAATGTAGCTAAACGCGTATCATATTTACGGCCTGTTTCCCACAAAAAGCGGTTAAGTATTTTATTGGCATTTCCCAAGCCTTTGTGAATATCATCGCCCGAATGACCGCCTTTTAAGCCCGAAACAGATACTTTAAAAGCAAAGCCTTTTTCAGGAGCAGCCTCTTTCTGGTAGGGAAACTTAGCCAAAGTATCGACTCCTCCGGCACAACCGATAAATAGTTCGCCATCATCTTCAGAATCCAGATTCAGAAGAATTGGGGAGTTAAAAAACCCTTCCTTCAGTTCAAAAGCCCCTGTCAAACCCGTTTCTTCATCAACCGTAAACAAGCATTCGATTGGGCCGTGCTCTATATCTTCGGCTATCAAAAGCGCCATTTGCGCCGCCATGCCAATCCCATCATCGGCACCTAAGGTCGTTCCATCGGCTTTAACCCATTCGCCATCAATTACCGGAATAATCGGGTCGTTATCAAAATCATGCTTCTTATCACTGTTTTTTTCACACACCATATCGATGTGTGACTGCAATACAACCGATTTCAGATTTTCCATGCCAGGAGTAGCTGGTTTAGAAATCAATACATTTCCAATAGCATCCTTCTTGGCTTCCAGATTATTAGCTTCAGCAAATTTCAACAGAAATTCAATGATTTTCTCCTCTTTTTTTGAAGGCCTTGGCACCTGACAGATGGCTTCAAATTGCCTCCAAACCTCTTGTGGTTGTAATCCTGATAATTTATTCATTCTCCTTTGTTCAGTTAGAATTATTATTGTGGGTTTTCTTCATTTAACATATCGAAGAGCGCCAATAGCTTCTTTATTTCCTCCTTCTTTTGGTCCTCTCCAATACTGTCATATCCAAAGCTCAAATTATTAAACATGCGCCTGATGATGGTGATATTATCACAAGGCAAAAAGTATTCGGGCTGTGGCTGCAGCTTTTGCTGCTTTATAAAAAATTCAATCTCTTTCCGCCCCAAAACGGCTCCTTTGTTTATGGGGTTGATGTAAAACAGAACAGCAGCTTCGTTTGATGCCAGCTCGTTTTCAGTCATGGCAGCCTCATCAACAAAGGCTAAAATGAAATTTTTAGGCAGATTAACACCAAACACGGGCATCCCCAACTCCCTGCATAATATGGAGTAGATAACAGATACCGACAGCGGATTGCCCTTGTGCGTATTGAGCACCTCGCAGATGTAGTTATTTTCTGGCGCCAGGTATTTACTGGTATTGCGTGAAAATTTATGCACATCAAACAAAACATGGTTAACAATCCGTATTTTTTCCAGCGATGTCAGGTGTTCATTCATCTCCAGCCAAATATCCTTTCGCAGCTCAGAAAGCTGCTCCTTGATGCGGATGATACTCACATCAGGATATTGATATTTGCATGCCAGGTAGGCACCGTATAGCAAATCATTATTGGGGGACTTCAGCCATTTTTTTAGCTCTGCATGGATATCGTTCAGCTGAATGGAGTGGATAATGTTCTCTACCCGTGTTTGAAACAGGCCGTCCAGAGACTGCTCCCAGGCCTTTTCAAGCACCGGAACAATTTCAACCGGCTCTCTTAGTAAGGCACTTTCAACCGATGAGAAAACTTCATCATTCGGATCATCCAACAGAGCTATTAAAGCCTTTATCTTGTCCCTGTCCATGCTATGCTATTGTGTTAAACCATTCAAAACATGCTCAACGAGCTCTTTCATCACCGGTTTATAATCCTTACTGGCTTTTCCGGCCAGCCGGTTGGCTATTATTACACAAACGGTTGCTGCCCTATGCCCCAGCAAAGCTGATAAACCATAAATGGCCGAACACTCCATCTCATAATTGGTTACCCGATAACCCTGGTAATGAAAAGCCGTTATTTTATTGTTGATAGCCTTATCGGCAATGTCCAAACGCAGCTCACGCCCCTGCGGACCATAAAAGCCGGGTGCCGAAATAGTAATACCTCGCACAACCTTGCCCCCCTCCAGCTTGCCGAGTAGCGATGGTGCCGCATCGACCACGTAGGGTGCAGTTAATTGCGGGTTCCAATCCAGTGCTTCAGTAAATGCTTTTTCGAAGGATAAATCGCTCACTTCATTGCGGCGGGCATAGAAATTGATTAAACCATCAAACCCAATTGCTTTTTCACTAAGCAACCAGCTATCCACCGGCAAATCTTCTTGCAAAGCCCCTGATGTACCTATTCTTACAAAGTTTAGTGGCGTATGCTTATCTTTCACCATACGGGTTGCGAAGTCAATATTAACCAATGCGTCCAGCTCATTTACCACAATATCGATATTATCGGTCCCAATACCAGTGGCTACAACGGTTAGTCGTTTGCCATTGTATGTGCCTGTGCAAGACACAAATTCCCGGTTAGATTTTTTTAGCTCCACCGAATCGAACAGCGAGCTGATTAGCTCAACACGTCCGGGATCGCCTACCAGGATAATATTATGTGCGATATCTTCCGGCTTAAGGTGCAGGTGAAAAATACTGCCGTCCGGGTTAATGATTAGCTCAGAAGCTTCTATTTTCTTTTGCATGTAATACTAATTTGCAGTCAAATTAATGAATTTTTATCGTATAAAGCATTTGGAATGCGCAATTTTAAACGAACATAAGAAAAAATCGTTCGAAAAGGCACCGATTACCCATTGCTTTTTCTGTTTGACTAATGCAGAAAAGACTCAGACTGAAACCTTGAGTATGCTTCAGGATATTGCCAAGAAATATGTAAATTCGCGCTTGACAAAAATCAAAAAATAGGAACTACCATGATACAACGAATTCAGACTGTATACCTTTTGATAAGTGGCCTGCTGATGGGCAGCCTGTTTTTCCTGCCTTTTGCTCATCTTGAAGCACAAGCAGGTGAATTATATAATTTCATGTACAGAGGCCTGAGTAATACAGATGGCGAATTAGTGATTCCGACGCTGGCATTGGCTATATTAATAACCGTAGCCACTGTTATTCCGTTCATCACCGTGTTTTTATACAAAAAAAGGATGTTGCAGATTCGCTTATGTGGGCTCAACATGGCACTTTTATTAGGTTCGACAGGTATGGTGTATTACCTGGGCACCCAACTTGCCGAAGAAATATCTGGTATCGTCAGCTATAAAATCATGACTGCTTTCCCGATTGTGGCGCTGATTCTTACCTTTTTAGCTCTAAGAGCAATTGGGAAGGATATTGCACTACTTAAATCGATGGATCGAATTCGCTAGAGAACAAGATAATGAAACGAAGGGCCCTGCAAGATTAGTTGTGGGGCTTTTTAATTATATACGAGAAACTGTTGCGAGGCCAATCCTGTCCATCTTCCAATACCGCCCTTAATATTAGTGTGCGTTTGCTGATCGACAAAAGTAAACGGGCTGTTTTGGCCTAAATGGTCAACATACATCCCGTTTAAGACCTGATAAGCTGCTGCGTCAATTTGGGAAATTTTAACGAGTACTGTATCGGTCATTGCAAATTCATCGGGCTTTAATGCCCGCTCCGAATTGATATTATGAATGCCCAAAGGATCGGGCTGATCACTTCTTTTTATTTGAAAAGTATGTACTTCTCCATTGTACAAACGGTCGTTTTTTAATGGCTTATCCGAAGGGTGAAACCGCGTATCAAAATGGTAGGTAAAAATCTGCGAATAGTAATAGTTTGCTTCTAAAGCATGGTCATTCATAGTCGCCATTATCACCATTGAGCTATCGGAGGCAGCCACCGCCTTAACCCCATCAACCTCTGGTAATGAGGGGATTGTTGTAACAGACTCCACAACCCTGTTTTGATAGATCACTTCCAAGAAGTAGGTTTCCCCCACTTCGCCCTTCATATTAATGGTTTTGTAAACAAAAGGAGGAAAAAACTCTTTTCGACGCGTCAAAGTCAGTACTTCTGACACTCCTTTACCATTAGTAATTGTGACCTTGGCATAGTTTAGAAATGTATTGCGAATGGAGGCCGAATCGTAGTCGGTTAAGAAGGGTGAACTCATGGTTAAAAACACATTGGCTGTTTGGCCGTTTTCAATCCAGCCATCCACCACAATTTTACTTTCGTAATCGACCTGATCAAGCGCTATATCCTTTGAACAAGCTGCCATAATCACTATTAAAATTATCCAAAAAAACCGCATAGCTTAAAATTTAAAGCGCCAACTTAACGATGGCATTATTGGAAATAAAGAAACCTGCTTGGCCTTTATACTCAACTCGTAGTCCTGCTGCCCCTCTGCTACCTCGTAATAAATAAAATATGGATTGCTGCGGGCATACAAATTGATTATTGAAAAATTAAGTACCGATTCGGCAAACAACCTGGAGCGTAGCCGGTAGTTCATCGACACATCAAGGCGATGATACGGTGGCATCCGATAATTATTAACGCCGGCATAATCGTTGGCAATATTACCCATCATCCAGTAGCGACCCGTTGGCAAGGTTGCTTTATTGCCGGTAGCGAAAATAAAAACAGCTCCAAAATCAATGCGCTTATTGCACCTGTACACTGTTTGAATATTCAGATCGTGCCGTCGGTCGTATTTAGCATCGTGCCACTTACCGGCATTAATCCCATCGTACTGCTGCTGCACCCAGCCCAGTGTATAGCTGAGCGTATAACTAAAAGGTTGTGCTTCTTTATTAATGTAAACCTCACTTCCATACGCTATTCCTTGCCCCTTGTAAAAGTTATCCTCAAAGCTTTCAACCTCATCCTGATTAGTATTGAGCTTTAATAACAACTGGTTATCCATGTACTTACCATAGGCCTCTACTCCCCATTGCATCTGCTTGTCCGGATAGGATTTAAAGTATCCCACCGTCAGCTGATGGCTTGTTTCCATAGGTAAAGCAGCCGTAGCGGGCATCCAAACATCCGATGGCAAAGGGATGGAGGCAATGGATGCTAAATGGATGTTCTGCGAATTATAGGCATAGGAGGCCTTATAGGAGCTATTGACGTAAGGATCGTAGTTAATACTGAATGTTACATTCGGTACCACCTGAACTGCCTTATCTGTAGCTAAACTATTTTCTGCGCGGCCTGCATGCAACATTCGATAAAGGTTTAAAGCCACACCACCATATACAGACCAATGATCGCTCAGCTGTGCCTGGTCACTAATAAAAATTTTTGCGGAAGTACTGCGGTAGTCATCAACAATTACTTCGGCTGTATTAAAATTACTAAGCTCTATATTTTGAGGAACTACATCGTAAAGGGTCACCCCACATCCCCATCTTAACAAGTGGTTTTCTCTGCTAAGACTGAAAGTACTTTTAACACTGATTTGCTCGTAGTCCGTTTCAAAACGCATTCGTCCATCGGGCACCTCAGCTCCAAAATTGGAGAAGTAAGCCGAATAGGCGAGTGTATTCTCCATCAGCAAATGAGGCTGAAGGCTGTTCTTCCAGACCAATGAAGCCCCCTGATTCCCCCATTTTGATTCTGATTGTAAGCTGTTTTTGGCATTATCCATCTGAAAATCATCCTGCCCCATGTACCAGCTCAACTGAAGACTGTTGCGCCCGGAATGATACCGAAGCTTGCCGTTCCAATCGTAAAAGGTATAAGCATTTTGTTCAAAATAATTGTCTTCTTCTGATAAAAAAGGCTGGGCTATGTACTTTAAAACATCCAGATAGCTCCGACGGATACCGGTGGATAAATACCATTTTTTATTTGCAGACTGCCCATTATAAGTCAGGTTAGTAATGATATTTCCAATATTACCTGCCCAGTTGCTGCTATCGGGTTTTTGCTGGTAGGTGTGCACAATAATGGATGAAGCTAAACGGGAAGACTGGTGCACGGGAGCATTGCCCTTAAAAAACTCAACACGATTGGTCAATAATGGATTAAACACCGAATACATGCCCATTAAGTGGGTGGGATTCATCAGTTCGATATTGTCGAAGAGCACGTAATTATGTCCGGGCGAGCCTCCTCGCACATAAATTCCCGAGTTACCTTCACTGACTGACTGCATGCCAGGTAATAGCTGCAGGCCTCTTAACACATCCGGACTTCCCAGAAAGGCAGGCAGGTTTAAAATATCGTCCTTTTTAAGGCTCAGCTTGCCGGGGATATATTGTTTCACAATGGTATTTTGCTGCCCTTTTACCTCAACTTCAGCAGTGCTGTAAATTTTAAGCCGTAGTTTGATAATCAATTGTGCAGTAGACTTAGTATCCACCTTTAAAACTTGTTGTTCAAATGCGGTATGCCCCACTGAAAGGCCCACGGTGCCTTCCATTAAACCACATAGTTCAAACCGACCTTCCACATCTGAAACAGTCCCAATTTTTCCATCCAGTGCAGTGATGTGCGCCGCAGGCACCGGCAGACCATCTTCCCTATCGACAACGACTCCTTTAATGCACCAGTCTGATTGTTGAGCCAGAGCTACAATTGGCAGTAAAAGAAAACTATATAGAAATAAATATTTCAAAAGATAATTATTAATAAAACAAGAAAAGGAGGCCGAATCCGACCTCCAATTTCATTACTATCTAATTGTTCTGCTTATTGCACTGGCGTTCCATAGCTGGCATCCAAGGCGGCAACAAAATTTTCAATTTCAGTTACAAGACCGCTAAATCCTTCCTCAACAAACTGGTCAACAGTTACTTTGGAGCCATCACCAAACACCATTAACATGGCTGGTTCGTTATAGATACCTCCATAGTTATCTTGCACCTCTTTCAGGTAGAACTCACCCTTAGCAATGATTTCGTTTGTATCATCATAACGCACATAGGTAATAACATATTTATTGATCAGGTCGATTAGCATGTTTTCCATCTCAGCTTCGGTAGTAGTCTGCTCAAATGAGTTAGACAACTCTTCCATAAACCCTTTCACATCGAAAATACCCTCAACTTTAATATTGCCAAGCTGAAACCAGATGTTAGAATGCTCAAGCACTTGCTGTGCAAAAACAGTGTTCATGTCACCACCCTGCTGTGGTACTGAATTTAAAATCTCGTCATAAGAGAAGTTCCCCTCCACTTTAATGCCGTTGGCATAAATTACACCACCATCGTATTTGAATGAAGCGCTGGTGCTAACTACTGAAGTGGTATTTGTTAGGTTACTTTCAAAAGAAAATTTCTCCAAAGTGATAATTTCTTGCACATGCTTTGGCGTATCATCATCATTCCACTGCGCCTCTAATGAAAAGCTGGTTAAGACCTCATCACCTAACTTAACGTGGGCGTTAAGTGTTAATGGCAACTCAACTGTTGTTGTTGACATTTCATCCTGATGAACGGCTTCTTTGGCGGTAAAGTTGTAGATACTTACCTCGGCTGTCTGACCATCCACATCAAAACGAAAAGTCGCTTCTGTCTGTGAAGTTTCCACTACTTCCCAATCCTGCACTTCGGTATTCCACTCGTAAACACCTGCTTCTTCGGCAAACTGCTTAGTTGCACTTGTTTGCTCCACCAAAGCAGCTTTTAAATTAACAGTTGATTTAACACCACTGCTAAGCGCCATAATTTCGTTAAGACCAAACTGCACCGCTGCTGCAGGCTGAGCATTTGCTAAATCCATATTGGCAAAAAAGCCATCCAGCACATCGTAAGTTTTAAGACTTTTGGCAGCATCTAGTTGATTTACCAGCTTAATTCCTTCTGTTTCAAGCTCTTTTTTGTGTTGCTCAGGAGATAATTCGCTGTACACATCTTTGTTTTCGTCATCGCTACAAGCAGTAAATGCAAAAACACCAGCAACTAGCATTGCTGAAAACCATTTCATTTTTTTCATACAAAATTCAATTTCAGACCAAGGCATTCCATTAGAAGCCACCATGGCCCACTTTAGGTTAATAATTTTTTGTTTGTCAATTATTACAAGTTAGAGCTGTTACGGCACTTCAGGTATTTTGTTACCTGTCATTTGTCAATTTAACTCTAACTTGCTAGGTGGATATGCTTTAAAAATTTATTTTTTAAAGCACATGTGCCATACCAATTATTAAAATGTATCTTCGTTAATCATTCTTTTACAGTATCTACATCATGATCCGACAACATTTTATTTTCTTACTGATACTGCTGAATATAGTAGCCTGCAGCACACAAGAGCAGTCATTACAAACAGCATCCGAACATATATCAAATCAAGCCATTACGAAGTTTGTTCAGGAAATTGGAAGTGACAAATACCTTGGCCGAAAACCCTTTGGCAAAGGCGAAGAACTCACCCTGAACTTTTTACAGCAACAGTATGAAGCCATTGGCTTAGAGCCTGCCATTGAGGGCAGTTTTCTTCAACCAGTGCCGCTGGTAAAGGTTATGGGTGCAGTTCAGGGAGCAGCAAGGGTTAGCAGTCTCAAGGCAGAACATGGATGGAGCGTTTTTGACGATTTTGTAGCCTTCTCGCGTCGCTTAACCCCCACTATTGAGTTAAATAACTCTCAAATGGTTTTTGCCGGCTATGGCATTGTGGCGCCAGAGTACAATTGGAATGACTATGAGGGATTAGATGTTAAAGGAAAAACAGTGGTGGTTCTGGTAAATGATCCCGGTCTGAACTCCGGACGGAAAGATTTTTTTACCGGCGAAGCCATGACCTACTATGGCCGCTGGAGCTATAAATACGAAGAAGCAGCCCGACAAGGTGCGGATGCCTGTTTAATTATTCATGAAGATAAAGGCGCCGGTTATCCCTGGTCGGTGGTGGTTAATTCGGCCGCTGTTGCCAAAGTCTATCCGGTGGTTAAAAATGATTACATCAACCGCTGCAAAATAGAAGGATGGATTAACGCTGAGGCTGCCAACCAATTATTTTCTTCTCTGGACCTGGATTTGAATCAACTGAGAAACGAAGCTGCTTCCGGTAAATTCAAAGGACTGAATATGGATGCAGAAGTAAATATACAACTGCACAACAATTGGGAAAAAGATGTATCACACAATGTTTTAGGCCTTATCAAAGGAACTGATTTGGCTGATGAATACCTTTTTTACTCCGCCCATTGGGACCATCTGGGCATAGGTAAACCCATGAACGGCGATTCGATATACAATGGTGCTGTGGATAATGGCACATCACTGGCCTGGATGCTGGAAATTGCCAAAGCATTTAAAGCCATGCCAGTTCCACCAAGGCGAACCGTTGTGTTTTTTTCGCCGACAGCCGAGGAATCAGGCCTAAATGGTTCGGCTTACTATGCCGACAACCCCATATTTCCCATTAACAAAACGGTTGCCTGCATCAACAACGACCTGATGCTGCCTTTTGGTAAATGCAGAGATGTGATGATTACGGGTTATGGCCAATCGGATTTAGATGATTTAGTGAAAAAACAGGCTGAACAACAAGGGCGATACATTTTACCCGATCCCAATGCCCACACTGGCATGTATTACCGTTCCGATCACTTTAGCTTCGCACGGGTTGGCATACCTGCTCTTTTTGCACGTGGCAACAACGATCACTGGGAGCATGGTCAAAGCTACATGAGTGAAAAAGAGCAATATTGGATCAATCACTGCTATCACAAACCCGATGATGAATACGAACCCTGGTGGGATGTATCCGGTGTAGCCGCCGATGCCCGGCTCCTTTTTCGGGTTGGTTGGGAAATCGCCAACATGGAAGCCTATCCGCAATGGAAGGCACATTCTGAGTTCAAAGCGATACGCGAGAAACAATTTAAATAATGAAAAGGCCTCAAAGATGATACTGCTTGAGGCCTTTTTGTTTGTCTTTAGTTGAATACTTTCTCCATAATCACATACTCTATTCCGCCCTTTACAAAGGTTCTATCAGTTAACCTCATCCCAAATCTGGCGTAATATTCGCCCTTATCGCGCCGGGCGTTACACCAAATTTTTTCGCTATTGGAACATTGAGCAATTTTAAAAACTTCTTTCAATAATAATGTCCCATAGCCTTTTCCCTGGTAGCTGAATAGCGTCGCGAATTTTCTAAACTGAGCGTGCCCGGATTCAATAAACAAAGAAATTACCGAAACCATTTCATTATCCACAAATAAGCCGTAGTGCTTTCCCTCTGCATCATTGGGCAGGCGCACATAATCGCTTGGCTTATCGGGCCACATTACCTCGTGTCGAATGGCCATGGTTTCTTCGGGCGTAATTTCAACAATTCGGTGATTCCTATTCATTCGTTACAACCCTAACACGGCCTGCTCGGGATCAACGCCACCCGATAATAGCTTAGCCGGATTTTCGAGCATCTCTTTAACTTTAACCAGGAAGCCAACCGAATCTTTACCATCAATAATGCGGTGATCGTAGGACAAGGCCAAATACATGATTGGACGAATCTCAACCTGTCCATTCACAGCCACCGGACGCTCCACAATGTTGTGCATCCCCATAATGGCCGACTGTGGAGGGTTGATAATTGGCGTACTCAGCATTGAACCAAAAACACCTCCGTTTGTCACGGTAAAGGTGCCGCCGGTCATCTCATCCAGCCCAATTTTGCCTTTTCGTGCCTTCTCAGCCAGGTCTTTCAGTGATGATTCAATCCCATCCAGACTTAAGGTTTCCACATTGCGAATTACCGGCACCATCAAACCTTTAGGGGTTTGCACAGCCACCGAAACATCGTGGTATTCGGGCATCACAATCTCATCGCCATCAATCATGGCATTGACCATGGGATGATGTTTTAAGGCCAGCGATGCTGCCTTGATAAAAAAGGACATAAAACCCAGTTTCACACCATGCTGTTCTATGAATTTAGACTGGTACTTTTTGCGCAGGTTCATCACCGCCGACATGTCCACTTCGTTAAAAGTGGTAAGCATGGCCGTTTCGTTCTTCACCGCCACCAAACGCTGACTGAGCTTCTTACGCAGCATGGACATTTTCTGGCGCTCCGCTTCCCGGCTGGCAGTGGCATCTATAAAGGACGATGCCCTTGTGGAGGCTGCTGCTTCTTTCTCCTGAGGCATGCTTTTCACTAAATCAACCTCTTTGGTCGACAGGCGCTTCAAACCATTAATTACCTGATCTATATCCAGCCCAGCCGCCTCCATTTGCTTTTTGGCTAAAGGCGATACTTTGGCATTGGGGTAACTCGTTGATGCCACATCCTGCTTAGGAGCTTCAGCTACCACCTCTTTGTCTTCTGCTTTAGTTGTTGCTGCAGCCTCCTCTTTAGCGGGGGCTGGCGTTGATTTGGCCTCACCGGCAAAGTCAGTATCTACTGTACAGGCAACGGCTCCAACAGCAATTGCTTCGCCCGCTTCTACTGCTAGACTTATTTTACCGGCTTCTGTAGCCAGCAACGACAAAGTTGCTTTGTCGGATTCAATTTCAGCTATTTCCTGATCTTTCTCTACCACATCACCATCGTTGACCAACCAACTGGCCAGTTCAACTTCTGTAATGGATTCGCCCGGGGTAGGCACTTTTATTTCAATAATCATCTTTAATAGTTTTCTAGTTATTAGGCAGAAGACATCTTACTTCTGTCTCATCGATTTTTTCGAACTTAAAACTTTATTTATATTGAAAATCTAGGTTTCTCTTCAAAGTACTTGTGCTGCTTGAGTATCTCCGTTCTCGATTTACCTTCTACACACTGCAGGCCACAGTATTTAAGCTGACGCTCACAATGGCAGCCTTTAAACACTTTGTTAATGATTTCATTCTGTCCGATAAGATGCAGACCATTCAATCCGGTGGCCGGACTGCCACTGGCAATACGGGCTACCGGCACAATGCCCACATTAGGCATCTTGCTGCGGATGTAATTCCAGGCGCCCATATTTTCAGGTTCTTCCTGCACCCATAGATGCAACAGAGCATTACTGTACTTCTTTAAGATGGCCTCCACCTGCTCATGCGGGAACGGGTGCATCTGCTCCATACGCACCAAAGCCACATCGCGAGCATCTAATTCCTCTTTGCGGGCCAACAGATCGTAATAAATTTTCCCGGTACAGAAAACCACCCGTTTCACATCTGCCACATCCACTTTATCATCATCAATCACCTCTTTGAAACCACCCTGCTCAAAATCAGTTAACGATGACACACACTTCGGATGACGCAACAGACTCTTCGGCGTAAACACCACCAACGGAATGCGGAATTCGCGCTTCAACTGACGACGCAGCACATGGAAAAAGTTAGCTGGTGTTGTACAGTTAACTACCTGCATATTATTGCGAGCTGCCAGCGACAGAAAGCGTTCTACCCGGGCACTGGAATGTTCAGGTCCTTGTCCCTCAAAACCATGGGGCAGCAGCAATACCAATCCATTCATCAGCCCCCACTTTTCTTCGGCCGATGAGATATACTGATCTACAATCACCTGCGCCACATTATAAAAATCGCCGAACTGAGCCTCCCAAATGGTCAAAGCTTCGGGCTTAGCCAGCGAATAGCCATATTCGAACCCCATCACCCCATATTCCGACAACAGGGAATTATACACTTCAAACGGCGCCTGCTCCAGTGCTATATGCTGCAATGGACGATAACGCTGATCCGTATCTTCAATGGTTAATGCCGCATGGCGGTGCGCAAATGTGCCGCGCTCTGCATCCTGACCACTCAAACGAACCGGGTGACCCTCGGCCACTAACGAAGCATAAGCCAGCTGCTCTCCCAAAGCCCAATCCAGGCGATCCTCATTCACCATTGTTTTGCGATCATTGACAATCTTATGCAGCTTTTTGAAGAACTGCTTATCCTCGGGCAAATAGTTAATGCGGTCTAACAAAGTCAGAATTTGCTCCCGCTTAACTGAGGTATCCGGTGAGCGGACAAAATCCTCAGGTTCTGAATAGCGGTAGCCGGTCCAGTCGTCATCAAGAAAGCGCTGAATAACCACTTTATCAATTTTTTTGGAGGCATCCAGCTCTTCTTCAAGCAGCTGGTTGAAGCGCTCTTCAACCTGTTTGGCATCTTCCTTGGATACCACTCGCTCGGCTTCCAGCTTCAGCTTATAGATGTCACGCGGATTTTTATGACGTGCTATTTCTTTATAGAGGATTGGCTGAGTAAAACGCGGCTCATCCCCTTCGTTATGTCCATATTTTCGGTACGATAACAAATCGATAAACACATCGGAGTTAAAGCGCTGACGGTACTCCATGGCCAGTTCAATGGTGTAGACCAATGCCTCCACATCATCCCCATTTACATGAAAAACCGGTGAGCGGGTAACCTTGCCTACATCAGTGCAATAAGTTGATGAACGCCCTTCGAGGTAATTGGTTGTGAAGCCCACCTGGTTATTGATAACAATATGAATGGTACCTCCTGTTTTATAGCCAGGCAGCTGCGCCATCTGCACCACTTCATAAGCGACGCCCTGACCTGCAATGGCTGCATCGCCATGAATAACAATGGGCACCACCTTGTCGTAGTCGTGATTGTATTTATGGTCGATTTTCGAACGGGAAATCCCTTCAATAATTGGCGCCACCGTTTCCAGGTGCGAAGGGTTGGGCGTAAGATTAACCCGCACTTTTTTCCCATTGGACGTTTCAACATCGCTGCAATAGCCTAAGTGGTACTTTACATCCCCAAGAGAAATGCCCTCTTCGTACTCATCACCAACAAATTCTTTAAACACGTTTTTGTATGGCTTATGCAAAATATTGGTGAGCACATTTAAACGCCCGCGGTGTGCCATGCCAATTACCACCTCTTCGGCTCCTAACTCGGCCCCTTTGTCGATGAGGGCATGAAGACCGGGTATTAAGGCCTCTGAGCCTTCCAGGGAAAATCGCTTTTGGCCCACAAACTTTTTATGAATAAAGCTCTCGAAGCCAACCGCGGTGTTGAGTTGATTGAAGATGAGTCGTTTTTTATCGGCCGTAAAAGATGGGGTGTTGCGAACACTTTCCATGCGGCTTTTCATCCAGCTTAATATTTCGGGATGCCGGATGTATAAATACTCCACCGCTACCGACTGACAATAGGTTTGCTGCAAATGACCAATGATATCTTTTAGCGAAGCTGCTCCAATACCGAGTTCATTACCGGCCTGAAAAACCGTATCCATATCCTTCTCGGACAGCTCAAAATTCTCTATATCGAGTGTTGGATAGTATTTGCGTCGCGAACGAACCGGGTTTGTTTGGGTAAACAAATGCCCCCGCTGGCGATAGCCATGAATGAGGTTAAGCACTAAAAATTCTTTATCAACCAAGCCAGATGATGACGTGGGCTGCTTGTAGTTTTCAATGGCAAAATCAAAGCCCTGGAAGAACTTTTGATAGGAGGCATCAACCGAATCGGGGTCTTGCTTATATTGCTGATAAAGCTCGTCGATTGAGCCTATTTCACTGTTACCCAAAAATGAGAATTTATCCATAAAACTATTTTCGTGAGAAAAACATTTTGTATTTCTTTCCTCTTTTAACAACTAAATGACATTAAAGTTAAAATATTTTTAGCCTTTAAAAGCTATTATAAAACACCTTTTTATCTGCTATTTTTATTTGGTTGTTTATTTAAAAAGGCTATGGACTGCGGCTCAAATTGACGAGGCAAACCAAAAAAACATAGTACATTTGTTAATCAAAATTCGACCTTATGACATCCGGATTCCTTAACGCCATAGCCTCCTATTATCACCAGAACGCCAAAGCAGATTTAGCAGACTACTGCTTTGTATTCCCCAGTCAGCGGGCGGGTATCTTTTTTACCAACCACCTGAGGCAACTGGTGGACGGCCCTTCCTGGGCACCTCAAATACTTACTGTGAATGATTTTTTCGCCTCATTGTCGAAGTTGATTCCGGCCGATAACATCACCTTGCTGTTTACCCTTCATCAGGTTTACAATTCGGTGACCAAAAAGGACCTTAGCTTCGATGAATTTCTGCCCTGGGGCGAACTGTTTTTGGGTGATTTTGACGATATAGATAAATACCTGGTAGAGGTTGATCAACTGTTTTCCAACCTGATTGCCTTTAAAGAGCTGGATGACGATTACAGCCACCTGAATGAGAAACAGCTGGAAGCCATTAAAACATTCTGGGGTACTTTTAAAGCAGAACAACTGTCATCGCACCAAAACCATTTTCTGGAAAACTGGGAACACATCCCACACATCTATAAGGCTTTTATTAAGCAGCTGCAAGGCCATTCGCTGGCCTACGAAGGCATGATTTACCGCGAAGTAACCGAAAAAATAATTAACAACAGCCTGCCGGAAATTAAGTGGAAGAAAGTGATTTTTGTGGGGCTGAATGCGTTAACGCCGGCGGAGCGAAAACTAATGGATAATCTGCGAAAGCGACAGCTGGCCGATTTTTTCTGGGACTATTCACCATGGATGGAAAATACGGAAAACGATGTGTTTCAAAGCCGTGGACCCGGTTTGTTTCTGAATGAAAACCGTTTGCGCTACCCCGCTCCTAAAGATTTTATTTTACCGCTCAATGAAGCGGGCCCGGAAGTAAGCATCACAGCAGTGGCTAATCCGACCGAACAGCTAAAATCAGTGCACACCTTTTTGACCAAAGAATATGAAAGTGACCTGAAAACAGCGGTTGTTTTGGCCGACGAAACCATGCTGATGCCAACCTTGCATGGGATACCAGGTAATGTGGACCGGGTGAACATAACAATGGGCTACCCTTTGAACAACACACCGGTATTCGGACTGGTTAACCTGCTGTTTGACTTACAGCGCAATGCGCGAAGCAGCAAAGAGGGCACCTGGTTGTACCACCGTCATGTGTTACCCATTTTACAGCATCAGTACATTTCATTGCTGGCCGAAGAAGATTGCCGGGCACTGCACAAAAAGCTGGTAAAGGGAAACTATATTTTTGTTAAAGCCAATGAGCTGCACAGCAACGATCTGTTTAAACTGTTGTTTGCAAAAGTGACCAATGGCACTGATTTGGCCGCTTACCTGGTTAGTATTCTCTCAAAAATATATGAGCTGCTGCAACCACAGGAAGATAAACTACTGGAACAGGAGTTTGTATTCGCACTGCACAAAAGCATTGTGCGCCTGCAGGATTTACTGGAGCAGAATCAGCAACACGAACTGCTGCCCGAAACCTGGATTAAGCTGTTTAAAAAGCTGGCCGATTTTCAAACGGTTCCATTTAAAGGGGAGCCCCTGGCCGGCTTGCAGGTAATGGGAATATTGGAAACACGCGCCCTCGATTTTGACAAACTAATTATACTCGATTTGAACGAAGGGGTATTTCCGCGCACATCAGCCCCCAACACCTTTATCCCGGCCACTTTGCGGGCAGGTTTTGAGCTGCCAACCATTGAGTTTCAGGACGCCATCTTCTCCTACTATTTTTTCCGCCTGATCCACCGGGCCAAAAAAGTAGAACTGCTCTACTCCACCGGTGCCCAGGGCATGAAAGCCAACGAAATGAGCCGTTACCTGTATCAGCTCAAATACGAGTTTAATGCACAGGTAAACAGCCATACAACATCCGACAGCGTGTCTTTGCTTGGGGCCCCGCAGCCCATAGCTCAAAAAACACCAGCTGTTCTTAGCGAGCTAAATAAATACAAAGCCGGTAATCAGCGTTTTCTTTCGCCCAGTGCCCTTTCTGTTTACATCGAGTGCTCCATGCGCTTTTACTATCAAAAAGTTGCAAATATCAGCGAGCCACAGGAAATAACTGAAGAGGCCGATGCACGCATTTTTGGTTTAATTTTTCACGATGTGGTAGAAAACCTGTATAAACCCCTGGAAGGCCAAGAAGTGGACGCAGCCACTATTGAGGGCTGGATAAAAAATAAAAAACGCATTGACGAGCTGATACGCAATGGCTTTAACGAGCACCTGAGCGATTATGAAAAAGGGAAAAACGCCTTTACCGAAATACACGGTAAAAATGTGATGGTGTTTGAAGTAATACGACGCTATCTGCTGCAGTTCCTTAAACTCGAAAAAGAAAGAGCGCCCTTTACCATTGTTGAACTGGAACGCAAAGTGGAGCACAGCTACAACAGCAACGGGCTGCATTTGAACATTGGTGGTTACATCGATCGCCTCGAAAGCAAAGATGGCCTGCTGCGCGTGATGGACTACAAAACCGGTACTGGCGATGCCACCATTAACTCTGTTGAAGACCTGTTCAACACCGATAAGCATAAAAAAATTAAGGCCACCTTTCAAACCCTGCTCTATTCACTCATATTGGATGAAACAGCCAACCAGCCAGTTCCGCTTCAGCCTGGTGTAATTTGGGTAAGAGATGTGTTTAAATCGGATTACAATACGCAATTGTTTATCAAAGATGGCAAAAGTAAAAGCCCCATACTGTTGCAAAGCGTACAAAATGAATTTAAAGCCGGGCTTGACAACTTGCTGGCCGATCTTTACAACCCGGATATTCCCTTTCAGCCGGTGGAAGACATCACCAAATGCCGCTTTTGCCCCTATAAATCGTTGTGTAACCGATAAGTAGATAAAGTGAGGATCAGTCGAACCATTCTACTAGTCATCAGTCAAATAGTTTTACTGGCTTGTGCACAAACGCACAGCACAAAAACAACCAGCGGTAACTATTTTGACAAAAGTAAGCAAGACACCCTTATACAGGGTGTTTTAATAGCGGTTACAAATGAAGAGTACCTTCAATATGGTGCTCCGGTGGCTTATATCAATGAACGTTGCGACACTGTTATTCCCTTTGGAAAATATGCCTATTTAGGAACAGACACCCTTAAGCACTTCGCTTGTGTTATCGATTACTCAAACGATGGCTCATACGGAAAGTGGCTTGCCATCGACAGCGAGCAAAATACGCTTTTCGACATCGTTAGTTTTGACAATGGGCCAGATTATTTTCAGGAAGGTCTGGTTCGGGTTAAACGAAATGGCAAAATGGGTTATGCCAACCAATACGGACAAGTAATCATCCCTTGCAGGTATGACTTTGCCTGGTGGTTTGAAAACGGCCTGGCAAAAGTAACCCTGGACGCTGAGGTGGTTAAAAACAAATACGATGAGCACTCGCGAGTGGAAGCTGACGAATGGTTCTATATTGATAAGCATGGAAACAGATTAGACTAACACCTCCCTCGCGACCAAACAAAACAAGGTTGGCACAGGCAATCTCTCTTCTCGCTAAGCGAAGTTTGTAGCTTCGCTTTATCTGCAATGTAGTCTGTTATTACCTAACGGTTAACTGTTAAAAGCAAAGCCTATACCACGAAGTGGAACACTACGCAGAGCGTGGGGCCTATCGCTTGGTTTTCATCCACCATCAGCAACGCAATTCGAATACCTACATACCAAGTGAGAAAGTTAAATCCACAAGCATCACCTGAAAATAATTAATTCGCTGTTAATAATTTTCCAGATTATGGATATCTTTTATGATTAAATAATTACTATTAAACAACGATTTTTCACATATAAACACCCGTAAAACACACATCTCATTATAAATATTTATCTAAATATCAATAGCTTGCAATGTTTTTAATTAAAGAGTTGATAAAAATTTCATTATGGAAAACTTTCTGGAAGCTAATAAGCGCATAGACACTTGATTATCTGGCCATAAACAAATAATTATGGACAACTTTTGTTAAGTGTTAATAACTAATATTTGCTCCAACTTACAACTATAAGTACCTTTGTTTGACAACAAAAGCCACTGAAATATCAGCAGCTTTCTCAATTTTTTACTAATTTAAAGATAATCGTTTATGAAGATTATTAATTTAACTATCGAGCATCCCGACAGGTCGAGGCTCATTGATTACTTGCTTGCCCTTGTGATGATAGCTTTGCAAGCAATATCAATTTTCTTCATTTAATTTTTAAGCGCCGGACCCCCATCCGGCGTTTTTTTATTTTGATAAAAATACGACCGAAATTGTCAAATGCAAATTTTTACCTGTCTAAAATAATTCTAAATAAACAAGCAATTTAATGAAGCATCACCCCGTTTCAGCACGAATCCCTTTGCGTGGTAATGTTTTATTACGTCCATCCACGCTAAGCGAAGTTTGTAACTTCGCTTTATCTGCCATGTAGTCTGTTACTACCTAACGGTTAACTGTTAAAAGCAAAGCTTATACGACGAAGTGGAACACTACGCCGAGCGTGGGGCCGCTTTATTCAAAAGGAACGAATCTAACGCTACTCCTCCAACAAATCAGGACGTATCTGCTTCGTGCGTTCATAGGCTTGTTGCTCGCGCCATTCATCAATCTTGGCCTGGTTACCGCTTAGCAGCACTTCCGGCACCTTCCAGCCATTGTAATCAGCCGGGCGGGTGTATACAGGAGGCGATAGTAGCCCATCCTGAAAACTGTCAGTCAAAGCTGATGTTTCGTCCGACATCACGCCCGGTATGAGGCGAATAATGGCATCACTCACCACAGCAGCAGCCAGCTCACCGCCAGTCAGCACATAATCGCCAATGGATAGTTCCATGGTCACATAGTGATCGCGTATGCGCTGATCGACTCCCTTATAATGGCCACATAAAATCATGATGTTTCCACATAGCGACAAGGTATTGGCAATGCGTTGTTCAAAACGCTGACCGTCGGGTGTCATGTAAATAACATGCTCATACGCTCTTTCAGCTTTCAGTTTATCAATCAGATCGGCGATGGGCTGAATGGTCATCACCATGCCGGCGCCTCCCCCAAAAGCATAATCATCCACTTTTTTATGCTTATCCATGGTATAATCGCGGATATCATGAAAATGCATCTCTACCAAGCCCTTGTCAACGGCACGTTTCATAATTGATTGGGTCAATGGCCCTTCAAACATCTCCGGGAAAAGTGTCAATATATCTATGCGCATGATGAATTCTGATTTTTCGCAAAGATAGAAATAAGTAGGTAGTACACGGTGCATCGGGCCCAACTTTAAACACCTGAACAAGCAAAAGCGTTACTTAAGTGCTAATTAATGTGCACCTGTTAAATGCTCATTCGGCTATTTCTTACCATTTTATTGGCTGAATAATTTACATTCATTAACACATGTACTAAATTACAAGGAACTAACTATTTACCTGTTATAGTAAAAATAGTGTGTATTAAATCAATTAATCAAACCATTAAAGAGGTTATATCCATGAGAAAGTTTATCCATGCATTCAAGATGCTCACCGGCAGCATCATTATTCTGGCAGCTCAGAGCTGCTCAAACGACAGTTCACCGCCGCTCCACCAGCAGCGTCTCGAAATTGGACGCGCCTTGCTCGAAGTGCAGGCACCCAATGTCGATGAAGTTCTGCCCTACTACACTGACGACATCGAGTACCACGACCCCATTGTTGATATCGAAGGAATTGAAAACATGACGGCCTTCCTCAACCAGCTAATCATAGAAGCCTCGCCCAACCTGGTTACTACTATTGAGGACGAAACCCTCATTGGCGACATCTATTCAGCAACATGGATTATGAGCAGGGATTTTCTGGATGTACCCTATCAGGCCAAGGGCATCTCTATTTTAAGTTTCGCCCCAATTCTACACAAGTGTACTATCAGCGCGACTACTATTCAGAAGGCGATATTATGGCCACCATCCCCGGCTTGGATGAAGCTATCGCAGGTTTCAGAACCTACTACAGGTGTGCCGTCGATCCCACCTTTGACTGCCCGTTCCCCTCTGAATCCCAAAACTCAGAGATAACACAAATGCAGCTGAAAAATGAACTAGCTACCAGCCAGTTGCAGGTTGGTCGCCAGCTGGTTGAAATAAATGCCGAAAACTGGTCTGACGTGCTTCCATATCTGACGGATAACTATGAATACCACGACCCTATTGTTGACATAAATGGCCCCGAAACCATGGCTCAATTTCTGGCGCGTCTGTTTACCGGATCTTCCAACTTGTATACCATTGTTGAGGATGAAACCATAGTAGATGACATTTATATGGCCACCTGGACCATGAGTGGAGAGTTTAACGGCGCTCCTTTTAGTGCTCCGGGCATGTCTATTGTTAAGTTTGTTGAAGGTACCACGCAAACCTATTACTCCAGAGATTATTACACCGAAGGAGATGTTATGCTGGGAGTGCCTGAACTAACTGATGCGGTACTCGGTTTCCGCCACTACTATCGCAGTGCGGTTGACCCGACTTACGTTAGTCCGGAATAGATAAATAGTGAACACCACTTACAATTTAATACCTCAATAGCCTGGAATAAACATTTCAGGCTATTTTTTTCAATTGTAAGACCTATCAGGTGGAAGAGATACTGTATCAAACCGTTTACTCCATGGGCCAGGCAAACGCAACAGCACGCCATTCGCTTACAATTACAGCGCTGATGTTTGAATATCTGAAGGTTCAATGAGGAAATCATTGTCAGCTTCTAATGACTTGCAAATGCGTCTTTTTAAGGCAAAAAATTTGCCTATTGCCCGATTTACAATATATTCGTAAAATAAATTGACACTAAGGAGCATACCTTAGGCCAGAATAAAGAACTCAAAAGCTTATGGAAGCACAAGACCTAAACAAACCGACCAACGATGGTGCAGGTTTGAATTCAGACAATCAAGCTGAAAATACGCCTGCAAGCAACACACCCGACAATGAGGTGCCTACTCCAACCAATGAAGATACTCCGGAAATAAACAAGCCTGCCGAAGCTACGCCGGCAAGTAATGATGATGAGTCCCCAAAACTGGAAGCAGTTGACCACATCATGCTGACCAAAGAGGAGTTGGTTAAACGCCTCAAGCAAGTGCTTAAAAATTTCCCGGTTGAACACATTAAAGAGGAAGTTGAAGCTATTAAATCAGCTTTCTACAAGAAACACTCTGCCGAAATTGAGGATCTTAAGCGTAAGTTTATTGAGTCTGGCGAGTTAGAAGAAAATTTCACGGCGCCTGACGACGAGCTCGAACTCAGCCTAAAAGACCTGCTGAAAGAATTTAAGGCGCGAAAAGCCGAGTTTAACAAACGCCTCGAAGAAGAAAAAGCCGATAACCTGCAAGCCAAACTTGATGTTATTGAAGGCATTAAGGAACTAATTAACGGACAGGAATCGCTGAATGAAACGTTTCAGCATTTCAGAGAGCTGCAGGAAAAATGGCGCAACATAGGCTCTATCCCTCAAAACCGTGTGCACGACTTGTGGGAAACCTACAACCATACCATCGAGAATTTTTACAGTTACATAAAAATAAATAAAGAGCTGCGCGACCTTGATCTAAAAAAGAATCGGGAAGCTAAAATCGATTTGTGCGAGAAGGCAGAGAAATTGCTGCTTGAGCCAACCATTGTAAAAGCCTTTAAAACCTTGCAGAAATACCACGAGCAATGGCGCGAAATAGGCCCTGTGCCGCGTGAGGAGAAAGAAGATATCTGGGCTCGTTTTAAGGAGGCAACCTCAAAAATTAACAAGCGTCATCAGGAGTATTTTGAGAGCTTAAAAGACCAGCTGCAGAAAAACCTGGAGGCCAAAACAGAATTGTGCGAAAAAGCCGAATCTCTGGCCACACTTGAGTTGCACACGCCCAAAGATTGGGAAAACAAAAGCAAGGAGCTTATTGAGCTTCAAACCATCTGGAAAACGATAGGTTTTGCTCCCAAAAAAGACAACAACCGCATTTATGATCGCTTTCGCTCAGCGTGCGATTCTTTCTTTAACAACAAAAGACAGTTCTTTAAATCCTATAAATCGGAACAAAGCGAAAACCTGCAGCTGAAAACTGAGCTCTGCATTCAGGCCGAGAGCATGAAAGACAGTACCGATTGGAAGCGGACAACCGAAGATTTTATACGTATTCAGAAAGACTGGAAGAAGATTGGCCCTGTTCCACGTAAGCAATCAGATGCCATTTGGAAGCGTTTTCGCAGTGCCTGTGATGCCTTTTTTGAGAATAAAAAAGCGTTCTTTAGTCAGAAAGATGAGTCGCAGGAAGAAAACCTGAAGTTAAAAGAGGCCTTAATTGAGGAAGTGAAAATTTTTGAACCAAGCGATAATGCGGAAGACAATTTCCAGAGACTGCAGGACTATCAGCACCGCTGGAACGCAATAGGCCATGTACCAATTAAGGACAAAGACCGTGTTAATCAGGAATTCAGAAATCACATCAATCAATATTTCGACAGCCTGAACCTCAATGAGTTTGAGAAAAATGTTGAGAAATTCCGTAATAAAATAGAAAACTATAAATCGGAGCGTGCCGATGACCGCCTGACCCAGGAGCGCAATAAGATCATCAACAAACTAAAGCAGTTGGAAAATGATATTACCGTTTGGGAAAACAACATTGGTTTCTTTGCTAAATCGAAAAAATCAGATGCCTTGGTGCGCGACTTCCAGCACAAGATTGAAACCGGCAGACGCAACATCAAGCTTTTGAATAAAAAATTAGACATGCTTGAAGATATGGACTAAATCAAGATTGTAATCTTCTTGTTCTAAAGGCCGGCTTTTTGTCGGCCTTTTTATTGCTCCTCTTTTTCATTGCATCCAATATGCCGGTAACAAAAACCTGATCCCTGAAGCATTGTTTTATCGGGATCTGCCAATGGCCTTTTTAATAATCATACTATCTTTGTTGGTTCTATAATTGAATAAAGAAGCCGGAATTAAACAATCGCTTAAAAAGTAATGGAGCAATTTGTAACTGTTATATCTGAAAAACGCAGCATTGGTTTTACCCTTATCCCCTTTTATGCCCAACAAAATGACAGCGGGGCCTTGCAATTAATTGAGCAGGCTACGTTTGAGCATATCGATGAGCAGCGGTTTGATTTTTCATCAGCTCAAAAAGAAGTAGTGAAGCTGCTGGTCAGCATTAATGAGCAGAACTTGTTCAAGCGCTTCTCCAAACAAAAAAAT
The DNA here is from genome assembly GCF_051851475.1 of Carboxylicivirga taeanensis. NCBI lineage: Bacteria > Pseudomonadati > Bacteroidota > Bacteroidia > Marinilabiliales > Marinilabiliaceae > Carboxylicivirga > Carboxylicivirga taeanensis. Next base: position 91,117 of record NZ_JBPUSJ010000012.1, on the reverse strand, counting down.
CTGAAGCTGTTTTTTGATAAGCTGGAAGAACAGTTCACAACAGACCACATCCGACCGGTAATGGATGATAAAATTACCAAAGCTCTGGAGGTGATTGCCCTGGCCGATATTCCCGTTTATTTTAAAGATCCGAACTACAGCTCCATCTATTCGTCAGACAGAATAAAAGTAAGAGCCTTGCACGATCAGCCCTTGTTTGATTTCAATCTTGAGCCAACCGGCCTCAAGTACACCCTGAAAATAAGGACTGAAAATGGAGAGATGGGGCTCACCAACCGCGAAGTGCTGGAACTAACTGCCTCGCCTTGTACTTTTTTGATCAACCACCAGCTGTTTCGCTTCCAAAACATCGATAGTAAAAAGTTTAAACCGTTCTTAAAGGTTAATCACCTTATTATTCAGCCGCGCAGCGTTGATGCCTACATGGCCTCTTTTGTTGAAAATTGTGTGCGCGACTTTCAAGTGCATGCCCAGGGTTTTTTTATCAATAATAAAGATGCCCAACTTCAGTCCATCCTCGTTTTAGAAAACGATTTGGCACAACAGCCTGTTTTCACCCTTAAATTTAAGTACGACGACAGGGAATACCTGGCAGGCACTAAATCAACTGTATTTGTCAATCACCGAAAGCTGAAAGGACACCATATATTTGACCGGTTCAAGCGCAAAACAGAAGACGAACACAAAGCAGTAGACGTTCTGAAAGAGCTCGGTCTTAAAAACATCAGCGACTCCCAGTACCGTCCTGCGGCTGGTAAGAGCGCCACCACCGAGATGCACGCCATTATTGAATGGCTCAACACCAATGCCCAGGCCTTACTTAAAAACAACATTAAGGTTATTCAGCAAGGTTTTGATTACCACTATTATAGCGGACAGGTAAAACTGACCATGCAATACGTCGAAGACAATGATTGGTTTGATATAAAAGCGCTAATCATTATTGATGAGTTTAAAATTCCCTTTCAGCGCATCAGGCAACACATCGTGCGAGGGAAACGCGAATTTGTATTACCCAATAAGCAGGTATTTATCATACCCGAAGAGTGGTTTACCAAATACGCCGACCTCATGCATTTTGCCAAAGCCGATGGGGATCAGTTGAAGTTGGATAAGATGCATTACAAACTGCTCGATCAGGAACTGCTAAATGAAGTATCGCCACAATGGCAGAAACGCATGGCACAACTGCAGCAACGAAGCATCGACTACCAGTCGCCCGATGGCCTGCAGGCCACGCTACGCTCCTATCAGCTGGAAGGCTTCAAATGGATGAAAGTTTTGAATAACAACCGCTTTGGAGGCATACTGGCCGACGATATGGGATTGGGTAAAACCATTCAAACCATTGCTTTACTGCTCAATCAGTACGAAAGTAATGAAAGCAGTCCGTCGGAAGCACCTCAGCAGGACCAGTTAAGCATGTTTGATTCGGTGCAGGGCTTCAACACAAGCTCTATTCCGCCTAGCCTTATTGTAATGCCCACATCGTTGGTGCATAACTGGGCCAATGAAATAGTTAAGTTTGCCCCCAAGCTAAAAGTGTATCTGTATACAGGCAATAACAGAACTAAATCGAAGCAAATAGGCAAAATACTCAAACACTACCACATTGTTCTCACCACCTATGGCATTGCCCGCAACGATATTGAGTACCTGAAAGATTACAGGTTTCATTATACCATATTGGATGAGAGCCAGAACATAAAAAACCCGGGTTCGAAAATCTATCAGGCAGTGAGCGAAATTCAATCGGACTACAAATTGGTACTGACCGGTACACCCATTGAAAATGCGCTGGTTGATTTATGGGCTCAGATGAATTTTGTGAATAATGGATTGCTGGGGAATCTCAACTTCTTTAAAAACCATTATGCCGGCCCCATCGAAAAAAAGCAGGATGAGGCCAAAGAACAGAAGCTACGGGAACTGATTAACCCCTTTATTTTGCGACGTACAAAAGAAATGGTGGCCAAAGAGCTGCCACCTGTAACCGAGCAAACTCTGGTGTGTGACATGACCGAGGAACAGCAGAAATTTTATGAGCGGGAGAAATCGGGCATCCGCAACGAGCTGCTGAAAGCAATTGAACAAACCGGTGTCAATAAAAATGCCATACTGGCGCTACAGGCCTTAACCCGCCTGAGGCAAATCGCCAATCACCCCGCACTGGTTGACACGAATTATAAAGGCTCATCAGGTAAGTATGAGCAAATATTTGAGAAGCTTAAGAGCGTCATCAGCGAGCACCATAAGGTGTTGATCTTCTCATCGTTTGTTAAAGACCTCGAATTAATCGAAAATGACCTGAAGGCACAAAAGCTCAAATATGCCAAGCTAACCGGCGCTACCACCGACCGGCAAATGGCCATTAAAAGCTTTACAGAAAATGAAGATTGCCGCATTTTCCTTATATCACTCAAAGCAGGCGGTGTTGGACTTAACCTAATCGAAGCCGATTACGTGTTTGTGCTCAACCCCTGGTGGAATCCGGCAGCTGAGGCACAGGCCATTAATCGTGCCCACCGCATCGGACAAACAAAAAATGTATTTGTCTACAAATTTATTGCTGCCGACACCATTGAAGAGAAAATTGCCAAGCTACAGGAACGAAAAATGGAGCTGGCCGACACCTTTATAACTACCAATAACCCCCTAAAAGATATGACAGAAAACGAGCTTCGCGATTTATTTGCATAGTTTTTGTAAGAAACCCTAACATTGCGAACAAGGTTTCGTATTGAGTGGTTAAAAACAATGGAAAACAATCATAAATTTAATACATGCATCACATGAAACTAACTAGCACACTCTTATTATTATTGGCTTTTGTAAGTGGTTTAAGCGCCCAGGAACCCGACTATACACAAATCAGAAAACTGGGCTCTTTCGATAAGGTCAAAGCATCGAAAGGCATCAATGTTACGCTGATTGAAGGCGATAAGGAAGAGGTAGATGTGCATATCAAAAATGCTGAAGTATCCGATGTGATTACCAAACTAAAAAACCGTGAGCTGCAGATTAAAATGAAAACAAAAATTTATAAGGACATGGCAGTGCAGGTGTATGTTACTTATAAACAACTGAGAGAAATAGACGCGGGCTCCGGCGCTACAATTGATGCCGAAAACACAATTTATGCCGAGAGTTTAAGTTTGCGCGGAGGCACCGAATCAAACGTCACCCTGGATGTGGATGTAAATAATCTTGATGTGAATGGTTCCACCTCACGTATTGAGCTCACTGGCAAAACAAAATATCAGGAAGTTAGTATAGGTGCCGGTGGTTCCTACATTGGTTTTGATTTGGAGAGCGAAGAAGCTTATGTAAAAGCCACGCTTGGCAGTACCATGGAAGTAACAGCCACTAAAAAATTGAATGCCACCGCCGGTTCAGGTGGTGTTATTCACTACAAAGGCGACCCTGCAAAAGTTGAAATAAGCGAAAATACAGGTGGTAAAGTAAAGAAACAAACCAACTAAGAAAAACAAACCCCGGCACATCCCGGGGTTTTTACTTTGTACTTATTTCTTTTTTCGGTTTCGCTTTTTCTTTTTTTCCACCGCATGGCCAAACTTACCAATCTTCTTCCCCACCTCGAAATAATGCCCGTGTGAGTAGCAGATCGGCTTCGCCTTCTGCAAGCTAAAAGCGCCGGTTTTCTCATCAATGTATTGCTCATCTGCCTTTACATTAACCACCTCAGCGATAAACATATCGTGCGTTCCCAGTTCGGTTACATCCTTTACTTTGCACTCAATGTTTATGGGTGATTCTTCAATAATCGGAGCACTTACCACAGAGGCTTTGCCCGGCGTTAAATGCATCTCTTCAAACTTATTGTACTGCCTGCCCGAACGTACCCCACACCAATCGGTTGCATAAGCTAAATCTTTGGTGGTTAAGTTGATTACAAACTCGCCGGTTTCTTTCAGTATTTGATATGAATGACGCCCCTTCCGTACCGATATATAGCACATTGGAGGATCTGAACAGATAGTACCTGTCCAGGCAATAGTTATAATGTTATAGTTTTCGGGCGAATTTCCTACGGTTACCATCACAGCCGGTAAAGGGTAAATCATGTTGCCCGGCTTCCAGTCTTGCTTTGCCATGTTATCGTCTTTTACAACAAAGATACATCACCGTTAGGAATTGAACGATTGTTTGAAAAAAAAATCAAATGCGGTAAGTGTTTCCACTAAATATATTGTCATATTAAAAATTATTCAACCAACCCTTATCTAATGAAGAAACTACTGCTACTACTTTTCTGTTGCGCCTTTTTGCGCACCGAAGCACAAACAACCGAGCTCAGTCTTACTTATTCACCACTTTCTCTTTACCAGCTGGAAAAATTGGTAGATGGCTCTTTTGAAGGACAAAGCAAGTATTTTGTGCTCGGGGCCTTTAATATGGAGTACTCCAGCTACCTCAACAATTGGCTAAAACTAGGGATAAACCTGATGTACGACAAAACAGTGAGTGAAGGTAGTATTCCATTCTATTATTCGCCACTTTCGGTTAAGAACCCTGAATACCGCTCCACAAAATCGGCGTTTATTATAGCCCCGGTACTTGATTTTGAGTATCTGCGGCATCCTAAATTTAAACTTAGCAGCGGACTAAGTATTGGCTATGGCTACGAGCGCATCAGGAATGAAGGCGGACTGAACCAGTCGATGAATATCAACGGACTTACGTTTCAAATAAACCTGTTAGGCTTTAGATGGGGCCAACAACAGGGGCTAACCGGAAATATCGGATTTGGTTATAAAGGAGCAATCAATCTGGGGTATTTTATCCGCTTCTAGAAAACTACCAATTATCTGCAAACAAAAAACTCCCGCTGAAAAGCAGGAGTTATTGGCATCAGTCAAAATACATTGACTGATTTTTTCGGTATGTTAAAGCACTTCGAGGTGCGCTTCATTGGTAATCTTTTCACAATAGTGACACTTCAGGGCCAAAGGCTGTTTTTCAACCAATGAAAACTTGGTAGTCATGTTCTCATTATTGGTAACACACTTCGGGTTAAAGCACTTGGCAATACCCACAATGCTTTTGGGAATTTCTACCTGCTTCTTTTCAACCACTTTATAATCATCAATAATATTTAATTTGGCAAAAGGCGCAACCAGAGCAATCTTATTGATATCCTCATCAGCAAAAAATTTCTTTGCCACCTTAATAATGGCTTTGTGTCCTTGCTGCTTACTTTTCAGGTTGGTTCCAAATGTAATTTGATTCTCAATCTTATCCAGTCCAAGTATAGAAATTACTTTAAATAAATGAGTGGCTGGTATATGGTCTATTACGGTTCCGCTTTTTATAGCTCTAACGCTTAACTCTTTCTTTGTCATGATTCAATGTCTTTTAATCTACTATTACTTTAATCCTAAAATAGAAGCCATGATGGCCATACGTGCATACACACCGTTTTCTGCCTGCTCAAAATAGTAGGCTTTAGGGTTGGCATCCACATCGGTATGAATTTCATTCACACGTGGCAGAGGATGCAGAATACGCAGGTTGTCTTTGGTGTTATCTAACATTGAATTGCGCAACACATACACATTCTTCACTTTCTCGTAATCAATAGGGTCAGAAAAGCGCTCGCGCTGAACACGGGTCATGTAAAGAATATCAGCTGCTTCAATTATATCGGTAAATTCGAGGTGCTCGTAATACTTAATTCCTTTCGAATCAAGAAACAGCTTATACTCATCGGGCATTTTCAGTGCATCGGGTGCAATGAAGTTAAATGTTGGATTAAACTGCGACATGGCCATGAGCAAAGAGTGCACGGTGCGTCCATACTTCAAATCACCAACAAGAAAGATGTTCAGGTTCTCCAGTGTTCCCTGCGTTTTGTAAATGGAATACAAATCAAGTAAGGTTTGTGTTGGGTGCTGATTAGCTCCATCGCCTGCATTAATTACTGGCACATCCGACACTTCGGAAGCATAACGGGCCGAACCTTCCAGCGGATGACGCATCACAATTAAATCGCTGTAGTTACTAACCATTTTAATCGTGTCGTTTAGCGATTCGCCTTTCGATGTTGAAGACGATGAGGAATCGGTAAACCCGATGATACGACCACCCAATCGCTGAATAGCGGTTTCGAAACTAAGGCGTGTACGGGTTGATGGCTCAAAAAATAAGCTTGAAACCACCTTATCATCCATTAACTTCTGGTTGGGATTAGCTTCAAACTCGGCAGCCAGCTCAACAATGCGTAAGATTTCATCTTTAGAGAAATCGGTGATGGAAACTAAACTTTTATTCTTCATTTGCATATCTATTTACTGCGGACAAGTGCCCACTTTATTTGGTTGGATTTTATTTGCGTTATGAAATCTCCCAATAGCTTACCAAACAGCACAAAAAAAAGACCTGAATTAAAAATCAGGTCTTTTTTGATATATCTAAAAAAAATAAGTTGATCAGCGTTGAGAGAATTGAACGAGCAAAAGGAAAAACGAGTTATTAAACCATCATTTTCCGGATGATTATCTGACGTCAGGCGTCGAAGATATTGGTCAATCTGTTGTCTCATTCCGGAGTTCAAAGATAAGTAATTTTCATATTACAAAACAACCATTTTATGTAACAATTTTTAGATTCGTCTTTGCACCCTTTTTATTAAACACAATATACCAACTATTTACAAGTAAACATTATTTCAACTTTTCTTTAAACAGCTTCTTAAACTTCTCCATTTTTGGATTGATCACCGCATTGCAATATGGCTGTCGCGGGTTATTGGCAAAATAGTCCTGGTGGTAGTCTTCAGCTTTGTAAAATGTTTGAAATGCACTTAGCTCCGTAACTATCGGGTCGTCAAATATTTTTTCCCGCCCCAGCTCCTTAATCACCAACTCGGCTATTCGCTTTTGTTCATCTGTGTGATAAAAAATCACCGATCGGTATTGAGTCCCAACATCAGCGCCTTGCCTGTTGAGTGTTGTGGGGTTATGGGTGGCAAAAAACACCTCCAAAAGATCTGCAAACTGCAGCTGCTGAGGATCGTAAGTAATCTGCACCACTTCGGCATGCCCGGTAAGCCCCGTGCACACTTCCTTATAGGTTGGATTGGCCTGCTCGCCACCACTGTAGCCCGACTCCACCGTATCAACGCCTTTAAGCGCAGCAAAAATGGCCTCGGTGCACCAAAAACACCCGCCACCAAAAGTTGCCAGAGCCTTCTCCTGTCCTGTACTGTTTATACTTATCATTAGCGATATCGTTAAAATTATCAATTGTTTCATAAGCCTATGCATTTAAAAGCATAACAGCCCACGAATTGGAATGTTTAGCTCCCAATCTGTGATAAGAATAAACTCTAAAAACAGGACTACAAGGCTCGGCTGTGCTAATAAGCAATGGCCACCTATGCCTCTTTCACCAGGTGGGCCGGCTGCCCATTTACAACCCTGAGTAAATCAGCAATATCCAGTTCGATAATATGCCCTTTTTTACCCCCACTCACAATTACTTTGTTCTGCTCACTTGAACTTTGTTCCAAAAAGGTCGGAAATAATTTTTTCATTCCCAGGGGTGAGCAGCCGCCTTTGAGGTAACCGGTATATTTTTGCAGGTCTTTATGCGGCAGCATCTCAATCTTTTTCTCACCGGTTGCCAGGGCTGCTTTTTTTAAATCCAGCTCCCGGGTGATGGGAATAATAAACACATACAATTCATTTTTCGCACTCTTTGCCACCAGCGTTTTATGCACCAGCTTAACATCACGTTGATTCATCCGGGCCACTAATGTGCCATCGGTATTTTCCTCGTTACCATAATAATGAAATGCTTCGTAGCTAACCTTATTGGCATCCAGCAGCCGCATCGCATTGGTTTTAACCTGTTTTCCCATAGTACAGTGCTTTGGAATGCAAAATAAGCGCATTTAATTGAAAATACCTGCTCTAAAAGAACAGACCTGTGCACTATCAAATATGCTTAATTTCATTTTCTTCTTGGTAAGAAAACGAAACAAAAGAATCAAGTCAGACAAACTATCCCTTCCCGCTCCTTCAAAACGGAGTTTTGAGTTAAGGAAGAAAAAAGCAATTAACTGGTCGTTTAGCCTCTGACATCAGCAACGCAAATGGGGTCCCCACTCAACGAAACGAAGCAAAATGAGATTTGATACCAAGCTGCAAATCTTTAAATCTCATGCGGAGTAAGTTGTTAGTGGGTCATTGAGTGCTGTAGTCAGCGGACCTTTTGACAACTTTTGCGACTGAAGGGAAAAGTTGGAGCCCGTCCGACTTGAGGACAAAGCCTTACAAAACAGTTTTATCTACCCGAACGGCAAGGAGTATTATTACATCGCCCTTATGCCGGGCTGGCATTTCCTTTTGCATTGCCCAAAAGGAAACCAAAAGTCTAGTTCCATTGATGCTGCCAACGCACTTGACATTGCTGTTTAGAGTAACTTATTAATAATTATGCGTTTGGCACTTAAGGAAGGTTAAACGGGTTTACTCCCATCGCCGGCCCGCCAATGGAACTGGCTCCCGCTCCTTCAAAACGGAGTTTTGAGTTAAGGAAGAAAAAACCGATTAACTGGTTGTTTAGCCTCTGACATCAGCAACGCAAATGGGGTCCCCACTCAACGAAACGAAGCAAAATGAGATTTGATACTAAGCTGCATATCTTTAAATCTCATGCGGAGTAAGTTGTTAGTGGGTCATTGAGTGCTGCAGTCAGCGGACCTTTTGACAACTTTTGCGACTGAAGGGAAAAGTTGGAGCCCGTCCGGCTTGAGGACAAAAGGGGCGGTAAATACTGAAGTCTTAATGTGTTGGTATCAGGGGGATTGATACGATTAGTAGAAGCCCGTCCGGCTCGAGGACAAGGCCTTATACAAATATCCAATCATCTATAAAACAGCAGATTTTAATCATACAAAATTTAACATCCCCATATAAAAACATAACATTCGTCAATAAAAAATATAATTACCTCCCGAAAAGGTGTTACGGTTTCGCACTTCTGCAATTAACTAATATAACGCTAACCGCATAGTTATGATTGCTTTTCGCCCATCCAATTTAAACTTCAAAAACAATAGTTTTCTAATAAATAGGTCTATAACTAAATGGTTATTGGCTGCTTTTGCATCAAAACAGGCTTTAACTACATAGTTACATCACGATTTAATAGTAAAACGAACTTTAACGATTTAGTCAAAGCACATCGGAGAGACAAAACAAGCCTTCACTAAATAGTTAGAGCATCATTGAAGACAAAAACGAGCCTTGACTATTTAGTCACGCGAAAAAAATAAAAAAGTGACACGACTATTTAGTTACAAACAATAAGCGACTAATCTCAATACACAAATAGTTATTTTTTAACCCTCCAAAAAGAATTTACATGATTAAAATTTCAAAAATACTTACAACCACCCGAGTGAGTGAGCTTAATGGCGTAACACAACAAATATTAGACGAGTACTCTAAGGGCGATTATAGCACTGATAGGCATCTTACTCAGTTATTTTCACAGGTGTCTGAACTAAACAACCAGCTTGGTATTGCTATCATGCGAGATACAGTAGAATCAGAGTTATCTGAACTCGACGGTGTAACCGATAGTCTATTCACTTTGCTGCATGGCTTAACCAAAGGCTATACCTGCCACCCCGAGGAGGCTGTATCCGGCGCTGCCATTCAATTGTTTAAAATGATAGATAAGTACGGCCTGGAAGTAAAAAGCAAAAGCTACCGCGAAGAGTATCCGTTGCTGAGCTCAATGATTACCGAAAGTAAAACTGAGCCGTATGCCGCTTGTATTACAGCCCTATCGGGGTGCGACGTACGCTTCAGCCAGCTCGAAACAGCGGTAAACAACTTTACTACCAAACAGATTGCTTACCTCTCAGTAAAAGATGATGAGAAAAACAAGAGCTCAGCCACTCTTATTAAAAAACAGCTCATTGGTTTTATTAACGACGAACTAGCCCCGTACCTTGGTGTGATGCAAAAGGTGAATACCACCCTATATGGCGAGCTGGCACAATTTACTGCCAACCGTATTGCCGAGAGTAATGCTGTGGTGCGCAACCGCAGCAGCAAAGTGGCAGTAGACCAATAAACAAATTAATTGAGATTAGTTGCAGCCCTGCAGACGTGCGGGGCTGTTTTTGTGTCAACGAGCCAATAACTCGCCATAACTATTCATCTGATAAGGCATTATACTTTTCTATATAGAAAATATTATACATCTTTAAGATGGTGAACGATATAAGAAATATAACAGCACTTGGTGAGGTTATTGAGGAGTTGTGCTTCATTAAAAAACATACTATGAAAATATCATCTTTTAAGTTAATAGATTTTAAACCAATAAAGAATATTGAAATTGACAACCTCGGTGATGTTGTTATAATTGCTGGTGCAAATGGTTCTGGTAAAACAAGATTAAAGCAAGCAATTGTCCAGAGTATTCAAAATACTCCTATTATGGATTTAACAATTCAAGCAACAAGAAAAGATGAAGCAGAAAAATACTTCAACGGACATGAGGTAAAACTAATAAATAGACAGCAAAACCAACAATTCAAAAATTACATTAATTCAAGAAAATACGGCCAAGGTAAATATGTAGGTTCCTTAGTTCAAATAGATTCAAAACGAACTCTTGAGACTATAAGTTACAATCAGATAAGTTATCAAGTAGTTGACCCTGATGATACAGAAACACCATGGAACTGGGGATACTCTCCATTTGTCAATAGGTGGCGTGAATTCATGAATTATATTCATCAAAAAGTTGCTGCCCATAAAAACAAACTAGCAGAAGCAGTTCAAGCAGACCCATCCCAGACTGGGACTACTATCTTGCAAAATTACCCTCACCCTTTAGAAAAATACAAATTAATATTTAAGAATATTCTGCCAGGTAAAATCCTACAAGATATTAATCCTGCTCAGCCAAATGAGTTTCACTATAAAGATGGAGCTGGTCAGATTCTTCCTTTTTCTTCACTTAGCTCAGGTGAACAAGAAGTAATAAAGGTTCTTTTTGATGTTGCTAGAAAAGATATAAAGCATTCTGTATTTATAATTGATGAGCCAGAATTACATCTTCATCCAACCCTTACTTTTAAATTAATTGAAGCCCTGAAATCTATTGGAGAACACACAAATCAGTTCATTTTCTTAACCCATTCCGCTGATTTGATATCAACATATTATGCTACTGGAAACGTTTTCTTTATTGATTCAGACCAATCTGGACAAAACCAAGCCCATAGACTTAGTGAACTGAAAACTACTCATAAAGAATTGGTTCAGCTAATTGGTGAAAATTTAGGGCTATTTGCTGTTGGTAAAAAAATAGTTTTCATTGAGGGTGAAAGTTCCAGCATTGACCGTTTAGCTTACCATAAGATTGCTCAAAAAGTAGATTCAGAGATAAAAGTCAACCCTATAGGCTCTGTGACTAATATTGGTGCATTGAAAGCTGTAGAAGAACAAATAAGACAGTCCATATTTGGCGTGAATATGTATATGGTTAGAGACCGTGATGGACTTAGACAAGAGCAAATAACTTCTATTGAAGCAAGTGGTCATATTTTTTGCTTAAAAAGAAGACATATAGAAAACTACTTCTTAGATGAAGAAATTCTCAGAAAAGTTGTTGTTCATCTTTATTTAGATAAAAATAAGGATTTGACAGAAGAGTTTATCAAAATTGAGACTAAACGTATTGCCACAGAAACATTGAGTTTCAATTTAATTAAAAACTTTAAAGACTATCTTTCAGCAAACTATTCACTTAAGGCTCCTAAAGTTAATATTGGTAATAATATGCCAGTTGATACAATTATCAACGAAATTTTAGATGGATTTGAGGCCGAAATCAACAAACTAACGGTGGAGTTAGACAGAACAAAAACTGAAAGATGGCTTAAACAAGAAAAAGTTAGGCTAGAGAATCTCTTAAGTGGTGAAAATTGGGAAAATGAGTTTCAAGGAAAACCTATTTTCGCCAGATTATGTGGTGAAATATTGAAAGCGGACCATGTAAGAATAAGAGAGTGTTATATTGATATTGCACTTGAACATAAACCAGAAATACTAAAAGACTTAATTCAAATATTTGAAAAAATAAAATAACGAAAGCACAACAATGTGTATAATTCATAAGGGTTACAGAGGTTTTCGAGCGGAATCACCCGCTTCAATTTTGGGTGGTAACTTGATAGGTAGGAAGCCCGCAATCCCTTACGACACCATACACTCAACGTTGGATGGCATGGAACTAAAGCGATGTATGACATTCTAACAATTCATTGTTTTATATTGGAACATTTTCTATTTTTGTATAGAAAACTACATGGATATGAAAACAATAACTCAAAAAGAATTGGGAAGTAGGATATCTGAACTTCGAAAGACAAAAGGATATTCTCAAGATGAACTTGCTAAAATGTTGAAAATTTCAAGACCATCTTTAACACAAATTGAATTAGGAAATAGAAACGTTTCTGTTATCGAGCTTAAAAAGATTGCAGATAACTTATCTATCTCGATTGATAAATTATTATCTCAGGAATTCACAACGGAGGATATAAGTTTTTCTACTTCGAACGATCTAGAATGTCAGGAGGTAAGAGTATCAACTCCAAAATTAAAGATTGATAAGTTTAAAGATATATTGCTATACATTCTTGAAAAATGTGCAGGCAAACCAAATATTGGAGAAACTCTATTATATAAACTACTTTACTTTTCTGATTTTAATTATTACGAAATATACGAGGAGCATTTGACAGGTGCAGTATATCGCAAACTACCATTTGGACCAGTACCACAAAAACTTGATTCTATAATAAAACAGATGATAGCAAGTAAAATGATTATGAGATTTAAAACGGAGTATCATGGTTATCCACAAACAAGGTATATCCCCCTCGTAAAACCAAATTTGAAAAGTTTGAAAGCAAGTGAGAAAGATATTCTTGATAAGGTAATTGAGCAATATTCAGATTGGTCAGCATCAGCGATAAGTGAATATTCTCATAAAGATATGCCTTGGTTAGCATCGAAAGAAGGAGAAGTAATTGACTATGAGCTTGCATTCTATCGAGAACATCCATATTCAGCTAGAAATTACAATGAAGATAATGATGTCCTATGAAAATAGAGGAACTAGAGGAATATAAGAAAGATGTAAAGAACCTTTCTAAAAAATATAGGACATTACCTGAAGATATAGAGATTGTCAAGAAAATTTTATTTGTAAATCCGAATGAAAGACCACCTTTTAGCTTTAGAATTGATAACTTAGGAATAGAAACGTGTGTTATTAAAGTAAAAAAAATAGCAAGTAAGTCTTTTAAAGGTAAAGGTGTTAATTCTGGATTTCGATTGATATATGCTCACTATGAACACGAAAATAGAATTGTTTTGATTGAATTATTTCACAAATCAAAAAAGGAAATTGAAGACAGAGATAGGATTTCTAACAATTTCAAATAAAGGAGGATTTAAGTATGGCTAAAAATCAAAAGCAAACTTCGAAGAATGTAGCTTCTTTAGCAGCAAAAACTTTGATAAATGATAATTCATCACAAATAGCAAAGAAACTCGCTGGGTCGGCATTATCACAAAAAAGTACGACTAAGCAAACAAGAAGTGAAATGGAAAATACGGCATCAAAGGTTCTTAAAAGTTCTAAATACAATGATGACACCAAAACTTTAGCAGCATCTATTCTTTCTCAATCCAATAAAAAGAGATAGCAGTAACCACTTTGCCTAACATTTTGTATAAGTAATAGCTGTTTCAGTGGGTATTAGAGCGGTAGTGGTTCTAATCAACCACCGCCAAGGATGATTTGGCTATACATAAGTAAAAAGTTAAACCCAAATGCAACGCTTTGGCTACTTAGTCGCTGAATACCGCTGCCGCGCACATCCAATCACCTGACAAACACTACTCAACCAACCCCATGAAACAACTACTTACCTTCACCATCGTTGCTATTATAACTGCCAGCTGCGGCACTCATCAAGGTGATTGGTATCAAATCCAGGAGCTCGATAGAAGCACCTATATTATTTCCGAACCCCTTAGTTCGCAGCGTAACTCCTGCTTTTTAATCATCGGCGAGCAAGAAGCCATATTACTGGATGCCGGCACAGGCGAAAATAAAATGCAGAGCATGGCACAGGTGGCCGATTCGCTCAGCCCGGTGCCGATTACCTTGCTCCTGTCCCACTTTCATTTCGACCACATTGGTGGTGCTTCTGATTTTAAAGCCATTGGTCTTCCGGCACTTCCGTTTCTCATGAATCGCCTGTCCGCCGATAGTATTCTGGCACTCACCAAAACCGACGTACTTAGTGATGATACCCTCTGCCTAAAAATCTCCAAGCTATATTCGGTTGGCACAGCCATCGATTTAGGTAAGCGTAAAATACAGGTCCTCCACACCCCCGGCCACTCAAAGGCATCCATTACGCTCATCGACCATGCCCGGCGATACATCTTTACCGGCGATCTTATCTACAACGACCTCTTGCTGATTAATAACTGTGAGGCCTATCTGCAAAGCATCAATACGATTGATGCACATAGCAATTCGGGCTACCGAATATTTGGCTCGCACGGAACGGCCGAGGTAAATTACAAACACCTGGCAAAAGTAAAAAAAGCTATACTAGCCTACCAGGCAGGCGATGGTTCTTTTGACTCTATCAAGAACCTCTGTTTCTTTGGTACTCCTAAAGAGGTATATCAAAAAGGAGATGTAGCCTTTATGGTAGGTTACACCGATGTGTTTGATCATTAAAACCTCACGAGAAATATTGTCTTTATAAGACAATCGCATTAAAATGGTAATGCTTTTTAGTCTGCGTTTTACCAACATAAGTAACGCCGTTTGCGACCCATTGGCAAAAGCGGAGGAAAGAATTGCAAATTGTGAATGCAACTGAAAACAAACACTCATTACCAAAAAGGTGAAGCCTCAACGGCGTGAGTTGAAAAAACAATTTTTAATGCAATTGCCATGGGGCATTTCTATTTGCTGCTGCAGGCAAAAATGAAATTTGTATTTTTGAGTTCTTAAAACAGAGATGCATGAGTGGATATCCTCCTTTGGCCGAACGCATGCGGCCTACAAACCTCGAACAGTATATTGGTCAGAAGCACCTGGTTGGCAAAGGTGCCGTACTTCGTAAAATGATTGATCGCAAAATGATTTCGTCCATCATCTTGTGGGGGCCTCCCGGGGTAGGAAAAACCACGCTGGCAAAAATTATTGCCAAGCAGCTTGAGCGCCCGTTTTTTGTTTTGTCGGCCGTTAACTCCGGTGTAAAAGATGTGCGCGAAGCCATCGAAAAAGCCCGTAAAGCACGCTTTTTTAGCTCACCCTCTCCCATTCTGTTCATCGATGAGATTCACCGCTTCAGCAAGTCGCAACAGGATAGCCTGCTGGGTGCTGTAGAGGAAGGCGTGGTGACACTGATTGGCGCCACTACCGAAAACCCATCGTTTGAGGTTATTTCGCCTCTCTTGTCGCGCTGCCAGGTGTATGTTCTTAAAGCACTGGAAAAAGAAGATTTACTGGAGCTGGTGGATAAGGTGTTGAAAGGAGACATCCTGCTAAAAATGAAAAGCATTTCGGTGAAAGAAGATACCGCCCTGCTGCGCTACTCCGGTGGCGACGCCCGGAAATTGCTTAATATTCTGGAGTTGGTAACCAATGCCGAAATAACTAATGAACACATAGAAATTACAGATGAGCTGGTAACTACCAACCTGCAACAAAATCCGGCCCAGTATGATAAAAATGGCGAGATGCATTACGACATCATTTCAGCCTTTATCAAATCCATCCGAGGCAGCGACCCCGATGCCGCTGTTTACTGGCTGGCCCGCATGGTGGAAGGTGGCGAAGACCCAAAGTTTATTGCCCGACGCCTCATCATCTCAGCTTCGGAAGATATTGGCTTGGCCAATCCCAACGCGCTATTGCTGGCTACCAATTGCTTTGAAGCCATTAAAATGGTTGGCTGGCCCGAATCGCGCATCATCCTGTCGCAGGTAACCATTTACCTGGCCACCAGCCCTAAAAGTAATTCAGCCTATCAAGCCATTAACGATGCCCAGTCGCTGGTGAAACAAACCGGCAACTTGCCAGTTCCTTTACACTTGCGCAATGCACCAACCAAACTAATGAAAGAGCTCAACTACGGCAAAGAATACATGTATGCGCATGCCTATCCCAATAATTTTGTAGAGCAGCAATACATGCCGGATGACTTAAAAAACAAGCGCGTTTACTACCCGCAGGGCAACCAGCAGGAAGCCAAAGTTGATGAACGCATGAAATTTTTGTGGAAGGATAAATACGAGAAATAGAAAGAAACAAGGATAGTGGGCAATTGATTAAAATTTGTCGGAAGCAATGCCTATTTTTGTAAACAGTAAATAATACCAACACCGGATTCCCACCTGCGGACGCCGGACTATTTTAAAATCATGGATATAAATAAAATACCAAAAATTAAACATACCGATAGCGGTAATTTCTTCCTGATGGCCGGCCCCTGTGCCATCGAAGGTGAAGAAATGGCGCTGCGCATTGCCGAACGTGTGGTTGAGATTACCAACAAACTGCAAATACCTTACATTTTCAAAGGTTCCTACCGCAAAGCCAACCGCTCACGCATCGATTCATTCAGTGGCATTGGCGATGAGAAGGCTCTAAAAATCCTGCGCAAGGTGAGTGAAACGTTTGATATCCCAACAGTAACCGATATTCATGCTGCCGAGGAAGCTGCCATGGCTGCGGAGTATGTGGATGTGTTGCAGGTACCCGCATTTTTGTGCCGCCAAACAGATTTATTGGTAGCAGCCGCCAACACCGGTAAAGTGGTCAATATTAAGAAAGGACAGTTTCTGAGCCCCGAATCCATGGTTTTTGCGGTAAACAAAGTGAGGGATTCGCACAACAGCCAGGTTATCCTCACCGATAGAGGGACGATGTTTGGCTATCAGGACATGATTGTGGACTACCGGGGCATTCCTGCCATGAAGCAGTTTGAAGTACCGGTTGTGCTGGACATCACCCACTCATTACAACAGCCTAACCAATCGAGCGGTGTAACAGGTGGTAAACCAGCATTGATTGAAACAATCGCGCGCGCTGGTATTGCCGTTGGTGCCGATGGTCTGTTTATCGAAACACACTTTGACCCGGCTAACGCAAAATCAGATGGAGCAAACATGCTGCATCTTGATCTGCTTGAAGGCCTGATGGGGCGTTTAGTGGAGATTCGAAAAGTAGTGAACGGCTTTTAAGCTAAAAAGAGATAAAATACCTGGCGCCGGATACTGATTCGGCGCCTTTTTTTATTGTTCCAACATAGGAAGGTAGACCAGTACATTGGTGCCCTGTCCCACCTTACTCTTCACTTCTATTTTCCCGCCGTTTTTCTCCACCATTTCGCAAGAAAGATGCAGGCCCAGGCCAGTTCCTTTTTCATTGGAAGTGCCCGAGGTGCTTATGTAGTTATTAATGCTGAACAGGGTCTTAAGCTTATCGGCCCGAATGCCAATGCCCGTGTCCTTAATCGATAAAACAACAAAGTTACCTCGGATGGCTGCCGAACAGGTCACCTTTCCTTCAGCACCGGTAAATTTAATGGCGTTATGGATTAAGTTTCGGATAACAAACTTCATCATATCCAAATCTGCATAAATAACCTCCTGCTGCCTGACATCATTGATTAAATACACCTGCTTGTTCTCGGCCTGTATGGCGTAATTATCGATGGCCATATCCACCAGACTCCTGAGCCTGAAGTACTGCGGACACACCACCATTTGCCCTAGCTGACTTTTCGCCCATATCAGCAAATCATCCAACAACTTGTAAACATTTTCACTGCCAATGGCAATTTGCTCCACATAGGTTTTAATTTCCTCTTTTGAATAGTTATCCAAATTACTTTTTAGCAAGCTTGAGAAGCCCAAAATACTGTTAAACGGGTTTTTAATGTCATGTGCAATTATCGAAAACAGCTTATCCTTTGTAGCATTGAGTTCTTGCAGCTTCTCTTCGCGCTCCTTTAGCTGCAATTCGGTCTCTTTCTTTTTCGTGATATCGGTGATGATACCTATTATTTCGATAATTTCACCATTAATATCCCGAATAGGTGATACGTGCAAATCGCCCCAAAAGGTAGATTTATCCTTTCTCAGAATTTCACACTCCAAATTGTAATCATTGACCTCACCGGCCAGCAAGCGTAAAAAATTGGTGTTGGCAACATCCTTCCAGCGCGGATGAACAAACTGAAGGTGCTCACAGTCATAAATTTCCTCCTTACTGTGGTACCCAATCATTTTTTGAAAGTGCTCATTTACCAACACAAATTGCCCTTGCGGCGAAACCACCCCAATGCCGGCCACCGTATTGTTTACAATGGCATCCAGCTTATTGCGATGTTGAATAAGCTCCAGCTCACTTTTCTTCAGAGGGGTTAAATCCATCCCTACCGATTGGTATTCAAATATATTCCCTTTAGAGTCTACCAGGGCCCGGTCTAACCACCTCATCCATTTTGTTTGACCACTGCCCAGCACCGCCTGATGCTCCACTACACTAATCGCATTCTCAGCTGTTAAAGACTGAACCACTTGTTTGGCCCGTGCTTTTTCTTCTTCGGGGTACCAGTCATAAATACATTTACCAATTAGCTCCTCCCGCTTTACTTCAAAGGCTTTACAATAGGCCTCATTGGCATAAATCAGTATTCCGTCCCGGTTAAAGCGACTAATCAATGCAGGTGCATCTTCTACCAGCGAAAAATAGCGCTGCTCACTCGCTTCCAGTGCCTGTATCGTTTGTCGGTAAGGCGAAACATCATAAAAAAACAGGCAAACCCGCTGCTTACCAAATGGGAAAGTCCGGTATCGAATATGTTTACCAATATCTTTCAGGTGCGACTCAAAAGATAATTTGCGTTTCATAACCTGGTCAAGGCTTTTCTTATCCATTGAGTATTCTGGCAGTATATCACTGATCTTCAAACCAACAATGCCCAGTCGCCCAACAACAACCCCGGCGGAAGGATTCGCTCTTACCACCTGAAAATCAATAATCTTATCCTGTTTGTAGATGGGTTTCAGGATGGCAATACCAACCGGTGAATTATCAAACAGCTCATTCAAAAAACTGGTATCCGCGGTCAACTGCAGTTCTAACTCACGCTGGCGCGTGATGTCTTCCTTCACCGCAATGAATCCGGTTAATTCTCCCCGCTCATTTTTAACCGGGTTAATAACCGCCTTTTCCCAGATATAGGCGCCTGATTTAGTGATGTTCTTAAACTCGCCCCTCCAGGTTTGACGATTGTTGATTGTTGTCCACAGCTGCTGGTAATAGTTGCTGTCGTGATGCTTGCTCTTAAAGAGCCGTGGGGTTTTTCCGTATACCTCATCGCGTTGATAACCATACTTTTCGACAAAACTATTATTGACATAGCGAATGGAACCATTTAAATCCGTCAGGATTACAATGCTTTCTGAATAGTCTAACGCCTGGATTAAATCATTGCTGATGCACATCTTCCCCCAATGTATCTCTTTGTGCAAATAACTAAAAATGGGAGTAAATAGCAAGCAGTTAAGGAAATATGTTAAGAGCTACCCGCTTTTAATGCAAGGGTCGAAACCTGTCAAATCTCACTTTGTAATAGTTGGGATTTTATATATTTGTGTCAGAACAAATATTTTCACTTAATATTCAATTGATATGATGAAAAGATTAATTGCATTGATGGGAGTTGCGGCCATGTTGCTACACATGACACCTGCCAATGCCTGTACCAATATTTTGGTCACAAAAAATGCCTCAACAGATGGTTCCACATTGGTTTCTTATGCGGCTGATTCGCACGATTTATATGGCGAACTTTACTTTTGGCCGGCCGCCACCTACGAAGCCGGAACAATGCTAAAGGTGCATGAATGGGATACTGGTAAATACCTGGGGGAGATACCACAAGTAAGTCAAACTTACACGGTAATTGGTAACATGAACGAGCACCAGCTCACCATTGCTGAAACAACCTTTGGCGGACGACCTGAATTGAAGGACAAGAATGGGTTAATTGATTATGGAAGCCTTATATACATCACGCTTCAGCGCGCCAAAACTGCTCGCGAAGCCATTCAGGTGATGACTGACCTGGTAGCTGAGCATGGCTATTACAGCTCTGGCGAATCCTTCTCTATTGTTGACAAAGACGAAGTTTGGGTAATGGAGATGATTGGTAAAGGTGAAAATAACAAAGGTGCTGTATGGGTAGCCGTTAAAATTCCTGACGGATACGTATCGGCTCACGCCAATCAGGCCCGCATCACTACTTTCCCTTTAAAAGACAAGGAAAACTGCCTGTACTCAGAAGATGTTATTTCCTTTGCCAGAGAAAAAGGCTACTTTGATGGAAAAAACAAAGATTTTAGCTTTGCCGATGCCTATGCCCCACTTGACTTTGGAGCTGTTCGCTTTTGCGATGCACGTGTATGGAGCGCATTCAACATTATGAACCCGGCCGAAATGGGCGAATATGTAGACTATGCTTTAGGTAACTCTCTCGACCGTATGCCCCTTTACATCAAGCCGGACAGGAAAATATCGCACCGCGATGTGATGAATATTATGCGCGACCACTATGAAGGAACGCCGCTTGATATGACGAAAGATGCCGGTGCCGGTCCTTACAGCAAGCCTTACCGCTTCCGCCCTTTAACCTGGGAAGTAGATGGTGAAAAATTCTTTAATGAGCGTGCGATTGCGACGCAGCAAACCGGTTTTTCGTTTGTAGCTCAAATGCGCAACTGGCTGCCCAACCACATTGGTGGTATCCTATGGTTTGGTGTGGATGATGCCGCTTCAAGCGTTTATATGCCGATGTATGCAGGTATGACAGACGTACCTAAGTGTTTGGCTCAAGGCACAGGTGACCTGCTTAACTTCACCTGGGATTCATCATTCTGGGTATTCACCTTTGTAAGTAACCAGGCATATGGCCGCTACAGCCACATGATTGAGGATATAAAAAAGGTTCAAAAAGAACTGGAAGATAACTTAACATCATACACCACAGCAATAGACCAGTCTGCTAAAGCCTTGTACGATCAGAACCCGGAACTGGCCCGCCAGTTTTTAACTGATTTTTCGATTAACCAGGCTGAGCTGGTAACTGAAAGATGGCGCAAGCTAGGTGAGTTCCTGTTGGTGAAATACAACGATGGTAACCTGCATGAAGAAGAAAACGGCGTGTTTAAGCGCAATGAGCATGGTAATCCCGCGCACGCCAAATTCCCTGGCTACTCGCAGGAGTACTACCGCACAATTGTTAAAGATGCCGGTGAACACCTTAAATTAAGAGAGCTCCCTACTGAGGAATAAACTTTAGAAAGGTATAACAAAAAACCTCGCTTTCAGGCGAGGTTTTTTGCTTTTATAGGTAGTTTGTTTTTATGACAAGCCAGTAATAACGCCATTTTCATCAATATCCATGCCTTCTGATGCCGGCACAGAAGGTAAGCCAGGCATGCGCATCATCTTACCCAAGATAGGAATGATAAAACCGGCACCTGCTGCAATTTCGAACTCACGCACGGTTACCGTAAACCCTTTAGGTCGTCCAATCAGCTTTTCGTTATCGGAGAATGACTTCTGAGTTTTAGCCATACATATCGGTAACTTATCCAGCTCAAGGCTTTCTATTTTTTTGATGTCCGCCAAAGCCTGCTTGGAGAAATCAACACCATCGGCTCCATATATTTCACGGGCAATGGTCTCTATTTTTTCTTTAACCCCCAGATTATGATCATACAATGGCTTAAAATTGTTTTTGTTGGCTTCTGTCTCTTCCACCACCGCTTGAGCCAAAGCCATTGCTCCATCGCCGCCCATTGCCCAGGCTTTAGTTGGGATAGCCTTCACGCCCAAATCGGCACACAGCGACTGAAGTAAAACCACTTCTTCTTCTGTATCAGAAATAAAGTTGTTGATCGAAACCACTGGGTTGAGTCCGAACTTCTGTGCATTTTCGATGTGCTTAGCCAGATTTTCAAACCCCTTTTTAAGGCGCTCGGTACTTGGTGTGTTCAGCTCATCAGCAGGCGCGCCGCCATGGTGGCGCAAAGCCCTAATTGTAGCCACAATAACCATTGCTTTGGGCTTTAAACCACCCGCTACACACTTAATATTTAGGAACTTTTCGGCGCCTAAATCAGCTCCAAATCCGGCCTCTGTCACTACATAATCCGATAGCGACAGTCCCATTTTAGTGGCAACAATGGTGTTGGTACCCTGGGCAATATTAGCAAACGGTCCACCATGAATAATGGCTGGATTTCCTTCCAGTGTTTGCACCAAGTTTGGTTTTATGGCATCCTTTAATAATAAAGCCATGGCTCCCTGTGCGTTTAAATCGCGGGCATAAACCGGCTTCTTATCAAAAGTATAACCCACAAATATGTTTCCTAAACGCTTTTTTAAGTCGGTAATATCGTTGGACATGCACAAAATAGCCATGATTTCCGATGCCGCGGTAATGTTGAACCCATCCTGGCGAGGAATGCCGTTGGGAGTGCCACCAAGACCTATTACAATATCGCGTAATGTACGATCGTTCATATCAATCACACGTTTCCAAATCACGGTGCGTGGATCAATATTTAAATTTCGAGTTTTACTCTGAATATTATTATCAATTAAAGCAGCAAGCAGGTTGTTGGCCTTTTCAATAGCTGAAAAATCGCCGGTAAAATGCAGGTTGATGTCTTCCATTGGCACCACCTGTGCATGTCCGCCTCCTGCAGCACCGCCTTTGATACCAAAAACAGGGCCCAGTGAAGGCTCCCTCAAAACAGCAGTCGCCTGTTTCCCAATTTTGTTCAATCCCTCAGTTAAACCAATAGAAATGGTTGTTTTCCCTTCTCCGGCAGGTGTAGGTGTTAAAGCAGTTACTAAAATCAGATTATTGCTGTTTACCTTGCTCTCATCAATCAATTTTAAAGGGAGTTTTGCCTTATACTTTCCATACAGCTCCAGATCGTCCTCTGCAATATTTAGTTTTGCAGCCACCTGAGAAATATGCTGCATTTGAGCACTCTGAGCTATTTCTAAATCACTTTTTACCGCTTGGGTATTGTCAATCGGGTTACTCATCTATCCTATTGTTTTATTTGATACTTGTTAAACCAACAACAAGTTGCAGGCCATCAATTGAGCTGGCAAAAATAGGAAAAATGCTAACATATAGGCCCACAAATAGCATGTGCGCTCTCCAAAAAAATATACTTAACTATTAACTAGTCGCTTATTAACCACTTCCTTAAACGATTTTCCAATGGGGATGTATTTCTGAACCTTATCCAACTTTAACTGATTTCCATAAAAAGCAACAATCCTTTCGATATTAACGATATAGGACTTATGCACTCGCATAAACCCATGTTTTTCAAGCTGCTGCTCCAGGTTACGTAAAGACTCCAGTGAAACAATTTTCTCGTTCACACAAAAGAAGGTCACATATTCACGTAAACCCTCAATATAGAGGATGTCCTTAAACTTGATGCGATAAATTTTATGGTCTGCTTTTACCATCATAAAATTTTTGGTCTCGGGCTTTGGTGGCAATGTTTGAAAATCGCTCACAACATGCTTGTAGGATAAGCGATCGCCGACCTTGTTAATGGTGTGCATGAACCGCTCAAAAGAGAAGGGTTTCACCAGGTAATCGAGCACATCCAGTTTGTATCCTTCTACTGCATACTCTTCATACGCCGTTGTAAATACCACCAGCGGCTTTTTCGTGAGGGTCTTTAAAAAATCAATCCCTGTAATATCGGGCATTTGTATATCCAGAAACATCAGATCAATATCTTCGTTTTGGATAACACTCATGGCTTCCAGCGCTGATTTATAACTCCCTACTAACTCCAGGTGAGCAAATTTGGCAATAAAATTTTGCAGAAGTTCACGAGCCGGAAACTCGTCATCTATAATGATGCATTTGACTTTCATACGGTATTAATTTTAAGGTTAAGGCGATAGGATACTTCATCAATATCAATGCTGATAGCATGCTTATTGGGGTATAAATATTTCAGTCTCCTTTTCACATTCTCGACTCCAATACCACTATTCTTATCAGCAGCAATCTTTGTTTTGGGCACGCTATTGGCTATTTCAAAGTAGATGTTTTCATCGTCGGTGGTGAGCAGCATTGATATCCATCCGTTCTCGGTATCTTCAATCTTGCTGTGCTTAAAGCTGTTTTCCACAAAGGGAATGAGCAGCATGGGTTCAATCATTTTCATGCGGTCGGCCCTGTCTATATCTACATGAACATTGGGAATTCCCTCTATTTTTATGCGCTGAAACTCGATGAAGTTTTTTATGTAATCCACCTCTTTACCCAGTTTTACTTTTACATCTTCCGACTCGTAAAGCACATACCTTAACATGGCCGAAAGCTTTAGCACCATCTCTGGTGTTTTTACCGAGTGGAGCATGGATAAACTATAGATGTTGTTCAGAGCATTGAATAAAAAGTGTGGGTTCATTTGCGACTTCAGAAACTTCATCTCATTCACCAGGTTTTGGTTTACCAGACTCAATTCGTGCTGCTTTCGTTTTCGCGAATCGCTGTAAATCCAAAAAAGTGTGCTAATAAACAGCATGGCAATAAAAGAGGGCACCCCCATCATGTTGAAGCCTAAAAAGCGCCTGTCTTTAAACCTTGGTGGCTCTTTTTTTAATATCAAATCTTTATGATCCTTTAAAAAGCGGTCCTGCTCAATGGCCCGCTCCCATTTTTCATCATTCCGCAGGTCTTTCATAGATTTAATACCCATGTGAGCGCCCGTGGTGTGGTAGGCAAACGCAATGGTCAAAAGCGTTAGCCCCATTCCTAATACATATTTCGCATAAGCTCCTTTTGCAATGTACCTTGGCAGCAGCCAATAGGCATTTATATAAAAAATAGCTGCACTCACCACCAAAGTACGAAACACAAATACGATGGCTGTAAATGTGTCCATAATAATAAGTGGCAGGTAAGATAACAGCAGGCCATAGGCTATCCACCATCCCAGATGCACAAGTACTTCCTTACGCTTTAATCGTGCCCATTTAATCATGCTGCAAAAATAGCTGTTTTACGATTATTGAATTTTCTTTTCAATGAACGATGGTTATTTATCAATCAACATCCAATTCTCTCATTTTATAGCCACATGCTGTATACATAGATAAAGAGAGAGCGGATATTGAATTGTTTTTGAGTCCTGAATAAAACACTTCACTTTTGTATCAAACAAAATAACAAATTAACTATGGAACCTAATCGCCCTCCTCCGGCCCATCATCATCTCTCCAAACTCCGCTCAACGGATAAGCCTGCAACTGTCTGTATTGAGGCCCTTGAGGACTTAATACACTCTCCAGTAGCAAAAACCGGCTGACCTCCAGACTGCTTGAGCAAAACTCCTTCTCCATTGCTTCAGATATGAGTTCCCGATCTTTAATGGATAGTTTATGCGGATGCTTGATTCGGGCCAATGTAATATGTGGCTTAAAGCCAGATGAACGATAAGGCATATCTGCCAATACGGTCTCAATTTTGCTTTGCAGTTGAGACAAGGCCACAGACTCTTGAACCCCGCACCATATTGCTTTCTGACTATAAGACTTAAAACTACCCAGCCGACTCGTTTTCAAGCTAAAACTACTGGCCGAAACCTTGCTAAGCTGCCTTTTGATTCGCTGGCAGGCCTGTTCGTCCACCTCCCCAATAAATTTTAGGGTAAGATGAAATGATGCTACCAACCTGCACTTAACGGTGCACAATGGTTTCTGCATGGCTCGCAGTTCGTTCGCTTTATCTGAAAAATCAATTGCAACAAAAAGGCGCATAATTAATCCGTGTGTTCTTTATTGGTATTATCTACTTCCCAAAACGGATATTCATACTCTTCGTCGGGCCATTCTTTAACCGGTTTTTGAGGCCCTTTATTGCGAAAAATAATCGCCAGTAAAGCACCCGCCACCGATCCCCACAAATGCGATTCCCAAGAATACGGAACATCCCATTTAAAGGGAAATATTCCCCAAATCATACCTCCATACAAAAATATCACCATCAGAGAAATAGCCATTAGTGGTATGTAATTACGAATAAAACCACCCACCACTAAAAAAGCTGCCAACCCATAGATAACTCCACTGGCACCAATGTGCCAGGCATCGCGTCCGCCCAGCCAAACCCATAAACCTGTCAATAGATAAACTAATATAAACACTTTAACGGCTATGCCGCGGTAGAAGTAAAACAGGGCTGCTCCTAACACAAATAACGGAACGGCATTGGCAAAAAAGTGTTCCCAGTCTGCGTGCACCAGTGGTGCCAGGATAATTCCTCCCAAACCTTCGAGCGATAATGGCTTTATGCCCCATTCAACAAAACTAAAGCCTTCCAAAGATTCAATCAGCTTGAGCGAAAAAGTGATAATCAAAAAAAAGATCGGAATGACCGTGGCCGTTTTAATCTTTCGTAACTCTATGTCGGATAATTTTGTCACTATTGCATCAGGCGTTTAAGGGTATTAACAAATGCATTAATGTCCTCTTCTTTTGTGTCAAAGGAAGTCATCCAGCGCACTTCAGCATGGTGCTCATCCCATACATAAAAGAAAAACTCATTCTGTAAAGGAGCAATGATTTCCCGGGGAATAGTGACGAACACCCCATTAGACTCCACTTTTTGTGTGATTTCAACACCTGCAACACTCTGCACCTGTTCTGCAAGCAAACGGGCCATTTTATTGGCATGCAGCGCATTATCTTTCCATAAATCACCTTCGAGAAGAGCGATAAACTGGGCAGCTATGTAACGCATTTTGGAATGCAACTGCGTAGATTGTTTGCGGATATACCTCACATTTCGGGCCAAATCGGCATTGGCAAATACGATTGCTTCTCCAAACATAAGCCCATTTTTTGTGCCCCCAAACGACAGCACATCTACCCCAGCTGCAATCGATGTTTCGGCCAGCGAGCAGTCTAAAGCTGCCGCCGCATTAGCAATTCGCGCTCCATCCATGTGCAGGTATAAGCCCTTGCTATGCACATAATCGGCTATGGCTTTAACTTCCTCAACCGTATAAATAGTACCTAGTTCGGTAGCCTGCGTTATTGAAACCAATTTGGGCTGCGAATGGTGCTCAAAACCAAAACCGTGCATATATTTTTTAATCTGCTCAATTGTTATTTTACCATCGACCGATTCAATGGGCAATAACTTGCAACCTGATAATTTTTCGGGAGCACCACACTCATCAACATTTATATGAGCCGTTTTGGCACAAACAACTGCATTAAACGACTGGGTTAAGGCCTGAATGGCAATTACGTTGGCACCCGTACCATTGTATACGAAAAATGTTTCTGTTGCTTCACCAAACACCTGCTTAAACAGGGCCTGTGCCTTTTCGGTTACCTTATCACCACCATAACCAACCGCATGTCCGTCATTAACATCAGCCATCGCCTTCAGCACCTCGGGGTGCACGCTGGCATTATTATCGCTGGCAAAACCTCTTATATAGCTCATTTATTGTTCGTCAATTTAGTTCTACATGTTTCAATTGAATTCTCGTATGTTTCTTTAGAAATACAGCGGTAACCGCTTGTTGTTTCATTAATAAAATAATAGTGTCCGCCCCAATTGTGTTTGACAGACAAAAAAACACGGTATAGGTTATCTGCAACAAAGATCGTTCTCAGAACCGTCCGATTCTTAAACGTAAACTTTTCGTTATGCTCCCCATCAGGATAGGATTCTTTTAAGGGTGGTACCCTTTCTGGATCACTAACGGTTGCTTGGGGCACATCTTCAGTAAGGGCACGCTTTGGTACTTCTTTTTCAAGTGCAGCTGTCTGCTGCGGCAGATTTGCCTCATTGCTGCTCTTCACAGTTTGTTTGACGTTATTTGGGCGTTTTCCCTGCTGGCGCATTTGCTCCACCCGGTATTTCACTTTTAAGGAGTAATCCCGATCATCAGAAAAATCACCAACACGCCCATTTGCTCTGGGTTTAGCTTCATCGTAGCGTATTTTAGCAACCGGATTCTTAAAAAAAACAGTATCGACCCCATCAAACATTTTAAACAAACGCACCGGCATGTGGTAAGGCTCAATATTTGATGCCGAGACGCCTTGGGGCAAATGCGTGGCAAACTCAATTACCTTAGATACATAGCCCTCTTTGAAAAATGAAAATGTATAGGTTGTGTTCCAATCCAATGACGCAAAAAACATCCCGTTTGCAGAGATTGGGATACTACTTTGTTGCCTGTTACTTCTTAACTCAACCCTGACATCACTGTAATCCCCTCCCACCTCAAGTATTTCACCACTTACAGGGTATTGTGCGACAACCAAAGTACAATGCAGCAGAAGGCCGGCTATCAGTAAGCCGGCCTTAGGATATATTGTACATAATTGTTTCACACTCCAGGCAATTTGGTTTGCCTAAAATTAGAAAATTAATCGTTAAATACTAATAATGGCGTGGTAGAATGGAACAACATTTTTTTGGCCAGATTCGGGTTAATAATACGACTAATCAGATTTCTGCGTCTTCGGGTAAACGAGAGCATATCAATTTGGTTATCTCTTACATAGCCTTCGAGCCCCACAAATAAATCTTCGTGCTCAATTAAATCGCATTTCACCAGTTTTTCATCGTAGTTGGCCTTTATGTGCTCCTTCAGGCCTGTCATTCTCACCTCATCCCACTGTGAATGCTCTTTTGAGCTTACATGACCACAGGTGACCATCATATCTAATGGGCGAATTAATTTTTCGAGTTTTTGCAACGATTTGAAATCGGCCTCCTGAAAATCAGTCGCATAAAGTATGTTTTTCAGAGCTCCCAAACCGGTGTATTCAAAGTTCTCGGGAATGGCTAAAACAGGCACTTTGGCGTTTTCCATCACCTCGGCCGTTACGCTGCCAATTAAATCAGCCGCTTTACGGTCGGCTCCCCGTGTACCCATTATAATCACTAGTGGACGATAAGCGCGACTGTATTTGACGATCTCATCCTCAGCGATTCCTCTCACCAGTTCCATTTTTAATGCAACAGGTTTGCTCAGTTGCTCATTTCTCTGGTTCAGGTAAGTTTTCATTTCTTCCATGCCTTCACGTGCTTTCTCTTCCAACTCCATCACCATCTCCTCGGTGTTTACTTCGTAGGCAAATGTGTCGGAAAAAGGCATGGCACTAATAATGGGATTGAAGTAGGTATGAAAAACCGTCAGTTCAGCATTTAACTCCTGCGCCCAATCCAAAGCAAACTCGGCGGCCTTACGTGAATAATCTGAAAAATCAACGGGCAGCAATATACGTGGTGGAATATCTTTCACTTCCACTTCTTCCATCTCTTCCGGCATCATCCCCTCCAATATTGGCAGGGCCTTTTCGAGAGAGGCTTCAGATATCCGCACTTTCACCCCTGTTGAAACAGCCCCCTGAATGAGGTTCGTATTTTCCAGAAAACATTCAATTTCTTCTGCCTCAAGCATCGACTTTAAGATGTGTGCCCGCTCAAAGGATAATACAACTAACGTAATGATTTTTTCTTCCATGGCGTTGTTTTTAAAGGTTAGATACTTACCTCATTAATGTAACCCAAAAAAAAGAAAAAAACAAACGAACAGGCCTAAGAATCGTTATGAATTAGGCTCCCACGCGCGAAACAGTATAAACGCCTCTGATATTCTTAATTTTCCTGATTAAAGCGGTTAAACTATTGATATTATCGACAAAAACGGTTAATGTGCCTTCAAAAATCCCTTCGTGCGAATCAATGCTCATGGAGCGAATCTTAATTTTTAGCTCTTTTGAGATGACCTGTGAGATATTGGTCACAATCCCAATATCATCGACCCCTGTAATTTTCAATGTAGCCTGATAGCTAGTATCTGAACCGCTCGTCCACTGCGCTTTGACGATGCGATAGCCAAACTTAGTATGCATATCGATGGCGTTGGGACAATTTTTCCGGTGTATTTTAATGCCCCCCATCGAAGCCACAAAACCAAATATCTCATCTCCAAAAATTGGGTTACAGCACTTAGCAAGCTTATAGTCAACATTGGTCAGGCTCTTGTCAATCATCAGAACATCATCATCCGGCAACGTGTCCTTACCCGATACAAACTTCTCGGCACTTCGCTCCTTGTCATGTTCCGCTGTTTCATCTTCCTTTTTATCAAGCCTGATAATAAACTCCTTAATACGCGAGAAATCAACCTTATCGATGGCAATGGCCCGCATAAAATCCTGCACAGTTTTGTACCTGAAGGCCTTCACTAACTGATTCAGCAACTGATCACTCAATTCGTATTTCCAGTTTTTTAACCTTCGCACAAGCATCTCGCGGCCAATCTCTGCTTCCTTGTATTCGATGTCGCGCAGCGCCTGTTTAAGTTTAGACTTAGCTTTGGAGGTGACCACAATATTGAGCCAGTCTTTTTTAGGCTCCTGATTGCTGGCCGTTTGTATATCTACATGATCGCCGTTTTTTAGCACATATTTAATGGGAACATTTTTATTATTGACCCGTCCCCCAACGCATTTCTTACCAACTTCGGAGTGTATTTCAAAAGCGAAATCGAGCACGGTGGCTCCTTTTTTCAATCGCCTTAAATCCCCTTTAGGAGTGAACACAAACACCTCTTCATCGTATAAATCCAGCTTAAAATCATCGATGAAGTCAACGGCGTTTAGCTCAGGATTTTCAAGAATTTCGCGCACATTAGACAACCATTCATCCATGCCTTTTTCCCCTTTATGCCCTTTGTACTTCCAATGGGCAGCCAGTCCCTTTTCGGCCACTTCATTCATGCGCTCGGTTCGTATTTGTACTTCCACCCACTTACTTTCTGGCCCCAACACCGTGGTATGCAGTGACTCATAGCCATTGGATTTAGGCACTGAAATCCAATCGCGCAAACGACTTGGATTGGGCTGATACTTATCTGTCACCACTGAATACACCTGCCAGCACTCTGCCTTTTCTTTCTCCAGTTCACTGTCTAATATCACACGAATGGCAAACAGGTCATAAACATTTTCAAACTCAGTATTTTGCTTTTTAATTTTATTGTAAATAGAATGAATGGTTTTTGTCCGCCCTTTGATTTCGAACTTTAAGCCTTGCTTTTTCAGCTGCTCCTCCAAGGGTTCGATAAACTCACGAATGTACTTATCACGGGCCCGCTTGGTTTCATTCAGCTTTTTGGCAATAAAGGAGTACATTTCTCTATTGGTAAACTTCATGACCAAATCCTCCATTTCGGATTTGATGTTGTAAAGCCCCAGGCGATGGGCCATTGGCGCATATAGATAGGCCACCTCGCTGCTGATCCGTTGCTGATCCTCGGCACTATACAGAGCCAGGTTTCGCATGGTTCGAAGCCTGTTAGCGATAATCAGCAGCACCACACGGATATCTTCTGCAAAAGTGAGCAGCAATTTTCTGAAATTATCATTTTGTATGGAGGTTCCTTTGTTGTAGAGTTCGCTTACTTTTACCAATCCCCTGGTTATCAGGGCTACTTGTTTGCCAAATGTTCGCTCCACTTCATCAACCGAAACCGAGCCGTCGACCACTGTGTCATAAAGTAAGGCCCCCATCACAGCTACCCGGCTCAATCCTAATTCGTTGATCACCACCAAAGCTACCTCCAGCGATTCCAGAACTTTGAGTTCGCCGGCCTCATTCCGTGCCACTTCAGGGTTGTGCATTCGGGTCATGTTTAATGCTTTCCTGATTAGATCCACATCGGCTGCTTCCATTAACGGCTTGCAAGCCAATAGCAGTTGCCTATAAGCCTTCCGAATTTCTGTTCGCTCCTTATCCTTAATCTCAAGATTCAACGCCATTATCCCTTATTTACAGTTCTTTATAAATCCTTTTCTCTATTCACTCAACAAACAGTCAATAACGCAGACCATCCAACGAGGGGAAATCCAGAAGCCCTGTTCAACTACTTGCTGTGCTCACAAGTGAATGCTTGTAAAGTTATAATAATATCGAAAATTTCATGCCCCGATTTGTTAACAGATAATGCCCTAAAGTGATGATTTATGATTATCTTTCCACGAATGCTTTGATTTGGTACAGTAAATAAATTGACTTCTTAAGTTAGCTTTTGTACCTTAAATAACATTATTAACCTTAAAATTAAAGGCCATGAAGTATACTGGATTATTTTTAGGAGGTTTATTGACCGGAGCAGCTCTGGGGGCCTCATTAGCTTTACTATACGCACCACAATCGGGCAAAGATACCCGGGAGCAGGTAAAAGCTAAGATTAAGGAAATGGAAGCCGAATTACAACAACTAAGAGAAAAAGTGAAGGTAAAAGGCGGAGAGCTAAAGGAAGAGATGAAAGTGAAGATGAATGATCTTGAAAAAAAGATTGAAAGCCTTATCAATGAGTACAAAAAGAATCTTGAACCCACACACGGCGCCAATTAATTCTGAACAATTTGTTTTAACCTAATATCC
This sequence comes from Carboxylicivirga taeanensis, assembly GCF_051851475.1. Taxonomy (NCBI): domain Bacteria; kingdom Pseudomonadati; phylum Bacteroidota; class Bacteroidia; order Marinilabiliales; family Marinilabiliaceae; genus Carboxylicivirga; species Carboxylicivirga taeanensis. The sequence continues at coordinate 58,479 of NZ_JBPUSJ010000012.1, read as the reverse complement.
CGAAAAGCTTCTTTTCGGGGTATTTTATTAGCACACATCATGAAAGAACACCTATCTGAAGAAATAAATGAAGTTAAAGATGAATTTGAGGAGTACATTAATGCCCGTTTGGATTTAGTGAAGCTTCATACGGCTGATAACCTTTCGCGCTTTTTTTCGGGCATGCTTATTAAAATGGGCTTATTTTACCTGTTCTTCTTTGTACTGCTGTTTGTTTCGCTGGCAGTAGCCTTCTGGCTCAATGATTTATTTGAAGGTAGAGGTGTAGGTTTTTTGATTGTTGCCGGATTCTACCTGATTCTGTCAATTTTGTTTTATGCCATGCGCAAACTACTTATCCAAAGACCTATTATCCAATCATTTATTCAATTATTCTTTCCTAAATACACCAACTACGATGAACCTTAACAGAAACTCATACGGTCATATTAAATCATTCGAAGATTTCGAGAATGAAAAAATCAAACTTTATTATCAAATCCGCCTGTCGGAAAAAAAACTAGAATTAAAGTACATTGAGCTGGTTGCATTTTTGAACCCCATGCGTTTTGTTCCTTTCCTGATAAGCAGTTGGCTAACACCCCTAACCGCTTCTCTAAAAAACTTCATTCTTGGTTTTTTCACCAACAATGCACCACAGGCAAAGACACAAAACTCCGAAGAGAAAGTTGAAGAATAACAGGAAAATGAAGCTGAAAGTTTTTTATTTTTAAGTTAATTACACTATTTTTGCAGCCGATTTCACGTAATCTCTTACTGAACAAGGGAGTCATGTAATATTGCGTGAATAACGTTTAATCCAATAAAATATTCAAAAATGGATTTAATTAAAGTAGCCGAAGCCGCTTTTGAAGGCGGAGTTGAGATGCCTGATTTCGGTCCTGGTGATAACATCGCAGTATCGTACAAGATTAAAGAGGGTAACAAAGAACGTATTCAGGTATTTAAAGGCGTAGTTATCCAAATTAAGGGACATGGCAACAACAAACGTTTTACTGTTAGAAAGATGTCTAACAACGTAGGTGTTGAGCGTATCTTCCCTTTCAATTCACCTTTCATTGAGAAAGTAGAGCTTTTACGTCAAGGTAAAGTTCGTCGTGCTAAGTTATTTTACTTACGTGGCCTTACCGGTAAAAAAGCTCGTATCAAAGAGAAAAGAAGCTAAGCCATTATATAATGGTGATAAGAAACCTGACATTTTTTGTCAGGTTTTTTTGTGCCCTAATATTCGGTGGGCAATCGAAAAAAGAGTGCATGCAAAACCTAATTACAGGTGCTATTAAAGCAATAGTGGGCACCTGTTTTCCCAGATGCCCACTAATTATAAATTGTATTTCCAACTATAAGTGATCTACATACCAGTCTATTAAGTAAGAATTCGGCTGAACCATCTTAGTTTTCTGGTCTACTCTCTTTAAAAGCCCTTTAAGAAGTTATTCAGCAACTTCTCTCCCTCCTTTTTTAAGTCCTTCTCAATCTGTTTTTTGGCTTTATCCAAACCAAAACTCAACTGAGGTTGCTGCACAGTGCCTTTCACCAATACATCTACAATGAGATCATCACCCGAGGTAGGTAATGAAAAACCAAAGGAACCGGCCATCTTAGATACTTCTTTTCTGCTTACCGGCATGGTGATCATATAGTCAATGGATTGATCCAGTCCTTGCGTGCCTTGCACTTCCACCATTTTACCTCCTATTTTAGTTTTAAAGGGTTTCACAATCACATTTCCTTTATCCAGAATAAAGTTAATATTGAGGTCTTCGGCCCGCATCTTTCGATAGCTCTCATTATTAAGTGTGGATGCCAGTGAATTCTGAATTTTTGACCCAGCCACTTCCACGCTTTTCGAACGCAACCAGCCACCTCCATTGATGCTCGACATAACCGGCTTGGCATCTGCACTAAGTAAACTGTTATAGTTAAACTGCGGCGATACCTTTCCACTTGTATTTTTAGCCAGTGGTAATAAGGAATCCACCACACTAAATGAATTGGCTGCCATATTTAAATCCAGTTCGGATCCTTCAAATGCAAAGTCAACAAACGGGCGCTGCATGTTTGTGGTGTTATACTGTCCGGTCATCGTCAGTGAACCATCCAGCAACCTCATGTTAAGCCCATCCAGCTTCACCACACCATTCTTCACGGTAATTTTACCATTGGCCCGGTAGATATCTAACTTATCATACACCAAGCGCTCTATCTGCGAACTAAACACAAAATCGAGGTTTTTAGGCACCTCAACCACTTCGGTTGTTTCGTCCGATGTTTCGGCATTTGCCTCCGTTCCATTGGACATGGCCAACAACTCGTTGGTATTGATTAATTTCGAATAATGCCGGAGGGAACCTTTGAGTGTCCCATCCTTAAGCGCGTAGGCCAGGTAGTTTTCGAGAGAACCACTTAAACCAAAGTCGCTTTTGCCCACCTGACAGTCAAATGATTCCAATTGAATGGCCCGGGGGGTAACTCGCATTACCGATTGCCTGATAAAAACCCCCAGAGGCCAGTCGGCGCCTTGATAAGCAAAATTTGTTAAGGCCAGCTTGCCTTGGGCATTTATTTGCTCGTAAGCTTCTGCCTCAATCATTTGATAATCGCCGGCAATAGCAAAATCAGTCTCCATCAGGCCTTTAATTTCAAAGCTATCCAAAGGAATGGCATTGGCCAATGAGCTTAAATCAATTCGCCCGGCCACCTTACTACTAAAGGTAGGGTTAGAAACAGGCGTCAGCATTTTAAATGAAGCATCGAACGGATTCTGAGCTATTTCAAAATGAAACTGTTTTAGCTCAGTAATGGTTAAATCAGCGCTGCCTCCTTCATTATTTATCTGTAAGTCGATATTGATATTATTAATGGACTCTGGTAAATCGGGATATTGCACCCTTCCATTTTCAACCCCCAGGTCGAGTGAAAAAGCGGGCAAATGCTCCTCGTCAACATAGTCACCTTTAACCTTCATGTCCACATGCATGGTGCCCTCCGTTTTAAGGCCTTCAAAATCCTTCAGAAATTCCTCAGGCACTAAAGCCAGCAAGGATTTAAAATCAGTTTTTGTCGTTCCCATCGTGAGGTCAAGACCATAAGCCTCCTCCTTCACCGCTACATTTCCATCCAGATTTAAAACCAGTCCGTTTACCTTCAGTTCATTATCCAAAAAAGTAAAAACCATCTTCTCCAAATCGGCGCCAATGCCAGCATTTAAGCCCAGCGATGCCCCATTGACATACTTTACACCATCGTAATCAACCATCACCTTCTCAATGAGCGACTGAATAGTGAGGTTGGTTTGCTTAGCCGACATATCGCCCGACAGACTCAGGTTAAAGCCATTGATCTCCGACTGAATACCCGCTGTATTATCGTGGTAGCGCAGGTTAGCATTATTCATCACAAACGACTCCAACACCACCTTAAAGGCTGCCGCTTCACCTGTTTCCTCTTGAACTGCTACCTCATCGCTTGCTTTGGCGATGTCCCAGTTAGCACTCGAATCGGCCAGCACAATGGCATTTACCTGCAAATCATTCAATAGTACTGATTTAACTTCCAACTCACCCGATAAAGCTCCCATCAGGCCTACTTTACTGCTAAACTCGCCAAGATATAACAATGTATCCTGTTCGAACGGTGCTTCACCTACCACCGACAGACCATCAATGCCCACACTTATATTGGGAAAGTTTTTTATGAGTGATAAAGAAAAGCCAGAGTAATCGACCCGCGCATTGACATTCGCATTGATCTGCTCTTTCACAAGGTTTTCAATCTTGCCTTTAAACGCCAAGGGTAGAACCAATAGTAATACGAGCAATCCCAAAACGATTCCTCCTGTTATTTTTAAAAACTTCATCATATTCAGATATCATTAAGTTGATGTGATATAAACAAAGTTAAAAAATCCTGTCGAATAACAATTATCCGCCTCTGCAGAACAATGCGTCAACCATGCAGCACGCTGTTAATATCCAATCGTTGGACTCAACAGCCTGCGAGACCGGTTCCGCAATTCGGTCGCTGGACTCGACAAGCTACGGGACCAAATTCATAATTCGATCGTTGGACTCGACAACCTACGAGACCAAATTCACAATTCGATCGCTGGACACGACAAGCTACGAGACCAATTTCACAATTCGATCGCTGGACTCAACAACCTGCGGGACCAATTTCACAATTCGATCGTTGGACTTGACAACCTGCGAGACCAATTTCACAATCCGATTGCTGGACTCAACAACCTGCGAGACCAAATTCACAATTCGATCGTTGGACTCAACACCCTGCGGGACCATTTTCACAATTCGATCGCTGGACTCAACAACCTGCGGGAAGCGTTTTAAAGCAAAGCATCCCCCATTCAACAAGCTAGGGGAAAGTATTGATGAACACTAAGATTGCTTTCGACAAGCTCGATGCTCAATTAGTTCTTCCCCAAACCCACATTAATAAAACGCCCCATTTCAGTTCGAAGGCTCATTCATTTTTATATTTTTGTAGAACCTCAAAAAAATAATTATGCCAATGAAGATAACAATTGCCCTAAGCCTGCTGCTGACCATGGTCGCGCAGGGAATTGACGCACAGATAAAAGCCGATTGGGAAGGCGGTGTACCCGAAGGATGCACGACGATTACCGTTGGAAAAAGCGCTAGTTTTGATGGCTCGGTGATGACCTCTCACACTGATGACAGCCACCGGACCCGCTCGTGGATGAACATTGTGCCCGAGCAAAAACATGGCCGCAGAGACAAGGTAACCATGTATGCCCGTGAGAAAGATGATACGCGAAAAATGCCGGCCTATAAACATACACCAGTTGGTGAAATACCTCAGGAACGCAAAACCTATGGTTTTATCAATTCGGCCTATCCTTGTATGAATACCAAACAGCTGGCGATTGGCGAGTCCACTTTTGGTGGTCGTGAATCGCTGGTTTCGGAAGCCGGCTTGATTGACTGCCAGCGTCTGATACAGCTAATGCTGGAGCGCTGTACAACGGCCAGAGAAGCCATTAAAATGGCCGACGAGCTGACCAAAGAATATGGCTACCGCGACTGGGGCGAATGCCTGACCATTGCGGACAAAAAAGAAGTATGGCACTTTGAAATTGTTGGGCCTGGAAAAGGTGAAGTGGGAGCTATTTGGGCTGCGCAGCGTGTACCTGACGACCATGTGAGCGTTAATGCCAACGCAGCCCGCATTCTGGAAGTAGATACTGCAGATACGCACAACTTCATGTATTCAGACAACCTGTTTGAAGTGGCAAAAGACAGTGCCTGGTGGAACCCAATTGACGAACCTTTCCGCTTTGCCTATGCCTATGCCCCTGAAAGCCGGGCATCAATGGCCAGCCGCCGCAGGGAATGGCGCACCCTTAGCCTGATGGCTCCTTCTCTGGAACTGGATCCGGAAGCCATGGATTATCCTTTCTCGGTAAAACCAGATAAAAAGGTAACGCTGCATAAAATGATTGAAGTGTTTAAGGACTATTACGAACATACACCGTATGATATGGTGGGCCATCTGAAGAAAATTACCGAAGATGGTGATACCATCCCTCATCCTTATGCCAATCCGTTTATGCCTTACGACAAATACGACCTGCATAATATAGAAGGTGGCTGGGGTAAACTGGGTGAGCGCACCATTGCCCGTTGGTACACCATGTATGGCACCATTACGCAAAGCCGCGACTGGCTGCCCGATGAGATTGGCGGACTGGTATGGATGGCACAGGATAATATTGCCACATCGGTGTATATCCCTATTTACTGCAGCGTTAGTGATTTACCAGAATCTTACAAAACACCGGGACGTAACGGCTTTAACCGCAACTCGGCCTGGTGGGCTTTTAACCGCATGAGCACATTAGCCAGCCTGCGCTGGAACGATGCCCGTCACGATGTGGATAAGGTGCTTTTACCTTTGCAGGAAGAAATATTTGCCAAACAACGCGAAACAGAATTGGCGGCGATGAGCATGGGGACCAAACAAACCATTGCCCATTTAACGCGTTACACCATCGACTGGGGAAACCGAGTGGTAAATACTGCCTGGCAGCTTGGTGATGACCTGTGGACCAAATACGATGAGAAGTTTTAAACTTTGAATAACGATATACAACAAAGGCTGCTTCAGATGAGGCAGCCTTTATTATGTTAGGGCATCACTATTTTAAAACGTCTTCAATTTCGTTTAAGTCACCATCATTCCGTGCAGCTTCAATATTCAGTAGCTTACACATCAATTCGTAAATATGAATACTCTCAAATGATTCCTTCCGGTACCCTTTTTTAAAGGCGGGTCCAAAGGCATAAAAAATGCCGTGCATATTCATATTGGTTGGTTCGTAGCCATGCGTACCATTGAAATAGGCTCCAGGTTGTCCCATAGTTATACTCCAGGCACTATCAGCCACAACTACTAAATTGGCAATATTTTCATGAGTGCCATAATGCAGATACGATGGTATCTCTTGCTTTGACCAGACTTTCAAACCTTCAATTTTACCCAATTGCTCCTGCAAAAAGCTCATTCTCTCCTCTTTTGGCTCAATTAAGAAAAAAGGATTACTACCGACCATGTATTCAACATCGCTTGTATCTATTACCTCACTCAAATCTATATTTCTGGTTGAATGAATAGGCCCCATTCCATGATCGGACAAAATTATGACATTGATCGAATCCTTTATAGGTAGAGCTGACAGCCTGGCGCAAAGAATTGACAAATGCCCATTTAAGCTCTCTATCACATTTTTTGTTGTATCCGATACAGGGCCAAAACGATGCCCTGCCTTATCTGGCTCATCAAAATAGAGCATACATATCCTTGGTCTTTCAACGTATGGCAATTGAAACCAATTCACCACTGAATCAATTCGAGCTTCATAACTCACAGATGAATCATAGACTTTCCAGATTGATGGTCTTTTACCTTTTATCTTAGCTTCTGAACCAATCCAATAATAACTGGCTGACTTAAGCCCCTGCTTTTCGGCACTCACCCAAATTGGTTCGCCTCCATAATATTCTCCATCCTGCACCCTAGCCCTGTTACTTACGCTATAATAATCATTGGTCTGTCTGCAAAAGAATGAATTAGACACTAAACCATGACTATCTGGATATAAACCGGTAGCAATAGTATAATGATTGGGAAAAGTTTTACTCGGAAATGCGGGTTGCAATGAGCTCGCTTTAACACCTACATGCTCTATAGAATCAAGAATAGGAATGTTGTATAAATCCTGATAATCCCACCTAAAACCATCCAACGAAACAACAAGCAGATAATTATTACTAGCCTCCACAACCTGCGTATAGCCAACAATTGGAGAACACAGCTTAAAAATAAATAGAGCTATAACACTATTAAGAAACCTCATACGACTATAATAATTAAAAGGGCAACCACCATGATTGCCCTTCATCTATTTTCAAACTAAAGGATGCTACTAGAATATATATCTTACACCAATTTGTGCTTGCCAACGCGAGCTTTGCAAACCGCGGTCATCAATACCGTAGGTTTCATCTCCACTTTTGTTGATATAGGTATAAGTTGGTGTTGTTCCATCAGCCTGATAACCTTCAAAACGTAATAAACGATAGGTACCGTAGTCTCCCAACGAATAGTACATACGTCCCCAATCCTTGTTCAGCATATTCGTAAAATTGAAAATATCGAAGGTGATCTGAATTTTATTCACCCTGTCGGCCGATACTTTAAACTTAAACTCCTGCATAAATTTTAGATCAATAGTATGTTCAAATGGCATGCGCTGTGCATTTCTTTCTGCAACTTTTCCCCGGTTATCACTTAAGTACTTATCGTTTTCGATAAAGGCATTGAGGTCATTCCATTGCTGATCGGCCGTATAATCATCATTATCAACCAATACAATGTCATTACGATCTTTAGGAATATACATTAAAGTCAAATCCCTACCATCCAGGTTATCACCTGCTGGTCCGGCATATGCTGAAACACCATTATCATAGCCATACGAGTAACGTGTACCTGATTGCCCATTGTAGAAAAGTGAAATGGTAGAATTAGCAAACTGACTATAGTCCCACTTATAAGACACATTTGCCATAATACGATGTCCTAAATCGTAAACCGAATAGCCTAATCCAAGGTTGTTACGTCCATTACGGTTTGGCACACGCCATTGTGATGAATTTTGAGACGATTGGCCGTCGTTAATTGACTTAGCAACACCGTAGTTATATCCTAGGCTGGCAAACAACCCATTATTCCAATTCTTATCAAACATAGTTGAGAAATTCAAGCTATGTCCTTTGCTTGTGTTTGAACCTAAGTAGATACCAGTGTAAGCCCTCTTTGGATCGCCAGCTCCCTGATCAAACTCATTAATATCATCCGAAATATCTTCCCAAACAATCCGCTTATCGCCAGTGCCTGTCATACGTTCACCAAGATCCTGAGCCATCAGATTCTGATAAGTCACATTATTCACATTTTTGGTATAGGTTAAATCAAAAGTACTATTGATACCGTATGGCAGCTTTGCATCAAAGGCAACATTTGCTCTGAATATTTGAGGCATCTTGAAATCCTTAGCAAAAATGTCGATCTGTCCTGAAGGAACACCTGAAATAGATGGTTGTTGATCCCACTCTGGTATAAAATTAGGTGTGTTAGCATTACGTAAATCCATACCACCAACAGAGATACCATTGTTATTGTAAGCACCACCTGGCCACACATAAGGAATACGGCTGGTGAATAACCCAGCTCCACCTCTTAACTGCATGGACTTATCCCCTTTGATATCATAATTAAAACCTACACGTGGAGAGAACAAAGGCTTGGCATCAGGCATTTGACCGGTTTTTGCACCCTTAAAGTCAACCCCGTAATTATCTTTCAGATATGGGATAACGTTGTCGTTAAAATCCATATTTACGGCCGGATCATCAAGATACATTGGAATATCCATACGGATACCATAAGTTAGTTTTAAATTATCATTGACCTGGTAGTCATCTTGTGCATAAAATCCCAACTGCAACACCTTAAACTCAGCGGCAGCAGCAGTATTATCGCCAGTTACATTGTCCACCAAAGAAAAACTTCTGCGATACCTATTGGCCTCATCCGGCGATGTTATAAAATCATCTAAGGTATAATATCTATAATAACCATAATTCTGACGAATAAACACGTTAAACATGTCATAATATTCGTGATGCATCCCAACCGTGATATTGTGGTTTCCAGCATAAATATTGAAGTTATCAGTAAAAGTAAATGTTTTTTGCTTCAATCGGTTGGCTGTTGAATACTGCTCACTCCCCAGTGAAATTCGTTGGTCTTGAATGTCAATATAAGGGAAACGGTCACCCATCGGGTCTCGGTTATCATCCACATTGGTATAAACAACTCGCATTTGATTGGCAAACTTACTACCAAAAATACTGTTTAACTCAGCGGTTGTAGAATTGGTAACCGATTCGAAATCGATACCTGAATTTGAGAAACTAATACTTGTGCGACTTGATGTTGAAGGATCTATACTACGTCCCTTTGAATATTGATGACGAACAGAAAACTTATGGCTTTGGTTAATATTCCAGTCAAGCTTCATAAAAAACTTTTCCGCATCTAGCGTTTCAGTTGTACTTTCGTAGGTTCCAGGATCATATCCGTAAGTATTAATCAACCTATCGCGTAAGGCGTCTACTTCGGCTTTGCTGGCAGGGTCTGCTGCATTGTTGGTATAATCAGCAAAGTCAAATGGCCTAGGAGTCTCATCACGCTGAATCTCGAGGTTCGTAAAAAAGAACAACTTGTTTTTGATAATTGGACCGCCCACTGTAACACCATAGGTTTTAGAAGTGAACTCATCTAACTTTTCGCGCTTGATGTCAGGATCGTCAGTTGGCGTTTTACCTGCTAAATCTTCATTCCGGTAGAATCCATAAACGGAGCCAACAAATCGGTTAGTTCCACTTTTAGTTACCGCGTTAATACCTGCACCGGCAAATCCACTTTGCGTAACATCATAAGGTGACAATGAAATGGTTAATTGCTCAATGATATCCAAACTCATGGGATTGATACCAATTTGCCCTCCATTTGTACCATTACTTGCCAAACCGAAAGCATCATTTTGTAAAGCTCCATCAATAGTAAATGAGTTATAACGACTACTTTGACCCGCAACCTCAATACCTCCGCTCTCATTAATTTTAGCCTGTGGTGTAATGCGTGCAAAGTCACTAATGCCTCTGCTAATAGTTGGAAGCGCATTGAGCTGTTCATTACTTACCGTTGTTTTAGAACCCGTTGTATTACCATCAAAAACTCCCGATGTAACAGCCACCACTTCGACTTCTGCCAAGTCGGTAGTTACTTCATCGAGTCTGATATTCAAAGATAAAGTTTGCCCAAGAGTCAGATAAATCTCCTTCTTTACAAAGTTGTCGTAACCAATGAAGGACGAAGTCAAAGTGTAAGGCCCCCCAGGTGTTAAGTTAGGCAGGTGATAAATCCCTGATTCATTAGCTGTCGTTCCATACTGTGCTCCAGTAGACTCATGAACCAAAACAACTGTTGCTCCAGTCAGGTTTTCACCTTGAGAACTAACTCTTCCGCGAATACCTGAAGTTGTAACCTGCGCATGTAGAGGTATTACAAGGAACATCATAAGAGAACAGCAGAGCGCTGTTAATACATGTTTTTTCATTGTGATGTGTTTGAATTATAATTATTTACCTTTAACAGTTCATTACTATAGTATTTATCAAAGATGAATACATTGAATTATAAGTTTGTATTCTCACTATTAAAATTCTGTCAATTCTGGGTAAATATCCATTAAACATACCAAAAGTAATTAACATTTATTATCACTTTATTAACAATTGTAAACTTTATCCATTTTATTCCGCTACTTTGCTATGCGCAATATTATAGTTTGTTGCCCATCATTTTCGAACAAAAACTATCCATATTGTTGCTCTCATTTGGTTAAATAAAAAGCTATCCATAAAATTTGAACATAAAAAAAACTGCCTCAAATTGCTTTGAGACAGTTATTAATTTTAAATTGTTTATCAATCTTTATTATTCTGGGATAATTTCAAATTGCTCCGCTGTTGATACGCCTTTTAGGCCTGCATGCGTGTCAAAATAATTCGTCAAATTACCATTGAGTTTAACAAGTTTTCCTAAAGAGGCTCCGGCAGTTGAGCTTAAACCTAATTGGGTTCTGGCTGCCGAACCAGTACCTGATAATTGAACATAAATCATTTTCTCAGTATCAGTTTCACCCGCAGAGGTTGCTATTGCGATATTACTATCCGAAGTGATTTCCAATGCCTCTTTGGTTACGGTCGCAGGTGTACCAGAGACAACAAAACCAACTATATAGCCTTGTACCCATGCTTTTGAATTATCCTGTATACCAATTGCCTCTTCAACAGTATAAGGATCTTCTTTTGTTCCTCCTTCTACAGGAGGCACCGTATTGTAATCTCCATAAGTAAAGTCGTCAACTCTAAATGTTGTAGAACCTCCTGTGCTACCTTCACCATGGTAATAGAATGCGATATATTTATATCCTGAATAGGCTGATAAATCAATCTCGCCAGACTCAATCCATGCATTATTAGCATCCGTTTCAGAAGCCAACAATGCATCTGTCAGCTCAATCTTTATAGCGGTAGAAGGATCCGTTCCATTTAGCAGATACACCTTGAATTCGGTTGTAGCCGACCAATAAGCCTTAGCTGTCTTAAATGATACCTTTTTATTAGTGGCTCCATCAATATCTAGTGCTGGTGAAATTAACCAAGATGTATATGTATCGAGATCACCATTATAGCCAGACATCTGTGCATACATATTTCCATTAAATTCATTGTATGACCACTGCTTATCGACTCCATCTATACTGTTTACGGTTTTCCAGTTACTCATCATAACAACATCATTTTTAACACCATCACTAAAATCGTAGAATAACTCTGAAACTGGAATAATTGGTTCTTCAGGAGCATCATAATCTCCATAAGTAAAATCATCAACTCTAAATGATGTTGAACTACCTGTTGTTCCTTCGCCATAATAGTAGAAAGCAATACGCTTTACTCCAGAATAGGCAGATAAATCAATGCTACCTGATTCAACCCAGGCATGATCAGCATCAGATTCTCCAGCCAATGTGGCACTCAGTTCAACCATATTATCAGTTTCGGGGTTAGTTCCATCAATTAAATAAACCTTAAACTGTGAACTTGCTGCCCAGTATGCCTTAGCTGTTTTAAAGGAAACTGTTTTATTAACAGCACCTTCAATATCTAAAGGCGGTGAAATCATCCATGAAGTATAGTTAGCTTCAGTGCCATTAAAACCAGATGCCTGTGCATACTTATTTCCATTTTTACTGTTTTCATTGAAAGACCAACCTCGATCAGCACTTGGGTTTTTATTAACTGTAAGCCAACCATTAAGTTGAATCTTATCATATTTAGTTCCATCTGAGAAATCATAAAAAAGAGAGGTCACTGGATCAACTTCAACAGGAATATCTTCCACATCACCATATATGAAATCATCAACCCTAAAGGACGTCGAACTGCCAGTGGTTCCTTCACCAAAGTAGTAAAACGCAATGTATCTAATACCCGAATAAGCTGATAAATCTATATCTCCTGATTCTATCCAAGCATGATCATCATCTGCTTCAGTGGCTAAAAGAGCGGTCAGTTCAGTTTTGTTAGCTGTCAACGGATCTGAACTGTCCATAATATAAACTTTAAACTCTGAGCTTGCTGCCCAATATGCTTTAGCAGTTTTAAAGGATACAATCTTTCGATTTGTGTTATCCAAATCCAATGGAGGAGTTATCATCCATGAAGTATAGTTAGCTTCTGTGCCATTAAAACCGGATGCTTGTGCATATTTATTTCCAGTATCACTATTCTCATTATATGACCAACCTCTGTCTGCTCCAGCTTTAGCGTCTATAGTTAACCATCCATTCAGAGAAATTTTATCATACTTGGTACCATCCGAGAAGTCATAAAAAAGAGAGGTTACCGGTGGATCAACACCTGGATCAGTCGCAGGATTAAATTCAACCAACTGCAGATCAAATGTTGTTAATTGCCCTTGAACAATATTATCAGATTGAGGCAGAAGCAACTCTGGTGCAATCTCCTTAGCTCTTTCATCATCTTTTGTTACTGCTAAATAAACTGGTAAAAAACTTTTGTCCAATAATACGGCTTGTTTAACTTCCCAGTTACCATGCTCCATATCAAATGGTACAGTAAATATTAGACCATCTGTGGAAATTTTCTCAATCTCCAACTTTGCTTCAACAGTCACGTCATTATATTCCCGATAAAAACTCACCTTTATGGTGTAATCTTCTTTATCTGAGTCGCTAATTGTTTGAGGTACTGAAACGGAAAACTGAACTTTTCCTTTATGAATCACGTCACCTGTCTCATCCACACAAGAGCAGATTATGAGTGAAAGGAAAAATATTGATATATAAATTAAATGCTTTTTCATAGTTATAATTTTTATAATCATTTACTAGATTATTGGAATTTAGAGCTGATTATCGACAGATTAGTTTTCTGAAAATATAACTCCTCCATCCCATTCTTCATTTTGTTTATCTCCGAAAATAAAATCAACTAATTCCGGATGATCAACGAAAGGGTTTCTGTTTTTCTGAAACTTAAACACTACATTATTACGCTTAATTTCATATGGATCAACAGGATCAGTACTATGCCATTTTAGGAGATCAGTTAACTTACCTTGGCGAGGTTCATTGGCAGAATTATAAGCTCTATCATCCAGAACAAGTTTATTATCCTTATTCCAGCGAACAGCCATATACATAAGTGTTCTTGCAACATCTCCTCTTGCTGATTTCATAGGCACATATGAGTAATCTCCGTGCGTACCATAAAAATTTACATCATCTGGCTTTTCTTCAAAATCTCTATTGCTTTTATCGGAATTCACACTTGAATCTTCTGCTCTTAAGTTATGGCCATCGGTTGCCGCTCCTTTATCAGCAGTTTCGCCAACACCACGACTCCTGGCCCATATATGTTCACGATTCCATTTACCTGTTCCATTTTCTGAACCTTGCTGATTTGATTTAAGATTTGTCATTTCCTCATAGCTCAACCATACTTTGGTATTGTCCAAGGGATCTTCATCTGCTTCTTTTGTTAATTCCCAAATTCCAGGCGTATATGTAAGCTCGTAATGATTTTTAGTAATGATTTCAGCAATTGCGGCACGAAGTTCATCTCCCTTCTTTCCTACAGCAGCCGAATAGTAACTTTTTATATCATAACTTGTATTTCCTGCAATATCATATGCAACTGAAACAACGTGATACTTAGCAGTATCGGTATACTGTGGAGGTTGTCCACTTACAATAATCCTCCCACTTTCATCAACTTCAGGAATAATATACTTGTAAGATGTTGTCGTACCTTCGTCACCACCGCCATCAGGCTTCTTATCATTAGGATCGATATAATCAGGAGGCAAAACCTCCCCATTATCGCCACCTGAATCACAAGCTGATAAGGAAAAAAGTGCTAAAATAAAGTAGAGTATACTAAACTTCAATAAATAATTTTTCATATCAGATTATTTTTTCACTGAGAAAACGGGACCAGATAATAGTTCGAACTGTGGCTCTGGCGATGCCTTGATGCAGTTAAAGTTACATGTCATAATCTGGTTACTTCTATCATCAAATCGACAGGTTCCTAAAACTTTATAGGTTATTGTTACCCCATTGGATAGAATCTCTGCACCAGACTCCATATAATGCTGCTGCAACACTACATTCATAGCTTCGACTACTCGCTCAATCAACACCTCTTCTAATTTTACAAGGTCATTTGCGTCATACAGAGCAGCAAGGACAGGATCTATTTGAGCTTCTCCTTCCATTTCCCTCGAACTATTGGCTCTATTATGAAATACAAGATCAAAATTGTAATATTTAGCCGTTGACCCATAATACAGGTCTCGACCAAATGGTAAATACCTCGCCTCCCAGTACTTGCCTAGTTCTTCACTGGCCTTAACGTAATCAGTTATGTATTGATAAAAAGCATTATCTGAATTCATGTCAATTTCAATCACAGGGGAGAATTTCCAAAAACGAGCAGGCTGCATTTCATAGTATTCTAACACAGCAACAACTTCTTCACCTATGGACTCGGAAGCTCTAAATGAAACTTCGGAAATAGATTTGATTCCAAACCCTTTAAAAACGTCATCAATAACCTTTGGAATATACTTCACTGACATACCTGGATATAGAACTGTGTCTACAGCAATTTGCTCCGCCATTTCCAGCTCTTTTGGTGTTTGAGCATCTTCCTTAGCCATTTTACTAATCGTTAAATAGTCAGCGGGTTTCAACTCATATTTAAGATCCTTTCTTAGTGGTCCAGAATAGGCATTATCCAACTCGTCTCTTATATCATCTAACGGTTCACAAGCAATAGCCAGCAGCCCCATTAGGACAATTATTATATAGTGTGTTCTAAAATTCATGATTAAGTGTATTAAAAGTTAACCTTCATTCCAATTGAAAAAGTTCGCCCAAAGCCATAATAGACAGGTGATGTTTGCCAGTTATGCTCAACGCCATCGTCTGCATCAGCAATATATTCTGTATCAAATATATTGGTTACTTTTCCGAAAATTCTCGACTTTAATCCATTAATTTTAAAATTATAGCTGGCATTTACGTCAAATAAATACACATCTGGTAATTGCCAGGCATTAACCCCACTACTGGCAATCGTAGTTCTGTTAGTTGGATCAAAATCAGCGAAGTTACTCCCATAGTAGTTTCCATCAACACCAATCTTAAATGAATTAAAGAAGCGATAATCAATACCCAGAGCTGCAGTTGTTTGGGCCGAATTACCTACATTAACATCTTTAACATACGCATTATACTCACCAATGAAGTTTCCTGCATCATCAAACTCCTGGAAATAAACATCATCAATATAGGTCCAGTCGCCCACTGAAGCCATAGCCTTTAATGTTAATTCTCTTGTTGGCTTATAGGTCAACTCAAACTCTACACCTTGATGGAGAGAACTCAACCCTAGAAGACTGAAACTCTGACCTTGAAAACTTTGAGTGAGTCCCTGGTCTCTCCACTCTGTTCGATAAAGCCCAAGTTTAACATTCAAATTTCTTGAGCGGTACCCATATCCGGCTTCAAACGTTAGCACCTTCTCATATTTAGGATCATCGATTAATTCATTAGTATACCCATCAAAAACAAATTTGACAAAAGGAGCTCTTGTAAAATATCCAGCGTTAGCAAAAACATTATGGTTATCATTAATATTGTAGTTAGCTCCTCCTTTGATACTCCATGAAATAAAGTTGACCCAATCTGACTTCTGATTGCCAACCTCATATTGGAAGAAATCAATACGGCGAACAGTTTGTGCCGAAGCTGAAGCCGACAAGAATGCCGTAAAGCGATCAAACTCCATTTCTCCCTGGGCGAATAACCCGTTCCAAAGCACCTGCATATCGTTGTTATAACTATACTTATCTCCAATTCTAAGAGGTGTGTTTATTGGTCGGTTTATATTGGAATTATCTATATGAAACTGCCCCCCAAGCAAATCATCAACTTCTTCGTAGTGATGGCCAATATAGTAGCGAGAATCAACACCAAAAGTTAGGTTAATATTATCAACTTTGGTATTTAATGTTGACAATAAACCATACCATTCATGGCTATTTACGGCATTACCAATTACAAAGTCAGATTGTCCACCAATACTAGCATTATGCGCAATCATTTTGTCCCAATTAATTAAGCCATCACCAGTACGCCATTCCATACTGTTAAACTTATGGTTATTCCTATCGTACTCTACCTCGGTTGCTTTATCTCCTCTTAAACGACGTCCTCCACCGCTAGAAATTGACGCATAAAGAGAGGTTGCTAACTGTGTATTATTATCGATAGTCCAATAATGATTTAAAGACACCTGTGGTTTGTGATAGAAATTATAGCCATACCCACCGCCGTAGATTTTTCCATCTCGTATACCATACTCAGAGTTAAATTTATATCCTGCTGAATTGGAGAATGGTAAATTTGAATTTTGGTTTTCAAATGTTGAAATTAAATGTTTATTTCCTCGCTGATTATGCCACTGAGGAGCTCCAAATGCTTGTAAAGATAAACGATGTTTGTCGTTTATAACTTTGGTGATGTTGGCAAAATAGTTATAACCTCTGAAGTTTGTCCCATTTATATAACCGTCGCCTCCTACGGTACCTCCAAGCAAAGTAATTGCCCAGCCATTATCCATTAACCCAGTTGACACATTAAAGCTAAACTTTTGATAACCATCATTCCCCATACCTGCATAAAAGGAGCCACCTTTTTCTGCATCAGCACTCTTTGTGATGATATTCATTGTACCACCAACGGAAGAAATTGCTAATTTTGAAGCTCCTAATCCGCGTTGCACCTGCATTACCGATGTCACATCTGATAAACCTGCCCAATTAGAAAAGTAAACCCTCCCATTCTCCATATCATTTACAGGTATACCATTTATTAAAACCCCAATATTGCTGGTATTAAAACCTCTGATATTAATCCTGGAATCTCCAAAACCTCCTCCTCCTTTTGTGGCATAAACAGATGGCGTAGACTTCAGAACTTCAGGGAACTCTTGATTACCAAGCTTTTCCTCAATTACTGTTGCTGGTAAATTTGAAATAGCGACTGGTGTTTTCCGGTCAGTCGCAAAAGATGCCACAACAGATACCTCTGTTATTCCTAAAGACGAAGACTCCATTTTAATTACCCCTAAATCAGTATCTCCTTTAACATTTAGGCTTCTTGTTTGATCTACAAATCCCAAATAGGAAAATTGTAGATTATGCTTTCCATTACTTAAAGTAATTTCAAATGACCCATCATAGGCGGTTACGGTTCCAATACTATTATCTGCCTCAAGGTAAACTGCAACACCTATTAGTGGTTCTTTGTTACTAGCATCAATAACACTACCAGTAACTTTCGACTGGGCTATTACTGCGGTAACATTCAACATAATAAGAGAACAGCAGAGCGCTGTTAATACATGTTTTTTCATTGTGATGTGTTTGGTTAGTAATCAATTACTGTATGCCAATTTTTGTTAATTATATTATCTATGCAAAGATTAAAAACTAGACCAATGGGTCGGTTTTCTAAATGTTAAAATTCTGTTAATTCTGTATAAATGACTAAAAAAAATCACAGAAATAATTAACATTTTTTAATAAGTTATCAACAAAATGGCGCTCGGTATGTAACCAAACAAATAATATGAATAGTAAAATGCTATTTAGAAGATCTCTGCTTATTAGCTACCCCATCCCAATACATATCGAAGGCCGCATCAAACTCTTCGGAAAAACTCTTTAGGGGCTTGGGTAAGCTCAAGAAGTAGTTGGCTGTAGCGCGGGTAAAGGCAAAATCGAAGAAAGCAATCATATCTGTTTTATAAGCCTTTAATATACCCATATTCACCTTTTGCATAATAAAACGACGAGGGCCTTCCTTGGTATCTTCAACAAGTTCGAAGTGCAGCTTCATATACGGACTCGACTCAAAGATATTGATGTAGTGAAACTTAACCGGATGAGCAATGAACCACCTTACAATACCACTAAATACCTGTTTGGTGTTTTCTTTCTGATCCTCGGTAAGCACATTTACACACTGCTCTTCCACCTCAAACATCAGCTGTTTGTAAATGTCGATAATTAACTGCTCCTTACTGGCAATGTGATGATACAGGGTGCCTTTAGCGATACCAATGCGCTCAATTAACTCATTGACTGAAGCTGCAAAACCTTTTTCAACAAATAGTTCCATTGCTCCATTATAAATATCCTTCTTTTTACTCATCACTGCCTGTTTTAACCCCGCGAAGGTAAAGTAATTTTAAAGCATATAAAAGAGGTATCTAAATCAATATAGTCGGCTCTTGCCACTTGACTTTTAATAAGTCCGCTCATATACACTCTCATCATAGCTGCAGGCGACCTGACATGAGCACCATTCCAGGTGTTAAAAAAAGAGGTTGCCCGCTATTCTAAGTAGATGACAACCTCATGAATCATTATATAGACCCTACAGCTTCTATTGGTCTCGCAAGTCGGCATCTTACCAGCTGGTAATCAAGACCAGGAAAAAGCCAGGTGCGTAAAACCAGGAGCCATAAGTGTTTAATTACTGCAGTATTAATTAGATAAATTTATACACGCATGTATGCCTGTAATGCTCCTCAGCTTTTAAGGTAGCTTCAGGAAAATGTGCCTTATTGGGCGAATCTGGGAAAATTTGCGTTTCCAAAGCTAACCCGGCCCATTTTTCAATAGGTCGCCCTTGCTTACCTGTTTCGGAACCATCAAAATGACTGGCAGTATACACCTGCACGCCTGGCTGATCGGTATACACCTCCATGCATCGGCCCGATAACGGACTTTCGAGGCGCGCTGCCAACTTCAGCGAACCATCATAGCCATTGATCACAAAGTTATGATCGATGCCATCCACCAGCTTCACCTGCGGACAATCAGCCTGTAAAGCCTCTTTAATTTTTTTAGCAGCCGTAAAATCCATTGATGTATCTTTTACCTCCGCAATTTCGCCAGTAACCGTACCTATTTCGCCATCAATTGGGGTAAACTTATCGGCATTAAGAGTTAGCTCATGCTCAGCAATAGTACCAGCACCAGCCCCATCCAGGTTGAAATAGGCATGAGATGTTAGGTTAATAATTGTATCCTTATCAGCCACTGCATCGTACTCTATTACCAGCTCATTATCTTCTGTTAAACCATAGGTAACAATGGTAGTGAGCTCCCCTGGATAGCCCTGATCACCATCGGGACTTACCAGAGTTAGTTGACAGGCCTGCGCAAACTGCGGCAACTCCACCTGTTCAACTTCCCAGGTACGCAGATTAAAACCATCAGTCCCACCGTGCAAATGATTGGGACCATTGTTGGTTTCCAATTGGTAAGATTGTCCGTTGAGCTCAAACTCTCCCTTTACAATGCGATTGGCATAACGGCCGCAGATAGCCCCATAATAGGCATCCCCTGCCAGCGCCTCTTCAACCGTATCATAACCAATTACCACATCGGCTACTTCACCTTTGGCATTGGGAACTTTGATGGAAGTAATCTGTCCTCCCCGTGCAATAAAGGTTACTTCAACCCCTTTGCTATTTTTTAGTGTAAACACGTCTGCTGCGTTAGTCATAGTATTTTCTTTTAAAAATTGGTGTAGCTAGTATCACCCCGCACAGGCAGCCCGTGCCCATGCAGGATGTTAAACAATTTATAGGTCTACTTTAACCGCACCCTTGGAACGAATAAATAACTTATGACAATTTCCTTTGCCAAATACCAATTCCAGTGTTGAGATGTAATCATCTAATAAATCATTAGGTACGAAAGCCTGAATAGTACCGGCAAAACCGCCACCATGCACGCGCCAAGCTCCTTTACCCTTCAGTATCAACTCACTTAAGGCCAGTGCTAAAGCTACATTCTGATGTTTCGTTTCGCCACCTACAAAAATATTTTGATTGTACATGTATGAGCTAAAACCCGATTCTACAACCAGTTCCAGAAACTTGTTAAAATCACCCGACTCTAAAGCTTCCACCTGATAAACAACCCGGGAGTTATCGGCCTGAAAGTGGATTGAACGTAACAAAGCACGGTCCCCTACTTTTTCGCGAATAGCCGGAATGCCTTTTACCACATCTTCCATCGACAGTGGACGCAATACTTCTTGTCCCAACTCCTTTGCTACCGCTTTCATCTCACCCGGAAGCGCGTTATACTCTTCATCGAGCCCACCATGACTTCCTCCTGTATTGGTAATTACCAATGAGTAACCAGTTTTAGCAAAATCAAAATCCAAAGCCTTTACTACCGGGTTTGCTTTATCAGCAAAGTCGATGGTAATAAACCCACCCACTGCACAGGCTGTCTGATCCATCAAACCACAGAATTTTTTACAGGCATGCTCGGCTTTCTGGCCAATCTTGGCATTATCAACCGGATCTAATTTGCCATCATTAAATAAGTTGCTAAAAATAGCACCAATCAACACCTCGAAAGACGCCGACGAGCTTAAGCCCGATCCCTCTGGCACACTGCCATGAATAACCGCATCGAAACCAGCTATTTCAAAGCCCAAAGCTTTAATTTCTTTTGCAATTGTGCGAACAATATTGCCCGGCGTTAACTTAAACTCTGTTACCTCCAGCTCGTTAAGGTCCACCTCAAAAGGCTCAAAACCTACTGAAGTAATTCGCACCTGGTTAGTGCCATTAGGAGCAGCTACTGCAATGTTATCGAGGTTAACAGCCCCGGCCAGAACACGACCCAGCTGATGATCGGTATGATTACCGCCCACTTCGGTACGACCAGGTGAACTTAAAAGCATCACATCATCGCTGCCATATATACTTTTAAACTCATTGATGTATTTAATATAACGATCAGCCTGAGCTTTTAACACAGCCTCATCGGCTCCATATAACTCTTTAAAAAACGGATTATTTCCTCCGTTGATTTTCTCAATTAAACTTGTTATTTGCATCTCTATACTGAATTAAGTGTTATTGTTTATTTTTTTTGTAGTGAACTGTTGGCAAATCGCGTAAGCGCTGAGCGGCCTGTTCGGCTGTAATATCACGCTGTGCATTGGCCATCATTTCGTAACCTACCATAAATTTCTTAACAGTGGCCGAACGCAGCAATGGCGGATAAAAATGCATATGTAAATGCCACTCCGGATGCTCCACACCATCGGTTGGCGCCTGATGAATACCGGCCGAATATGGGAATGACACCTCAAACAGGTTATCGTACATAACGGTCAGTTTTTTATAGGCATCCGCCAGGGCTATGCGCTCTTCATCTGTTAGTTGCGCGATATTCGCTACCGCTCGTTTGCTAACAATCATGGCCTCAAATGGCCAGGTGGCCCAGAAAGGCACCAACGCCACGAAATGCTCGTTTTCAACCAAAATGCGCTCACCAGCCTTCAATTCATCGGCAACGTAATCTTCCAAAAGCGTTTTGCCATGTTTATCGTAATAGGCTTTCTGCATGGTAGCCTCCTTGGCCGGCTCTACCGGCACTGAGTACTGCCCCCAAATTTGCCCATGTGGATGTGGGTTGCTACACCCCATAGTATCACCTTTGTTCTCAAAAATTTGAACATGGTTGATGTAGTCCAAGGCACCAATAGAACGGTACTCCTCACTCCACAAGTCGACTACTTTGCGGATATCAGCCACTTCCATCTCCGGAATGGTTAAATCGTGACGTGGTGAGAAACAAATGACCTTACAGAAACCTCGTTCGCTCTCAGCCCTGAACAAGTCGCCATTGGTATACTTCCCCTCAGGAATGTCAGGCACAAGTGCACTAAAGTCATTCTGAAAAACAAATACATCCTTGTAATCAGGATTTTGAAGACCTCCAGCCCGCTCATTACCGGGACACAGGTAACATTTCTCGTCGTAGGCCGGACGTTCTTCAATGGCTGGCTTTTCAACTTTTCCCTGCCAGGGGCGCTTGGTTCTGTGAGGTGATACCAATACCCAATCGCCAGTTAATGGGTTGTACCTGCGATGCGAATGTTCAGTAAATTCAAATTGTTCCATAATCTTATAAAGTGCAGTTAGTAGTATTATATTGAACGTTTAAATATTGGATCGGTGAATTCGGCCTCCTGCTTTGGTTTGAACTTAAAATAGTAAGCTCCCTTTCGTGAGTCCGACATATCTTTCTCATCAAGCCGCTCCAACACTTTGAGCGATAATATTTTTTTTCGGAAGTTACCGGGATCAAATTGTCGCTGAAAAAGCTGATCGTATAAGTTACGCAGCCTGGTAATGGTAAACTTTTCGGGCAAGAGTTTCCGGCCAATTATTTCGTAGCTGGAACGCAGCCTTAACATCTCCAAGGCTTTTTCAACTAATAAATCGTGATCGAAAATAAGCTTGGGCAAGGCCTCCAGTGTAAACCACTTGGCTCCATAATCTTTAATCAGATCAGCCACTTCCGCATCAATTTTTATCAAAGCATAATACTCCACGGTTATTACACTGCCGCCCGGGTCGCGGTTAGGGTCAGAAAAGGTATGCACCTGCTCAAGGTACACATCTTCCAGTCCTGTCAACTCCCTGAGTACGCGGCGTGCAGCATCCTCAGTTGATTCATTGGTGTGTACCCATCCGCCCAGCAAGGACCATTCTCCTTTAGCCGGCTCAATATCACGTTCAAAAACCAGCAACTTAAGTTGCTCTTCTTCGTAGCCGAAAATAACACAGTCAACAGCCACAAAGCGTTTGTTTTCCTGATATTGATCATAAATACTTGTGTTCATACTTACAAATATAAAAGTAAATTCTACTTTTAT
Source organism: Carboxylicivirga taeanensis (assembly GCF_051851475.1). Classification (NCBI taxonomy): domain Bacteria; kingdom Pseudomonadati; phylum Bacteroidota; class Bacteroidia; order Marinilabiliales; family Marinilabiliaceae; genus Carboxylicivirga; species Carboxylicivirga taeanensis. Next base: position 34,949 of record NZ_JBPUSJ010000012.1, on the reverse strand, counting down.
ATTATTTTAAAGGTAAAATTTACTTTTATTAGAGCATCTATCTAAACCCCTGGTATATTTACTCCCTATACTATAAAATAGCTCCAGATAAATAGCACACAAAAAAAGCCTGCCCGGAATATCCGAACAGGCTTTTTTAATGCTATAAATCTATACTACTTCTCTAATTCCTTCCAGGCAAGCGCACTTGCTCCAACAATTGCTGCATCACCAGCATTCAGTTTAGAGGATAATATCTGAATTTTATTTTTAAAGATAGGCAGCAGGTGCTTTTCCATGCTATCGCGGGTTGGCTTCATAATTAATTCGCCAGCCGCAGTAGGACCACCAAATAAGAATACCGCCTCAGGACTTAAATGATGAACTGTATCGGCAATTCCTTGTCCCAAATGGTGTCCTGTCAGCTCAAACACTTCCAGCGCCACCTTGTCTCCAGCCACTGCCGCATCAAATATCATTTTTGATGTCAAATCATTATAGGTGTGGTTGGCCAGTGGACTATCCGTAGCATTGTACTTAGCGAGCAGCTCAAAAGCAGTTCGTTTCATACCAGGTGCCGAACAATAGGCTTCGAGATGCCCTTTTGCACCACAGCCGCATAAACGACCATTTGGTACCAGTGTTGTATGTCCGCACTCACCCGCAAAACCATCGTGCCCATATACCAAATCACCATTAACCACTAATCCGCTCCCCACACCTGTTCCCAAGGTGTACATCACAAAATTCTTCATCCCTTTGGCACCACCGTATATCATCTCACCAATGGCGGCCGCATTTGCATCATTGGTTAAAGCAATGGCATCCATGCCCGGGAATCTGTCTTTTAACAACTTCACCACATGCACCACCCCTTTAAAGGATAAGTTTGGCGCATACTCAATGGTTCCGCTGTAATAATTACCATTAGGCGCTCCAACACCAATACCAATGATTTCGATTTCTTCATTCATCAACTTGGCATTGGTAATCAACGTATTGATAGCTACTGATAAGTCTTCAATATATTTATTAATATCGCCATGCGAAGGCGTTGAGATGTTATCCTTCGCCAATACATGTCCTAATTCATCGACTACGCCAATAGCAGTATTTGTTCCACCAATATCGACACCAACAGACACTTTTTTCATATGACTAGTTTTTAGTTAATAATGCTTTTATGCAAAACATGACTCCCTTAAAAGAGAGTCATGCTGAACTATTATTTGGATTTCTTTCGATTAACCTTTTTGATGAACCTTAGAACCAATTAATGCATAGTAAAGGATGTATAGCTCACCTAAAATAACCAAGGTCCATGTCCAGGCCCAGTTACCGCCAAGCATATCTGCCATCACACCTTGCAATAAAGGCAGGATAGCACCACCAATTACACCAATCATCAATGCTCCCGAGGCTTTAGAAGTGTATTTTCCTAGATCGGCTACTGCCAGAGAAAAGATACCACCCCACATAATAGAGTGTAACAGACCGATTCCAACTAAAAACCATGGGTTACCAGTAACCATAGAGATTAGGACTAAAACAGTCGCGCCAACAGAGGTAGTAACCAACTGCACTTTGGCGGAAATCTTACTTAAAGTACTACCGATTAAACGGCCCACTAACATACCACCCCAGTAAAGGGTTGCCATTTTAGCAGCAGCCTCGGCGAAAGAACCACCCAGCCACTCGGCATATACGTTAATATTAGCACCAATCGCCACTTCCACACCTACGTAAAAGAAGATACCAATTACACCTAATTTCAAGTGCGAGAAAGACCAAATACTTTTTTCCAGTTTTTCACCACCTTCGTTAGTTGTACCTTCAATGTTAGGCAAAGATAAACGACTTACAATAAAAATTACTAAGGCAATAGTAACTGCCAAAAGCATAAATGGAATGATAACTTTGTTGATATCCACTTCGGCCATTGACGCACCACCAAATACCAAACCAGACACAAAATAAGGTGCTGATGTAGTACCAATTGAGTTAGACGAACCACCAATGGTAATGCGCTGAATAGCACTTGTACCCTTCACCTTACAGGCTGTCAGATAAGGGTTAATTACCACCTGCATAATGGTTGCAGCTGCACCAACAACATAAGAACCAATAAGGAAAACAAAGAAACCTAATGGAATACCTGCTAAAACAACGCCATCTTTCATTGAACCCAGATAAGCAGATCCGGCTGTAATTAGCAAACCAACCACCATTACACCCAAGGCACGCAGCAGGGTGTTCTTGTATCCGAAACGGTCCACCCATTTCGACCCGGTATTACCTGTCAACGGATAAGCTAAAAACCAGGCAAAGGTTACCATAATGGTTAGTGTATTTTTAATCGATTTAATGCTCTCTGCTCCCAGAAACGCTTCGCGCAAAGGTGTTTGAAACTGCTGGAATACTACTGTTAAAAATCCTACAATAAAAAACAGGAATACCATTGTAATAAATGGCCCTAAATAACTCTTCTGCTGATTCATAATTCGATAATTAAATCCTAAGACAGGTTACCCCATCTTTCTTGTTTTTAGTTTGTGTATAAATAATTGTTATTGAATTTTATTTTTAAATACTTACGACCTTGCTCACAATCAATTTTGTATAGTTCCGATTGTACTATTTAAAAACGGAAAGCAAGATAATATTAAAATGTACATTTTTTACTACCTGTTTTAAAATATCCCTTATAAAAAATAGTTTTAAATTACCGGAAGACTTTCTATATCAAAAAAAAAGCCATCTCTGAAGGAGATGGCGGTGTTATAAAAATCATATTTTATTGTTCCATATAGGTTACTTTCAACTCGTAGATAGTCGTGTAATAGCCATTCACACCACCAATTGAAGATGGCAATACTATTTTTGCTTCTCCCCCAAAGCGCATATGCAACAATGCTTCGTTGAGCCCGATAGGCACGCCGCTTGCATTGGCTGTTGCGGCATCATTTACCGGAAAAGTTGTATAGCTTGCCGGATCTTCTGCATACTCATTGGTTCCAGCATAGGCCTCGTAAGTAACACCTGTTGAATCCTGTGCAATATTGAAAGCCGAAAAACGATAGGCGACTTTCTGAAAGGTTCTTATCGAATCGCCCCCGCCTACTTTAGTATGAAAGAGCATCAGCCCTGATTCTAAACGATGATCGACCGTATCAATTGCCGCTGCCGACATTGAATCTAAACGGATTGATCCGTCTTGCAGTTTCTCATTATAATATCTGTCTAACAGCTCGAGCTCCTCGGCAATTAATTCCTTGGGATTGATATAGTTATTATTATCATTACAAGCCGCAGCTCCCACTAAAAGTGCTATGGCACTTAGCAGTATCAGGTTATAGCGTATCTTATTATTCTTCATCTATTAGTAATTTATGTCAGCGTGACAAGCACACAAAGAAAATCATTTTTATGCAATCTTCAAACCTATTTTAAGGTGATACCCGGCTTCTTTGCACCTCAAGCACCTCAATATCCATTATTACGATGGCTAACTTAGGAATTTTGTTTCCGTCGCCAGACACGCCATGAGCCAGGTAAGGCGGAAGAATGAGTTTTGCTGTCGCACCGGGCTGCAGCATCTGCACAAACTGTTCGAGGCCGGCCTCTACATGCCCCCGGCCAACGGTAAACTCCATTAAACCATCGGTGGCTGATGCGTAACAAACCGTGCCATCCAACAGGCGAGTGGTATAGGCCAGTGTCACCACATCCTGATTGCGAATGGTATCGCCTGTACCCCTTTTATCAAGCCGATAATAATATCCTGTGCCCGATTTTTGCATCTCCAAATCATTATCGGCAATATATTGCTCAATAACATTCGCTTCAACGGCCACCATCTTTTTATTCATCTCCAGCAGCATTTCGCTGGTTATGCGCTTTTTCTTATCGGGTGCTTCTTTACAGGCAGCGGCACTAATAAGACATACAAAAATTAAGAGTGCTTTAATCGAATCCATTAGCTAAACAAAACTCTTTTAATACAACTTTAAAACGTTCTACCGTATCGCTTAAACTTAATTTTGACTCACCGCCAGCCGCATTATAATGACCACCACCATTAAAGTACTGCTCACTGAATTTATTGGCCGGGAAACCTCCCCGTGAACGAAATGAAATCTTGACCAGATCCTTTTTTTCGGTAAATAAAGCCGAAAGATTGACTCCTTCAATCCACAATGCTTGATTAACAAAGCCCTCTGTATCGCCTGGTTTGAAATTAAAACGCTTTAACTCGTCTTGGCTAAGTGCTATAAAAGCTGCTTTTTGAGCGGGTATTCTTTCCATCTTTTCGCCAAGGGCATGCCCCAAAAGACGCATGCGATCAAACGAATTATTATGAAATATCATGTGATGAATACGATCTTTGTCAATACCCATGCGCAACAATTCAGCAACAATCAGGTAGGTTTCCGGACGACTGGAATTATAGTTTAAAGAGCCCGTATCTGTCATGATCCCGGCATAAATGCACTCAGCGGCTTCACGTGTCACCTGCTCCTTAAACCCGGCTTCGCAAAGTACATGAAACAAAAGCTCACAGGTAGATGAGGCTTCGGGGACACTTATCTGTACTTCGGCCACATTTGCTTCGGGAAATGGGTGATGATCAATCATAATACGTGGGGTATCATCCTGCTCAAACACCTCGCCCATTAGTTTAATTCGCGACAAGGCATTAAAATCGACAAAGATAACCAGTTCACTTTCGGCAATGAGCTTTTTCGATTGCTTAACATTTTTATCGTAAATCAATACAGATTCCACTCCATGCATCCAGTTAAGAAAATCGGGAAACTCATTGGGTGAGATCACCGATACTTCTTTATGCATGTTTTGAAGTGTATTGAATAAGCCTAAAGCAGCCCCCAGCGCATCGCCATCGGGATTGTTGTGAGGAACAATTACAACTTTTTGACTGTTATGTATCTTAGTTTTAAATAAATCGATTTGTGATTTGTCTTGAATATTCATTGGTATTTTTTGTTGAATTGACAAAGATATAGATTTTGTAAGACTATTTTTTTTGTATTTTAGGAATTCTAATTTTTTACCTTACACTAAATTAATCAGCTACTATGGCAGGACTAAAAACACTTACCATGATTAAGCCTGGCGCCGTCAAAAACAGGCATATTGGAGCAATACTGAATATGATTGAGGAAGCCGGATTTCGCATTTCGGCCATTAAATCGTTAAAGTTAACCAAAGAAGATGCAGAAACATTTTATGAGGAGCATAGAGAGCGTCCATTCTTCCCCGATCTGGTTGACTTTATGTCTTCTGGGCCTATTGTAGCCGCTATACTTTTAAAAGAAAATGCCGTTGATGACTTCCGTAACCTGATTGGCAGTACCGACCCGGCAGAAGCCGCTGAAGGCACCATTCGCAGACTTTTTGCCAAAAGCAAGGCGCATAATGCTATCCATGGTTCTGACAGCGATGCCAGCGCCGACAGGGAATGTCACTTTTTCTTTAGCGATAAAGAGCTGCTGGAAAGAAATCCTTGAGAACCCATCAGCCCACACAACTGAACCTGATAAAAATAATGCAGCCCTTTGCCATTGCAAGGGGCTTTTTGCTGCATCCAAACCATTTATAATTATTAAAAACCGGCGACTCAGTTGATCAGTTACGCCTCCCTGACGCTATCCAAATTAACACACATCTTATTGTCAGACATACAGTGCGTCGCCTACTTTACACCATCTATCTAAATACAATATCTTTGACAATGTCGTCGCCAACTGCCTGATTCATATTGACAATTATTTTATCCTTCCACATCATTAATTCGTTGCGCAGCACACTCGATGTCATTTCGACATACAGCACGCCATTGCGTATATAGATACGGTGCGTAGCTCTGGCAACAGCCGGCCCCAATACTTTAGCCCAATAATGAACCGCCCTGTTTTCGAGCATGCCTTTATTCAGGTTTTGCTTCTTCAGCACCTCTTTTATTACATCACTAATGGCTTGTGTTTTTCGTCGACGCATAGATATTTTGTTTATTGGCTAAAAAAGTGACCTCATATTATAAGTTGTTTGCTAATCAAGTGGCAAGAATTTGTCCATTTGCCACATCAAACACCTTGTATTCTTTACCGGTTCGCTTAACGATGTCAACCAGATACGGTTTATTAGTATCGGTGATAAATATTTGATTAAATACATCCTCGGCTACCAGCTGCAACAACCGATTGCTACGGGCATCATCCAGTTTGTCAAATATGTCATCGAGCAACAGGATGGGCTTAATTCCGTTATGGTTATGTATAAACTCATACTGCGCCAATTTAAGCGCAATCAAAAACGTTTTCTTTTGCCCCTGAGAAGCAATTTTCTTTATCGAATACCCTCCCAGTAACAGTTCCAGATCATCTTTATGAATCCCCTTAGTGGTGTAACCCAACGCTATATCCTTGGCGCGTGCCTGAATCAGTTGCTCCTTTAATTCACCTTCGTGCAGATGGGATTTATAATTAAGCGCAATCTCTTCTTTCCCATCGGAGATATAAGAATAATATTTCTGAAAAACAGGTACCAATTCTTTTATAAATGCCACACGACGTTTGTAAATCCGGGTGGCTAACTGCTCCAGCTGCTCATCCCATAACTCCAGCATTGAATAGTTGCGCGACTGTGTTTCTTTCAGCTGCTTTAATGTGGCATTACGCTGCAGCAGCGAGCGGTTGTAACGCATCAAATCATCCAAAAAAGGCTTGTCATATTGCGAAATAACACCATCGATGTATTTACGCCGTTGCTCGCTTCCCTCGTTGATCAACTGCTCGTCGGAGGGAGATATCATTACCAATGGCAGCAGACCTATGTGTTCTGCCAGCTTACCATACTCTTTCTTATTGCGCTTAAAATGTTTTTTTTGCGCTTTTTTTAAGCCACAATAGATATGCTCCTCCTCCTCTTTTCGGTCGTAACGGCCCTGAACCACAAAAAACTCCTGTTCATGCATGATGTTTTGGCTATCAACCGAGTTAAAGTAGCTCTTACAAAAAGACAGGTAATACAAGGCATCCAGCACATTGGTTTTACCAGCACCATTCTCCCCAACTAAACAGTTGATACCCGGAGAAAAGCTTATTTCAGCCTGTGCAATATTTTTAAAATTAATAAGATTAAGGTGCCTGATGTGCATGTAAAATGGTTTTGTGCAAAAGTAACTAACCAAGTGGTATTGTTCAAAGTTCATATCCGTTTTTTTATCGTGTAAAAAGCGGTTCTTTTAAGCCTTTTAAATACCTGTTGGGCTCTTTGCTAGCTGTGATTCGCTAAATAATTTATCAATAAGTCTTAAAAAGTAATAAGCCACCTTTTGTTTTTAGGCCAAAACGATTACTTTTGGCATTCGAATAAAAATTTACTAACATGTCAAAAGAGAAACATACGCATCAAGACGATAGCTTCGAAAATGTAGAAAGCGCATTGAGTAAGACGGAGCACTTCATTGAGGAAAATCAGAACCGATTAAGTATGATTGCTTTGGCAGTCATTATTATAGTTGCCGGATACTGGGGAATTAAGAAATTTTATTTCTTGCCTTTAGAGCAAGATGCTCAAAAACAAATTTTTTATGCTCAGCAGTATTTTGAAAAAGACTCATTCAACCTGGCTTTGAATGGCGACGGACAAAATGCCGGTTTCCTTGAAATTATTGAAGAGTACGGTTCAACAAAAGCGGGTAACCTGGCCACATACTATGCCGGCGTTTCTAACCTTCATTTAGGCAATTACAATGAGGCAGTAAGCTATCTGAAAGATTTCTCGGCTGATGAAGAAATGGTGGCAGCAACCGCAACAGGTGCCTTGGGTGATGCTTACGCCGAATTGGGAGAGAATGATAAAGCAATTGCTCAGTATAAAGATGCGTCTTCATTCGATAATTCGTTAACAGCTCCAACCTATCTGATGAAGTTAGGAGTGATGTACGAAGCAAAAGGTGAGTATCAGAAAGCTGTTGAGGCCTACAAAACAATTAAAGACAAGTATGCAACATCGGCTGAAGCCCGTCAGGTGGACAAATACCTGACACGTGCCGAGCTTCAAACGAAGTAATTTGAACTAAAATATCAGCAAGAGGTTGTCTATATAGGCAACCTCTTTTATTTTTGCACAAAACACAAAACAATGGCAACAAGTCTTAAAAACTTATCAGATTACAACATAGCAGATGTTCCATCGGCTGCTGACATGAAGTTCGGCATTGTAGTATCAGAATGGAACACCGAAATTACTGAAGCCCTTTTCAAAGGGGCCTACGAAACATTGGTAAAACATGGTGCTTCGGAAGATAACATTATTAAAAAATACGTACCAGGCAGTTTTGAGCTGACAGCAGGCGCCAAGTACCTGGCTGAAATGACTGATGTGGATGCTGTAATTTGCTTAGGATGCGTCATCCAGGGCGACACACCACACTTCGATTTTGTTTGTCAGGGAGTAACACAAGGTATGACACTGTTAAATGTGCAATACCCCATTCCTTTCATCTTTGGTTTACTCACCACACTTGATCAGCAGCAAGCACTCGACAGAGCTGGTGGCAAGCATGGCAATAAAGGTGATGAAGGAGCGGTAACGGCCATTAAAATGGTGCACTTGAACCGTTCGCTTAAAAGCTAAGATGCATTTAAAATATTATAAGGTAAAGCCAGGACTTGTATCCTGGCTTTGCTGATCTATAAACCGTAGAGAACCTGTGCTCCACTTTCTACAGTTTGTCATTTCTCACACTTAACGAGCCAGTTCCAAAGCAATAACCTCCTCTCCTTCCTCAAGCCTGTCGCCGGAAGCAAAAACACGCAACTTCCCCTGCTGATTGCGAATAAGGATTGGTAAAAACCGATTGATATTATCGGTAAACTTAGCACTCCAATCTTCGGTGCTAATTTCTTTATCAACTGCCACCACAACCTCTTTTGTATGCTCATTACCAATGGCTGCAAACCAACGGTCCAGCCTCGGATGACCGGCAAATAAGGAGTCTGCTTCAAAGCGCTTTAAGAGCTCATTGCCCGATTTCGATTCCTGCTGAACAATGGCCACTTTCACCTGTGGTACCAAAAAAGAATCTTTTGACAGCTGCCCAGATAATAAGTTAACCTGGCTGTTGGTAGTGAGTCCGATAAAGGTTTGGATATTTTCCATCGATAACTCATCCAGTGTCTCTTTGTTAAGCGCATTACCGTATATACAGTTAAAGCCCATTGCTTTCGCTTTATTGACATGATTCATATTGTTATCAATCATATAAACCGGTCGTTGTGGAACCAGGTATTTAGCCAGCAACATACTTAATGAATTAACGCCAAGCAGCAGCACCCCAGTACGCTGGTCCATGTACACCAGTTCATCGCGGCGGCGCAACCATCTGGTCGTCCAGTTTAATAAAAGCGGTACGGTTAGTGTCGTAAAAATGGCCATGAAAACTAAAATTGAAAAAATAGTTTGATCGATGATCCCCATCTTTAAGCCAATCTCGGCAATGATTATTTCCACCGCCCCACGTCCGTTCATGCCTGTACCAATTGTTATACCTTCGCGCCAGCCATTGCCCGATGGCAAGTAAAATAAAGCTGTGCCTAATATCTTGCCTACCACAGCCAGGCCGGTTATCAGCAGTAATAACCCGAGGTCGGTTTGGAACACGGTTATATCTACAAAAAAGCCGGCCGAAACGAAAAATACAGGGGCCATAAAACCGATGGAAACATCGTAAAAAGCCTTATTCAATTCCTTGGAAATAGTTTTTGAGAACAGCTTATCTTTCAGAAACAAGCCCGCCATAAAAGCTCCTAAGATGCTGTGCATGCCAGCTAATTCGGCCAATTCGCAATACCCAAATGTGACAATTAGAATAAGCGTAAAATAAGCCGTGCTGTTTTTTAAGCCCGAGCGCGACAAATAGCTGCCAATACGCGGCAATACATATACACCTATCCCAATGGTGATCAGGAAAAATAAGATGATTTTCCCGGCTATCATTAGCAGGCTTAAAATGTCTAAGGAACTGGATTCGGCAAAGTTGGTGATGCCCGAAAAAATGACAAGTGCAAGCACATCAGATATCAAGGCACCGGCCATTAACACATAAGCAATGCGAGTATTCAGCAACTTAAGATCGATGAGAATACGGCTTTTGGTAGCCAGTGAGGTGACGCCGATGGCAATGGCCACAAAGAGACCTGAAATGGGTGTTCCTCCACTCCACACAATGGAAAAATAGCCCAAAACAAAGGGAACGAAGAATCCTCCGATGGCAGCCAGCAAGCCAGGCCACGAAGCCTTTTTCAAGTCCTGAAACTCAATCTCCATTCCAATGTAAACCATAAGCAGGATGATTCCTACTTCGGCCAACACCTTTATAGACTCACTGCTCTCAATCACCCCTAACAAGCCTGGGCCTAGAATTATTCCAATTAACAACTCACCTAAAATGGCCGGATAGCCAAACTTCCGAATGAGCGCGCCTCCAACATAGGCTGCAAGCAGCACCAATGAAATATTTAAAATATTGAGATGAAATGGTTCCATGGCGATAAGAATTAGTTTCCTGTGATTAATTTAGTAATTTTTCACTCAATAAACGATATACAGGTCTTTTATTTAGTCGCAAATTTAACCAGTCACTCGCCCGGCGGATTTTTTTCTATGCGTACATTAAAACCAGGTGCTTTATAAGTTGCTGGCAAATAGTCTGATGGTATGGTACTGGCATTTCCATCGCGGGCTGCCCGGTAATGAGGCGACAGTATTTCAATGCCTCGCTCATTACATACATCCTGTATGTGCTGATGCAGAGAGGAGTAGATGAGCGCCTGTTTACTGGCTTCCCTCGTATAAGCGTTTAACTGATAAGACACGTAAAAATCGTCCAGACTGGTTTGTAATACAAAAGGCTGCGGACTATCCATGAGCATATCTGTTCTGGCAGCCGCCTCTATCAACGCCTCGTGCATGAGTTTCCAGGGCACATCATAGCCAATGGTTAAAGTCGTATGGATAATCAGTCCTCTCTCCTGCGCTTCTACACTGTAATTAGTTGTATTGCCGGTTAGTACCGATGAATTGGGAATCGTGATGATTTCATTCTTAATGGTTCTCACCCTTGTTACCAAGAGTGTTTTTTCAATCACATCGCCCGAAATTTCCCCAATTTTAATACGATCGCCAATCTTAAATGGTCGCATATAAGTAATTACCAATCCTGCCACCATGTTGGCAATGGCCGATGAGGAACCAAGGGAAAAAAGAATACCAATAAACACCGATACGCCCTTAAAAATATTTGAATCCGACCCTGGCAGATATGGAAAAATCAAGACAAACATAAAGGCATACAGCAGGAATTTTACAATGCTGTAGGTGGGCATAGCCCAATCAGAATGAAAGCCCGAAATCTTTAATTTATCAGCTTGAATTTCTTTAAAGATATACCTGACAAAGCGGATAACATACTTCATTACAAAGTAGATTACCAATATACTGAACAAGTTTGGGAGGTAATCCCACACGGCCATTAGAACCGCCTTAAACGGCGACCATACTAAATGAAACAAGGCATTGGCCCAGTCGCGCGAAAAAGGAAATATACTAAAGATAATTGGCAGAGTGATGTAGAGCAGAATAACGTATACCAGCCAGCGCACTATCCTGACTAAAAACAGAATGACATGCAACTCCTGATCAGCTGTCAAAAAAGTATAGTCTTTATACGTTAGATCTTTTAACCAGGTCGCCTTTTTCTGATGGATGAATAGCAAAAGGCGTCGATATCCTTTACCAATCAGCCAGATGATGAGCCAGGCAATAACAATAACCACAAGCACCCAACCCACGCGGGCCGCCAGCTTAAACAAGCTGTTTTCGTTTTTGGCTCTTATAACCGATTCGCGAATGAGCTCCTGGTACTGTTCGGCCAGCTCCGCCATGCTTTGTTCATGCCATATGGCATCGGTTTCTGAAATGCTCATCACAATCATATCCCGGTAAACAATGTCATAAGTATTTTCCGATTTATGCGTCAGGATAGAATCAGCCACCAAAAAATCATCGTTGTACAACCGCCTGATTTTGCGACTAATGTTATCAGCCCGCTCTTTGGGCGTTGCCGCCCCTAGTTTTGTATATACGTTAAACAGTGTATCCTTCATAACACCCACAACCGGAAAACCACGTGCCGTTTTACGCAAGGAGTTAATGTGAGCCTTCTTGTCAGCAATCCGCTGTTTTTCGTTTAACTCAATGGCCAACAACTGTTTCAGCAACTCTTCTTTCTGCAAGTTGTCGGTCGTTTTGAGCTTTAGCAGCTGCGCCTCTAACTCCACCTTCTTCAGCGAATCAGCCTTACGCTGCCTGTCTACTTCCCAAAGCTTTTGCTTATACCGTTCAAACAAGGTCTGGTTGAGCGTATCCGTTTTTTGCAGCAAGCTATCCGATTGGGCGGCCACTCCGCTATTAAGAGGCATGATAAGTAAAAGCAGGACGAGTCTTATTAGGTATCTCATAGTCATTGTTATAATTGCTAATAATACTAAAAGAAAGCCTGAAAATAAACCCCTTACTACTTCTTATTGCAGATAAATTCAATGGCAACTAACTATTACTCCCTATGAGAAAGCAAACGAAGCGGCTATTACACTGTGCAATAATTTGTCTATTTTTGATTGCAAACAAACGTTGTTCATGTCACAATTAAAGATATACCGTGCTTCAGCCGGGTCAGGCAAAACCTTTACGCTGTCCGGTGAATTTATAAAACTCCTTTTTAGAGAACCGCAAAGCTACAAAAGCATTCTGGCCGTGACCTTTACCAATAAAGCCACCGCCGAAATGAAGCATCGCATTCTCGATAAGCTCTATGCGCTTGCCACAGCTGAACAGCCCGATTACCTGCAGGATTTGATGCAGCTGCTCGATAAACCCGAAGCTTACATTCGAAAGGTTGCCAAGAACCTGTTGGTTAATATTTTGAATGATTTCTCTAAGTTTTCGATTAATACCATCGACAGCTTTTTTCAGAAGGTGATTCGCTCTTTTGCCTACGAAGCCAATCTGCCTGCTAACTTTAAGATTGAGCTGGATGCCGAACGAATTCTGTCGCAGGCCGTAGATAATTTATTGCGCGAACTGGAGCTGAAAGGCAACGAAGAGTTAAAGGAATGGCTGATTAAGCATACGCTATCAAAAATTGAAGAAGGAAAAGACTGGAACATTGCCAGTGAACTCAACTCCCTGGGACGAGAGGTGTTTAAAGAGGAGTTTCAAAGTCTGAAACCCGAAGTACTTCAAAAGCTCCGAGATAAAAAGCTGCTGAGTACCTATCGGCTGGAATTAATAAAGATTGTTGAGGCCTTCGAAAAACAAATTAAGGACGCTGCCAAAAAAGGCCTGAACACGCTTAAAACCCACGGAATCAGCTGGGACATTCTGCAAGGAAAATCGCGTTCGCCCCTCAAAAAGCTGGAAAAACTGGTTAATGTAAGTAAAAGCAGTGATTACCTGGAAATACTAAAGCTGGAAGCACTAGCCAATAACCCGGAAGCCGCCTTTCATAATAAAAACAGCGAATCGGACAATAGCCTGATTATCGACTGCTATAACAATGGTCTTAATGAGGCATTGGTGGAACTGTTGACCACACTGAAGGAGCAAAAAGTCAGCTTCTTTACGGCCAAAGCCATCCTCTCAAACCTCAACGCCCTGGGTATTATTACCGATATTGCCCTAAAGGTCAACGAGCTGGCCCGGAACGAAAACCTATTCTTACTGGCTGATGCCAACCGCTTACTGCATCAGATTATTGATGAAAATGACGCGCCCTTCATCTATGAGAAAACAGGTACGCGCTTTCAGCACTATATGATTGATGAATTTCAGGACACCTCGCGATTGCAATGGGACAACTTCAGGCCCCTGTTGCAAAATAGTGTCAGCGATGGCCATAACGCGCTCATTGTTGGGGATGTAAAGCAGTCCATCTACCGCTGGCGTAACTCCGACTGGAAACTTCTTAGTGACCAGGTAAACATTGATTTTGCCGCACACGGACTAACTAATCTGACGCTTGACACTAACTGGCGCAGCTCCGAAAATGTGATCACCTTTAACAACATTATTTTTGAGAGTGCCGCCCGCCTCTTGCAAACCGAATTTATCAATTCATCACAGGAGGCCATTGAAGAAGCAGATATTCCGGATGACCTGCAGCAAAAAATCAGCATTGCCTACAGCGATACTGTTCAAAAAATAGCTTCTAAATCAAAGGGTTCAGGAGGTTTTATACACGTTGACTTTCTCGAAGGAAAAAATGCTGAGTTTAAAACCAATGCCACCCAGGCTGCGGTAGAACAAGTAGAGCGTTTGCTGGCCGAAGGCTATGATTATAAAGACATCTGCATACTGGTTCGCAAAAAAAATGAAGGAACAGAAATTACTGAAGCACTGCTTTCGGGCAGCTACTCACCTACTGCATGCAAACACCCGGTGATATCCAACGAAACACTTTTGCTAAGTAGTTCACCAGCCGTTAACCTGGTGGTACAGCAAATCAAATACATCCAGGAACCCGACAATGAGGTGGCAGAGGCCTTTATCAGGCTTTACAGTCACTTTTATGCGAATAATACCATTGATGCACTCCACTGCGACACAGATATCCTTCACGACACAGAGGGACAGCTGTTTGCCCAGCTATCTGAGCAGTTGCTTGAACTGAAAGGCCAGCCGCTGTTTGAAATGACCGAAGCCTTGGTGCGTCGTTTACCCAACGACCTGCATCAGAACCAGTTTGTTTTTCTCCAGGGCCTGTTGGATGCCGTTCGCGACTATGTGACGAACTATTCGGTTAATGTGCATGATTTTATTAACTGGTGGAACGACAAAGGACAGAATACCGCCATCTCAGTGCCCGAAAATCAGAATGCCATCACTGTTATGACCATTCATAAATCCAAAGGACTGGAGTTTAAAGCGGTGGTGCTTCCCTATTGCAACTGGAACATTGATGATAAAGGCCATGGCAGCCTTATCTGGTGCCAGCCCGACAGCGCACCTTTTAACGGGTTGGAACTGTTGCCCGTGAATTATTCGGCCAACCTGCTGCACACCATTTTTATCGATGATTACCTGACGGAGCGTCTGCATCAGTTTGTAGACAACCTTAACCTGTTGTACGTTGCGTTAACAAGGGCCGAGCAGGCCTTGGTGATAATGGCTGAACAACCTGCAAAAACTGGCGGACTGAAGAATGTATCCCACCTTCTTTTTAGAATCATCAACCAATTTAATATGCTGGCTGGGAAAGATGAGGCACTGGTGCAACAATTGACCGAAGGCTGGGATGGTGACAACCAGACATTTGAATTTGGACAAATACCGCAACAACCGGTTAAAGAACCCGCCCCAATCTCTGCCCCCGTTCCCTTCAAAACCAGCGAACTGGGCAAGCGTATCCAAATTCATCCCGAAAGTGTTGCCATGAGTTCGCCTGAGCACCTGAAACATCTCAAATATGGAAAAGTAATGCACCGCTTATTTGAGCTCATTATTTCAAAAGATGATGTGGAAACAGCGGTGACCAGACTCATCCTTAACGGACAACTAAAAACCTCAGAACGAGATAGCCTGATCTCTTTTATCAATACGAAAATCAGTCAGGATTTGGTGAAAGACTGGTTTGCTGCCGACCGGCAAATTATCAATGAAGGAACCATTTTAATGCCCGGTGGCACGTATCGCCCCGATAGGGTCATCATACACAATGATAACGTAACAGTTATCGACTACAAGTTTGGGGAGCTGAAAAATGAAAAACATGCGCAACAGGTAAGGCGTTACATGGGCTTATTGAGGGAGATGGGCTACTCAAACATTGAAGGCTACCTCTGGTACCTGCGCGATAAGGACGAAGTAATCAACGTAAGCGATGTGGCCATACAGGGCAGCTTATTTTGACAACTCCTTTCGCATTGAGTTGACAAGTTGATTACAGGCACTTCTTATTAAGGGCTTTAAAACAACAAAAGGCAGATATCTGATGACATCTGCCTTTTGTACTTATTCTCACATCCATTAACTTACTCAATAATTACTTCGTCGACAAACAACCAGGCATCGCTGCTTGCTGCACCATGCCATTTTGGAACGAGTCCCTGATTAACCACTACTACTTTCACATAGCGAGCAGATACATGGCTCAAATCAACACTAAAATCCATTACCTGATCTTCACTTTGCAATGGAATGCTGTTAATGGTTGAACCGGCATCAGTAAACTCCTGACCATCCAACGATGTAAGTACCTTAATTTGCTTGGGCAGAAAAATCCATGAACCTGTTTGATGCAAACAGCCCACTGTAACTTTCGATAAAGTTTCCTCTTTCTCCAAATCAATCGATAGCTCCAGATTATCGCCTTTAAAGCCCTGCCATTTCCCGTCGGAAAAGTTACGGCCTCCTCTAATGCTGTTAACCAGTGTAATATCAGACTGCCCGCGATACCTTTCATTTGGCTGATTTTTATAGGTAATGGGCTTTGTTGTTGCCAAGTGCATATTAAAGTTTACACGGGCATTCTTACCTACCTTTTTCTTATCTATAAATGTGGCAGCCACCACATCGACTGACGTGTCAATATTAACAGCACCGGTATAGCGATTTGAGTTCAATGTTGGTTCACTGCCATCTAAAGTATAATAGATCTCAGCACTTGGAAATTCAGTAGATAATTCAAGAGCCACTGTTTTGTTGGCGGCATCAAACACGCTTTCAAAGTTGACCGTGTACATGCTTCTGGCATAATTGAGACCCATTTTATCATATGTTTGGGTCATTGTCCCAATACGTTTTGAAAAATCATCCCAGCTGCGGTTTTCTTTATTGGTCCACAATACCTCAGCCATAGCCGCCATCCTTGGGAAGGTCATGTATTGCATATGTTCCTTATCCCCCACTTGCTCAGTCCACAGGTTGCCCTGACCTCCGAGAATATGCTTCACATTTTCAGGCTTTAACTTTGCCGGAACCGGATCAAAACGATAAACTTTCTCCAAAGGAACGTAACCATTAAAAGCCACGGGCTCGGTATCCATTGGTCCTTGATAGTAGTCGAGGTAACAGTACGAAGTCGGTGTCATAACCACATCATGCCCACTATTCGCGGCTTCAATTCCGCCCTCAAAGCCTCTCCAGCTCATAACCGTTGCATTAGGCGCTAAACCACCTTCCAATATCTCATCCCATCCAATAAGGGTGCGATTATTGGCGCTTAAAAATTTCTCTATCCGCTTAATAAAATAGCTTTGAAGCGCATGCTCATCAGCCAGTTTTTCGCGCTTAATCCGTGCCTGGCATTTGGCACACTTTTCCCACTCAGCCTTATTGGCTTCATCCCCGCCAATATGAATGTACTGGGATGGAAATAGCGCCATTACCTCGGTGAGAATATCCTCTATAAAACCAAAAGTGGCCTCATTACCCGCACAATAGATGTCGGTAATGGGCCATAAGCCTCCGGGTACCACGTTAAAAGGACCTCCTGTACAGGAGTATTCGGGATAGGCCGCCAAAGATGAAGTGGTATGGCCAGGCATTTCAATCTCGGGCACTACAGTTATAAAACGCTTTTGCGCATACGCTACAACTTCTTTAATATCCTCTTGGGTATAAAAACCACCATAGGTCGCCTTTTCACCCTTTTCCATAGGTGGACGAGCCTCCCAGGGCAAGTGCTCACGATCAACTCTCCAGGCACCAACCTCGGTAAGTTTTGGGTATTTTTTGATTTCGATGCGCCAGCCCTGATCATCCACCAGGTGCCAGTGAAATACATTAATTTTGTGAAACGCCAGGTAATCGATGAGATCTTTAACTTCGTCTTTTGTGAAGAAGTGGCGCGATACATCAAGCATCATACCTCGCCAGGGAAAACCGGGGCTATCTTCAATGGCTGCCGCTTTAACCGGGTAACTAAAAGCTTTGCTTTGACCGGTTGCCAGAACTTCAGACGGACACATCTGCAAAAAAGTTTGCATGGCGTAAAAAACGCCCTTTGCATTAGCCGCTTCAACAGAAACTCCATTATTCGCCACATTTAACCGGTAACCTTCGTCGGGCAGCTGTGCATTACGCTTAATCGTAATGTTATGTTCGAAAGCGCCTTCGGTTCTTACATTCAGCTTTTTTTGAGCATGTTGAGCAATTTTTTCATTGAAGACCTCTATTCCCGGCAACAAATCTGTATCCTCAACAATGATTTCGGTCTCATTACTGAACTTAAACGCATCGGCTTGGTAAGTGATTTGATTAGGTTTTGGTATCAATGGTGTTTCACTGGCTTTATTCTTGTCGCTGCAGGCAGCAAGCACCAGTAAAAAACAGCTAAAAAATAGCAATTCTATTTGTTTCATATTTTGGCGTTTTTTATTCATTGTAAAAATCACCAAAAACAAACGATTCTAAAACCAGATGGTGTTCAATAACTACAAAGAGTGTTCATTGAAAGCAGAGACAAGCCTTAACACACTTGCCTTTTAGACAAATTTAAAAACCCATTATTCAACTCAAGAAGATACTTTTAGTAAATAACTTGCGGCCGTTTGCGGGTCGACGCCCAGGTGTTGTCCATTTGAAAAAGGTTATAATCGGGCCAGTTTTCAATAGACGAAATTCCTCTATTCATTACACGGGCAATATCATTGGCTAAAGCAGGCCCTTTCCAGCTTCCGGTATTAAACAACACCACGTAGGCAATGCCATCATCCTGACGCGCCATGAGAGCTGATGTTCCGGCCAGTGTTCCGGTACGAAACCAGGTGTTGGAACGAATACGCCGCCATCCCAGCGGACCATAATTATTGATCTCGTCATCCACCATCAGCCTTATGCTTTCACTACTAAGAAAATCGGGATAAGTACTAAAACCATCAATGGCGAGCATCAGCTTCATCAGGTCGGTTGATGAAGCAATCCACCCTCCTGCCGCACCCAATGCCTGCATATCGTTACCGCCGTAGGTGCGTAACACCTCTTCACCGGTTCCGGAATGATCACTCACATAAAATGTTGGTGTCGGTTCATAATATTTTACTTCCAGCTCAGCACGTTCATGCAGATAACTGCCTCCGATACGCATGTCGAAAATACCTAAAGGATAAAGCAGATTGGTTTGAATGTACTTTTCATACTCTATGCCCGACACTTTTGAAATCACTTCCCCAAGTATCATGTAACCCAGGTTGGAGTAATAGGCCGACTGACCGGGTGTAAAATGAAGGCGTTTGTTAAGAACAAAACGAATGATGTCGCTCTTGCTAACGGGCAATGCTTTATGCAGTGAACTGGCCACAATGGTTGGCATAAACATCTGGTCGCCCCAGCGGGTAGTCCATCCGCCACTGTGCTCCAATAGGTGACGCACCGTGATGTCTTCTACGCGCTTGTCGCGATACTTTAAATAAATGGAATCGTTCAAAATACCGGTTTCGCCAAATACTTTATCATCCAGCGTCAGGCGTCCCTGCTCTTTAAGGCGCATGATACCAGCAGCAGTTATCAGTTTGGATACACTTGCAATACGAAAAAGATGCGAAGGCTCGACAGCAATTTCCATTTCCTTATCGGCATAGCCAAACCCTTTGGCATACACCAGCTTGCCATCTTTGGCTATGGCCACCGATGCGCCTTCCAGCAGCTCACGATGCATGAAACGCTCTACCTGCTTCTCCAGATAACTAAAATCCTCATTATCTGACATAAAGGAAGGGACATGAAAAGATGTCGCTTTTGTCCCCGGAGGACTAAACTCACTTCCGTACGACTCTGCGACCGGATTAACCATCGCTGATGATACCCATAATGTAGCAGTGATACCTACTCCTGCCAGTGTTTTATAAAATAGCCTCATGAATTTTCTTGTAGCACCCGTCAAAAATAATGCTTTCTGTTCAGTAATAAAACTAACAAGTTGTTAAAACACGATCATGCCACGTGCAGGTGGTCTAGTTAAAGGGTTTGATGGAACAACCAATAGCCTTAGTGAGTGATGGTTCAGCAGCACGTCCTTGCTGCGCTGCTTTAATAGCATTTTCGAGGTAAGTCTCCTTTACCCGGGCAGCATCCTGCGGACTATCGTCTATAGCTCCAATATAGGACACCTTAAAACCATTACTTGCTTTCACCAGCAAAAACACATGTGGTGTTTTAGTCGCTCCATAGGCTTTGTAGATGCCTTCATTATCCAGTAAATAGGGAAAATCGTAACCCTTGGCAACCATAAACGAGAAACCATCCTCTTTATATTGCACCGAATCATTGGGGTTAATAGCAACAACAGGAAACGCTTGCGCCTCGTACGTCTGGTGCAGTTGCTTAATCCGCTCCTCGTAAAGCTTCGCGTAGGGGCAATGGTTACAGGTAAAGATCAAAATAAGGCCTTGCTGTTCACTGTAATCACTTAAGGCAACCTCCTGATAATTGGTATTTAAAAGACGGAATTCAGGCGCCCCATCTCCTACTTTTAATTGTGCATGAACGCCAAGCGACAGCACCAACACCAATAATAGACTGCTTACTTTTCTCATTTAGGTATATTTTTAAGGGTAAATAGATGCTATTAACTGTTTTAACTCATCCAAGGTGAGCTCTCCTTCATTAAAAACCATTTCTTTATTGTAGTAAACAGCGGTGGCCGGAATAGCTCCAGACCAGTCCGGATGAACTTGATTCATCCAGCTATTGGGATTTTGCTCATCCAACAGTAACACTTCCTGCTTCAACTGCTTCTCTTTTATAAAAGCTAAAAGCTGCTCCTTTTGCGATGGAAAATCAACACTCACCAGTAACACCTTAATTGGAACTTGAAGCTGCTGAAGTTCCGTTGACTCAAATACTGGCAGCTCCTCAACACATGGTCCACACCAGGTTGCCCAAAAATTTACAATGTAAACGCTATCGTTGGTTTCATTAACACGCCGAAGCAAATGTTCAGCACTAACTTCCCTAAGCTGTTGGGCAGCAACCGGTAACCATAAGAGCAACACGGCAATAAGCAATATAACACTCCGCTTCATAAATAATGAAACGAAATTCTAACAAAATAGTTCGCTGACAGATGGTTAACGTTTCGCTAACAAGTACAGCCAAGATGCATAACGGCTGATAAGCAGCAAACACAAAGGATACACCATTACCGGCAAGTATTGTGGAATTAACCAGCCAAAAACAACAGGTACAGCGGCGCAAATAATCAGGAATATCAGGTAGATCTTAAATAGTTTGGTTTGAAAAAACCAGGAAGCAAAAAAGGCCACAAACAAATTAAAAGGCATGGCCCACAAAATATTAAAGTTCTCACCCGTTACACTGTGACGTGACAGAAACCAAAGGAAAAATATAAGGGCGCCAACTGCCCCGCTTAAAAACAGAAATATGCGATTGAAAGCTGTCAGGGGTTTAGCCCGCCTCACCTCTACTATTACCATCACAGCCGACAGAAAAAACAGGAACCAAAAAAATTGTCCCGGACCAATTCCTTTTGAGGGTTCAGGCTGCTCAAGAGTAATAATTGGCTGATCGGCTTCCAGCAACTTTCTTGTCTCCCCATTTTCGATAACCGCTGCTAACAGATGTTGCTGCAAATAGTCTGGTAAAAACATTTGATGAAACAGCCTGGCATCATCATCGGTCTTCATACCAAGTATAATGTCTAAACCATTACTTATCCAGGGATACTTACCATCGTACTGGTGAAGCATTTGCCTGTAAGTAAAGGCTTCGACACTGCCAGCTGTGTACTTTAGCTCTCCCTCAACATTAGCGGCTATGATATCGCGAATGCGTGTTGCACAATTATCAAATAAGAAATCATACCGATAATACCGGTTTTCTTCCTCTGCGTTTTTAAGCAGCGCATCAAACAACTGCTGCTTTTCGGTCTGCGATAAATTCAGCTTGTTTTCGGTTACACTCTGCCCATAATAGGCATAAGCTCTCTTAAAACGCTCAAAACTGTAATAGGTTAACCAATAGTTTAAATCGCCTTTGGCAAATTTGAGATAAAAATTAGGCGTATCGAAATCAAAAGTCCCGTAGTTAAATACCAGATCGAAACCCGCCACCGGGTCCTTCACGCGAATAGCACTGTGCCCGAATAGCGAATATAACTGATCGCCAGGTGAGCAAGTCAAAACCGATAAATGAGCTTTATCGGATAGTTGTTGACTAGCCGATGAAAACTGACATAAACTAAGCAGCAATAGAACGATGGAGAGGTAACGCATGTGTTGTTTTTTTGTCGAAGATATAAAATTATAGTTTTGAAAAAGCAGGCCCGTGTTATCCAATATAACCCGCCATCTTTATCTTTGTAACATGCAGAAACGAAAAAATGAAATTATCACCCTGATTAACAGCGGCTGGGAAGGCAAATTATTCAAAAGTATTGCCGACGAGCTCTATCATACGTCAACCGATATTCAGATACTGCTGGAATTAAATGAACATGCTGATGCTAAAGTGGCCTGGCGATCGGCCTACCTTTTGGACCTGGTGCACGACATTGACTCTGATGTAATAAATAAATACCTGCCCCTTCTGGTGCAGCGCACGCCTAAGTTGACCAACCAAAGCATAAAAAGACATTATTTACGCATTCTGTCGCAACATAATTTAGAGAACCTGGCCGACGGCCATCTGCTGGACTGCTGCTTTCAGTGGCTTCAAACCGAGGAAACACCGATTGCTGTTAAGGCCCATTGCATGACCATTATTTTTGGCTTAACCCATGTTTATCCCGAGCTGGTTCCTGAGCTAAAAGCAACGCTGGAAAACCTGCTTCCTTATGGCAGTAAAGGCGAAGTAAACCGGGCAAAAAAAATACTGGCCGCAATTGCCAATCACTAGTTGGTACTAAATTCTCCATCAATGAGCTTGTTCTCCCACTTTTTTGCAAAATCATTTAAAAAAGGAATAGAGATACCAACAATAAATCGCAAACGATTCCATTTCACATCGGTATAGGCATTGGGATCCAGAATACCTGACCCTCCGCTCTCATTGGGGAAAACCAGCGATCGCTTCACCCGGTAATTGGTGGTTGCCAAAGACGCTCCAAAGGTGATATCAGCCCTTTTAAAATGCATAACTACTCCTCCCCCAAAATGGTTAATGTTAGAATTAAAGGTAGATGCATAAGTTTTGGACCTAAACACCTTCTTATCACTTGGCTGCGCCACTGCTGCAGAGATATCAGTTGAATAACTGATGTACCCGAACACATCGTCACTAAACACAATGTTGTAACCAATACCAAAATTAAGCACCGGCTTCAGCTTATCAACCAGAGTAGCCTGATAAAGGTCGCCCGAACTCTGCCCAGTGAAAGGGACGCTGGTCATCAAGGTATATTCGCTCACAGCACCAAAATATTCGGCACTAACATTCACCGAACCGCGCTTAACTTTGATACCGGCACCGGCGGCTACTGAGAAGGGTGTTTTATATGTCACTTTCAGGTCGCTTTGGGTATTGCGCTCATAAACCGGGTTAGCATCATTGATGCCGGTGTAGATATAGTCGTAGGCAAAAGAGCCATTACCCGACAAGGAAAGAGTTGGCGTTGTAATGGTGACTCCCCATTTGACGGGATGATGGTTCCAGGCAAGACCAATTTTCCAAAGAATGCCTGTGTGCGAAAAGCTATAGCTATTATTATTTTTATAGGACTCAACATCTTCAGCCTCACTGAACACGAATATTTGTGTTTCATCAAGCGCATTCTGCTTTCTGATCGAAAGAAAATTAGAAACTCCAATACTGAAGTTTTCATTTGGGGTATACGACCAGCTTAATCCGAACCACTCTTCATTAAACTTTTTTTGTAAATACACATCCCCACTAAAATGCTCTTCTCCAGGTAGAATTGGCAACACATCGCCAAAAGTACTGGAGCTTTCGGTAATGCCTAAATCCATTTTTCGCCGGCCCAGAAAGGAATACGCAAACGAGTGTTTATCCCAACCTTTTATGCGATAAGTACCTGCTAACAAACTAGGTGCGCCACCAAAAGACGACTGCCGCTGTGGCGATGTACGCTCTTCATTAGAGTTGGTATCAAAAGCATACGAACTCAGCTGATACACCTTTCCACTGATTAAAAAGGCATTTTCTTCAATAAAGCTTAAGCGGGCCGGATTGTAAAAAACAGCTCCTAAATCCTCCACACTACCATACACCGAATTGCTCATAAGCATTGAGCGCGTGCCGTATTGCTCAGTCCAGTAATGGGCGTCCTGCGCAAATATTGAATCAACCAGTAAAGATAAAAGAATAACGATTACAGCTTTCATACACATAAATCAAGGTTTGACTAGGCAAATTATACATTTCTAATGAAATATTCACACTTCAGCTCTTCTTTAGCTCAAAGCTAAGGAATTACAACTTTCAAATTATCATAAATTTTATGAAAAACTGACAAAAAGAATGAAATCGCCCTGTCAATGATTCCCTTTTGTTACTTTTGTCGCTCACAACAGAAATTTTTTTTTATGTCAAAGCAGGCACAAAATGTCAAAGAGCTGGAATTTGAAAATATACCCAAACTCTTATGGAAGTATTTTTTACCAGCCTTTGCGGGTGTCATTATTAACTCGCTTTACAACATTGTCGACCGTATTTTTATCGGCCATGGAGTTGGTGCAATGGCGTTATCCGGGCTGAGTGCCATTTTCCCGATCATGGTTATTATGATGGCTTTTGGAATGCTCATTGGCATGGGAGCTGGCGTGCGCGTTTCGTTAAACTTGGGTAAAAAGGATTTTGACCGGGCAGAAAGAGTGCTGGGTAACGCGTTTGTTCTGATGGTTATAGTAGCCCTATTTATTATGGGCTTGGGCTTTGCTATAAAAGATCCTCTGCTGCGCTTTTTTGGGGTCAATAACGAAACATTCGACTATGCCAATGAATACCTCAACATTATACTATTTGGGGCTGTTTTTAACATTGTGGGCTATTCACTCAATAACCTGATCCGTTCTGAGGGGAGTGCCAAAGTAGCCATGATTTCGATGCTGATTAGTGCCGGCTTGAACCTGATATTGGACCCGATATTTATTTTTGTCCTCGATATGGGAGTTGCCGGTGCGGCCTATGCCACCATTTTGTCGCAATTTGCGCTTTGCATCTGGGTGATTGTTCATTTCCGGAGCCAACGCTCGGTTATCCGCCTAAAAGTGCGCAACTTTTTCCTCAACAAGGAAATTATCTGGTACATTATCTCAATTGGTTTTGCCCCATTCTCCATGCAAATGGCTTCCAGCCTCGTATTTGGCACCTTTAACGTACAACTGGTTAAATACGGTGGTGACCTGGCCGTTGGTGCCATGGGCGTTATCATGAGTGTAGCCACTCTGTTGGTAATGACCATCATCGCAATTAACATGGCCGCCCAACCCATTATTGGTTTTAATTTTGGCGCAAAAAACTATAAACGAGTGAAACAAACACTGGTGATTAGTCTTATTTTTGCTACAGTTATATCGATTATTGGATTTACTGTAAGTGAGCTCTTTCCGCGTACCATCATTAGGGCCTTTAATAGCGACAGCCAGGACCTGTTAGATATTGGCACACGGGGGTTACGCCTCTTTTTGCTGGCATTGCCGCTGGTGGGATTTCAGATTATTACAGGTAACTATTTCCAGTCGACCGGAAAAGCCGGACTGGCAGCCCTTATTTCTTTGCTCCGGCAAGTGATTGTGTTAGTCCCTATTCTGATGGTACTGCCTCAGCATTTTGGACTGGATGGGGTTTGGCTGGCAGGCCCTATTGCCGACACTGTTTCGGCTGTAATTACCTCCATATTCCTTATTTATGAACTGAAAAGGCTCAACAGAGCCATCGCCTATATGCCACAAAAAGGCTGATAACCTTTACGATTACCAGCCTGTTGTATGATGATTTGGTTTTAAGAGCTAGTTTTTCAGCTTTTCAATATTCTTTTGAATCTTTTTAATAGCCGATTCAATGGATTTTTCTGGTTCGATGACATTGTAATCGCCCCAAAAATCATCATTGGCAAAGCCCATCTCTGTGTCGCTCATCACCACGTTGGTTTTTAAACGTTCAGAACCTCTGAATGATTTTTCACTTGTTTCTTCCCAATCGGTAATGGCCATCTCAATAGCTGTGTTGTAGACGGTATTAAACAGTCGTTTTTTCCAATTTACTTTAAATGTTATCTCACCGCGCGAGTAACCATAAATCCATTTACCATCTTTCTCACGGTAAGTCACCAGGTAAGATGCTTTAGTCGGATAAACATCGGCACCGGCAGGCTTACGTTTAATAAACATAGCGCCAACAGCCTTCTTATCTTCCGTATTTACATTGTACGACGCACTTACAATGGCCATGGTTTCTGAGTCGATGTACAAGCTGCCATAAAACAATGGTTCAGTAACCCAATCTTTTTGTTTGAAATTAAGAATGTATAAAATACGGTTATCCTGACGGGTGATGTTAGCGATTTCAAAATCGTACATTTCAAGCACATCGTAGCGTAAAATCATGTAAGGGCTTTTCATAATATCCAACATAAGTGTTGAATACGGACCACCTTGCAGTTTGAAAGTAATGGTATCAAGCTTGTCGTAGTCGACGCTCTTACGTCCCTTCAATAACTTCACGGCATCATCTTTTTGATTGGAATAGCCTTGCTTATACACTTCTACCACAGCTTCGGACAGAGAGGCGTAGGTACGGCGCTTGCGAATGATTTCGCGGTAAAAAGCCGTCATTTTATGTTCAGTCTGGTAGTAGTTCTCTTTCCGGTGGTTTAACACCGCCTCAATTAGCAAGTCAGGGTCCTTGGGGAATACGGTTATCGCATCTAACGATACCGATAGAATTTCCAGTTTAATTTTGTTCTTGTCGTCATCTAACGTGCTAATGGGAATAGATTTTTTCTGATAACCAATGTAAGAAAAGGTAATGCTTTTATTCAACATTTCGTTAGGTACTTTTAGTGCAAAGCTGCCCTCGGAGTTGGTTACCGTAGCAATATTGGTTCCTTCAATGGTAACATTGGCAAATATAAGGTCATCGCCACTGTTTGCGTCCACCACTTTTCCTTTAATTTCTTTGTAGGTACCTTCTTCAAATACCCGCTTTTCGCTTCTTACAACCCCTTCAGCCATAAATGAAACTGATAACAGGGTTACAACCAGCAAGTAAAAGAAACGTGTGCTAATTCCGAATGAATGATTATTTGCTTTCATAATATCTAAGTTTAATAGTTTATTATTCGCGTGTCACCATAAGGACACCCTACTGCAAATCATACCCTTATCCAAAACTGACTTTTTTTTACTTCGGAATAAAAAAACTCAAACCCCCATATAACCAGCTTTTTGAAATACCCCCTTTCACTGAGCATTCAGCATTTTGCGCCTGCAAGAAAATGCACATCTCATTTTCTTTCTTTAATTTGGTAGCCTGATAAATAAAAACACATAACAATTAAACCATGAAGAAAGTATCTACGGCTCTCCTGTCGGTAGCCCTGATGTTACTGACAGTGTTCACTGCCCATGCTCAAAAAGAGCGCTCTGAAATAGAGGACAATTACAAATGGAATTTTACCGACCTGTATGAAAGCGATGAAGCGTGGTCAGCCGCAAAAGATAAGCTGGCTAAAGAAATGGAAAAAGTGACCAGCTTTAAAGGTCAGCTTGGAAGTTCGGCCACCAATTTACTCAGCTACCTGCAATACTCTGAGCAGGTAATGAAAGAAGGTTACCGTTTGTACATCTATGCTTCGCTAAAATCGGATGTGGATCTGCGTGATGCCGATAATATGGCGCGTGTAAAAGAAATTCGCCAGGTATTTATCGAATACGGTCAAATGGCGTCCTTTATCACACCTGAGCTGGCTGCCATTCCTGAAGCAACGATGAAACAATTTCTGGCCGACGAACCAAAGCTGGAAATCTATAAAATGGGACTGATGGATGTGTATCGAATGAAAAAACACACCCTGTCGGAATTAGAAGAAGCCGTAATGGCCAAGACCGGCATGATTACCGGAACCGCCAATTCAGCGTTCAGCGTTTTTAGTAATGCCGAAATGCCCCGCGCCACCATTATGATGGATGGGAAAGAGACCGAATTAACCCCGGCCAGCTTTAGTGTGGCCCGCTCATCAGCAGACCGTGAGATGCGACAGGAAGCTACAAAAGTGTATTGGGATAACTACCTGAAATACGAGAGTACTTTCGGCGAACTATTGAATGGTCAGGTAAAAGTTAACGTATTTCGCGCCAAAGCCCGTAACTACAACTCGGCCTTAGAAGCAGCTGTTAAACCCAACAACATTCCGGTTGAAGTATATAAATCACTAATTGAAAATGTCAATAACAACCTGGAAACCTTCCACCGCTACCTGGAACTTAAAAAGCGCATGTTGGGCGTTGATGAGCTGATGTATTCCGACGTGTATGCACCTACAGTAAAAGGAGTTGAGTTAAAATACTCTTACGAGGAAGCACAGGAGCTTATTCTTAAGTCGTTAAAGCCACTCGGAAAAGAATATGTAGAAGTGGTTGATAAGGCTTTTAACAACCGCTGGATAGATGTGTACCCTAATACTGGTAAGCGCAGCGGTGCCTACTCTAACGGAGCCGCCTACGATGTGCACCCATACATTTTAATGAACTACACCGACCAATATAATGAGGTGAGTACCTTAACTCACGAGCTGGGTCACACCATGCACAGCTATTTCTCAAACAAAACACAGCCTTTTGCCACTGCTGATTATGCCACTTTTGTAGCTGAGGTAGCCTCAACCTTTAACGAAGTACTGCTTAATGACATGATGCAGAAAAAGCTAAAGGATGATGACTTGCGTCTGTCTTTATTAATGAGCATGCTCGATGGCTTTAAAGGTACCCTGTTCCGCCAGACTCAGTTTGCCGAGTTCGAACTGGCTATTCACGAGGCTGCAGAGAAAGGAACGCCCCTAACCGGCAAAGTACTGACACAGATGTATGGAGATATCACACGCAAATACTATGGCCACGACAAAGGTGTATGTACAGTTGAGGATAACATTGCGGCAGAATGGGCGGCCATCCCCCATTTTTACATGAATTTTTACGTGTACCAGTACAGCACCTCCTTTGTTGCATCGCAGGCTTTAGCCGCTAAGGTTTTGGAGGGCGATAAGGAAGCCACCAAGCGCTACATTGAGTTTCTGTCTTCAGGAGGTTCTGATTACCCCATTGAGCTGTTAAAGAAAGCTGGTGTTGACATGACCTCATCGGAGCCATTTGAAAAAACCATTGAAGCCATGAATGGACTGATGGATGAAATAGAAGCTATCCTGGATAAGAAAAAGAACTGATTGATAGCATAAACCAGCAAAAGAAGGCTGGTTCTAAGCATAAAAAAACCTGTCAGAACGTAAATGTCTGACAGGTTTTTTTTATATCAATTTGTAGCTATTTGATAGCTGCAATAAAACGGTATTTAAATTAAATTACCTACGCTTTCGGTTGAAACCTCCTCGCTGATCGCCTTCTTTCTTATTTCGATTGGCAAAGAATTCCTGCTTACGTCGCTGCTTCTCTTTCTCAAATTCTTTCTTTTCAACAGCATTCATTGGTTTCTCCGTCTGCGGAAAAGGATTATCGCGCTCCACCTCTATTTTTTGCTTGATAAGCTTCTCAATGCTTTGCACATACGCATTTTCTTCGGGCTCACATAGCGAGATAGCCACCCCCTCTTCGCCTGCACGACCACAGCGCCCAATACGATGCACATAGGTCTCCGGCTCGTTAGGAACATCGTAGTTAATCACGTAGCGCAATTTATCAATGTCAATTCCACGTGCGGCAATATCCGTTGCTACCAACACACGTATCTCACCCATTTTGAACTGCTTTAACGCTTTTTGACGCTGGTTCTGGCTCTTTTCGCCATGAATAGCGGCACAGGTAACCTTTTTCTGACGTAAATTACGCACGATACGATCCGCTCCGTGCTTGGTGCGTGAAAACAGCAGTACCTGGTCCATATCCTGCTCTTTGAGAATATGAAGCAACAAATTCTTTTTACTGTCTTTATTGGTGGTATATAAACGCTGTTGGATCGTTTCAGCAGTAGAAGAAACTGGGTTCACCGCCACTTTTTTAGGGCTCACCAATATCTCCTGCGATAATTTCAGAATCTTAGGAGGCATCGTCGCCGAGAAAAATAGAGACTGCCGTTCTTTAGGCAGCATCACCAACAGCTTTTTAATATCATGAATAAAACCCATATCGAGCATACGATCGGCCTCATCCAACACAAAGTATTTAATATCGTGAAACGATAGCAAGCCTTGTGCTTTTAAATCCAGTAAACGACCTGGAGTGGCAATTAACACATCAACCCCTTGGCGGATGGCTCTTACCTGAGCGTTTTGTGGAACTCCGCCAAATATTACCGAACTCTTTAGTTTGGTGTATTTGCCGTAAGTTTTAAAGCTTTCCCCTATTTGAATAGCCAATTCGCGTGTGGGGGTAACGATCAGGGCTAAAATTTTTCTTTTCCCCCTCTGTTCCTCAATATCCTGCATCACATGCTGAATAATTGGAATGGCGAAAGCGGCTGTTTTTCCCGTTCCGGTTTGTGCACTGCCTAACACATCTTGCCTATTCAATACATAGGGTATAGCCTCGGCCTGTATAGCGGTGGGTTTGGTGTAGTTCTCGTCGCTCAACGCTTTGAGTATTGAGGCATGTAATTTTAAATCTTCAAACTTTATTTGCATTCTATAACTGGTTAACAACGGCCCGCATACGAATAGTGGAGAATTACGAGCTCATTGCCATCAAACCGCCGCGCCGCCTTTTAAGTATAATTTGTGCAAAGATACGACTTTAAGCGCTACTACAAGATTTTAATTTCATTCATTGCGCAATAGGCTGATAATAAAACAGGTTAAGCAACCAAAAAACGATGGATAAGTAGTCCGATTAAGCAGTACTCAATCAAGTCCCCATCACATGGCCATCAATTACTTGTGTCAATACGGGCTTTTACCTTACTCCAGGCATGTGCCCCTTGCAAGCACGATTGGCTAATTGTTGTGTACATGGTTTTAAAGCGCGACATGGGAATGGCCATACTAAGTATGTTATGTTCCACATAGGGGCGCACAGATGGGTCAAACAATCCCAGAAAAACGCGTTGCCCATTATTTTGATTTTCCACCACACATTGCGCCACAGTGGCACTACAGCCTGAGCCAAAAGGAACCGAAACCGCATCAGGAGCATTCGTATCATAGAAGGCCCAGGAGACTAATCCACTCAGAACATCAGGGGTAGCAAAAAAAATCAGTCCTTCGAGCCCCTCAAAGCTATCCACCTGACTTAGTGACGCTAAATTCAGATAAAGCCCCTCCTTACCCGGCATGTTCAGATGACAGATAAACTCGCTCACCTGCTCCGGCGTTGCTTTATAATGCTCCTTTTGCGATACAAAGGGAGGAATAAATGGCGGAGCCTCCGTAAAACCGGTATATACCTTACCGCCTGCACAACCAATGGTGTCTACATTTAAACTAACAATGCCCCCATTACGCACAGGCGTCAAACACTTAAAAAAGCAGCCGTTCACCTTCTCTAGCGGACTTGCTGCCTGCTCCGAATACCAGAAAACCAGAGGCAGCTCATAATTACCAAAGGCTCTCTTATAGTCCTGTATAAATTTGTTTTTATCCATAGTCTGATCATAAGTTATTTCCCACCAATATACCATTCTTGCTCTGCATGACAAAGCCATGTTGATAGCTTCAATTAGAAGTAGTTTACCACCTTAGTTAATATGTAAAATGTAATTATTACATTAGTGGCACTTTAATAAATGCGCCTTCTTCTATCTGTGTCTCAATAGGCTATCGTTGCCTGAATGCACAATAAGAATTGCGCATCAGTAATCAACTCTAAAACCACAACAATGAAAGAAAACAAAGTTAGTTCACAGGACCTGACACAATCAAGAAGGGATTTTATAAAAAAATCGGCCATTGCCGGCATGGGCGCATCCATGCTATTAAACAATCCCTTCCCTGTTTTTGGCCAGAGTAATCAGGCCAATCCAACCATCCCATCAAAAGGCTATGCGGCTTTTGATACATCAGGAGAATTAAAACCCTGGACCTTTGAACGGTGCCCAGTAGGCGATAACGACGTGTTGATAGATATCAAATACGCCAGCATCTGCCACTCCGATATACACCAGATGAAAGGGCACTGGGGATCACAAACCTACCCGCAAGTGCCCGGCCACGAAATCGCTGGCATTGTTACTGCAGTTGGAAAAAATGTAAGCAAATTCAAGGTGGGCGACCGGGCTGGTGTAGGCTGCATGGTCGATAGCTGCATGGTGTGCGACAGTTGCAAGGATGGCGAAGAGCAATTCTGCGACAATGGTCAAACCTTATTTACATATGGTGCTCACGATAAAAAATCACCTACAGGCATCACTCAAGGTGGCTATTCGAGCAACATCGTGGTCAGAGAGCATTTTGCGGTTCATATCCCTGATCACCTAACGCTTCAGGAAGCCGCTCCCTTATTGTGTGCGGGCATAACCACCTATTCGCCGCTGATGAAAGAGAATTTTAATGCTGGAGACAAGGTAGGGGTAGCCGGAATTGGCGGCTTAGGCCATCTGGCTGTTAAACTGGCCGTTTCAAAAGGGGCAGAAGTGTATGCCTTTACCACTTCGCCCGATAAAGTGGAGGACATTCAATCGTGGGGTGCTAAAAAGGTTATTGTGGTTGACGACACATATAGCAGCATGCAGGCCTGCCACAAAAAGCTCGATTACATGATTTGCACCATCCCCTACCAGTTTAACGCTACTCCGTACGTGGCCTGCGTTAAGCCATACGGCAATTTTACTTATGTAGGAATGCCAGAAGGCTTCCAGATTAATCTCAGCAACATTGCGCTGGCGGCCACGCGCGTTAATTTTAATGCCTCGCTAATAGGCGGCATCCCCGAAACCCAGGAGGTAGTGCACTACTGTGCCGATAAGGGCATAAAACCGGAAATACAGCTTATTTCGGCCGAACAAATTAATGATGCATGGAAAAATGTGGAGAACAAGAAAGCCCGCTACCGCTATGTAATCAATGCAGCTACTTTTTAAGGCGGTTTTAATGAAGCGTTTTTGAGGCTGGCTGCAATCACTCCAATATTAGCAAT
Source organism: Carboxylicivirga taeanensis (assembly GCF_051851475.1). NCBI lineage: Bacteria > Pseudomonadati > Bacteroidota > Bacteroidia > Marinilabiliales > Marinilabiliaceae > Carboxylicivirga > Carboxylicivirga taeanensis. The sequence goes on along the minus strand of NZ_JBPUSJ010000012.1, from coordinate 1,674 downwards.
ACAGCATTTTTTGACTGCCCGGACAAGCGTTCGGGCTCTTTTATTTCAACCTCCACCCTCCCCGCCCGGCAGAGTCCACAAAATCTATTGGTATTAAAAAAAGCCGCGCTACTGCTAACGTGGCTTTCTATTATTGTTTGCTTTGCAATGTTAGTTGAAAACTATGCCGAGCCGCGTTTGTATACTTATTGACTATGGCGAGCTGGAAAAGTGACAAGATTTAAGATAACACCCTTTCTTCCTCCTTCAACTCATCAACTTTCAACTTTCACTGCTGCCGCACGAGTCCTCTCGTGTGGCTCTCCACTCACGGCTCCCGCGGGAATCCTTTCGCGTGGTATAATTCTATTGTTTTATAACCGTCACTTCTAACAATCCCTTCTCCCCACTATAATCACGAGCACTGCTGTACACATAATCTTCAGGATGAAAAACCAATTCTTCTTCAACCGGATTGTTATGAATGTAACTTATTTTTTCGTTTATTACTTTATTGCTCCACAGCTCAATTGGCTTATTGTCATGCCTCCAAAACTGGTATTTATTGACATTTGATGATTTCATTGCTTGTAAAACGTTTAAAATCGCCTAATAGCAATTCTAGTTTCTGACCTTGAATGCTTCTAAAAATTAAATACACATGATTGGTCATTATGCACCAGACAAAGAGTTCCATTCCTTTCTTTTGCTGACAAAATGCCAGACTATCAAGTAGAATATCTTTGTATTCGTTGCGTGTGAAAACATCCAGCCACTCGACTACTGCAAAGCTTACAAAGTAAACCCCTTCTGGATTATAAAACTTGTAATTGCGGCTCATAGCATCAAATATAACAAAAGCTACCCTAAAAAATAGAGCAGCTTTTGTTGTTATCTTATTTATACTTTGCTAAACCACGCGAAAGGATTCGCGCGGGAGCAGGGGTACATAACAAGTAGTCTGTAACTACAAAACATTTTTGTATTTAAAAAGCCACGCTATCGCTAACGTGGCTTTCTATTATTGTTTGCTTCGCAATGTTAGTTGCAAACTAACTGTTATCAAGAACGAAGTCACAGACTTCGCTCAGCGGTAGCTTTCTCTCCAATCTATATAAAACTGAATATTACATGAATCTGGCTTATAAGTTATTGCATTTGGAGGTTTTAACCCACTAATCTTCTTAAGCGCAATGATTTTACATTGATAAACAGACATGCCCTTATAATGAATATGATGAGAAACTCTTGGATCATTTAAGTTATCAAATAGAAATGGTAGATATTTTATATTTTTTGTCTCTCCAATTATTTGGCATGCTTCCATGTGGTCTTCTATTTTACTACTTTTTGTAAGTAAGGAAAGATCATCATTACTATAATGGCATGCACCTAAAGAAATTAACATATATACAAATATAATTATTATTCTCATAGTTCTAATTTATTGGATAATTAGCTATTATAAACAGATTACTACTTTGCTTTAAATATAGACCAAATGCAGAAGGTGTTATACACTGCTGCCGCACGAGTCCTCTCGTGTGGCTCTCCACTCAAGGCTCCCGCGGGAATCCTTTCGCGTGGTAGAGTTCTATTACTTTATCACCGTCACTTCTATCAATCCCTTCTCTCCACTATAATCACGAGCACTGCTGTACACATAATCTTCAGGATGAAAAACCAATCCTTCTT
>NZ_JBPUSJ010000011.1:0-146329 GCF_051851475.1 Carboxylicivirga taeanensis | reverse complement strand
CTCCGCTCAAAATTAGTTTCGGGGTGTAGCGCAGTCCGGTTAGCGCACCTGGTTTGGGACCAGGGGGTCCCAGGTTCGAATCCTGGTACCCCGACGAAGTAGCAAACAAATGCAATCAGAAGCTCGTAAATCATATGGTTTACGAGCTTTTTTGGTTTTTGCAATATTGTTTAGTGTTAACCACAGGAGCTCTTCAAAATCTTTCTAAGAATAAATTTTACCTTTAAATTTGCCTTTGTTATAGCATTGCTAATTTCTTTCTTTGCAATTGGTTAAAATGGGAAAATTAACACCTATTGCTATAACCAAATTCATGAATATTCGTTAAGGGAGTAAACTGGTAAAAAGGAGATAGCTTTGGGATTGGATTACACGTTTAAAGAGGTTGTTAGTTCATTTAATGCGGTTAAAGAGGAGGTGATTGATTTCGCTTATCGTGTTGTCGTTATTTTGGTTGGACCGCTCTATGCCTATGCGTTGTACTTTGGTTGGGCAGATGGTGTGGTCACTGTTTTGCATAGCATCTCATTAGGAGGTCTGCTGTTAATTGCAGTGTTTAAAACTAAAATCAACTTAAAAGTCAAGGTGTTCTTTTTGCTTTATGTTTTGCTATATGGCAACCTCTATAGTATCTACAATCTCGGATTATTTGGCGGTGCCCAGTATTTTATGATACTAATATTTGGCTTAACCACTTTCTATCTGAAAAGAGGTCTTGCAATAGGCATTAATCTATTTATTGTTTTATACTTTTTTCTGTTTATGCATTTATATGTAAGCGGGAAAGTGCAATATTATTCTTCGCCACATCTACTTGTTCAGAGTGAAATGGTTTGGGTATCAGATTTTATGCTGACGGTTTTGGTGATTGCGGTTGGTGGGTTTGCAATTCGAAAAACGTTTATGGCTTACCTTAAAAAGGTCAAAGAACAACACGAAAGTTCGAAACGGTTCTACAGGATTCTTGATCATCTGCCAATTCCTGTTGCCACCCTGAAGTCTAATAAGGAAATTAGCTATTCCAACGATGCTTTTTATCAGTATTTTGGTTACGGGGTAAAGGATATAAGCAATTTCGACCACTGGCTTCGTTACTTATATCCAGATGTAGATAGGCGAAATCAACTTCAAGAGAGATTTGATAATAAAATTCGGAATGGATTTGGAACACAAAAGCAAATGCCGATTGAGTACTCTAATTTTGTGACAAGAAATGGCCATTTAAAAAGTGCCGAGGTGCACCATACCTTTCTTGGGGATACTGCCGTATGTGCTTTCGTTGATTTGACCGAGCAAAAGAAAAAACGGCGCCTGCTTATTGAGACAATGATGCAAGCGGAAGAAAAGGAAAATAAGCGAATTGCTCAGGAGTTACACGATGGTGTTGGCCCATTGCTCTCGGCTGCCAAAATATATGCTCATACACTCATAAAAACATCAGTTGATGAGAATAAGTCGCAAATGGGTAATAAGCTAAATGGTCTTATCGATGGGGCCATCAAAGAGCTTCGCAATACCATCAATAATGTCAGTCCGCAGATACTTCAAAATTATGGCCTTGTGAAAGCAACTGAGTCATTTGTAAATCATATTAAGCTGGTAAGCAATGTTGAATTTACGCTCGAAACCCAACAGTTGCAGATTAGTGATCCACTTATTGAGCTGGCCATTTATCGGGCACTCGTTGAACTGATTAATAACTCCATTAAGTATGGTTCACCCGGGCAAATTAGTATATCCTTTAGGGACGAAGGTGGCGCTCTATCAGTTTGTTACAAGGATGATGGGGTTGGATTTGATTTTGAAAGGGAAAGAAGTAAGGGTTTTGGCTTAACAAATATCATTAACCGCATTGACTCGATTGGTGGTAAAATAGTTTTTAATTCCGAAAAAGGGAGCGGAGTGGAGGTGGATATCACCTTCCAGAATACAAAATGAAAAAGATGATACGTATAGCTATTGCAGAGGACCACTCGATGGTGCGTGAGGGGATAAAAATGCTTATTAATGAGGCTGAAGATATGGAAGTGGTTGCAGAGTTCAGCAATGGAAATGACTGGTTGAATAGCTTAAGTAAGGACCGCTATGATGTGTCACTGGTTGATATTAGTATGCCCTTGTTGGGTGGACTTGATGCATTAAGCAAAGCGATGGCTAAAGATGATCATTTGCGCGTGATTATGTTGACCATGTACCATGACGTTAATTTTTTTAAAGAAGCGTTCGTGAAAGGGGCAAAAGGCTTTGTACTAAAAGACATGAGTGCAGAAGAGCTGGCGCTTGCCATTCGGGAGGTTAATGCAGGTCATACTTATTTTTCAGATGAATTCCTCAAAGCGGTTGCATCGAGCTTGAACACAGAACGGGAAATAACGTCAAATATTTCCCCCTCAGCGGTTGAATTGACCCAAAGTGAAAGAGAGCTGCTGGCATCGGTTTGCAAGGGATACACCAACAAGGAGCTGGCTAAAGCTCACTTTTTAAGTGTAAAAGCTATTGAGAGTCAGAAAACAAAACTGATGAGAAAAACGAATACGAAAAATAACGCCGGACTGATTGTTTGGGCCATCAAAAACCAGGTTGTCGAACTATAAACTCACAATAGGGATTCCTTTGTTCCGAAATAGGGAAAACCCTACTGCTAAAAAGGGCAATTCCCGTAACCTTACTGGTGATTTGGCGTTATTAGGGCAATGAGTAACGCAGGGGCTTATAAGGTAATCATAGTTGATGATTGTGATGAGTTTGCGCAAGGGCTTAGGCACTTGCTCAGCACCATGCCAGAGTTCGAGGTGATTAATTCTTTTAGTGATGGTAGGGACATTATTGAAAGTGACAAACTCGGACTTGCAGACATCGTTCTATTGGATGTTAATATGCCAATAGTTAATGGAATAGAGGTAGGCAAACGAATCAACTATCTTTTTCCTGATATTAAGCTTGTGGCAGTTACTTTTAATAACGATCAGGTTTGTCTTGAAGAACTTGTTGGCGCAGGTTTTAAGGGCTATGTGCTTAAGCAGTCAATTGTGGAGGAGTTGGAAAAAGTGCTAACTGTTGTTCTGAACAAGCAGTATGCCTTTCCTAAGGAATTGATGCTGAGAGCAAAAATATAGGTTGTTATATTTAAAAATTAGTCGGGAAAACTAACAAGGGATTTTTATGTATTTGTTTACTAAAGCTATTCGGCTTGTGGTAGTTATGCTTATGCTTATACCACATCTGAATGGTGTTAATGCGCAGAGTCATTCTGAACAAAGCGCAATGTCGGTAGGAATGGATTTGACATCGCGTTTCTATTGGCGAGGCATGAGTCTTAGTTCATCGCCTTCTATTCAGCCGTACCTGGAATTAAGTAAAGGCGCATTCACTATTGGTACCTGGGGCTCATATTCGTTTGCTGAAGAGCCCTATCAGGAAATTGATGTTTACCTGTCTTTTCAGCACGAGAATTTACGGCTATCAGTGTCTGATAACTTCAATGTAGTGGATTCGTCAGCTGTTTCACAGCAGTACTTTAACTGGAATCAAACCACATCGGCGCACGCCGTCGAAGTACTTGTTGAATGGTTTGATATCTTCAAAAGCCAGCTGTCGGTAGAAGCCGCGGTATTTGTTTATGGTGCCGATTTGGACGACAACAATGCAGCCTTTTACTCGACCTATATTGAGCCACAGTATAATTTCTCCATGGGTGAGAACCAGGTTTGTTTGTTTTCGGGATTTACACCGGCGCGGGGTATGTATGCCAGCCAGGCTGCTTTTGTTAATGTGGGCATTGGTGTGAGTCGCGAACTGGCAGTAAATAACAATGTTAGTTTTCCACTTAGTGTCATTTTTGCACTTAATCCCCACTCCAAAGGTGCTTTTATGGTGGCCACTCTTTCACTATAGTTTGATTAAGCAACATTTTACGAAAAGATAATATTTTATTATGAGACGATTAGGGTTAAATGCGAAACTGAATCTATACATTATTTCAGTTTTTCTATTTGTGTTTAGTGTTACATTGGGGGTGATTATTTACAATACACTATCAAGGGCGAAATTTAATGCCGCTTACCTATCACAAAGCATTGGTGAAGATGAAGCTTTAAAAATAGAAAGTTATCTTGAGCAGGCGTTTACAAATAGCGAATCACTGGCTCAAACACTGCTAACACTCAAGCAGAATAATTCCGCAGACAGGTATCTGGTTTTGCAGTTACTCAAGGCCAGTATGGCTAATAACGACAACTATTTTGGCGTTTGGACAATGTGGGAGGCTAATGCTTTTGATAACAAAGACGCAGAATTTGCCGCGAAGTATGGTCAGGAGTTAGGGCTTTTCTCTGCTTCCTGTTTTAGGGAAGGGGATCGGCTGTCGTTTCAAAATAACGGAACTGATACTGAAAGTTTTGTGAGTAATGATGACCTCGAAGAGTATAAAAACAGTTATTACGCCATCCCAAAGAAAACCCTCAAGCAGCATGTGGAAGATCCATACCAGTATAGCTTTACCGGACGTGATGATGACATGGAAACAACCATTTCAGTTATTACGCCTATTATTGACAATGGTGAATTTTTAGGAGTATTAGGTATTGATTTGGATTTTGAAAAGCTGATGGAGGTGAACAGAAATGTAAAGGCCTATAAAACGGGATATGGCTCCATCATCACCAATAACCTGATTACGGCGGCTCACCCCGATGCCAGTATGGTAGGTGCACGTATCGATACTTTGTTTGTCGATTATACCGATGATATTTCAGCAGCCGTTAAAACGGGAGAAGTATTATTGTTGCAAGCCGAATCTGCTTATTTAAATAAAACGGTTGCGCGTGTTTTTTCGCCTGTGCATCTGGGTAATTCGCAAAAGCCATGGAGTGTTATGATTGATATACCGGGTGACGAGATACTGGAAGAAACCACTCGCCTAACTTATTTTACGCTTATCACAGGTTTGATAAGTACTTTAGTGATGCTTGGGGTGATTTTTTATATCTCAAGAAGCATCACAAAACCGGTGGAGCAAATCAGTAACCGGATGAGGGCTATTGCTGACGGCGATTTAGATCAGCACATTGAGTTGAGTCAGCGCCATGATGAAATTGGTTCGTTGCAGGCATCGATGTTACGTATGGTTGAGAAGGTTAAAACGGTTGTGGCTGGTATACAGGAAGGTGCCAATAATATCAGTTCGGCCAGTGAGCAGCTGAGTTCGTCAGCACAGCAAATATCGGGAGGTGCCAGTGAACAAGCCGCTTCAGTTGAGGAAATTTCATCAACTACCGAAGAAATTGCCGCCAATATTGAGCAAAACACCAGCAACGCCATTACCACCAAAGAAATATCGCAAGGCGCTAAAATGGGTCTCGATCATGTAATCGCTAAAGCGACTTCCAGCCTGGAGGCTATTCGGATTATTTCTGAACGTATATCCATTATTAATGACATCGCGATTCAAACAAACATATTGGCTTTGAATGCAGCTGTGGAGGCAGCAAGAGCCGGAGAGCACGGACGGGGTTTTGCCGTTGTGGCTGCTGAAGTAAGAAAATTGGCAGAAAATACCCGAACAGCGGCTGATGAAATTGTAAGTAGTGCTGCTAATGGGCTTCTACTGGCTGAAGAGGCGGGCGAGCAGCTTCAAAAAATGCTGCCCGAAGTGGCGAAAACCACCCAGTTGGTCGAAGAAATTGCAGCTGCAAGTAGTGAGCAGAGTAGTGCGACCACACAGGTGAATGCCTCTATTCTAGAGCTAAGTAATGTGACGCAGCAAAACTCTGCTTCGGCTGAGGAATTGGCTTCCAGCGCTGAAGAGTTAGCCAGTCAGTCAGAAAATCTGAAAGAGATGATCGCCTTTTTCACCTTGAGTGGCAAATAGGCGGATTTATTAATACAAGCTTAATCAAAACTCCAATTAGCTTATGTGTGCGGTACTGTCCTACAAAACTTCCGCAGCAGGGTTCAATTGGAGTTTTTTGTATTTCTTGCCGGAATGTATTTATTGGGTGCCATGTAAAACGCCTCATGTATCTCATGCAGTATGTCTCTTAAAGGAATGTCTTTGGGGACTTTTGAGAAATCTATTTTATCAATGGCGTCAGGGGTAGCAAACACTCCGGGAACCCAATGGTTGGGTGTTTTTAACTCTTTGTAGCGGTACCTCGCAAAATCGAGCAGATCGTAGCATTTCCATAGCTTGCGCCAGTGCAACAAAAGGGGAATATCCAGCCCCGAATCATGGTCCAGATCATAGCCATCGAAATGTGTATAAGGATCCTCATCGGCCATCTGATCGAGGCGTATTTTTGCTTGCTGATCCACTGGGTTAAGCGGCGTGTGGCTGGGAAAAATGCCATTCATCTCTTCAAAATGAGCGGCTTCAGTCATGCCGAACGATAAAGTGTGTATTTCGGGGTGACTCAAACAATAACGTGCGTTCCACTGAATGGGGGTAGCATGCGGAATAGCACTACGAATTTTGTCCGGTGCTTTATAAAGTTGTCCCCCTTTATCGTTGGGCGAAATGATAAATACGCCCATGTCTTTGCTTTGAGCCAGTTCAATCGCAGCTCGGTTGCGCTGGTAAAAATAGTAATAATGCAGGTTAACAAACTCAAACAGGTCTGTGGATATGGCTTTGATAATGGTGTCGAGCGAGCCGTGCGTACTAAAACCTACATGTTTAATAAGACCTTCTTCTTTCATTCGGTGCAGTTCCTCCACAGCACCGCCGCTTCGGCAAGATTTATCCACCAGTTCATTCGTATTTATGCCGTGCCAGGCATAGAAATCAAAATAATCGGTCTGCAGAGTTTTAAGTTGCTCTTCAACCAGCCGGCGTGTGTCATCAGCAGTCATGGGGTTCCCCTTGGTCATTAAATAATAGGAGGAGCGATCGATTTTCAGTTCCTGGTTGAGCGTACGCCCAAATACTGTTTCACTTTTAATATAACCATAGGCTGTTTCAAAATGATTGATGCCATTTTTGAGTGCCAGATCCACCAGTCTGTTACAGTGCTCTTGTGTGTCTTTGGGAATAGTATAGCGCGGTTGATCCCATACTTGCTTAAAGCGCATCCCACCCATTGTGATGGTGCTAATCATTTTGTTGGTTTTCCCAAAGCGTCTGTACTCCATTAAATTTCCCCCTTACTATATTTGAATGCGGTATTAATCCGTAAAAACATCCCAAAGTTCAACAATGCAATCATGTTGATGTTCATTATCAACCTAAATCTGAAGTTGAAATGCTCAGACATGGTAATCCATGCCTTTAATCATTTGGGCTGATATAAAAAAAAGCCCTGCTAGTGAAGGTAACAAGGCTTTTGTTTTTTTGTGTTTGTGTTTGTTTACGACTGGCTTGGTAAGCTCTTGCCCGATATGAGTTCACAGGCTTTGGCCGTTGCATCGTTGAAATTATCAAAGATGCTGTCGTCTGCAATCAGCTGATTTATCTTATGCTTTTCAAAATCTGCCCGTACCTCTTTATTAACGCCAGATAATAGGACAGTGATGTTTTTATTTTTCAGTATTTCTAAGGTATCTTTCAGGTTGTGCAAGCCTGTTTGATCGATGAATGAAACGTGTCTCATTCTAATAATCAATACTTTGCATTTCAGTCCTATTTCTTCAATAGCTTCAGAATACCTTCGTGCCGAGGCAAAAAATAGGGGGCCGCTTATTTCGTATATCCCCAGCTCTTTAGGCAGATTAGTGTAATTCTCAATCAGGTCGCTGTCCACAATATTGTTTATCCGCTTATCACTAATATCAGCCATGCGCTTCATAAACAGGATGGCCGATAGAACCACACCAATTTGTATGGCCAGTGTTAAATCAAAAAAGACTGTGATAAAAAAGGTAGACAGTAAGATGAGCGTGTCAAAGTAGGAGCCTTTTAGTATGGATTTAAATGAGCGCCATTCGCTCATGTTGTAGGAAACAACTATTAGTATACCTGCCAGGCACGACATGGGGATTAGTTTTGCCCATTGCCCAAGAAACAGCATGATAAACAATAGGGTAATGGCATGCACCATGCCCGAAATAGGAGTGCGGCCTCCGTTTTTTACGTTTGTAGCTGTGCGCGCAATAGCTCCGGTAGCAGGTATTCCACCAAAGAAAGGCGTTACCACATTGGCAATGCCCTGAGCAATTAGTTCGGTGTTGGAACGGTGTCTGCCACCTATCATTCCATCCGACACAACGGCAGACAACAATGATTCAATACCTCCCAGCAAGGCAATGGTGATGGCTGGAGCAATATAGTTGTGCAGGTCACTGAGCTGAAAGTCGGGTACTTGCATCTGTATTTTGTTAGGAATGGCACCAAAAAAAGTTTCAATGGTTGTAACATCCAGGTTGAAAAGGATAACAATAGGAGTTATGATTAGTATGGCCAAAAATGAACCTGGCACACGAGAGGTGATTTTTTTTGAATACACCGTAATCAGAATGGTCGCTCCAGTTATTAAAAAAGCGGTCCAGTTGATATTGCCAAAGTTGGCAAAGTACAGCATCCACTTTTCATGAAACTCCGACGGTACTTTTTCGATTGGTAAGCCCAATGCATCCTTTATTTGTGTGGAGAAGATAACCAGGGCAATGCCGCTTGTAAACCCTACAATAAGCGGGTGCGGGAAGTACTTTAAAATGGTCCCCAACTTTAGCAGACCAAATACAATGAGCATTACGCCCGCCAATATGGTGGAGATGATTAAGCCATCAATACCATACTGTTCAATGATGCCATACACAATAATGATGAAAGCGCCAGTAGGGCCACCAATTTGCACTCTGCTGCCTCCTAAAAACGAAATAATAAAACCTGCAACAACGGCGGTAATCAGTCCCTTTTCGGGCGAAACACCTGAGGCCACCGCAAAGGCTATGGCCAGGGGCAAGGCAACTATACCAACAACAATTCCAGCCATTACATCATTTGCAAGCTGCTGCTTTGAGAACCCGTTTTTTAGTAGTGTAAAAAACTTGGGTCGGAAAATTGTATTCATAAGGCTCAACTTTTAAACGTGCAAATGTAAGGGCAATTACGTCTCGTTATCCTCCGGTTAAGGGAATTAAATTAATTTGTACTTTATTTACATAATTTTAACACAAAACAGATAACGACTATATCTATTATTCATAAATTATTGCGCACGTGGGTTGAACCTTTGCTAATCTGCTATTTGATTGGCACTACTTGCCAGTACGCTTGATTTGGTAGATATCTGTTCTTCTGTCTTTCAGGTTTCGAACACTGCCCAGCTGATTGAGTTCCCTGAGTTTATCAATGTCCACATCAGCAATCAGGATCATTTCGGTATTTGGCGTTGCTTCTGCTTTTATACCGTTTGTGGGGAAGGCAAAGTCGCATGGAGTAAATACCATTGACTGTGCGTATTGAATGTCCATATTGTGCACTTTGGGCAGGTTACCAACACTGCCTGCAATGGCAACATAGCACTCATTTTCAATAGCTCTGGCCTGTGCACAGCTTTTTACCCGCGAGTAGCCATTTTGCGTGTCAGTTAAAAAGGGCACAAACAAAATATCAATCCCATCTTCAGCCAATAGTCTGCTTAGCTCCGGAAACTCCACATCGTAGCATATTAAAATACCAATTTTACCACAATCGGTATCGTAGGTCTGGATGGTGTTACCACCCTGCAAGCCCCAAACTTTAGCTTCATCGGGCGTAACGTGCAGTTTTTCGAAGCGCTCAATGCCGCCATCTCTTTTGCACAGGTAGCCGGCATTGTAAAGGTTGTTATTTACAATCTCGGGCATGCTGCCTGTAATAATGTTTATATTGTAGGAGATGGCCAGTTCAGCAAAGCGCTTTGTTATATCTTCGGTGTATTCGGCTAGTTTGCGAATGGCCTCCGGTTCAGAAAGGTGATTATAGCGCGACATCAGCGGAGCATTGAAGAATTCGGGGAAAAGCGCAAAGTCGCACCTGTAGCCCGAAACAGCATCAACAAAATACTCAGCTTGCTGCATGAGCTCTTCAAAATCTTTATAAAGACGCATTTGCCACTGTATCAGTCCCAGGCGCACAATGGTTTTTTTACTGGCGGCGGTGTCTGTTTCTTTCTCGTAATACACATTGTCCCACTCCAGCAAAACGGCATACTCCTTCGATTCTTTATCGCCTTCCAGATAGCCTTGCAAGACACGTGCCGGGTGAAAGTCGTTCGACATCTGAAAGTTAAGAACAGGGTCGTGTATCTCTTTTTTTCTTACTTTATCAATGTACTCGCGTGGAGTCATATGGGGAGCATACTGGTGGAAGTTGGGAATACGTCCGCCAAAAACAATGCCTTTCAAGTTGAGCTTTTCACATAGCTCTTTGCGGTAATCATAGAGCCTTCGTCCCAGTCGCAGGCCTCTGAATTTTGGTCTGATAAAAACATCAATGCCATAGAGTTTAGTGCCGTTGGCCGTATGCGTACTGAAGGTGTAGTTTCCTGTTATCTGGTTGTAGGTATGTTTATCGTCAAATTTTGAATAATCAACAATTATGGATAATGCACAACCGGCCAGTTCGCCATCAACTTTAATACCCACTTGGCCTTCAGGGAATTTCTCAATGAGTGTTTTGATATGCTGTTCTTTCCAGTACGATTCAGGCATGTTAGAGTAGGCTTCCTGCATGGCATTTTTAATTTCCTTATAATCGTCAATGGTCAGAAAGACTAACTCAATATTGTCTATCGATTGAATGTCTGTTTTTGTTTCCATGTTGTGCTTAATCTCTTGTTTTGTATTTAGTAAAGTTCTTTTTGAGCCCTTTACATCCAGGGTTGTATAAGTTAAACAACTAAAGGTGTCACACTTGTTCAATAAAGGTGTATCCTCATTTTTGCCAGCGGTGGTTATCGCTGACCGTATTTATTATATTGGCCTTAATCCGTGTGCTTAACGCTTGGTTGGTATTCTCATGTTGGGATAGGTTCACCACCAGGCTTTAAACTACCTTTTATTCATCCCGCTGTAACAGTAATGAATGACTATCAGCCAGATAACAACTGAAGCGGTAAAGAGGATTTTATGTGCACCCGGAAAGTGGTTCATTTTAAATATGATAGCCATCAAGAATAGAGGTAGCCAAATAATCTTCAGATAGTTAGCTGTGTTTTTTGATGAATAGCGGGTGAAATAATATATACTGGCACCTATTAAATATATCGCAGCAATGAGTAAGGTGTAGGCTCCAAAGGGCAGGTGCATTATTTTCATAATCATGCCGATACCCATTCCAATGATGCCAGCCATTATTAGCCGGTTGCTTAATAGCTGCTTTAATTGGGTAGTAGAGTAGAGGCATGCCAGCCCGATAAGATGCCCCAGAATAACCAGTAGATTGAGTGTTTGGAAGGTCATTTTATTGCCTTGGTTAAAGAATAATAGAAGTTCGAATATGATTAATGCCAGGAGTGCCAGCGTAGCAATGGGCGTGAGGACTAGTTTTCTTGATTTAGACATGGACCGGGTATTTTTGTTAACGATTAAAATTTAAACTTATAGTGTAAAATCCTTATGTTAGCTTGCTTTTGCAGCAGGCTGGTTGGCCCGGGTTATTGGTGTTGGCCATTAAACAAACCGCGGCAGTATTCTTTTTTGAGTAGAGTACTGATAAGCATAAAAATACAAATTTGTTTGTGAAATGGTAGAGCCAAGGTCAACAAAGCCCCATCTTCAGATGAGGCTTTGAGTATTTTTACATGATAAATAAGTAAATTATTGGGATGGCAAGGCCAATAAGTAAGTACCATTTGCCTCTTCCGCCTAATCCTTTGGGACCTTTGACCATAAATAGTCCGGAAATGGCAAAAAATATCAGGGTGAAGGCAAATATATCCCCCATAAGGGTCCAACCGCCCACTTTGTTGTAATGCAGTTTATTAATAAAATAGATAAATGGTTTTTTGCGATGTTGCTCATACACCACCTCGCCATTGTTACTCTGATAAACCCCTATTCCGCCATCCAGCATCAGTCGGTAATGTTCACCGTCGATGGGTAGAATGCGTTTGATGGCAGGTAACTCATCCTGTAACACCCAGGCTTCTTTTACTTGTGTTTTAGAAAGGCCGGCAGGCAATAGCGCTATGCCTTCAACAGTTTCATAGGCGGGGTCTTTCCCGTCCATGTGGTTGAGTACATAGCCCGAAATGCCGTAGATAATTGTAATGCCAACCATTACGTAGCCCAAGTCGCGGTGGATAATGCGTAGCCACTTTCTAACTGCTTTATTCGACCACTTCATAGCTCAAGCCTTCTACAAAATAAATGGAATAATGATCTTTGTTATTGGCTTTCATCCAACTCCTCATGTCATTAATGTTGTTTATTTCTGTAGCACAGCTTTCTGCCGAACCATCTTCTTTTACTTTTTCGTTAACATCATGCTCCATTTGGTCAATGTATTCTTTGGACAGACGGCGTTCCTTCAAAATGCCTTCAACTTCGATGGTGCTGCCAACCAGTTCGCGGTTAAAACCGGTAATTTTGCCCGCAGCTTCAACGCGCACAGTAAACTGTTCGTTGTCACCTACTAAAAAGCAGCGTTTGCCCGAGTGCTTGCAGGTGTGGGTTACATGCCCTTGAACCTTTACTGTTTTATCAACTAGCTGTTCAGCCTCCGCCAGCAGGTTATCTACAGAAACGGATTGAATTTGTGGTTCGGCTGATTGCGTATTGCTTGATTTTTTGGCCGGACCATTGCAGGCCATCAGGCCAAATACAGCAATGGTGGCAATAAGAAGATGTTTCATAGTACAATTAATTTTAGTTTGTTGAACGTCTGTAATTAAAAATGTGTTAATTATGATTCAAAACTACACAATTACCGCTAATAAGAATTATTAATACTTAATTATTTATGCTTGAATAGGAGGCTTTAACATCGCATTAACATTTGTCCATTTATGCGTCCTCTGCTGAAGGTAATTAGTAATCTTTTCGCATTCCATGTCACCCAACTTTGCTTTTTATGTGTCTTATAACTACAGATGATTTTACCGGGATAGACTTAATTACACTTCAAAAAGGTATTTTGGTAGTATATTTGTACAGTTCTTAATAACAAGTAGGGAGTAGAACGAAACACTACTTCGAAAACAAAAAACTAGAGTCGATGATGAAAAAGAACATTTTTGCCCTGATGATGCTTCTGATTTTTGGAGCGATAGGAGTGAGTGCTCAAATGCAAGAGCCCGTTAAGTGGAAAATTGAGATTAAAGAAATTAACCAGTTTGAAGTTCAAGTAGTGGCGCATGCGACTATTGAGGATGGCTGGAAAACCTATGGCTTAAACGTGCCTGAAGGTGGCCCGGTAGCTACTGAGTTTACTTTCGAAGGTATGGAAAATGCCAAAGAGCTTAAAAGTCCGGTTGAGGTAACTAAAGCCACCGTTAAGCATGATGAGGTATTTGATATGGAAGTGCCATTTTTTAAGCACGAAGCAACAATTACTCAAAACGTGCGTATTACAAAGCGTCCGGCAAAAGTTAAAGGTTATCTGACATTTATGTGTTGTGACAATGAAACCTGTTTGCCACCAACTGATGTTGAGTTTGAATTTGAAGTCAAATAATTGTTCACTTGCATAATTAAAAACATGAAATCCCGCTTCGGCGGGATTTTTTGTTGGTGGAACTGGCTATTTAACGTCGGCGTGATAAAATGCTAGCCGGTGCAAAGTACGAAACGCATCTTGGTCTTTGGGTTTAAAATAACTACGAATTGGGCATGCAGTATTTGAATGAACACGTTCAAGCACTTTGTTTATTAATAATTTGGGCTTTTTTAGAATATTAACACTTACCGGTGCTGAGGCTGTTTTATTCAGTCTATATTTGTGCTTTTAAAGGCGTTTATTATGATTAAAATGATTGTGTCCGATATGGACGGAACACTTCTGGATTCAAACAAGCAATTACCAAAAGATTTTGTCGAGGTTTACCAGCAAATTAAAGAGGCCGGTATTCAGTTTGTTGTTGCAAGCGGACGACAATACTATACTTTGGTGGAGGAGTTTGCGCACCTGGATCATAATATGGCATTTGTGGCCGAGAACGGTGGTTTTATCAACTGGAAGGGTCAAACCAAAGTAATGCAGCCAATGCAATCCAAACATGTAAAGGAGCTAATCGAAACGGCCAGAGCTTTGGGAGCTAATATAGTATTGTGTGGCCGAAATGGAGCGTATGTCGAAAACGTTTCGTCAGAGGCGTTTAAAACGGAATTGGAAAAGTACTATGTCAAGCATCAGCTGGTAAACGATCTGTTAGCTGTTGAAGATGATTTGCTCAAAATCGCCATTAACGACTTTTCGAACATCGAAACCGTCATTTATCCTCAACTGAAGGACCGTTTTGGAGAGGTGCTGCAATTAAGTACATCCAGTCCCATCTGGCTCGATGTTATGTCGTTGGGGGTTAATAAAGGTAAGGCCATTCAGTTGCTTCATCGCGAGCTAAATATTCGTCCTGAGGAAACAATGGCGTTTGGCGATTACCTGAACGATTTAGAAATGCTGCAGAGTGTGAAGCACAGCTATGCAATGGCTAATGCTCACCCCGATATAAAGGCGGTAGCCCGGCATATAGCTAAAAGTAATGATGAAAATGGGGTGATGCTGGCCATTCGCGAGTGTTTGGCGCAAAAGGTTCTGTAAACGTCTGCTCCTGTTCTATTTTATCTCTTTCTTGAACATGTGTTCTCCCTAAATGTAGGAATGGAGTTTAATTTTGTAGTAATTCTAAAATTAACTCAATTCAATACATATGAAGACTTTATTTTGGTCATTTCTGATGTTCTTAATAATTGGCGGTGCAGTAGCGCAGGATTTTTCTCGGCAAGGCACCGTAACCTATAAGGTTTTGTATAACGGCAAGGAGCGAAAGGACATGCCTTTATTGCATGTGCAGTATGCCGGACAATCGTCTAAAGTTTGGCGCGATAAACCAACTGTAGAACAGTTGATACCGGGCTATGCCCATGAAGCTACCTTTGCAGACTACAGCTCAAAACGCTTAATTCAAATGGCTCAGTTTGATGATGGTGATGTGTACCATTCATTACTTTCATTTGATGATTTGCCCACTCTGGAGTTGACCGATGAAACCCGTGTCATACAAGGATACACCTGTAAGCAGGCCAAAACTGTTATCAATTCCAATCAAATGGTTATCTGGTATACCGATGAAGCTGGTATTCAGGGATCACCGCAACCACATGTTGGGTATGTGCCAGGTTTGGTACTCAGTGTTGTACGGAATGGAAATAACGAAACCCTGGCGTCTGAGGTGAATATTAAACGAAAAAAAGCGAAGGAAACGCTTTTGCCTGCCAACTTGGGAGAAGTCGTGACAAAAAATGAGCTGGGTGATATCAAAAGGGAGAAAATGATTATCAGCACCCGCGTGTTTGATGATGAGCAAATATGCTGGGGTAAAGAAAACCTGGAGGTTGACCAGCCAGTGCTGGATTCGGTGTATCACTTCGCCGGAGGTACCCTTATTGTGAAGAAAGTAAAGTTGCCAAAAACCCCTGATCACTATTCTATATTTGCAGAAATAAACCAGTATAGTAACGGGGATGCTTATGATAGAACCGGTTCGGTATTTGTGATTCCAACAGAGCGTGAGAAAAGTTTCTGGGATGGCCTGAAAGGCGGAATGGAAGCATTGCCTGTATATTACGATGCTGAAGGCCTCGATTACCAGGGAGTGGTGTTAACCGAAAATTATGAGCCGGTGGTGGAGTTAGTGCGCTTTTTTACCACATTTGGAGTGCGTCATTTTAACGACAGGGTTAAAATCAAAGATATTGAGTGGGAGGATCATTCCATTTATAAGCAGGATGTAAGCGACCTGAAACCCTATTTAGAGGGCGAAGTATTGATTGGTGCTTTTATTGGCAATTACGATAGAGGTGGCCATAAGCTAACGCTCGATATCAAAGCCTATCCGGGTAGTTTTGACTGGAAGGAAGAGTCGGGGAAAAAGTACTACATGCAACCACTTTTCAATACCTGTAATGTGATGGAAATGGGTGGACAGCGCTATGGTACCATGTTTAAAAACGATAGCCTGACTGTTAATTTTACCGTACCAGAAGGGGTGAAGAATCTTAAATTCAGATATATTACTACCGGTCATGGTGGCTGGGGTGGAGGCGATGAGTTCAACCCCAAGCAGAATGAAATTTTTATTGATGGGGAGCGGGTATTTACTTTTACCCCTTGGCGCACCGATTGTGCTGCTTACCGAAAATATAATCCGGTTTCGGGTAATTTCTGGAATGGTATTTCCTCGAGCGATCTGAGTCGTAGCGGATGGTGCCCGGGAACGGCAACAAATCCTGAATATGTGGAGCTACCCGATGTACAGGCAGGAAGTCATCAAATGAAGGTGGCAATACCATTAGGTGAGCCGGCCGGAACCAGCTTTAGTGCCTGGAGTATTTCAGGAATCTTAATTGGAGAATATGAATAATAGATAGTGTGGGTTAGTTATTTCAAAAGGGACCAATGCCGTTGTGCGTTGGTCCTTTTTTTTTGCCGTAACTGAATAAGACAGTTTATTTACGTTATCGTAAAACTGAGTATAAACAAACTCCGAAAGCTCGCCTTTTAAAAAAAATGGACCTTGGACAACTGTTTGCAGTAAGCTTTTATCAGAAGTGGGTGTTGGGCAAATGTCCATTCTTTTCTTTTTGAAGAAAGCGGACTTTGGACAAAGTCCCATAGCTTCCCTTTACAAAAAGCGGCCTTTAAGTAAACGCGCAAAGGTTATATCAGCAGCAATGGGAAAATGGAAGTGAAGCCTAATGGCAATGATGAAGCTTTCTGAAAAGACTTGTGTGAAATTGTGGTGTGGCCTTACGGGGCATTTAGTTTGGTGAGCATCTGATTGTAGAGAGGGAATACAAACCCCTTAAAAAAAAGAGAGGACAGATACGTTTATCTGTCCTTACCCTTAAATCAGCTAACTAAATCCAAGTTTTATGAAAAAATCCACTACAAAGATGGAGATATTTTTTGGGGGTGCAAGCGCAAAAATGTTAAATAATTGTAAAATGAGCGTTTAGATTTGGGGGTGTTGTCAAAATATTGAATTATTTGCGATTTGCTACCTCCTTATTTTAGGGGTGTGTTACTATTTTATATTAAAAATATAATCGAGTTTTATTTATTTTATGGGGGGTGTTCCCGAATATTGTTATTTTGATTATTAGTTTCCCCTAAAAATGCGGGGTGTATTTGTGTTTGACATTTTTTAATACCTTTTACTTTGAACTTGTAATTTTAGAGGTGTTTTGATGTAGTTTTTGTAATCGAAAATGAAAGAGTAAGGCGCATATCCCTAATCCAACCGGGAAACCTAACCAAATACCAATTTCACCAAAGCCACCTGCAAAAGCTGCCCAATAACTAAAAGGGATGGCAATGCCAAAGTAAGAGATGATGGTTAAAATACCAGGAATGGTCGCATCTGCCATACCTCTTAAAATACTCGAGTAAATGATTTGCACTGCATCGAACAACTGGAACAGAACTAATACAACAATCATATCCGATGCCATCGCAATTACTTCAGCATCGTTTGTGAACAGTTGAGGGAGCCAGTGACGCAGGAGTAAAAAGGTGGATGAAATGATTAATACCATTACAAACACAATCTGAAACGAGGCCTGTGAGGCCTGTTTTATGAGTGTTGGCACCTGCCTGGCCGAAAACTGGCTAATCCGAATAGTAGTGCCGGCGCCAATACCTTGGTATAGCATAAAACCAAAGGTCGACAGACTGATTACTATCTGGTGGGCCGCAAGGCCTGTGTCACTTATCCATCCAATCATAATACCGGCCACAATAAATGCGGAGGCCTCCGAGAAGATATGCAAGCCCATGGGGATACCTAATTTGATTATGGACCGGATGGTTTGTAGCATCTTGCCAATAGATAGCTTTATATCACTGGCCGTTAAAGGCTTTAGTTTTCGGATAAACAGTGTCATTACAATGGCCATCATAATACGGGCTATCAGCGTTGACCAGCCCGCGCCATAGAGGCCCAGTTCGGGGGCACCAAACTTACCGAATATCAGAACATAGTTGCCAATAATGTTGATTACATTGGCCATTAGTGTTACCGTCATGGCCAATCGGGTGTTCGAGAGTCCCTCCGATAGCTGTTTGCCACTCAAGAAAATCATTAGCGGAATAATGGACAGGCTAATAATGCTGAAAAACTTTTGTGATTGCCCAATTATGCTCTCGGGTTGGTGCATGTATGGCATCAGCTGGTAAAGTGCCAGGCATACCATGGACAACAGAAATGCCATCAGGGCATTGGTGGCATAGGCGCCTGCCTTTAAAAATTTGAGTTGACTCGTATTGGATTGCCCATGGGCCTGACCCACCAGTGGCGTAATGGCCATGGCAAATCCCATCCCAAATATTAAAGGCAATGAGAAAAGGGTGTTGGCGAAGGCCGCGGCAGCCAGTTCTGTTTTGCCTAGTTGGCCAATCATCATGTTATCAACCATTCCCACAGTTATTTGTCCTACCTGTGCAATAATTACAGGTAGCGCCAATCTTCGTGTTTCGACATAGTGAGGACGAAACAAACGCCAGTATCGCTTCATATTCAAATAAATAAAAAACTAAATTAAAAAATGGGCGAGACCTTGCCCCTTATTACACCTGCAGCATTCAAGGCTTGCAAAACATGGTTTTGGGCTTCAAGGTGAGAAGCTTTGAAGTGCTGGTCAACAATGTAATAAGGTCGCCAAAGATGGGCGCAAATTTAGTGGTTTTTTGTGTTAATCAGCGTTAAAAAAAACTGTCAATTAGTAATGGAATTATTGGTAGGTGTTGAGTACAGCCTGCATCTTGGCAGCTGAGTCTTTTAACCCGCCAATGCGATTGCGCATGAGCCAAATCCGCTTGTGGTTGCTAATCAGTTGTTGCATTTCTGTACGCAAAGCGTCCTTTTCAGCAGGGGCTAGACTGATAAAGTGGCCATCGGCGGTATTGAGTTTGGCCTGTGCTAAGTGGCAGGCATGCAGCGCCAATTTGCAGGCCTGTTCCATTTCTGCCATTACTATTTCTGAATCGGCACATTGCATAGGGGCTGTTTTCAAATCAGCTATTTGTTGCTCAATTAATCGGATTGTTGCAGTGGTGTTGGTTTTGTTGATGGATTTTAGCCAGCGGTCGGTGTGCACCGATTTGCGGTTGCGCTTTAACAACTGGTGAAAGATGCTGCTGTTACTGGTGGTGGCTTGCATACTCAGGTAGGCATCGCCCAGTTTAACTACCGCTGCACCACTTTGGCCGCTTTTATCATCAAATACCTGGAACGATACCTGCCGGGCAATATCAATTGTTAAGTTAGCCTCTACACTCCAACTTAAGGCGGCACCGTATAAGAGGGCAGGGTAACATACCGACAACGGTTGCCAGTGCCCCTGGTCGCCCCAGTTTGTGTTTAAAAACCCTTTGGCTCCATGTTGTTTACCATTGATAGCTGCATTTTCCAGGTTAGCAAATGCGTTTTTGTTGCGTCCGATGATGCTGTTCCAGGTTGAGGTGCCCGGACATACATAGTAGTCGAGCCCGGCAGCCTTAAATTTAGGGCAGTTCTTATCAAATGGGTAATCGGCTTCGTAGCCCCAGATAAGGGCAACCATCTCTTTTGGTAGTTCAGGTATCAGTTCGGGGTGGTGCAGGATAATATCGCCCCAAAATTGAGTGATGCGATCATACTGGTCGACCTCCTGCTTGAGGGCCCGCACAAAATCGAGGTACACACGTCCTTTACCAATTTTCCGACAAAGCTCTTTCGACTTACCAACTCCCAGCTCCACTGTTTCGTCACAACCTATATTGAAGTATTGACTACTAAAATTGGGTAAAAATTCGGCATATAACTCTTTCATCAGCTCAAGCGAACCAGGTTCAACGGGGCTAAGGCTGGTACGCGTCATCATGCCCCAAATTGTTTTGCCGGGTTGCGGCAATTCAGCCAGGTGTTCGTACTCTTCGTGTATCAGCCACCGTTTCATATGGCCAAATGAGTTTTGGTTGGGCACTAAATCTATAAAATGACGCTGGCAGTAAGCATCCAGTGCTTGTATTTGTTCGGCAGTCATGGGGCTCGCATCTTTCCACACCGTTTGATGTTTTTTGTAGGCAAAGGTGTGTTCGGTATAGAGCTGCAATTCATTGATTTTCCAGGCAGCCAGTTTGTCAACTATGTCATAGAGTGTTTGCATGGTTGGTACTTTATCGCGACTGATATCGAGCATCACCCCTCGTCGTTCAAAATCCGGTTCATCTTCAATACTTAGTAAAGGCCAGTAGCCTTCTTGTTTTGCAAACTGTCCTATTTGTTGGAGGGTGAGCAGGCCATAGTACAGGCCAGTTTCGCTACCGGCACTTAGTTGAATGCCTTTGTGGTTGATATTTAGAGAATAGGCCTGTAAGGGAAGTTGTTCATTTATAGTGGTTACTAATGAGGGAGCCTCTGTAGGTGCTAAAGAAAGGGGTGTTAGATTGGTTTGAAAGCCTGTGTGTTCAAACGAAGACAAGATATTGAGCAGTGGTTTACTCAGTTGAATAGCTGAGCTTCGCAAATGAATATTAAGCTGTTTAGCCTGAAACTGTCCCTTGTGAATCTGAATATTTTTAGGGGCAGGTAAAAGAAAGTTACTTAAATCGGCAGCCAGGCCTAGTGGGCTGATTAAAAGTGCAAGGTATAAGAAAAAGGTCTTCATGTTACAGGTTTATCTATTCCAGTTCGAAAATACAAAATACATGGCCTTCAGCAAGGCTTAAAAGGGTTTTCCTTTGAATGAACCAGCCCATTGAACAAAGAGAGACTTAATGTGGCTAAAATATGAGGCCAGCGATGAGTAACGGTCGTCTGTGAATAAATATTTTGAGTTTGGATTGTCTGATTTTTATAAAGCACTAGCTTTGTTAGTTCAAATACCATTTCATGTAATTCAAAATGTGGACATTTATTGGTGCCATTGTGGCTTTGATACTGGGCTTTATTTTTTACGGACGTTTTATAGAGCGTTTTTTTGGGGCGGATGATTCCCGACCAACTCCAGCACTTAAAAAGGCTGATGGGGTGGATTTTGCTCCCATGCCCACCTGGAAAGTATTTACCATTCAGTTTTTAAATATAGCGGGCTTAGGACCTATATTTGGGGCCATATTGGGCGCTATGTATGGGCCAATGGCCTATTTGTGGATAGTAGGAGGGTGCCTGTTTATGGGAGCTACGCACGACTATTTTTCAGGAATGCTGTCTATACGGAATGGCGGTGCCAGTATCCCAGAAATAGTTGGAAAATACCTCGGCGTTGGTTTTCAGAACTTCCTGAGGGTCTTTACCTTACTACTGCTTATTTTTGTTGGTGTGGCATTTGTATCCGGACCGGCAGGGCTGCTGGCCAATCTCACGGGAGGCGGACTTACTATTTGGTTGTATGTGATTTTTGCCTATTACCTAATCGCTACTCTGCTGCCTATTAACAAGATTATTGGTAAAATATACCCACTCTTTGGTGCGGCATTGATTATAATGGCTGTGGCGATTGCGGCTGCTATGCTCTGGGGGGCTGCTGGCGGTAGTTTGCAAATGCCCGAATTATCGGTAAGCAGCTTTGCCAACTGGCACCATCACCCCAGCGAAAACATTCTGTTTCCCATGATGTTTATTGTTATCTCATGTGGGGCACTAAGCGGGTTTCATAGTACTCAGGCTCCAATGATGGCACGAACCATTAAAAAGGAGAGCTACGGGCGTTATGTATTTTATGGGGCCATGGTGGCCGAGGGTATTGTTGCCATTATTTGGGCAACAGCAGCCATGACCTTCTTTGGTGGAGCCGAAGGGTTAAATTTGACCATGCAGGTTGACGGGCATAATCCGGCCTGGGTGGTGAACGAAATTAGTGTAGCCTGGCTGGGACCTGTTGGGGCTGTGTTCGCCATTATTGGTGTTATTGCTTGTCCGATTACAACCGGGGATACCGCTTTCAGAAGTGCCCGCCTGACCATTGCCGATATGTTTAACTACAACCAGTCCACCATTGTGAAGCGATTACTCATTAGCATCCCCCTTTTTACAGTCGGCTTTGCGTTGTCACAGCTGGAGTTTACGACCATCTGGAAATATCTTGGCTTATCGAATCAGATACTGGCAGTAGTGGTATTATGGACGGCCGCCATGTATCTGGCTAAAGTGGGTAAGGCTCATTGGTATCTATCACTGCCGGCTACTTTTATGACCATTGTTTGTATAACTTACCTATTGGTTGCTCCCATTACAAATGGGGGATTAGCGATTGAAACCCAAACGGGAACCTGGGCAGGAGCTGTTTGTGGTCTGTTGACGCTGGGTGCATTTCTGTATCGAACAAGGCGGGTAGTATTAAAAACATTAAAGGTGCAATGAAACAGAAGGTCTCTATATCAGCTGTTAAGCAGCTAATGAAATTGTGCAGTGTTCAGGATGCCCCTGTTCTTTGGGACGGTCCATTATCTGATGAACTGCTTCGTTTAGGTGCTGCTAATGGGGTGGGAGCCTGGTGTTACAGACAGGTAAAATGTGGACAAATAGAAGGTATTAGTGCAGAAAGCATGTCTGCATGGAAAGGTGTCTATCTAAATAATACGATTCGATACCAGCATTATCTGTCTGTTTTTAACAGAGTCAGTCAGGCGTTGGAGGCAGCCGGAATTCCAGTTGTTGCCCTTAAAGGGATTGCTCTTTCCAGTAGTTTGTATGCTGATGAAGGCCTTCGTCCGATGGGAGATATTGATCTGTTGGTGCCCGAAGGTGAAGGGCTGAAAGCCTTATCAGTACTGTTGCAAAAAGGAGCGAAGCCACTGGTGGTGCCCAGGTCGAAATACCATGAAGTAACAGATGCGCATGTGAGAGCTGTTGAGGTCAATGGCATAATGGTTGAAATTCATCAGCGCCTGTTTGCTCTTGGCAGCGATTTTTATACCCAAACGAGTGATTTATTCAGGCATACACTTGAAATTGATAAGCAGGGAGTAGGCCTTCGCATTCTGGATGATAAAATGCAAGCCTATCATTTAATTACTCACGCCATTAAGGGAGTTGAGATGGATGGGTTGCGTTTAGGCTGGCTGTTGGATATTGCGCTGTTGCTTAATAAAGCAGCAGATCTTGCCACCTTTTTAGACGATGTGTATAGCATTTGTCCTAAAAAGAAGACAGCCATGCAACAGATGGTTAAAATGGTGATGCTGCTAATGCCCGACAAATACATTAGCGGTTCAGATGATAAAGAGGCACTGATGGAGCGTATTGCCTTTTTATTGAGTGAGCAAAACCAAAGTCGTAAACATCGTTTAATCAACCTTAAGCACCTCATTAACACCCCAGGGTTTAGTGCCAAATTTAAGCTGTTATTCTTCGAATTTTTCCCTCAAAAAGCCTACATGAAATACCGGTACCAAACCGACAGAAAGGAGCCCTTGTGGCGCTTGTATTTGAAACGGGTGTTTCGGTTTTGATAGATTGCTCCTAATAAGGTTCATAAAAAGCCAGAGGGGTTTGTGTGCACCTGTCACTCTAATTGTTTTATAAGCAATTACGGGAGGCTGATCTTTTATAGTTCCTGATAAACAGGAATAATCGCTTTTCCTTTGGCCGCAAAATAATCTTTTGTAGCTGAATAGTTGCGGGTAAATCCAAGAAAGAAACCACCGCCACCTGAACCACAGAGTTTTAATGTATAAAGCTGGTTGTTCAAACCTTCTTTCCAGTGGGCCTGAATTGTTTCAGGAATCATCTCCTTAAAATGTGTTAGCTGAAAAGCAGACAGCTGCTTCAGGGAGTCAAACATGTCGTTGAGTTGCCCATTAAGCATGGATGTTATACAGTGGTTGGTTGTTGGGATCAAACCCTTATCTATTTTCTCCCGAAACTCAGGATCTTTCACTTTATCCATGAAGAGTTTAACCAGAGGTGCCGTTTTTCCCGTCGTTTCAGCATCAAGCAAAAAGATAGCATCTTCGTTAAGAATATCTTTACGCGGAATGCCTACTGAAGAAATATGATGAGCATTTTCCAGCACAATGGGGTGGCGCAGGTAACAGATTAGTGGGTCGATACCAGAACTGGTACCATGGTAGAACGATTCGATTTGTGCAAATATCTTTTTTAACTTAAATAACTCTTCATCACTAATGTGCAGGTGGGCCTCAATCTTATTCAAGGCGTAACTGTTGTATAAGGATGCTACCAAGGCCCCGCTACTGCCCAGTCCGTAGCCTTCTGGTATTGACGATTCAAAATACAAACCTTCTTTCAGATCCTTGCCCAGCCGCCGGATATCTAAATCGGCCAAGAGTACCTTTTGCTCTTTTAGTGCACTTATGTACTCGAAAAGCTCCTGTAATTGACTATTCGAATTTTTGGCAAAATTCAAGTTGGTGTAGCTATTGCTGTTAATGAATCTTAGCTCGCCATTAAAATGCGAATAAGGAATAGTGAGGCCCTTTGAGCCCAGAATAATGCTATACTCGCCAAAGAGCATTACTTTCGAATAATAGATATCTTTTTTTGACTGTTCCTGCATTTGTCTTTCTATAGAAGGATTAAGCAATGGATATTTCATCATCAATAACTTGCCGGTTTTCGCAAAGGGGGCGCAATTGCTCATCAATAAAAGAGCTTATTATTTCACGGTGTTTTTTAGGGTAGATGAGGTGAATATTTGGACCTGCATCCAGCGTATAGGTGAGGGCAATATTGTGCTGGTGTCTGAATTGCTTGATGCGCTCAATAGCTGCAAGCGACTCGGGAGCCATTAAACTATACCCAGGCGAAGAGCTCATCATTAGCGCATGTAAGCTCAAGGCCTCCTCTTCACAAACTTCTGTGAATATATTAAAGTCGCCAGTTTTAAGCGCATTCAGCAGTCGTTTAATGTTTCTGTTGGCTTGATGAATACGCCCATCCCGGTAGGGGTGTGTGTCCATCAGTTGATGCCCAACCGTGCTGCTTACGGCTTTAGCTCCCTGGCGTATTACCAAAATACTATCCTGAAGATCTTTATAAATAGGATGTACTGCAGAATTAATTGTCACTCCATATTGATTAGATGCGCTTGGCAATTCAGGTGTTTCTCCCCAAAGAACCCAGCCCGGCATGGTTGAACGGCAGGCACTGCCCGAGCCAAGTCGCGCCATCTCAGAAATTAAAGTATTGGCATCGCTGCGGGTTTCTGAAGGGGCAATTTGAGTTTGAATCGTGTAAAGGGCCTTGGCTAAACTTGCCATGGAACTGGCCGATGAAGCAATCCCACTCGAATGAGGAAACGTATTGGAGCTTTCAATGGTTAAATGCCCTTTTCCCAAATACGGAAGGTGTGGCTGTAGCCTCTGCAATAGCGTGTTGAGCTTGGGCATAAATTCAGGCTTCTCATATCCTTCAAATAAAAAGCGGATGTTTAAAGGCGCATTATCGGGTTGGTAACGAACTGAAGTTGTAGTGACTGATTTAGTCAAAGTAAAACTGATGCTGGGGTTCACTGGTTGCTGAGTTGGTTTTTTCCCCCAATACTTAACAATGGCAATGTTGGATGCTGCACTTTGTACTGTTTTGTAAATAAGAGCTGTAGATACAGACATGTTACCTTTTAATTTCATTAAGTTTAAAAATGGTGTTCAGGTTTTTTTGTGCAAAGTAATTGGTGATGTAGTCTGGCGATTCTTCCGAAACAACCATAATGAAGTCACCGCCCCAAGCACCTAACGCTTTTATATAACCTTTGAAATCTTCAAAATGTTCATTTTTAATTGGATAAAGTTGAACAATTGAACTAATGATCGTTTCATGCTCTTCCATTAGGTGGCCAAATTCGTGCAGGCTATTGCATCCGAGCATGTTTTGAGTGATGGCACTAATGCGCTGTAAATCTTGCTGACTGACTTTACTTTTACTGAAGCTGGCAATTGCCTTCTGGCTGCTTTGTTTTCTGCCAGTGTAAACAAAATAGATGTTTTCATGAAAATCAGGCTGAAACTGAACAGGTGTTGTTTTAGGAATGTCATTGTTAAGCTCAAATATTACTGCAGAAGATGCTGTGGCACAGGCAATGTCATAGCCCGAGCCGCCAAAGGTATCCTGCAACAACAGGTAGGGGTGAACACCTAACCATTGTGCCAGTAGGGATATTAGCGTGGAGCTGCTGCCCCAACCCCAGTTAGCATCAAACTCCAGCCGGGTGGTTACCTGCCTGTTTAGCAGCAGCTGCGTAATGTCGTCACGATAATTTTTGCATTTAAGAAGTATGTCACCGAGCTTGTTAGCCAAAGGCAGGTTATCGCTTTCGAGCACTTCCAATGCCTCATTAAAGGTCGCCTCAAACCAATTGCCCTTTGGAGTGGTGGCTGTCCAGCTCAGAAAATACTTCTTATTTTCTGTCACCGTAAGGCTTTGTCCGTACTTTAAAGGTATTGCCAACGCCTTTGCACCTGCCAATACCACATACTCTCCGCTTATCAGCAGTTTGCCATGTGCATAGTATGATTGTTCGCTATCCTGCACCATCTATTGTCTAATCGTTTTCAAAAAGTTTTCCACCACAGAGTAACTAACCACACTGTCCTTAAAATGTTTGATGGCTGCGTTTTTTTCTACTTCATTAGCCCCGAATGTATTGAGTATGTTACTCAAATGCAGCTTCATGTGGCCTTTTTGAATGCCGGTAGTTACCAGCGAAGCTACTGCTGCAAAGTTGTTGGCCATACCTGCTGCGGCGGCTACCTGCATTAGCTGTTCGGCTGATGGCTGTTGTAATATCTGCATGGCTGCTTTGGTCATAGGGTGGTTATTGGTTAATCCACCTACAGTTCCTAAAGCTAAAGGTACTGTTAGTGTATATTCAAATACTTCATTAGTCAATTCAATATTGGTCAGTGAAGCGTAACGGCCGTTACGCGCTGCATAGGCTTGTGCCCCGGCTTCAATGGCTCTGAAATCATTGCCGGTAGCCAACACCACAGCATCAATGCCATTAAAAATACCTTTGTTGTGGGTGACAGCCCGGTAGGGATCATTAATTGCAATGTCGACAGCCGTTTTAAACCGGTTGGCAAACTCCCTGGTTGTGTAGCCGCCTGCATAGGGCTGAAGCTGTTCAATTGGGCAGCTTACCTTGCATTCGACCAAACACTCAGGTGTATAGTTACTCAATATGGCCATGATGACTGTCGCCTCCTGTTCTTGTTTGAGTTGGGGATGCTGATTAATGTAGACCATTAATTCAGGACCGATGGTTTCGAGGCAGGTATTAATGAAATTGGCCCCCATAGAATCGGCCGTCTGAAATTTAACGAGTGCCTGACAGGTATTCGCCATGTTTGGCACTGCCTTAAACTCTATGCCTGTTATTCCTCCGCCTCGTTGACGCATTTTGGAAGTGATGGTGGCCGTAGTTTTGTATATTAGCTCTTCAATCTCTTTGTTATGGTTGTTGAGAGCATTGATATTGCCTGACCAATTGAAGAAGAGCTGACCATTTTTGATGGTGTTGATGACTCTGGTTTGAAAACCTCCGTTTTTGGCCCAAAAACCAGCTGCTTTTGAAGCAGCCGCTACCACTGAGCTCTCTTCAATCACCATGGGCACCATATAAAGTGTTTCATTGATTAGGAAGTTGGGAGCCAGACTAAATGGTAAATAGAAATTTGAGATGATATTCTCTGAAATATCATTAAATAAATGTTGCTGTTTCGGGTGAAGGAAAGACTGAAAAGATGCGGCTATTTCAGGTGCCAGCTGTTGTTGCTCAACCAGCACCTTAATTTTTTCATCACGACTCAGTTTAGAGAAACCTTGTATTAATGATTGCATATCAGGGTTGTTTAACTTTTAAAAAACTGGATGCCAGGCTCCAACTTTGATCAATTTTTTCGACAAATACACGCAGCTTCGCGTAATCGCCCATGGCATGCCGTAAAAAGGCCGAGCCCATGCCATAAAAGGCTGGCAGCTTCGAAACAGAGGTGAGGTAATAGCCATCCAGTACACTCGAAATACCACCCGATATGATGAGCTGTTTGGCTTTTATGGCTTCAAGAGGCAGTTCATCCACTAAGTTATTCACCATGTGGGTCATCTCTTCAGCTGTGTGTCCCACATGAATGAATGGGTTAAAAACTTCTGCAGCAACGGCATTGGACCTATTGAGCTCCACCAAAGAAAAGTTGGTGCCTCCCATGGCTGCGAACTCAATGGCCTCAATAGGCATCTGTAAGAGCTGTTTCAGGCTGGCATAGCCAAATCCTTGTCCCACCTCTTTAATAATGAGCTTTACCGTGGTTTCCTCCATAAACTCCTGAAGTAATTCCAGTGCAGGGCGCTTCAATAAATCACCCTCCGGCTGAAAGGCTTCCTGCAGAGGATTGATATGTACAATCAGGCCATCAGCATCCAGCTTGTCAACCAGTTCTGCAAGCTTGTCTGTACTGCCATCTTCCAGCATGCTTTCTAACTGGCAAATACCAATATTGGCAAATAAAGGGGCCTCATTACCCATGATGGGGCGCACATTAAAATCATTAAAATGTTCAGGTGAGTCCAACAGGATGCGACATGAGCCTAAACCCATTCCCAAGCCAAACTCAGCACAGGCCTGAGCCAGGTTTTTATTGATGGTGCCGGCTCGCTGGGTGCCGCCTGTCATGCTTGAAACCCAAAGGGGCAGGCGCATTTTTTTACCTGCAAAGTGGTATTCAAGCTCTGTTTTTTGGTGGGTGCCAAAAAGCGGCTCGTAATCAAATCGGTTGTCGGCATGCTTACCTTCAAGCCGTGAGCTAAAAGCTAAATCAATATGGTCGCGTTTCCTGTCTTCCATTACCTGGTGTTTTGTTTAATTATGGTAAAAATAAGGTGAACTTAAACCAATCCCAAATGCTTACTGATAACAATGCGCAAAATTTCGGAGGTACCTTCGCCAATTTGCAGAATACGCTGGTCGCGATAGAAGCGCTCAATGGCTGATGATTTTAACAGACCCTGGCCCGAAAATATCTGAATGGCTTCATCTGCTATCTCTTTAGCAATGTCGCTGCAATATAATTTGGCCATGGCTGCTTCCTTGCCAAAGGGCTGTCCTGCATCTTTTAAAGCACAGGCGTTGTATAAGGTATTACGCGCCAGTTCCAGTTTTAGTGCCATATCAGCCAGTTTGAAAGCTATCACCTGGTTAGTGGCAATTACCTGGCCAAATTGTTCTCTTTTTTGCGCATATTCCAGCGCCATTTCGTACGCCCCTTGTGCCAGTCCCAAGCCCATGGCGGCAATGGATAAGCGTCCGGAGTCAAGGGTTTTTAGCATATGTCCCAGGCCTTTGTCCTGTTGCCCTAACAGCTGCTCTTTGTTAACTTTAATTTTAGAGAATTTGAGTTCAGCCGTGTCGGAAGCCCGCCACATCATTTTACCAAAAATACGTTTGGTTTCAAAGCCTTCAGTGTCTCTGTCCACCAGGATTGTTGAGAAGCGCTTTTTGCCATTTTCGGCATTAGTAACGGCCAGCACGGTAATGCCTTTCATCAGCTCATTGCTGCCATTGGTAATGTAGCGTTTACTGCCATTAATGAGCCAGTGATCGCCCTTGTCTTCGGCAGTTGTTTCAACGCCCTGCGCATCGGAGCCTGCCATTACTTCCGTCAGTCCAAAGGCCCAAAGTCCTTCACCTGATGTTAATAAGGGGACATATTTTTGGCGCTGCTCTTCGGTGCCGAACTGGTAGACAGGAGTGAGGCCGAGGCTGTTATGAGCGGCCATGGTGGCAGCTTGTGAACTATCCACACGGGCCAACTCTTCAACGGCGATAATGTAAGACAGGGTGTCTTTCCCTTGTCCGCCATATTCTTTGGGAATATCGATGCCGTATAAGCCGGCTTGTCCCATTTTACGCGACAGCTCTACCGAAAAAGTTTCATTCTCATCAAGCTGCGCGGCAAGCGGTTTAATTTCTTTTTCGGCAAAGGCTCTTACTTCTCGTCTGAAAGCTTCGTGTTCTTTTGTGCTTAGTATTGACATGTAATTTCTAATTATTCTTTATTGCGAATTCAGTTATGTTACTTTGTTATTCTGTTTTGTAGGCCAGTAGGTTTTGGTTAAGTTTCACCTGTTGACCAGCGCGGATATGTATTTTTTCGATGATGCCATCTTTCCAGGCTTTAATGTGATTTTCTGTTTTCATGGCTTCGAGTACCAACAGCAGATCGCCTTTTTTTACTTCTTGTCCTTCATCCACATGTACCTTCATCACCTGCGAAGGGATAGGTGCTAGGAAATGATCGCCATTTAATGTTGTTTCTCCATTCGTCTGTGGGTGGTATTCAGGCAGCCAGTCGTGTGCCTTAACGCGCACCCATTGTTGGTTGTGATTGATAAGCACAGTATCTGCTTCTTCAAAGAAAAAAAAGTGGTGGTCTGCATCAATGAGTTTGTAGTTCAGGTGATTACTGTCTAGTATGCAGTTATTCAACAAGAAATCTTCGTCATTTAAGCGAATGCTAAGAGCATGGCCAAGATCGTTTGCTTCGGTCAGGTAATGCTTATCGCCTAAACTGAAAGCATACTGTAATAATTGTCTCCAAAAAGGGCCTTTTTGCTCTTTGACGCGATAAGCGGTATAGGCCAGGCTAAGCAGTGTATCGTTGCCTGATGGATCTTTCACTAATTCTTCCAAATGCTCATCGCAGAAACGGGTGTGCAAACTTAAATCGGTAAAAGCCTGATGTTGCAGCAGGGTGTTCAGAAAGCCATTGTTAGTAGTGATCCCATGAATGATCAAGGCATTATTTGCTTTCACAGCTTTTTGAATAGCGCTTGTTCTGTTTTCTGCATGCACCACTAGTTTGGCAATCATTGGATCAAATTGTGAATGAATTTCTCCAGGCTTATTAAAACCTATCTCCAGCCGTCCTGTATTGGAATCCGGTAATAGTAAATTTCTTATCTTTCCCGGGCTGGGTCTGAAATTATTCGTTACATCTTCGGCACACACGCGCAATTCAATGGCATGGCCATTAATAGTCAGGTCATCCTGGCTGAAGTCAAGCGCTAATCCATTGGCTATTTTAAACTGCCACTGCACCAAATCTATACCGGTGATTTCTTCTGTAACGCAATGTTCAACCTGAATGCGGGTGTTCATCTCCAAAAAGTAATGCTGCCCCTCATCATCCACTAAAAACTCGATGGTGCCCGCATTGGTATACTCAATGGAACGGCACAGACGCAGCGCATCGTTGTATAAGCGTTGTTTTATGCCAGCCGACAGATTAGCAGCAGGTGCTTCTTCTATTATCTTCTGAAAACGGCGCTGCACCGAACACTCACGGTCGAATAGGTGTAGCGTGTTCCCATGTTTATCGGCCAATACCTGCACTTCAATGTGGCGGGCCTTATCAATGTATTGTTCAACATAAATGCGCTCGTCACCAAAGTAGCGCAAGGCTTGTTTGCTTAAAACAGGAAGGTATTCGAGCAGCTCCTCTTTGTTATGGCAAATATGCATGCCTCTTCCACCACCACCCATGGCTGCTTTCACCAATACCGGGTAGGGCAACACATCCGCTTCGGCAAGGATAGTCTGCAAAGAGCCTTCCCATGAGTGGGTTAGCGAGACATTGGCTTTTTGAGCAATGCTGCGGGCAACTTGTTTATCGCCCATGAGTTTGAGGTTCTCGGGCGATGGCCCTACGAAGGTTATATTTGCCTCCTGACAGGCCTGGGCCAAATGTTGATTTTCCGACAGGAACCCATAGCCTGGATGAATACAATCGGCCTTATATTGTTTGGCAATGTCAATAATGCGCTCAATATTGAGGTAATTCTCCTCGAATGGTCCATCTTCAAACAGATGCACTTCATCACTCAATTGAGCCGGAAGTGTCTCTTTTTCGAGTTCAGAGAGGGTGACAACCGTTTTCAAACCCAACTGATGAGCCGCCCTTATTATTCTGGCAGCAATTTCTCCCCTGTTTGGTATCAATACTTTCCTCATCGTTTTATTCTATTTGTTCCACTCCGGCAACCGTTTTTCAAAAAAAGCCTTAACTCCTTCAACACCTTCAGTACTGCTGCGCGCTTTAGCAATCTGTGTAACGCATGTTTCTTTATTGGCAGACAGGTCAACTATTGCTAACTGATTAATGAGCTGTTTAGTAGTAGCCATAGCTTGCGGGCTGTTTCCTTTAAACGTTTCACATAGCTCATCGATTCGGGCAGGAATATCTTTGCTGGCCATTGTTTCGTGTACGAGCCCTATCTGGCGGGCTTTTTTAGCCGAGAAAGGTGTAGCGCTTAACATCAAAGCACGTGCCTGCGAACTGCCAATTTTATTGATCACAAATGGCGCTATGGTTGCTGGTACCAGGCCTAACTTGACTTCTGAAAAAGCCATCCGTGCATCTTTATCCGCTACCACATAGTCGGCAGTGACTAAAAGTCCCAGAGCACCGCCCATGGCATACTTCTCGACCCACATAATGACTGGCTTTGGAAAATTATTGAGAAGTTCAAAGGTCTCATAAAACAAATTAGCATCTGCAATATTTTCCTCCTCAGTTTGATTTAAACCTTGCTGCATCCACTCCAAATCGGCTCCAGAGCTAAATACCCCTTGGGATCCTCTGATAACGACAACTTTCTGCCGATTGTCGTTTTTGATTTTATTGAGGCCTTTAATTATACACGACAGCATGCCTTTGGAAAGGGCATTTCTTTTGGTTGGGTCGTTCAATAATAAACGACTAATGCCATTGGACTGATTCAGTTCTACAAGCGGTTGGATGCTACATTCTAAAGACGCCATATTTTGTGCTTTTCAAATCGTTGTTGTAAATGATTTTTAAGACCAGGCCCGCAATAGAGCGCGTGGATTCTGGTGTAATTATGCCATCGTCCCACAGGCGGCTGGTGCTGTAATAGGGAGAGCCTTCTTCTTCATATTTTTTTAGGATAGATGCCTCAATATTTTCCAGTTCAGCTTCATCAACAGTGGAGTTGTGTGCCACTGCCTGATCGCGTTTAAGGGTCGTTAAGACCTGAGCTGCTTGTCTGGCACCCATCACCGATATCCGCGCATTGGGCCACATAAATAAAAAGCGAGGATCGTAGGCGCGTCCTGCCATGGCATAGTTGCCTGCGCCGTAAGAGCCACCCATGATAATGGTGAAGTAAGGCACCGTTGAGTTGGCCAATGCATTCACCATTTTGGCCCCGTCTTTGGCAATGCCGCCATGCTCGTAATCTTTACCGACCATAAATCCGGTAATATTTTGCAGAAACAGCATTGGGATGCGACGCTCATTACACAACTGAATGAAATGCGTCCCTTTTAATGCCGACTCAGAAAAGAGAATGCCATTATTGGCCAAAATTCCTACCTGTTTGCCTTCAATCCTGGCAAATACCGTGACTAGCGTAGAGCCATAATCGGCCTTAAACTCATGAAATTCGCTACTATCAACCAGGCGGGCAATTATCTCATGCACATCCGGGAATGGTTTCCCGGTCTCAGGTACTACTCCGCTTAGTTCCTTAGCTGAGTAGTGTGGCTCTTTAAAAATGGTTGCTGTGTTGGCTTGTGGGGCCGGCAAGGTCTCAATGATGTTGCGGCAAGTATGAATGGCGTGCATATCGTTTTCGGCCAGATGATCGGCAACCCCTGAAATTTGTGTATGCACCACACCACCACCCAACTCTTCGGCACTCACCACTTCGCCTGTAGCTGCTTTTACCAGTGGTGGCCCGGCTAAAAAGATAGTGCCTTGGTCTTTAACAATAATGGTTTCATCGCTCATGGCTGGCACATAGGCGCCTCCCGCTGTACACGAGCCCATCACAATGGCTATTTGAGCAATGCCTTGGGCCGACAGACGTGATTGGTTAAAAAAGATACGACCAAAATCATCCCTGTCGGGAAAAACTTCAGCCTGGTTGGGCAAGAATACACCACCACTGTCTACCAGATAAATGCAGGGCAGGTGGTTTTGTAATGCAATTTCTTGCGCCCGCAGATGCTTTTTTATGGTTTCAGCTATGTAGGTGCCGCCTTTCACGGTGGCATCGTTAGCTACAATCATTACCTGCCGTCCATGTACTTGTCCGATGCCGGTAATAATTCCGGCTGATGGAAACGCGTTGTTGTACTGGCCATTAGCTGCCAGAGCTGATAGCTCTAAAAAGTAAGAGCCTTTATCAAGCAGGTAATCAATTCTTTGGCGAACGCTTAATTTGCCTTTTTGCGTGTGCTTCTGCAGGGCTTTGGCTCCGCCGCCTTTATAAACAGTGCGTAGCTTTTGATGGTATTCATCTGTTAAAAGCTGGTTTAACTTTTGGTTCCTGATGAATTCCTCTGAATCGGTCTTTATGGTCGATTTATACTTAAACATCTTTTATTCGCTATTCGCAAATAATAACCTTTTCGACCGGTAAATGTTCAGGTAAATGGTAAAATATCTGAACGATTTTCAGTGCATGTTTTAGTGTCGATGCTGTGATGTTCTGATTCTAAATTAATAAGGTTTATTATTCTGAAAACGAATAATTACTAAGCAATAGAGATTGGTTTCTCAGTTTAGTGAGTGAATAGTGATATGCCTTGTTACTGTGTTGCACAATTTAGCCGTGGAGGAGAAGCAGTATTCTTTTATATTTTGGCGTGAGATGATGGTACAAAAAAAGCCTGACCTCAGCCAGACTTTCCTTTAATTATTAAAAAAGTGTTTTATCTCATATCGATAACATCCACATCTGGATTGGCAGCCTGGTCAAACACAAAGGCTTTATCATCAAACTGCTTATTGGTTTGCATCTCTTTAACTGTAACTGTATAGTTATTACCATCTTTTCCCACCTGACGAATGGAGTAAAGTTGTAAGTCATCTTTTAAAACCAACAGTTTAATGCGAGAGAAGGGTTTGTCGCGGTTAACCGGATACAGGTCAATTTCGTGACAGGCTTTGCCATCTACATTACCTTCTGCTACATAGTTAAAGGTGTAGCCTTTTTCGTATATGCTAAAAATGGTAGCCGGATTGAGCGTTTCTTCATCTTCTAAATCTGGAACGGTGATGTTCACTTCATCGGCATCAATCATATGAGTGTAAAGCACTTCTCCATCGAAGTAAGTATCCACATCCATCAGGTTTACCTTGTATTTATTGCCTTTCAGAATGATATGTCCCTCGTAGGCTTCATTAATGCCTTCCTGGAGGTTTTCCATGGCAAACGAGAAGTTGGCGACGATTGATGTATATTCCTTTGTTTTGGCCGATACCTGGTCGAGTATGCCTTTTGCTTTGTCCTGTGATTGAGCGTTACCAATAAGGCCGATAATGGCTAAAGCGAATGTGATTAAGTATTTCATCTGTTAAAATTTATTTTCATTGGTCCGATGGAACTCCCAAATAAATTTGATCATCCTGTGTGTCTATTTGGGTAATCAAATTTGCATGGTTGTTTCATATGAATAGTTGTTTTATATGTAAATGCTTAGGTCTGTAAGGGCTTTCAATAATTGTTCCAAACTGTTGGCTTAATTGAATTGAGTCAGGTGTTTTTCTAATTCCAGCTCATCGGGGATAAGAACCTGACGTGCCTTGCTGCCTTCAAAAGGACCAACAATACCAGCTGCTTCCAGTTGGTCGATGATTCGTCCGGCCCGGTTGTAGCCAATGGAGAAGCGCCGTTGAATAAGGGAGGTCGAACCACTTTGATTAGCCACTACTACCCGGGCCGCTTCTTCAAACATGGAGTCGCGCTTACTCAGGTCAACTTCACCTGCTGCAGTCTCAGAACTGTTTTCTCCGACATATTCGGGCAACAGGAAGGCTGATGTATAACCTCTTTGCGAGCCAATAAAATCGTTGATGCGTTCCACCTCCGGTGTATCGACAAAGGCACACTGAACGCGCACCAGGTCGCTGCCCTGTGAAATTAGCATATCACCACGCCCAATCAGCTGGTTGGCGCCCGGTGAGTCTAAAATGGTGCGGGAGTCAATCATCGACGCTACCTTAAAGGCCACACGCGTTGGGAAGTTCGCTTTAATAACCCCTGTAATAATGTTGGTCGACGGACGCTGAGTAGCGACAATCATGTGAATACCTACTGCACGTGCCAGCTGGGCAATACGGGCAATTGGTAACTCAACTTCTTTACCGGCTGTCATAATCAAGTCGGCAAACTCATCAATGATGACCACAATGTATGGTAAGAAACGGTGTCCTTTTTCAGGGTTTAACTGACGCTTAACAAACTTATGGTTGTACTCTTTTATGTTACGGGCATGGGCTGTTTTTAGCAGCTCATAGCGGTTGTCCATTTCAATAGCCAGCGAGTTAAGCGTATTCACCACTTTCTGTACATCGGTAATAATCGGATCCTCTTCATCGGGCATCTTCGCCAGGAAATGGCGTTCTATTTTAGAATAGATGTTTAATTCCACTTTCTTCGGATCCACCATTACAAATTTCAGCTGCGATGGATGTTTCTTATACAACAGTGATGAGATGATGGCATTCAGTCCTACGGACTTACCTTGGCCCGTTGCCCCAGCCACCAGCATGTGTGGCGCTTTGGCCAGGTCAATCACAAAGGTTTCGTTGGATATGGTTTTACCTAAAGCAATAGGTAACTCATATTTTGTATTCTGAAACTTTTTAGCACTGATAATGGAGCGCATGGCTACCACTTCAGGCTCTGAGTTTGGTACTTCAATACCAATGGTGCCGCGCCCTGGTATCGGCGCAATAATGCGAATACCCAGAGCAGCCAGCGACAGGGCAATGTCGTCTTCCAGGTTTTTAATTTTGGAAATGCGCACACCGGGTGCCGGCACAATCTCATACAGTGTTACTGTTGGGCCTACCGTGGCTTTGATGTTTTTAATCTGGATTTTATAATCTTCCAGGGTTTTAACAATCCGGTTTTTGTTCGACTCCAGTTCTTCCATCGATACCTCTGCATTATCGGCACTATGGTCATCGAGCAGTTCTATACCTGGAAGTTTGTAGGATGATAAGTCCAGGGTTGGATCGTAGTCGCCCAAAGGCTCATTTTCATAGCCATCGGATATCTCTTCTTCCTCAACCTTTTCAATGGTTAAATCAAGGTTGGCTTCGTCATCAATTGCTCCTTTATCAACGGTTGGCGAAAACTCTAAGGTAGAACCGGCCAGTGGTTCTTTTGTAGTAGCTGTTTCTGCCTCGTCTGGCTGCTGTGTGACTTCGGGCTCTATTTCTTTTTCGAAGCTGAGTTCTTCAACCGGCGGCTCCTCATTCTGCTGCTCCTGGTTCTCGTCATCTCTCGAAATTGGCTTTTCTGCGACAGCTTCAGCAGGCGCCTCAGTTGATTTGGTGTTGGGTTCTGTCTGGCCTTTTGCCAAAGGACGACTGATTAAATGGAAAAAGGATTCAAAGGTAACCGACAGGTAGATTACTAAGCTAACAAGAAGTAAAATAACCGTGCCAACGCCCCCGATGGCAGCCGTTAACCATTTGCTCATAAAATACCCATGTGCACCTCCCAATAGCAGGTATTGGTCGTTGATAGAGCTAATAAATAGAAAGCCCAAAGCAACGGATAACCAAATTGAAACTACAAAACAGTGTAAAAAGGTTTTTTTAAGGGGAAGAATGCGGGCTCCCAACAGTCGAAAACCAATAATGAACAGCAGCAGTACAATAGAAAAAGCAGCAATGCCAATGCCTTGGTTGATAAATAAGTCGGCAATGAGCGCACCCCGGTGGCCTGTCCAGTTATGTACGACGATGTCTGAGCTTTTAAAAAGCTCCCAGCGATTAATGTCAAAGATGCTTTTATCAGCAAATCCGGTAAACAGAAAGGAGAAGAAAGCCAGTAAAAAGTAAAAGGCCACTCCAATTGTTGCGACACCAAGGATAAAACGCAACTTGAAATCTTTGAAATTATCAGTTAACGCCTTTATTCTCCCTGTGGCAGAGGTTTTTTGTG
The DNA here is from genome assembly GCF_051851475.1 of Carboxylicivirga taeanensis. Lineage (NCBI taxonomy): Bacteria > Pseudomonadati > Bacteroidota > Bacteroidia > Marinilabiliales > Marinilabiliaceae > Carboxylicivirga > Carboxylicivirga taeanensis. The sequence continues at coordinate 108,269 of NZ_JBPUSJ010000011.1, read as the reverse complement.
ATTTTGTCTTTGTTTTCTTTTTTGCCATAAACCGTTTTGTTGTGCACAATCTTGTTTACTGACAAAAATAATAAAACCACCACCAATCGTGCCATTACTTTATTAGTTTTTAAAAAGAAGCTTGTTAAGCCCAGTTGGACAAATGGTTATCTGTAATTACCTTACTGAATCAGAGAGCTTACAAGCTCTGCTATTTCTCCACGTCCTGTTTCCTGGTAGTTATCAGGTGTTTCGAAGGTTTTGTCATTCACCTCTTTCAGCTCTACAGCCTTAGCACTAAAAGTAAGGTTCAGTCCCTTATATGGAATACAAAACTGCAGCAGTGCTCCCGGAATATCATCAAAAGGACTGTTTTCTTTTGGGCGTTTGAAGTCTATTTGCTCGGTGTAAAAAACATGAATGCACGAAATGTCGGCGTTTTCAAAGTGAACGATGGCTTTATTACATATGTAACCAGCAATTTCTTTTGTTTCCTTTTTTATGAACTCCACTTTAGCCGGCGCGTTTTTTTCAAAAAGGAATAAATGCTCACCGTCTTCATGGTTGTGAAAAATGCGCTTGTCAAATACCCTGAACAGTGTGGTTGAGCTGTCTCCGTTTGCTCTTGAGATGTATTGGAGATCATACAAACTCAGTTCTCCTTTAATCGATATTTTGTAGTTGTGCCTTTTGAAAGTAGTAATCATTTTGGTGGGAAGAAAAGAGGCATAGTCTTTCATCTTAACTTCCTCAGGATACTCGATGGTGTAGGTTATTACACCTTCGTTTTTGGCAGTTGGTTTATTATTCAAACAACTGATTAGTATGAAAGGCAGGCATAAAAAAACAATTAGTTGGCGCATTCTGTTTTGGTTTGTAATACACTGTGATGCATGCTCCAAAAGTAATAATATATTGGATGGAAGCGTGAGCCGTTGATCGTCTAAAACCTTTGTTTAGTCAAAAAAAGCTTACATTTAATTGAAAGCAGACTGGGGCATTCTGGCTTTTTTTGCGCCATTAAAAGTGCTTGGCTTACAATTTGAAAGCATTGAAATGTGCTTAACAACAGCTTGTGTAGGCCGAATGATATTAATCATGTGTTAAATCGCTAAAAGTTTGTTATATCGCAATAAGAAGACCTAGTTAATTAAACCAAGTAACAAAAAAAATCTAAGAACCATGGGCAAATTAGCAGTTATTGCGCTTGGAGGAAATGCGCTATTGCGTGATAACCAAGTAGGAACCATTGAAGAACAGGAGCAAAATACCACAGATACATTAGAGAACATTGTTTTTCTGTTAAAAGAAGGGTACAACATTGTTATATCGCACGGTAACGGGCCACAGGTAGGTAATATTGTGATGCGTAACGATGCCGGCGAACAGATGTATAATATTCCGCAGATGCCGCTGGATGTTTGTGTAGCCGACTCGCAAGGGGGCATTGGCTATATGATTGAGCGTTCTCTAAAAAATGTAATGCGTAAGCATGGAATCAAACGCAATGTTTTAACATTGATGACGACCGTAGAGGTGGATCCTGATGATGAAGCTTTTAAAAATCCGACCAAACGCATTGGGAAAATTGTGTCCAAAGAAGAGGCCGATAAGCTGACGAAAGAAAAAGGCTGGACCTTTAAAGAAGAAAAGAAAACGACCAGTGGCTTCCGCCGGGTGGTGCCCTCGCCCCAGCCCAAAACAGTTGGAAACTGGGAGGTTATTGAAAAAAATGCACGTGAAGGCACCATTATTATTGCCGTAGGTGGCGGTGGTGTTCCTGTTTATACCGATGAGAAAGGAGACATCCGTCCAATCGAAGCTGTTATTGATAAAGACTTAGCTAATTCGTTGTTAGCACGACAAATTAATGCAGATCGTTTTTATATTTTAACCGATGTGCCATTTGTTTATACTAACTTTGGTCAGCCAGAGCAAGAGGTATTGGAGTTTTTGAATGTTGAGGATACGCACAGATACCTGGATGCCGGTACCTTTGGAGAGGGAAGTATGGCGCCAAAAATCAAAGCAGCCCTTCAGTTTGTTGAAGGTGGTGGCGATATGAGCGTTATCACCGAAGCAACAAAGCTCGAAGATAAAGCCTATGGCACTAAAATCACCCTTGATTATGATGAGGCTGATTTGAAAAAGTACGAGAAGCAGGGTTAGTCAGTAGTTCATAGGCAGAAGTCGTTGACAAGGAATTGAGTGGCGGTTTCGTTCTGATGTGAATGGCTATTGCATAAGCATTATAAATTGGAACTGGTAATCGCCGAAAACTAGCTGATAACAGTTAGTAGTATTATAAATAAACCAAATAAGTAACATATAAAACAAAGAATTATGGCATTCAATCTAAAAAATCGGAACTTTCTGAAACTACTTGACTTTACTCAGGAAGAAATTAAGTTTTTATTAAAGTTATCGCAGGATTTAAAAACCGCTAAATACACAGGTATTGAGCAGCCGCGCTTAACAGGTAAAAACATTGCTCTGATTTTTGAAAAGTCATCAACCCGCACCCGATGTGCTTTTGAAGTGGCAGCTCACGATCAGGGAGCGCACGTAACATACCTGGGGCCTTCAGGCTCACAAATTGGACATAAAGAGTCTATGAAAGATACCGCACGTGTATTGGGTCGTATGTACGATGGCATTGAATACCGTGGTTATGGACAGGCCATTGTGGAAGAGTTGGCTGAATATGCCGGTGTGCCGGTGTGGAATGGTCTTACTGATGAGTTCCACCCAACCCAAATTCTGGCCGATTTTCTGACCATGATGGAGCATAGCAGTGTGCCATTAAATCAGGTATCTTATGCCTACCTGGGCGATGCACGCAATAACATGGCTAACTCATTGTTGGTTGGCGGTGCTATCATGGGCATGGATGTACGTATTGTAGGTCCAAAATCGTTGCAGCCCGATGCTGATTTAGTGAAAAAATGCGAAGAGATTGCCGAACAATCAGGAGCTACCATCACCATTACAGATGATGTAAATGAAGGAGTGGCTGGTTGTGATTTCTTATACACCGATGTATGGGTGTCGATGGGTGAAGCTGATGAAGTATGGAAAGAACGTATTGACCTGCTGAAGCCCTACCAAATCAATAAAGCAACTATGGAAGCAACAGGTAACCCAGCCTGTAAGTTTTTACATTGCCTGCCGGCATTCCATAATCGCGAAACAAAAGTGGGTGAAGAAATATTCCAGAAGTTTGGGTTAGACGGAATGGAAGTAACCGAAGATGTATTCGAATCGCCAGCCTCAATTGTTTTTGATCAGGCTGAGAATCGCATGCATACCATCAAAGCTGTAATGGTGGCTACCTTGGGTGCATAAGTATTAGAAATTAACACATTAAGGCATCTCATTGGAGGTGCCTTTTTGTTGTTTCACTTTGGGATGCCGATTTATCTGCAAAAGGGTATAAACTATATAAATAACTATGTGTAAATCTATGTTGAGAAAGACAATTTTAGTGTGGATGACGTCAATGTTGGTGCTGTTGCCCTCATTGGCCGATGAAAAAAAACAAATGGATGCCTCTGTGTACGATGGCTGGAAATCTATCGACAGAGGATATGTGATTTCAAATGATGGTGAGTATGTGTCTTATGTTATTAAACCTCAGAAAGGTGATAGCTTTCTGTACTTGTATGATGTAAAAGACAATGAGTTGGATTCAGTACCAAGAGGGGTGAGTCCGGTGTTTTCGCAAAGTAACCAGTTTTTGGTTTATGATGTAAAGCCTCAGGCCGATACCATAAGAAGCCTGAAGCTTAAGAAAACCAAAAAGAGTAAAATGCCTAAGGATAGCCTTTTTATCCATAACCTGGAAAATGGCGAGGTACAGAAGCTAGGCAATATCAATAAATGGAGTATCCCCAATGAAGGGGGCGATTGGTTAGCCTATTTGCTCGAAAAGGAAGTAAAGAAGAAGAAGGAAGTATCAGCTGATACAACCGAAGTAGAAGAAAAAGAGGAAGAGCCAAAAAAGGAAGAAGAGGCGAAGAAAAAGCCTGTCGCCAAGAAAAAAAAGAAGAAGTCTTTTAAATCAAAAGGTAAGCCACTCGTGTTTTATCGTCCTGCCAACGGCGACAGCTTGTATTTGGAAAAAGTACTGCACTACACTTTGGCAAAAGATGGATCGGCAGCTTATATCGTGCAGAGTGTAGGCGATACTGCTGAAGTAGCTAAAGTGCTTAAATTCGATCCTCAAACCTTCACAGTGGATACACTTTTTGAAGAAACAGGTAACATAGCCAAAATTGTAAGTGCGTATGATGGGGAGCAATGCGCCTTCTATTTCTCGCCAGACACCACCAAAACAAAAGTGTATCGTTTGTATCATTTTGGGCTGAAAGTAAAAGCGCCTCAAATGATTATTGATACTTTGCATCCATCATTACCACAGGAATGGTCTGCTCGCACCAAGGGCAGTTTATGGTTCTCTAAAAATGGCGAACACTTGTTTTTTGGAGCCGGTAAGCGCCCTGCTGAAGAGCCCAAAGACACTTTAACGGCCGACGAAAAAACATACGTCGATATCTGGAGTTGGAAAGATCTGGATATTCAGCCGATGCAAAAAAAGAATGTGGGGAAAGAGAAAGATCCAACTTACAACTGTGTTTATCACATTAAGAAGAAAAATGTGGTGCAGTTGACCAATGAAAGTATGAAATCAATCAAACTGCTGGATGAAGGCAACTCAACAGTAGCTATTGGGTATGATAATACACCTTATCGTTGGGCTCGAACCTACTCAGGTAGCTGGAGCTCCGATGTATACAAAGTAGATGTAACTTCTGGTGATAGAAAGCTGATACTGAGCAATCATTCCGGTGAGGCCGAAGTATCGGAAACTGGAAAATGGTTTGTATATTATCAGTCAGCTGACGGACAGTATTACTCGATTAATGTAAAGAGTGGCTCTAAAGCTCTGATATCAAAAGGGGCAGAGGTAAACTTTGCCGATGAGTTACATGATACTCCTAGTGATGCAAAAGCATACGGGGTTGTTGGCTTTACTTCCGATGAGAAATATGTAATTGTGTATGACCGTTTTGATATTTGGAAACTGGATCTAAGTGGAAAAACGGCCGCTCAATGCTTAACAAAAGGTGAAGGGCGTAAGGCTGCAACCGAATACCGTTACATCAAACTTGATAATGAGGAGAACTACCTGGATTTATCAAAAGAATGGTTGCTGCAAACCTTTAATGTGAATACAAAGCAGTCTGGTTTTTCAACTCTATCTGCAAATGGCATCCAACAAATTATGATGGGCGACTACAATGTTACAAAGCCAATCAAAGCAAAGGATGCCGATTTAATGGTGTGGCGCAAGTCAACGTTCAAACAGTATCCAGAACTGAGAGTGAGTAAAGGGGATTTAACAGAATCGCAGGTAATCAGTAATACAAACCCACAGCAAAAAGACTATGTGTGGGGAGATATTCAACTGGTTGATTGGGTGGCATCGGATGGCCTGGTGCACCAAGGCTTGTTAATTACGCCTGAGAACCTGGATCCGAACAAAAAGTACCCCATGATCTCTTATTTTTATGAGCGTTATTCTGATGAGTTGCATAATTACCGGGCACCAGCTCCAAGCCGCTCAACGGTTAACTGGAACTTCTATGCCTCTAATGGTTATGTTATTTTTGTGCCAGACATTTACTACCGCGAAGGCGATCCTGGCTTGTGTGCCTACGAAGCTGTTGTGAGCGGCTGTTTGGCCATGGCCGATGATTTTAGCTTTATCGATCGCGATAATATGGGTATCCAGGGACAAAGCTGGGGTGGTTATCAGGTCGCTTATCTGGTAACCCGCACCAACCTGTTTAAAGCGGGTATGGCAGGTGCACCGGTAAGTAACATGACCAGTGCATATGGTGGAATCCGTTGGAGCTCGGGCATGAGCCGACAGTTCCAGTATGAGAAAACCCAGAGCCGTATTGGAGCCACACTATGGGAAAATACACAAAAGTACATCGAAAACTCACCTGTTTTTTATGCACCTCAAGTGGAAACACCATTGTTAATGATGCATAACGATAAAGATGGTGCTGTGCCCTGGTATCAGGGAATAGAATACTACATGGCGCTCCGTCGTTTAGAAAAGCCCGTTTGGATGCTGGTATACAATGGCGAACAGCACAACCTGACGCGTCGGGCTAACTCAAAAGACCTAAGTATTCGAATGATGCAGTTTTTTAATCATTACCTGAAAGGTGAGCCAATGCCAGTGTGGATGCACGATGGTATTCCAGCTGCTAAGAAAGGGGAGGAATTAGGTTACGATCTTGTAGACTAAGTTGACCTATTTATAAAGAAACAGGAGAGTACCCTCACCCGAAAAGGTGGGGGTACTTTTTTTATATACTTCTCATTCTTATTGGCTTAATAAATTGTTGCCAAATGGCATTCGAAATTTTAGGTTTTTATCCTTGTATTTGACTAAATAATGTATATTGCCGTTGCAAATTTGCTTGTGATTGAGATGATTAATATTCAGATTACCTGTTGATTATGGAGGAATATCAAGTGCTTCTTAAAGTAGGTGGTGCATTAACAATTGCCTTCTTGCTCAACTTTTCACTCAGGCGTGTGCTGAAAGTGTTTATAAATCGCTATGCGAAGCGGGTTTCGGCCGATGCAACATCTTTCTCATTTCTTAAAAACTCGGTTGGTTTCATCATCTTTTGCATGGCGGCCATCTATATTCTTCAAAACATACCGGGCCTGAATCAGGTAAAGACAGCTTTATTTGCCAGTGCCGGTATTTTTGCCGCTATCATTGGTTTTGCTGCTCAAAAAGCCTTCGCCAATATTATAGGAGGCGTGTTTATATTAATATTCAGACCCTTCCGCGTGGGCGATGTAATTTTTATCGGAACCGACTACCGGGGGGTTGTTGAGGAGATAACTCTGCGTCACATCATTATCCGTAATTACGAGAATCGACGCATTATTATTCCCAATGGCATTATCAGCGACGAAACAATCGTCAACAGCTCTATTTCAGATTCTCGCATAAAAAAGCACATTGAGTTTAGTATTGATTTTAATTCAGACATTGATAAAGCGCATGAGATTATCAGGCAGGAGGCTGAAAAACATCCCTTAACCATGGATGTTCGCTCTCCCGAAGACATCGAAAAAGGGAACCATAAAGTGGTGGTACGCACCATTCAGCTGATGGAATATGCCATTAAACTGCGCGCCTATGTGTGGTCTAAAGACAGTGATGATGCTTTTTTGATTGCCTGCGACTTAAATAAAATTGTGCTTAAGCGTTTTAAGGAAGAAGGTATTGTAATACCTTATCCTTACCGGAATGTAATTATTCAGCATGCAGATGCCGAGAAGCCTGATGACAGGTAAGGAATTTGGATGTAAATGTATTTGATGCTGTATTAATTGAGAATGACAGACCCCACTTTTCATAGTAGAGGAATTTTTAAGCGGAAACAGTTGCTTTTGTTTCTTATTATTTTTTCTGAGCTGTAACAGTTCTTTCACTCTGCTTAATGTGTACCCATTAAGTTATGGGGCATTTATATGCCATTAAGCATTCTCTATCTACTTCACATCATTTTATCATTTATTTCCGTTTAATGGAAGCAATTTATGTTTGGTTAAACTCCTTGGTTAACAAAAACAAGAGTGAGTTTGCAAAATGGTCGGCTATTAACTGGCTGAACCCATATAGCGCTGCGGCGTACGAGGATCAAAGAACCCTTCTTTTAAAAACCCTTGAGCAACAGGTCTTATTTAAAGAGACCAAACCTTATCACAAACAGATATCTAAGGGCTGCTCCATTTGCGGCTCAGGACAATGGAGTTGCTTGTTTATCACCAATAAGTGTAATGCCAGCTGTTTTTATTGTCCGGTGTCACAGAACAGCGATGAAGTGCCATCAACTCAAGGACTTGAGTTTGCCAGTGCGGATGATTATGCTCAGTATATTAGGCTGTTGGGGTTTAAAGGAGTTAGTTTTAGCGGGGGTGAGCCATTATTGTATTTCGACCGGACTGTTGACTATCTCAAAACTGTCAGGCGCCAATGCAGCAGCGATTTGTATGTGTGGATGTATACAAACGGATTGTTAGCAGATACAGAGAAGATTAAAGTATTGGCTGATGCAGGACTCGATGAGCTGCGCTTCGATATTGGAGCTACCGGTTTTTCATTGGATAGGCTGAAGCAGGCCAAAGGAATTATTCCAAATGTAACGATTGAAATTCCTGCTGTTCCCGAAGAGAAAGATAAGCTCATAGCCATGCTGCCTGCTATGGCAGATGCAGGAGTTAGTAACCTGAACCTGCATCAAATGCGGATGACACAGCACAATGCTGATAAACTGATTAAACGCGGTTATACCATTATTAATGCCGAGCGGCCTTTAGTGCTGGAGTCAGAATTGGCTGCTTTGGAGATAATTGCGGCGGCTCAGAAGCAAGGAATTGATATGGGTATCAATTATTGTTCTTTTCATTTTAAGCATCGTTTCCAAAAAGCTGGTTATCGCAAAATGCTGGCTGCCCAGGTTTATGCTAACGACAGCATCACGCAAGCCGGTTATGTGCGCCAATATACCGGTGATTCCATTGTGTATAAATTAGTAAAACTGAAGCCGGAAGCACAGGTTGTGGCCTCCTTACCTAGGGTTGGTGATTTGGAAGAACAACCCTATTTATTTAATGAATCGATCGTTTTTAAGGAAGAAAATTTATCTGTTGAGCAGCAAAAACAGATAGACCTTTTATTGAGTAGTGAGCCTCAAATGCCACCAGCCGATCATTTATTATTTCAGATATGGCAATGTGAATACATCGAGCCGGGCTTGCGAACATATTAAAATTGAGGATGAGCTGATTAGAGTAAAATAGGTGGTTGAAATGAAACAATTGATGATTAGAAAGGCACAGGCGGATGATTTGGCCTTTCTGTTAAAATTAGAGGAGGAAGCATTTCCTGTTTATCAGCAAATAGCGCCTCAAAGTATCAAGCATGCCATTGCGAGTAGCTTTCAGGAGGTGCTGATTGCCGAAAAAAGTAACAGGGAAAAAACACCTGTTGCAGCGCTAACCTTATATCATTACAAGCGCACGCTTCGCATCTACTCGATAGGTGTGTGCCCGCAGCATCAGGGCAGTGGAGTAGGTGATTTTTTATTGCGACAGATTAAGGAATATGCTGATCGGCGACATTATGAGAACATCACACTTGAAGTGAGTTGTGATAATGACCGTTTAATACGTTGGTACAAAGAAAAGGGCTTTGTTGAAACTGCTTTGTTGGAAAACTATTATGCCCCGCAGCGCCATGCTCTGAAAATGAAATACAAAACCAATGTGATTTCAAGGTCCGGAAAGACGAATAACCTCATTGTTATTAACCATCCTAATGTGTGGAAAGATAGCACTGTGAATGCCACAATTATTTCCGTTAAAGATTACATTAATAATCCGGCTTATCAGAACAGTTCTGATTTTCGCGTGTTCAATCTGTGTAGTTCGTATCGCTATCAAAGCTATGGTTACTACGTGTCGTTATTGGCTTCGGCCCGCGGACAGCGTGTGATACCAAGTATTACTACCATTCGTGATTTTCGGATTCATCATGTTATCCAGTCGGCCGCTTATGAAATTGATGAGCTGATCAATCGTTTATTGGAGAAGCAGGAAGGTGCGTTGTTTTCACTTAGTATTTATTTTGGTCAAACCCCTAATAAGAGGTATAAAGCATTGGCCATGAAGCTTTACCAGTTGTATGAAGCTCCTTTATTTAGAGTAAATTTTGTTAAACACGACAAATGGCTGATTAAAGATATTAAGATTCAGAGTTTTAAAACCGTATCGAAGGAAGACGAAGCTCTGATGTATGATTTTGCAAGCCGCTTTTTTAAGCGTAAGCGTTATCACTTTTCGAGGCTTACCAATTATAAATACGACATGGCCATATTGGTTAATCCCAATGAGGAAAATCCGCCTTCGAACCCTGAAGCATTGCAAAACATTAAGCGGGCGGCCAACAAAAAAGGAGTGTATGTAGAGTTGATTACCAAGGCAGACATGGATAAGATTAACGAGTTTGATGCGCTGTTTATTCGCGAAACTACCAACGTTAATCACTACACTTATGAGATGTCGCGATTAGCCTATGCCGAAGGGTTGGTGGTACTGGACGATCCATGGTCAATTCTTCGCTGCTCCAATAAAATTTATCAGAACGAACTGTTTAAGAAGAACAAAATTAAAACGCCCAATACGCTGGTGTTGACCAAAAACTTTTTTGATAAAAAGTGTCTGGAAAGTTTTAAGTATCCGATGGTACTGAAGCAGCCCGATAGTGCATTTTCATTAGGCGTTATTAAGGTGGAGAACAAGGATGAGGCTGAGCATGAGCTGCGCACACTTTTTACAAAGTCAGACATGGTTATATGTCAGGAGTTTATGTACTCTGAATTCGACTGGCGAATAGGGATCTTAGATAATCAGCCATTTTTTGCCTGTAAGTATTTCATGTCTGATAATCACTGGCAAATTTACGATTGGGACAGCGCAAATGAAGAGAAGGCTGGTGCTCACGAAACCATCGATGTGGCCGATGTGCCCGTTAAAATTCTTCAAACAGCCCAGAAGGCTGCCTCACTGATTGGTGATGGTTTGTATGGTGTCGATTTAAAGGTTATTAATGGCTCAGTGTATGTTGTAGAGGTGAACGACAACCCAAACATTGATGCTGGTGTTGAGGATGCTGTGTTAAAAGAGCAACTCTATGAGCAGCTGGTCGATTCATTTATCAACCGGATAGAACTGGCTAAAAATGTGCGTAAAATAAACTTTGCCAGCGATAAGAAGCATTAGTAGTCAGATAGATGCTCTCAGTAGTTGGATGAAAGATAAAAAAGCCGGCTCTTCAAATCAGAGGAGCCGGCTTTTTACTAGTTGTCTTTTCTATATTTCAAATCTTTTTCAACGGCTTCAATCATTTTGCCGGCAATATCCTTGTTGGAGGCACCTTCAATGCCTTCTAAACCGGGCGATGAATTGACCTCCAGCAGCATGGGGCCATTGTTGCCACGTATGATGTCAACACCCGCTACTTTTAGATTCAGTGTTTTAGCAGCCAGAATAGCAATGCGTCTTTCTTCGGGTGTAATACGGGTTATAGAGGCTGTTCCGCCCATGTGAATATTAGCTCTGAACTCACCGGGTGCAGCTGTTCGCATAATGCTGGCCACGACTTTGCCATTCACCACAAAGCAGCGAATGTCTTTTCCGTTAGCTTCCTTTACAAACTCCTGAACAAGTATATTGGCCCTCAAGCTCTTGAAGGCGTTAATTAAACTTTCAGCTGCTTTTTTAGTTTCAGCCAATACAACCCCTTTGCCTTGCGTTCCTTCCAGCAGTTTTACTATCAGTGGAGCTCCACCTACCATTTTTATCAGTTCATTGGTGTCCAGCGGAGAGTTAGCAAAACCAGTGGTAGGTATGGGTAAGCCATTGTTAATAAGCAACTGGAGCGCATACAGCTTATCGCGCGACTGTGTAATGGCAGAAGCCGTATTAAGCGTGTAAACACCCATTGCCTCAAAGTGACGGGTAAGGGCGCATCCATAAAAGGTAGCACTTGGCCTGATACGTGGTATAATGGCATCAAAATCATTTAGAATCCGGCCTCCCCTGTAGTGCATTTCGGGATTGCTGCCATCCAGTTTGATGTAGCAATCCTTCAGGTTTAAAAACTCGACTTCGTGGCCACGTTCCTGGCCGGCTTCTATAATCCTTAGGTTGCTGTATAGGTCCGGATTACTAGCCAGTAAGCCAATCTTTAATCCCGTAGGACGGGTTATGTGCGTATGGTAGAATCCCAGAAGAGCTTCCTTCGAGAGCTCACCTCTGCAGAACGATGCTTCCGGATCAACTAATATTTTTCCCGCCATAGCTTGTCGTCCCAGCAGCATGCGGTAGCCCATTGAGTCGCGGTTGGTGAGGGTCACTTCTATTTCCCAGGCCTCTTCGGCAAGGGCCAGAATGGTTTTAATCACAAAACGCATTTCACTGGAGCCGCTGGAGCTTTTCACCCGACGTTTATCCAGCACAGGGGCCTCACAATGTACGGTAGTTTTGCCATCGTTTTGTATCGGATGCACGTCAAAGCTGATCCATGGGGCCCCGTTTTTTGTAAAAGGGCTGATGTTAACAGCGTGTAAAGCTGAAGTTTTAGCACCGGAATCCACCCGTGCTTTAATACCAGGTAGGTTCAATTGGGGTAGGTTGCACCATTCTTCTGAACCAACTACTATTTTGTTGTTATTCATTTAGTTGTAGCTAATAATGCTAGTAGTGAAAATAGAATTAATAATTTTAAGTGTTGCATTTTTGCGGGCGCAATATATTTACTTTTCCATCATGAATCAGCAGCTTGTTTGGTTAAAATATATTAAAAAGCAAGTATGGTAATCAATTGGTTCATAGTGGTTAAAGGAAGGTGGGTGGTGTGTTTAAGTAAATGAGCGATTGATAAACAGGCGGACATAAAAAATCCCGTAATGGTTGTTACGGGATAAAAGGTGTTTATCTGGCGATTAAACGGGTACTGTTTGTACACCTATTCATCCTCATCTACATCCTCATCTTCATCAAAGCTATCCGGAAGGTAGTCCACATCACTGTGCTTATCGGCGTAGGATTTATGAACATCTGATTTTAGCTTGTAGTCACTGCCAAAATCATCGTCATCGTCCATTATTTCCATGGCAGTTTCAGTCGACATCCGTAGCATATATATTTTTTCATCGGTTTCAAACCGTAATGCCGAAATCCGCTGCCCTTTAGCATCCGTAAACCAGATAATATTATCATGGAATCCTTCTGGGTACACAAGTTTAAGCTGTTCTTTGAGTTCTCCAGACAACTTTTGGTAATCCATGATTACCTTCGGTTTATTTGTAATCATAATGTGTGTTTTATCTGAGTTTTCATACCTGTTTTGATGGTACTAATATAATAACTGTTTCCACATATTATGGAAAATTTTTCACTCTTGCCTAATTTTTTTCAGGGTACTTATTAATAGGAAGTTGAGTGGCTTTTTTGATAAATATTCGTTATCGATTGGGCTCCTATAGCTAGTTTCTCACAACAGGCAGGTGCGTCGTTATTCATTATCTCAGCTTGTTTTTTATCAGGGTATCATAGTTTGGCAATGCATCTTTCATCATTCTTTAATACTTAAAAAGTACGTGCAAAATAATAATAGTTGTATATTTAAACATCCCTATCAGCAATTCAAATCCTTTGAATTATTTTTAACTATGTCCATGCACATTACAGAGACAGATGCCTTTTTAAAGCCCTACAAATCGATTCTGCTTAAACGTACTCAGGCGGCTATAAATAAAGAAAAGCAGTTAAGTCAAACATCCTTGTATGATTTTGCCAATGGTTACCGCTATTATGGTCTGCACGACAATGGCGATACCTGGGTGTTGCGAGAGTGGGCACCCAATGCCATTAAGATGTATCTGATTGGCGAATGTAACCAGTGGCAGGAACAAGCGCCTTTTCTCTTCGAGAAAAAGGAGCATGGATTGTTTGAGTTAGTGATTGATAAGCAATTGCTGGCTCATGAGGATCTGTATAAACTGAAAGTGCACTGGCCCGGCGGCGAAGGAGAGCGTATTCCGGTTTGGGCAACACGGGTTGTGCAGGATGAGGAAACAAAGCTTTTTGCAGCGCAGGTATGGTGTCCTTCAGAATCGTTTGAGTGGAAAAATGATGAAAAGAGGCAAAAAGTTGAAGTGCCCTTGATTTATGAAGCCCACATTGGTATGGCTACCGAAGACGAACGGGTTGGTACTTACAAGGAATTTACCGAAAGGATTTTGCCACATATTAAAAAGGCGGGTTACAATACCATTCAGCTAATGGCCATTCAGGAACATCCCTACTATGGTTCTTTTGGCTACCATGTATCTAGTCTGTTTGCTGCCAGCTCACGTTTTGGAACGCCTGATGAACTAAAGGAGCTGATTGATAAGGCACATGGCTTGGGCATGGCTGTTATTATGGATATTGTGCATTCGCATGCTGTTAAAAACGAATTGGAGGGCATCGGACTCTTTGACGGCTCTCCTTACCAGTTTTTTCACGATAATCACCGGCGAGAGCACCTAGCCTGGGATTCGTTGTGTTACAATTATGCCCGAAATGAAGTACTTCACCTTTTGCTGTCCAATGTGAAGTACTGGCTGGAGGAGTATCACTTTGATGGGTTTCGCTTTGATGGTGTGACCAGTATGCTGTACCTCGACCATGGCTTGGAGCGCAGTTTTACCGATTATCAGCAGTATTTTGATGGGGGGCAGGATGAGGACGCCATCAGCTATTTGCTCTTAGCCAATAAGCTGATGAAACAATGTAATGCCAACTCGATGAGCATTGCGGAGGAGATGAGCGGCTATCCCGGATTGGCATCGCCCATTGAACAGGGCGGTTTGGGCTTTGATTTTCGATTGGCCATGGGCACGCCCGATTACTGGATCCGACTGATTAAAGAACAGAAAGATGAAGAATGGGCAGTTGGGAATCTATTTTATGAGCTGTCCAATAAACGTCCCGAGGAGAAAACGATTAGCTATGCCGAATCGCATGATCAGGCGCTGGTAGGCGATAAAACAATTATCTTCAGGTTGATAGGGGCAGATATGTATTGGGCGATGAGTAAAAAGGATCCCAGCCTGACGGTTGACCGGGGAATGGCTTTGCATAAGCTTATTCGTTTGATGACTTTTTGCTGTGCTGGTAATGGTTACCTCAATTTTATGGGCAACGAATTTGGTCATCCCGAATGGATTGATTTTCCCAGGGCGGGTAATAATTGGTCCTATCAATATGCCAGACGGCAATGGAGTTTGCTGGATAACCCGGAGCTGCGCTATGAGCAACTAAATGCCTTTGATATGGCCATGATTAGCCTGCAACAAAGCGAGCAGTTTTTGAATGACTCTGGTAGCGAGTGCCTGGAAGCTAACGAGCACGACCAGGTGTTGGCCATCAAGCGCAAACAACTGCTTTTTGTATTTAACCTCAATCCGCTAAAGTCGTTTACCTTTTATGGCATCTCAACACCAGCAGGTAAGTACAATGTAATACTTAATTCTGATGCTGCCGATTTTGGAGGGTTCAGCCGTGTTGATGACAGCATTGATTACTATACCCGACCTGAGGCACAAATGTCGAGCAGACATCGCCTGCATTTATACCTGCCAAGTCGAACGGCTTTAGTATTAAAACATACGCCGCCAAAGCAAATTTACTAATGCAGACAAAGGTTGAAGAATTAACATCTTAATGATTATTAAGAAGATAGGTTGCCATGAAGGAAAAAATTGAAAGTAAGAAAAAGATAATAATCTATCAGCTTCTGCCACGTTTGTTTGGGAACTTGCAACGGCAAATGAAGGTGAATGGCAGCCGAAGAGAGAATGGTTGTGGTAAATTCAATGCGATTAATGAGCGCGCGCTTCAGGCACTGCATCAAATGGGAATAAGCCATTTATGGCTGACCGGAGTTATTGAGCATGGGCAAACTGAAGGGTATCCGGATCTTGGAATAGAAAATGGAAATCCTCTGATAATTAAGGGAAAAGCCGGTTCGCCATATGCTATTAAGGATTATTATGACGTGAGTGCCGATTTGGCTGAAAATGTTGCCAAACGGATGGAGGAGTTTGAGAGCTTAATAGCACGAGTGCACGAATCAGGTCTGAAAGTGATTATCGATTTTGTGCCGAATCATCTTGCCCGGGACTATGCTTCAGATAGCAAACCTCCAAGAGTGGTTGATTTTGGAGCAACAGACGATTCGTCGGTGAGCTTTTCATGTGCCAACAATTTTTATTACCTGCCCAACGAAAAACTCCAATTGCCAACGGAGCTTCTGGAAAAGTTTCCTGGTTGGGAGTATGATGAATATCCGGCCAAAGTAACAGGTAATGATTCGTTTACATCTCGTCCAGGTATCAACGATTGGTACGAAACTGTAAAACTCAATTATGGAGTTGATTACAAAGGAGGACAACCAAACGGTTTTACACCACCTCCCGATACTTGGTTGAAGATGAAGCAGGTCTTGCTCTATTGGGCTGCTAAAGGCGTAGATGGTTTTCGTTGTGATATGGCTGAAATGGTGCCGGTGCAGTTTTGGGAGTGGGTGATACCTGAACTTAAAACGGCCTTTCCTCATTTAGTTTTTATTGCAGAGGTGTATGATCCATCTCTTTATCAATCCTATGTTTTTCAGGGGCATTTTGACTTCTTGTACGATAAAGTGGGGCTCTACGATACCTTAATTGGCGTTCTAAAAGGGGCACAGCCAGCCAGTGATATCTCTCATTGTTGGCTGGCTTTGCAAGGAATGGATCCTTACATGCTTCGGTTTATGGAAAACCATGATGAACAGCGACTGGCCTCTCGTTTTATTGCCGGACAGCCTGAAATGGCCATTCCGGCCATGGCTGTTTGCGCATTTTTACACCAGGGACCATTAATGCTTTACAATGGGCAAGAGGTAGGAGAGCAGGGCGAAGGGCCTTGCGGTTTTAGTGGTGATGACGGGCGAACGACTATTTTCGACTACTGGCACTTGCCCGAGCATCAGAAATGGATGAACGAAGGACGCTTCGATGGAGCAGGTCTCTCAGATGAACAGCGCTCTTTGAGGGAAGCCTATATCGCTATCAACCTTTTGTGCCAGCAGCCCGCGATCAGCCAGGGGCGCTTTTACGATGTTATGTGGCACAATAAAGACAATCCTTATTTAAGCTCGGATGTGGTGTATGCATTTTTGCGTTACAGCAGTGAGCAGCGCTTACTCATCGTTTGCAATTTTTCCAATGCAGACTCCAAAATTATGGTTAAAGTACCCGCACATGCCCTTGAGTTAATGCAAATACTGCGGCCCTCAAAATTAGAGCTTCACTCCCTGAAAGGACATTGCGAAGCAGCCATTGGAAGTGAAAGGCTCATTCGTGAGGGATTGTCACTGCAAGTGCCGGCAAATGATTTTTTGGTGGTTGAGTTAAGCCATTAAAATGCATGACGGGTGCATAAGCTTTTTGTTTCCAGGGGAATACAATACGCCAAGCAGGTTGGGTAGCGTCGCATGAATTTCTTCTTAGTAAATGGATGCGGGCAACTTTTCTTTAAAAAGCTTAACTTTGCGCGCTATGAATATTTTCAGTAAGCTCAACACACAGGAAGCACGCACATTCCGTTTGCATTTATTTTACAGCAGTATCGATGGCATTGCCAGCGGAGCGTTGATTCTTAATGAGTTTATTTTTATTAAATCCCTAAAGGGATCTAATGTACAGTTGGCTTTCCTGTTTCAGTTTAGCATGGTCGTGTTTTTGTTTGCTATGGTTGCCAATGAAGTAATGCGACGTTTTGCCAACAGAAAGCGGTTTTTACGCATAACAGGAATTATTACTCGCCTGCCATTGGTTGGCTTTGTATTTTTCCCCAACATAACAGGGGAAAACGGGCTGCCAGAAGTTTATCATTTGATTTTTCTGACGGTTTTCCTGCTTTTTCATACCTCAAAAATTGCAGTGGTCCCGTCAATTAATCAATACCTCAAAGGAAATTACCGTCATCAATTGTTCGGGAAGCTATTTGGTTACGCCACCACCATTAATAAGGTATGCGTGTTGCTATCTACGTTTTTAGTGGGCGAACTCTTGCACTTTAATGCTAATTCGTATAAACTGTTTTACCCGGTAGTTGGTATTCTGGGAGTTATTTCAGTTTATCAGCTCACAAAGATTGACTTTATTCAAAAGTCAGAAGTCATCACTAAACCCATTTGGCATGCTGTTGGAGGTTCGTTTAAGCGCATCATGGAAATTCTCCGATTGAATAAGCCTTTCCGGCACATGGAGATTGGTTTTATTATTTATGGTTTTGCCTGGATGAGTACCCATGCTGTGGTCACCATTTTCTACAAGGAGGCTTTAGATGTGAACTATCCAACGGTTGCCCTTTACAATATTATATTCAATCTGATAGCCATAATTCTGCTACCACTTTTCGGAAAACTAATTGGCAATCGAGATCCCCGTCGTTTTGCCATTCTGACGTTTGGTTCACTAATGCTCTTTATAACTTTTACGGCTCTAACCCAGTACTATCCTTATTATTTTGAGTTGGGCTATTATAAAATATACTACCTGTTTCTGGTAGCTTTGTTTTTTAACGGCGTATTTACCGGCAGCATGCCCATTCTGTGGGGGATTGGCAGTAGCTATTTTTGTCAGTCGCATGAAGCGGCCGATTACCAGTCTGTTCATCTATTTTTAACCGGGTTAAGAGCCTTGTTTGCGCCAATAATTGGTATTCAATTGTACGAGTGGTATGGCTTTAGCTTCACTTATGGGGTAGGTATTGTATTATTGATGCTGGCTATCTTTTTGATGATTTATTCAGAAAAACACTATCAAAATAGTGTTAAATCATAGTCTATAATTAATGAGTTAAGTAGTGGCAGCAACAGGCCATCAGAATATAAGAAATAGTTTACCATGTATGCAGGCAATATAACAAAGCTTTATCTGATAAAAATAGCCAAGTGGTTCATGCTCACGATGCCCATTATGATGCTGTTTTTTCAGGATTTAGGCTTTACCGTGGAGGAGTCATTTCAGCTCAAAGCCATCTACAGCATCGCTATTGTTATATTTGAAATTCCATCAGGTTATGCGGCCGATGTGCTGGGGCGAAGGCGTACTCTGATAATTGGCAGCATTATGGGAACCTTGGGCTTTGCCATTTATTCATTCACTTCCGGGTTTTATGCATTTTTGGCAGCAGAACTCATTTTGGGGATTGGCCAAAGCTTTATCAGTGGTGCCGACTCGGCTCTGTTATACGATAGTCTGAAAGCTGATGGCAGAGAGCAGAAGTACCTGAAATACGAAGGGCGAAATTTTTCGGTAGGTAATTTTAGCGAAGCTATTGCTGGCTTTTTGGGAGGCGCATTGGCAGAAATTAGCTTGCGAACACCCTTCTTTTTTCAGACGGGTATTGCTTTTATTGCGGTGCCGGCCGCCTTTATGCTGGTCGAGCCGCAGCTTTATACCCGCACACAAAAGGCCACCTGGAGCGATATTTTCAATGTGGTAAAGTATGCCATGGTTACAAATCGCAGCCTGCGATACAACATCATCTATTCCTCTATCATTGGCTCGGCTACGCTTACCATGGCCTGGGTGTACCCTCTTTATCTCAAAGAAATAGGGTTTAGAGAGCTGCATATTGGTACCACCAGTACTGTTTTAAACCTGGTGGTGGGAATGACAACTCTATTTGCCTATAAAATAGAACAGAAACTGAGGCCCAAATCAACGGTTTGGGGTACTACTTTGGTTATAACTGGAGCGTTTATAGCGGCCGGGCTTTTGCATTCCATTTATGTGCTACCGGTTATGGTGTTTTTTTATTTTTCAAGAGGTATAGCCACGCCGGTGCTGAAAGATTATATCAACCGCATTACCTCTTCTGATAGGAGAGCGACGGTACTTTCTATTCGCAGTTTAATCATACGAGCTAATTTTTCGATATTGGCCCCACTTTTTGGTTATATGACCGACCGCTTATCTTTAAGTCAGGCTTTTATAATTATTGGCGTCATTTTTATGGTTCTTACAGGCTCAAGCATCTTTTTGTTTTTGCGATCACTGGAGCGAACTACCTAACGTTGCTCACGTCTGATATTATTTTGCAGGTTTAAAGTAATATTGCTTATTTAGCAAGTTCTAACTAACTAAACCTTGTTATGTCAACTGTAATTCTGGATCTGCCATTAATTGAGTGGATTGGCTATGGAGCTTCCACAGTCGTACTAATATCACTTAGCCTTTCTTCCATTGTTAAGCTTAGGGTTTTTAACCTGATAGGCTCTGCACTGTTTTCCTTCTATGGGTTTTATATTGATGCATTGCCGGTGGGCATCATGAATCTGCTCATTTGTTTCTTTAACATCTATTACCTGCGTGCTTTGCTGTTTAAAAAGGAAATGTTTGATGGTATCTGGATGACCGCCAAAGAGGAGTTTGTGAGTTTATTTCTCAGGAGGCATGCCAAGGACATTCAACGCTTTTTCCCGGCATTTAGAGAAGAGGCGATTGAAGGCTGTAATATTCTAATGGCCTTGCGCGATATGAATGTAGCCGGTGTGTTTATTAGTACACCGCCCCAAAATGGGGTGTCAGAGGTGCTTTTAGACTATGTAACACCGCCTTACCGCGACTATAAAACCGGTAAATTCTTGCTTGAAAAATACCACGAGGCATTAATTGATAAAGGTATTAAACAGCTGGTGAGTAACACCAAAAATAGTGATCATCAGAACTATTTGCAGAACATGGGCTTCCAGGCGGCTGCCAATGAGCACACTTATGTGCTCAATCTGGTTTAAGGTTAAGAGCAGACGCTGCGGATACCTTCTTTACTCTTCGATGAAATCCTTTAATTCCCTTTTACACGCTCTTAGGTTGCGCGGTTTTAGGGGCAGAGTGTCACGGGTCATAATCTTTTTATACAGGTCGTTACACATCACCACCCCTTTATCAAGCAATGCTTTTTTCTCCTTTTGCGTAATGGATGAAAGGCAAGTAATCGGATGGAGGTTTTCCAGTTCAATCCAATCCTTCAGGTTGCCTTTGGCCGGGTAGTCCCATCCGAGCAGGGTTAAGCCGTAATCGCGACCAAATTTGATGGCATCTTCGGTAAAACGCGTATTGGTAATGATCCATCCTTGTGTATTGGTCTCCTTCAGCTGGTCGTCGAACTGACGTGCCCGGTTGAGGTCGTTAAACCGTGAACGAATATACATGGGCACTATGACATTGGTTTTGGTGCCTTGGTAGTTATGGAACTTACACTCTACAAATATATGCTTATGGGAATTGGTGGCGATCACGTCAATCTCATGTCGCACGCTGTAGCCGTTTACCAGTTTACCAACTTCTACCTTAAAGCCACGTGCCTTGAATAGTTCGCCTACAAAGTATTCAAAAGGATAGCCTGAAGGGCCCAGCTGAAAAACGGCTTGCTTAAGGCGGTAGTTGGCCGCTGTTTTGCGTTCCTGCTTTTTTAATATATGATACGCTTTTTGATAAATTTCGCTGGTCTGCATGCCATCGTGCAACTCCAAACTGATAGCTTGCAGGATCTGATTAGCCAACTCTTGACTGGCTCCCGAGCGGATCAGTGAATCAACCAGTTTCTGACCTTCAAAATAGACCTTTTCACCCGAAGCTTTTTCAATCAGGTAGTTGGATAAGGACTTTGTATGCATATTCTGTAGCGTTTTTTGTAAAGATAGGAGAAAAACTGAAGTGGCCTTACTTTCAATACTGAATATGTAGTTAAACAAAACAAGTTGGCTAATATGAAGGTACTATGGTGGGAGGGCAATGCAAAGGCAGAGCTACGAGAAGCATTGAAAGGATACTTATGGACTTATATGGCTTTTATTGTTTTGTAGTCACAATTGCTGAAAGCCGAATCTTCATCAGCGTAAAGTGAAAAATACGCAAAAAAACTGCCCGTTTTATTAACGGACAGTTTCTGCATTTTTCAAAACAACGGACAATTCTTATAGGGGCATATTTCCATGTTTTTTCAAAGGCGCTGCTTCACTCTTGTTTTGTGTCATTTCAAGTGCCTGTATAAGCTTGAAGCGCGTTTCTTTAGGCATGATGATTTCATCTATATAACCAAATTCAGCAGCTCTGTATGGGTTGGCAAAATTCTCCCGGTAATCATCAACACGGTCGGCTTTGGCCTTGTCATCATTTTCGCCTCTAAAGATGATATTTACTGCTCCTTCAGGGCCCATAACTGCAATTTCTGCTGTTGGGTAGGCAAAGTTAATGTCGGCCATCAGGTGCTTGGAGGCCATTACGTCGTAGGCACCACCATAAGCTTTGCGGGTGATAATGGTTATTTTTGGCACAGTGGCTTCGGCATAGGCATATAGTAGTTTAGCTCCATGTTTAATGATGCCGCCATATTCCTGAACGGTTCCGGGTAAAAAGCCGGGTACATCCACAAAGGTGACAATGGGTATATTAAAGGCATCACAAAAACGCACAAAGCGGGCCCCTTTGGTTGATGAATCGATGTCGAGCACACCAGCCAGATAGTTCGGTTGGTTGGCAACTATCCCTACAGTGCGTCCGGCCATCCGCCCAAATCCCGTTATAATATTTTGCGCATAATGAGGCATTACCTCAAAAAAATGCTGGTTGTCAACTACCTTACCAATCAAATCGTGCATGTCGTAAGGTTTATTCGGATCGGCAGGTATCAGATCCTGTAACTCAGCACTTTCGCGGCGTATGTCGTCTGTTGTTGGTAAAACCGGCGGATCTTCCATGTTATTGGATGGAATAAAGCTCAGAAGTTCACGTATCATCATGAGCGTATGTTCATCATTATCGCCCATAAAATGTGCCACACCACTTTTAGCATTATGTGTATTGGCTCCACCCAGCTCTTCTTTGGTGACCTCCTCGTGGGTGACGGTTTTAATCACCTCGGGGCCGGTCACAAACATATAGCTGGTATCCTTCACCATAAAAATAAAATCGGTAAGGGCAGGAGAGTAGACAGCACCTCCGGCACAAGGTCCCATAATGGCGGAAATTTGAGGAATAACACCTGATGCTTTCACATTTAAATAGAATATATCGCCATAACCGGCTAAACTCTGCACTCCTTCCTGGATGCGTGCTCCGCCGGAATCGTTAAGTCCAATTAGGGGCGCTCCCATTTTCAAGGCCAGATTGGAAATCTTAATGATTTTATCGGCATTGGTGCGGCTTAGTGATCCCCCAAATACGGTGAAGTCCTGTGCAAAAACATAGACCAGGCGCCCATCTACTTTACCGTAGCCGGTAATAAACCCATCGCCCGGAAAATGTGTTTTTTCCATGCCGAAATTATTACATTGGTGTTTCACCAGCTTATCCAGTTCAACAAAAGTACCGGCATCTAAAAATACTTCGATGCGCTCACGGGCAGTTAGTTTGCCACCCTGATGCTGCTTTTCTACGCGCGCCTTACCGCCACCGGCTTCTGCTTCGCGGTTAAGCTCTTCGAATTTCTTATATTTATCTTTTAAACTTTGCATTGCTTTTAACTAATTGGTTATTCAATTTCTATTAATGGCTGGTTGCCTTCCACCGCATCACCTTCGGTAACGTATATGTGCTTTACCACACCATCGATGGCACTTTTGTATTCGCTTTCCATTTTCATGGCCGACACAATGATCACTGTCTGGCCTTTTTCAACGGTATCGCCCTCCTTTACTGGTATTTTTACAATTTTACCTGGCATAGGGGTGGAGATGGTAGTGCCTGCTTCATCGAGTGATGATTTAGAAGCATTGCGGTAACGTGTAGCCGCATCAATAACTTCAATTTCATAGTAGCTGTTGATGGTGTTCACCTTGTACTCATTCAGGCTATCTCCTTCAATCATTTCCATGTTTATGGACTGGCCATTGAGTAGAATAGAATAAGTATCGGATTCAACTTTTATCAGGTCCAGATCGTAAACACGTCCGTCAATATCCACTTTGTATTTGGAGCCATCCTGCTCAAGAATTTTAATTCTGGCACGGCGAGTATCTATTTTTAATTCTATTGGCATAGTCGCTTATTTTATAATCGTAAAATGTTTTTACGGCGGGCATACTCTTTCCAGGCCGATTGGTTGGGCGTTGCAACATTTGTTTTGTCTGCTGCATCTTTAAGTTTTTGAGTGTAGTCCAGAAAGGCAACAAACAGGGCGATGTCTTCGCAGTAGTCGGTGCAGTCGTCTTCTTCCGTCATCAAAAAGTCCATGTTATTTTCAATGAAATGGGTATCGTAGTTGCCTTCCACAAAGTCTTTGGCTTCCATAATACGGGCCACAAAAGGGATGGAGGTTTTTACACCGGTGATTTTGTATTCGTACAGGGCACGTTTCATCCTGTCAATGGCCTCTTTTCGGGTGGGGGCCCACGATATGAGCTTGGATATCATTGGATCGTAATGGAACGGGATTTCATAGCCTTCATAGACATAGCCATCGGTGCGCATGCCAAGCCCCATTGGTTCGGTAATATTTTTAATCACCCCTGGGCAGGGCATAAAGTTGTTTTTATGATCTTCGGCGTAAATACGACATTCAATGGCATGGCCATGCTGTTGCAAATCTTCTTGCTTAAATTCAAGCGGCAGGCCATTGGCCACGTTAATTTGAGCCTTAACCAGGTCAACCCCTGTTGTACGCTCTGTTATGGGGTGTTCCACCTGCAGCCGGGTATTCATTTCTAAAAAGTAGAAGTTGAGTTGGTTATCGACCAGAAACTCAACCGTACCGGCACCCACATAATCGACCGATTTGGCCGCAGCAATGGCCTGTTCGCCCATTCTGTTGCGCAGTTCGGGCGTCATCAGTGGAGAAGGGGTTTCTTCCACTACTTTTTGGTGGCGCCGTTGCACCGAGCACTCGCGCTCAAAGAGGTGTACATAATTGCCATGTTGGTCGGCCATTATCTGAAACTCTATGTGGTGCGGCGATTCAATGTATTTTTCAATATAAACGGCATCATCACCAAAGGCTGAACGAGCTTCCGATTTGGCCATCTCGAATGCGTTGACCAAATCTTTTTCGTCGCGTACCAGGCGCATCCCTTTTCCACCTCCTCCGGCACTGGCTTTTAGCATTACCGGATAGCCAATTTCGTCAGCTATTTTTTTAAGCTTTTGAGGATCGTTAATATTCTCTTTGGTGCCAGGTACAACGGGTACGCCCGCGTCGATCATTAACTGCCGGGCGGTGAGTTTATCGCCCATGGTGTTGATAGCATGGACCGATGGACCAATAAAAATGATGCCTGATTTAGCAACTTCTTCTGCAAAATGTGCGTTTTCAGACAAGAAACCATAACCAGGATGAATGGCATCGGCTTTACATGTTTGAGCTACCTCCAGTATCTTTTTAATATTAAGATAACTTTCGGTTGACGCAGCCGGGCCAACGCAATAGGCTTCATCGGCATATCTTACGTGCATTGCCGTTCTGTCAGCCTCTGAGAAAATGGCCACCGATCGAATGCCCATTTCGCGACACGATCGCATGACACGGACCGCAATTTCGCCTCGGTTAGCAACTAATACTTTTTTAATCATAATGGAATAAAGATTTCATTTATAAAAAATTAAGAGTCAAAATGTTCTAAAAAACATTAGAAGACCTTTAATTCCGAAACGCAAAAATGCTGATTTTTGCTCAACTTCCAAATAGCTGGATAAAATTGTATGGAATGAGTATAAATAAGTATAGCGCTAAACAGCCTGTAATCTGGATGGTTTAATAAGTGTATATTTGTTAATGAAAATCTTAATTTTTAACTGTTATGCTTAAGAAAAAAGTAGAGGAAATTCTGATTAATCAGATTGAAAAGGAAGCTTATTCGTCTAATTTATATCTGGCTATGGCCGTTTGGGCTGATACCAATGGGTATGAAGGCACAGCCAAATGGTTATATGCGCAGGCCGAAGAGGAGCGCTTACACATGATGAAATTTATTAAGTATGTGAATGAGCGGGGAGGAAAGGCAATAATTCCTTCGGTTGAGCAGCCACCGGCCGAATATAAGGATATCAAAGTTGTTTTTGAAAAGGTATACGAGCACGAGCAGTATGTGACAGAGTTAATTAACGGGATTGTTGGGGTGTGTTTGGAAGAAAAGGATTTTACGACACACAACTGGATTCAATGGTTTGTAAATGAGCAGATTGAGGAAGAGGCATCTGTTTCTGCCATTAATGATAAGCTTAGACTTTTAGGAGACCACAACTTATACATGTTTGACAGAGATATTATGAGCATGCGTGGTCAGGTACCTGCAAGTGCAGAGTAGTTTATGCCAAGAGAGCGCTCGAAGTTCTCTGATAGATAACATAATAAGAAAGCCGGCAATTAGCCGGCTTTCTTATTATACAGAGTGCTTTTCATTATAAATGAATGGACTTCATTATTTGGGCTTCTTTAGAAATTTGGGCGCCTGACAGTGTAATGGCCGTTTCGATGATTGCTAAATGCGAATAGGCTTGAGGGAAGTTCCCCAAAAGGCGACGTGTTTTGAAATCAAGGTCCTCACTAAACAGTCCCAGGTGATTTGAGCACGCCAGTAAGGCATCAAACTTGCGCTTGGCTTCATTCTTAAGTCCAATTTTATAGAGGCTGTTAATTAACCAGAAGGAGCAGATGGTGAAGGCTGATTGAGGCTCGCCAAAATCATCTTCGTTTTTATAGCGGTACATTAACCCGTCATGCTCCAGCTCTTTCTGAATAGCCAAAACTGTTTTTTTGTAGCGTTGATCATCGGCACTGATAAAACCATAGGATTCCATGAGCAGGACGGCAGCATCTAAATCATTTGAGCCATACGATTGGGTGAATGTGTGCTTTTGTTCCGACCAGGCATTTGCGTGTATGTCGGCCGCAATTTTTTCTTCCAGCTGTTTCCATCTTTTGGCATATGTATCACGCTTTAAAAGTTGCGCAATCTTACGCGCCCTGTCAATGGCTACCCAGCACAATACTTTACTGAATGTGAAGTGCTTGCCTTCGCTTCTTATTTCCCAAATGCCCTTATCGGGTTGTTGCCAGTTTTCATCCACTACCTTAACCGTGTTGCGAACAATGGTCCACAAATCCTCACTATTACCAAGTGTTGAACGAAAACGCTCGAAATATTGCAGCATCACATCCATCAAAATGCCATAAATGTCATTTTGTTTCTGAACATAGGCGGCGTTGCCAATTCGAACAGGCTGACTGCCTTCATAGCCTTCCAGATGGTTCAATTCCATCTCGTGCAGCTCCTTTTCACCATGGATGCCGTACATGATTTGCATCTTTTGACCTTTTTCGGGCATCAGGCTGATGATGAAATTGAGGTAACGTTCGGCAATGCGCTCATGTCCCAGTTCCGACATGATTTTAACCACCATGGATGCGTCTCTAATCCAGCAGAAACGGTAATCCCAGTTGCGCACCTCTCCAATTGTTTCGGGGAGCGAAGTTGTAATTGCTGCTAAAATGGCACCCGACTTTTGATAGTTGAGCAGTTTCAGCGTTAAAGCACTTCGGTTGATCTCCTCTTCATATTTTTTAAAGCTGGTGGTTTTGTCCGACCAGTTGAGCCAGTATACCTTAGTTCTTTGATGCTTCAGATACGAGCGATCGGTTGATTGCTTTAATAGCTTTTGATTGTAGCTAAGCAATAGGTACTCGTTCTGCTTGATTGTAACAGGTAACTTCTCTTTTATGCTTGTTTTATCAAAGGAAGAATAGAGATAAATGGAGTCATATTCTCCTTCGGTTGTGTAGGCCTTTATATACTCGTCTTCAACGTCAACCGCAGTTTTCGATTGCGCATAAACCAGTTGAGGTTCAAAGTTAACCACTACATCTACCGAACCTGAAATGTGTTTAATAAATCGAACAATATCGGGCGGCGTGTAATAAACACCGTGTTCGTTACGGTAGCGCGGCATAAAATCGTGTAGCTCAAAAACACCTGACTGACAAGTGTATTTGGTTACCAGGATATTTGTGCGGGGAATGTAAAACTGTTCTGTTTCATACGCTTCATTAGGCACGACACTAAAAAAACCACCTTTATTTTCGTCCAGCAGTTTTGCAAAGGTTGAAGGAGCCGCGAAGTGTGGCAGGCATAACCAATCGACCGAACCGGTTTTCGAAACCAGAGCAGCACTTCTACAATTTCCAATGATACCGTAATCAAGGTTCTTCATATGCAATCCAACTTATGCTTGTTTTTTCTTTGAACTTCTTCTCAGCAAACTTTGATATAATTTATAAAAATGTATATTTGCTTTGAACTGCAAAAAAAAAGGTATTTTTTTAATAATACTACTATTTGCAGTTTTCTTTTAATAAATCATTTATTCGACTAATACAGAAGCCTGTGTTAGAGGGCAGACCGGTTATCCTGCTATATTCATATACGGTCTGCAAATATGGTCAAACGTAAAAATCAAAATATATGCCTATGTCAAAATTACACATTGTGGCCAACAGGTTGCCATATAGCTTAGTTAAAGAGGAAAAAGGATATGACTTGATTGAAAGTGTCGGGGGATTAGCCACCGGCCTGAAGTCTGTTTATACTGAGTATGGGGGCAAATGGATTGGTTGGTCAGGTGTTAATTCAGATACCTTATCAGCAGACGAGGAAACGGCTATTGATAAGTTACTGTTAGAAAAGAGCTGTGTGACTGTTCCACTTAGTGAGCAAGAAATTCTTGAATACTATGAGGGATTTAGCAATAAAACCATCTGGCCACTATTTCACTATTTCACCCAATATGTTGATTATTCACCCGTTAACTGGGAGACCTATAAGAAGGTTAATCAGCGTTTTGCAGATAAAGTTTTGGAAGTGGCAGAGGATGGCGATACGGTGTGGGTGCATGACTATCAACTGCTGCTCGTTCCGGAAATGATCAAGTCCATTAAGCCCAATGTTACCGTTGGTTTCTTTTTGCACATTCCATTTCCATCCTACGAGGTGTTTCGTATTTTACCCTGGCGCATGGAGCTGCTGAAGGGAATGTTGGGAGCTGACCTCTTAGGCTTTCATATATACGACTATGAGCGACACTTTTTAAGTTCGGTCCGTCGTTTGTATGGCTATGAGATTGCTTTTAACAAGATTCATGCAGAGGAGCGTATCATTAAGGCTGATTCCTTCCCAATGGGAATTGACTATAATAAATTTAAGGAGACGTCTGCAGCCGTTATGCATAAATCAATTCAGGAGCGTTCAGACCTGCATAAAGAGCTGGAGAAATACTTTATGACTTCGCCCGACAGGCGTTTGGTTCTATCCATCGACCGACTCGACTATACTAAAGGGATTCCGCAGCGCCTGAAGGCTTTCAGAAAATTCCTCGAGAAATATCCCGAATTTCATGGTAAGGTCACACTGGTGATGTTGGCCGTGCCAAGTAGAGGGAAGGTTGAAGAGTACATGATGCTTAAGAAAGAGGTGGATGAGCTGGTTGGTAATATTAATGGAACGTATGGCAACATCAACTACACACCCGTTTGGTATTTCTACAGGGCGATGCCTTTTGAAAATCTGGTTGAGTTGTACAACATGTCTGATGTAGCTTTAATCACGCCGCTTCGTGATGGTATGAACCTGGTAGCCAAAGAGTATGTTGCTTCAAGAGGCAACAAAACAGGGGTTATCGTATTGAGTGAAATGGCTGGTGTGGCCAAAGAAATGGGAGAGGCAATAATTATTAATCCGATTAATGAGGATGAAATTGCTGAAGCCTTACATCGCGCGCTTACCATGCCGCTGCACGAACAAAAAGAGCGGATGAGTTACCTGCAGGAACGTCTTCAGCGTTATTCGGTTTTCAAATGGGCTGGCGAATTTGTTGAGGCTTTAGAGAATGTTAAGCGCATTCAGAAAGAGTTTTTAGCCAAGAAGATTATGGGCGCTGTATTTGAGGATATTAATAAGCGTTATCGTCAGGCTAAGAAGCGTGCTATTTTTCTTGACTACGATGGAACCCTTACAGCTTTCCATAAGAATCCGCAGGAAGCAACGCCTAACAAGGAGCTCTATGGTATTTTGAATCGCCTGATTGATGATAAGGACAATACGGTTACAATAATTAGCGGACGGGATCGGGCCACTTTAGAAAAGTGGTTTGCCGATGTGCCTATTAACCTGATTTGTGAGCATGGTGTTTGGCTTCGCAAGTGTGGTGAGGACTGGCAGGCCCTGACGAAAGTTAATAACGATTGGATGCCGGTAATTCGTCCTGTATTAGAGCGTTTTGTCGATCGAACACCCGGTTCGTTCATTGAGGAAAAGAATTATTCGCTGGTATGGCATTATCGCAAAGCAGAGCCAGAGCAAAGTTTAATACGTGCTAATGAGTTGAAGGATGAGCTGCTTGATTTAGTTGGTAATTTGAATCTGGAGATCATGGAGGGCAGTAAAGTAATCGAAGTTAAAAGCGGAGGTATCAATAAAGGCATTGCTGCTAACCAGTTTATTCACAACGAAAAATATGACTATATCATGGCCATGGGGGATGACTGGACGGATGAGTATATGTTTAAGGAGTTACCGCAAGAGGCTATTACTGTTAAAGTTGGGATTCAGCGAACAAGTGCAAACTATAAATTAGAGTCGGTTGAAGCTGTTCGGAAATTCCTCACTAAATTGGTGAAATAGTTTAAAGTAAGTAACAAGACATAAACAACAAACGGCGCCCACTTTTGAGGCGCCGTTTTGTTGTAAGAAGCACTATTAGTTTACTGCCAGCCGCCGCCCAGTGCCTGGTAGAGTTTGATGTAGGCTTCCAGTAAATCTTGTTTATTGCCGGTTTGAAGCATTTGTGCATCGAAAGCCTGCCGCTGACTTTCGAGAAACTCAATGTAGCTGGCAATTCCTTTGTCGTACCTTTCGGCTGAGAGTTTAGCGGCCTCAACAGCTGCTTCAACGTGTTCTTTGATTGCAGCCTCCTCCTCTTTGAGTGTTTCAATAGTGATAAGAGCATCTTCAACCTCTCTAAACGCATTAAGAACGGTATTTTCATACGAATACACAGCCGCTTCTGTTCGGGCTTTTTCGGCTTTGGCCCGTTTCGCATTTTTTCCCCAGTTGAAAATAGGGCCTAACAAACTGCCACTAACATTCCAGGCAGGATCGCCAGAGGTTAGTGTGCTCAGGTCATCACTGGCCAGTCCCAGCATACCGGTTAAATTTAAAGCTGGCAAGCGCGCAGCCTGAGCTGCGCCAGCCAACGCATTTTGCGCTCTTAATTGCTGCTCTGCCGTTAAAATGTCAGGACGCCTGTTGAGAATCTCAGAGGGTATTCCTGCAGGAATATCTGGGATATTAAGGCAGTTATCTAAAATGTGTGAATCTAATTGATAACTCTTGGGGTTTTCACCGATCAATACACTTAGTAAGTTTTCTGACTGGATTGCTAAACGTCTGTATGTTGGGATGGCCGTTGCCGCTATCGCTTTTTGAATTTTAGAATGATTCACATCGATAGCAGGAATTATTCCGGCTTCAAAACGTTCTTCTAAAAGAAGATATGAGCTATCTCTAATTGCATAGGTTTGCTCAGCGATCAAGGTTTTGGTCTTAAACTCTATCACCTGAAAATAGGTAGAGGCAACAGTGGTTATTAGTGACAACCGTAAGGCGTTTAATCCGTATTCAGAGGCCAGATACTGTGCCTTTGCCGCTTCATTCATTCGTCTGATTTTTCCCCAGAAATCAATTTCCCAACTGGCCTGGCCCATCACGCTAAACGCGTTGGTGGGTTCCGGGAGTTTCAGGGCTTGAAAATTCCCTCTGCCGGCAGAGGCCGAGTAGTTCAATTGAGGCCATAGTTCAGCTTTTTGAATGGCCATCTGGAGACGAGCAGCTTCAACATTTTGAGCGGTAGCTAACAGATCTTTATTGTTCTCAAGAGCTTTTCTGATTAAAGTATCAAGAACAGTGTCATCAAATAAATCCCACCACCCTAACGATGCGTTGAAGGTGGTGTCGGCACCAGAAAACATAAAGCTTTCTGGTGTTTCGATTGCCGGACGTGCGTAATTTTTCCCCATTCGGCAGCTGCCAAGTAGAACTGCCGCAAAGGCAACTATTATTATGAATTTAATTTGTTTCATTCCTCTTCTTTCTTTTGGTTAGCTATGGCTCTTTTTTCCTCGTACCTGGCAATCTTTCCAATAAAGACAAAAAGCATTGGATACATTACTACCCCTAGTATGGTGGCAATAGTCATACCCCCCAAAAGGGCCATACCCATCACTTTTCGAGCCTCTGCACCAGCCCCGGAGGCAGTTACAAGGGGTAAAACGCCTAATATAAAAGAGAAGGCTGTCATCAATATTGGGCGGAAGCGCAGTCTTGCTGATTCGATGGCTGCATCGAACAGGCTCATGCCTTCATCAAATTTTATTTTGGCAAATTCAACAATCAAAATGGCGTTTTTAGCCGCCATGGCTATTAACATCACCAATGAAATTTGCATAAAAACATTATTTTCAAAGCTGGGGCTGAAGAAGCGGGCTATCATAATGAATAACATGGCTCCAAGCACAGCAAAAGGGGTTCCTAACAAAATACTGAAAGGTAATGACCAGCTTTCATATTGCGCTGCCAAAATTAAGAACACAAATATCAATGCAAACACAAATACCATGGACCCCGAACCACTTGCTTTTTTTTCTTGGTACGACATATTTGCCCACTCATACCCCATGCCCGGAGGTAAAATATCCTCAGCAACAGCTTCTAAAGCATCAAGAGCCTGAGCCGATGAGTAACCAGGCGCCGGTGAACCAGTTAGCTCAACTGATCGGTAGAGATTAAAGCGGTTGGTGAAATCAGCTCCATAACTTTTTTCAACTGATACAAAAGAGGATAGAGGGACGCTTTCGCCATCTTTAT
Organism: Carboxylicivirga taeanensis; assembly: GCF_051851475.1. Classification (NCBI taxonomy): domain Bacteria; kingdom Pseudomonadati; phylum Bacteroidota; class Bacteroidia; order Marinilabiliales; family Marinilabiliaceae; genus Carboxylicivirga; species Carboxylicivirga taeanensis. The sequence continues at coordinate 75,679 of NZ_JBPUSJ010000011.1, read as the reverse complement.
TCTTAACAAAAAACATATTGAGTTGCTCACCATCCTGGCGAAATTCAGGGGCAGCTTGCAAATAGGCTTTGTATAAACGACCAAAGCGGTTAAAATCATTGATGTAAGCTCCTCCCAAGAAAGCACTGATTGTGGTGTAAAGGTCGTTGAGCTGAACACCGGCTTTTAGTGCCTTATCACGATTAATGTTCAAGCGCCTTTGGGGAACATTAGCTCTAAACGTTGTGAAAATATTGGCTATTTCTGGTCTTTTCTGGGCTTCTGTAATAAATTTACTAGCCTCTTCTGCCAGGTACTGAGGGGATTTACCTAATTTATCTTGAAGCATTAGGGAGAAACCTGAGCCACTGCCCAGGCCGGGAATAGCTGGAGGACCAAAGGCAAACACTTGGGCTTCTTTAATGGTCTGATGAAACATATAGTTTAATTTTCTGGCAACGTCATTGGCTTTAAGGCTGCGGTCATCCCATTTTTTTAGTGTAATAAACACAACCCCTGCGTTGGTTGACATACTTCCAGATAATAGGTTAAAGCCAGATGCCCCCGACACACTTTCAATCTCCTCAACCGTTGAAAGAAGCTGCTCAATTTCACTCATTATTTCCCTTGTGCGTTGAATAGAAGCTGCATCGGGCAATTGGATATTAACAAATAAATAACCTTGGTCTTCTTCAGGAATAAACCCGCCTGGGACAAAGCGGCTAGCCACGATAATGAGAATAATGGAGAGTCCAATAAAAAGCATGCTGCGGGTGATCTTCCTAGCAACAATATTGGTGACCTTCATGTAATTAGTAGAACCACGATCGAACGCGGTATTAAATGATTTGAAGAAACGCCCTAATAGCCCGCCGGGTAATTTGGGTTTGCGTAACAAAATAGAAGCTAGTGCCGGTGAGAGAGTCAAAGCATTAACGGAAGAAAAACAGACAGATACAGCCACGGTTATGGCGAATTGCTGATATAGACGGCCTGTAATACCGCCCATGGAGGCGACGGGGATGAATACAGCAATTAGTACAAGGGTAGTTGCAATAACAGGTGCCGTCACTTCTTTCATGGCAGCGATAGTTGCTTCGCGTCGATTCATTCCTTTTTCAATATTCACCTGAACAGCCTCAACCACTACGATGGCATCGTCCACCACAATACCAATAGCTAATACAAGGCCTAGCAGTGATAAGGTGTTAATGGAGAAACCCAGCATGGGGAATACAGCAAAAGCGCCAATTAGTGATACAGGAATAGCGATGGTCGGGATTAAGGTTGCCCGCCAATCCTGAATAAAAACGAATACGACCAGTATCACAAGAATGAGTGCGATTATCAGAGTAATAGCTACCTCTTTTAACCCTGCTGTAATAGGGGCTGTGGCGTCAAGTGCGACATCGTATGATACCCCTTCTGGAAAAGAGGATGACAGTTCGTCCATTGTATTAAGAATGCTTTGGCCCATAGCAACCGCATTGGTTCCAGGAGACTGATAAATGGTAATTAACGCACAAGGTTTTCCTTTGAATCGTGCATCTGTGTCATAACTTTCAGTTCCCAGTTCAATTGTAGCCACATCTTTGAGCTTTATCTGACTACCATCTTTATTCGTGCGAATAGCTACTTCCCCAAATTCTTTTTCGGTTATCAGGCGATCGGGAAGCGTCACTGTATAGGTTAACTCAGTTCCTTCGGGGGCAGGTTCAGCACCAAACTTACCGCCTGGTACAATGACATTTTGTTCACGAATAGCAGAGGTAATTTCTGGTACGGTCAGGTTGAGTTGTGATAAGCGATCCGGCTTAATCCAGATGCGCATGGAATAATCGCTGGCTCCCATTACTTGGACGCGTCCGACACCTTGCACTCGCGCCAGTATATCCTGAATATTGATGATGGAGTAGTTACCGAGAAATTCCTGATCATACCGGCCATCACTGTACACCGCAAGGGCCATTACAATGCTGCTCATACTTTTCTGAGTAGTAACTCCCAAGCGTTTTACCTCCTCGGGTAACTTCGCTGTGGCAGCGGAGGCTCTGTTTTGAGCAAAAACCGTGTTCATATCGGGGTCGGTACCAACTTCAAATGAAATCTTTATTGACATACTACCATCGTTAGAATTCGTTGATTCCATATAGAGCATGTTTTCAACGCCATTGAGCTGCTGTTCGAGCGGGGTAGCGACCGATTGTTCAACATTAAGCGCGTTAGCACCCGTATAGTTAGCTCTCACTTGCACCATTGGTGGTGTAATATCCGGAAACTGCTCCATTGGCAGTTGAAGTGCAGAAAGTCCACCGACAATAAGTACGACGATGGCAATAACCATGGCCACGATGGGCCTTCTTACAAAAAAATCACCCATAACTATTCTTGATTATTGCGTACTGATTTAAATGACTTCTCTTCAGGTCGAATTGTCATGCCTGTACGAACGCGACTAAGTCCTTCCATAACAACTTTTTCATTTACATTTATGCCTGATCGAATTACAATCATATCTTGGAGAGTTTCACCGGTTTCTACGGGACGAAACTCTACCACGTTTTGATCGTTAACTACATAAGCATTGTATTGCCCTTGAACTTCTTGTAGGCACTTAATGGGTAATAATAGGGTTTCAATGGGTTCCGAAAGTACTAATCGTATACGCGCAAATTGCCCGGGGCGAACAAGCTCATGTGGGTTTGGAAAGGAAGCCTGCACTAATAATGTGCCTGTAGTTGGATCAATGTTGCGACCAATAAAATCAAACTTGCCTTCCTCTGGGTGCACGCTTCCGTCGGAGAAGAATAGCTTAATATCTGCCTGGCGTTCTTTAGGTGGAGTTGATAGAGCTATCTGCGATTTGGAATATTTTGACAAATTTAAATATTGATGCTCTGTTAGGTAAAAGCGCACAAGTATTGAGTCAAGTCGTGATACCGTGTTTAATACAACAGGGTTTGGCTCTCTTCCTACGTAATCTCCTACTTTAGCTTCAGATCGTCCAATTATACCATTGATTGGAGAAAAAATTTGTGTGTAACTGCGCTGTATTTTGGCATACTCAAGTGAGGCTTCAGCTGCTTTTAGGGATGCCTGTGCAGCACCAAAATTGGCAACAGCTGCATCGTAATCACTCTGGCTAACAGCATTAGTTTCAGCCAGTGGCTTATACCTTCGGTAGTCGCTTTCGGCCTTTACCAGGTTCGTTTGGGCCTGAGCAACTAATCCATATGCCTCAGCAACTTTAGCATTAAGCGGTGCCGGATCAATTGAGTATAATAGTTGTCCTTTTTTTACTCGTCCACCCTCTGTAAAGTGAATGCCTTCTAGGTAACCATCAACACGAGCTCTAATAGAAATGTCATACAATCCATATGTTTGGCCAACAAAATCTTTTGTAAATTTTATTTTTTCAGTTTTGGCAGTGTAAATAGGGATGACTGGAACTTCTGTTTGAGGTTGCTTGTTTTTACAGCCAACTAATACCCAAATTAGTAAAATTAGCGTTAGTAGGTTTCTCATAGTAAATAGTGTGAATGATCAATCTTGTTTTTTTAAAAGTTGAAGTAAATTTATGGAATTTAAAGCTTAGATATACAATTATCTGTTGAATGAATTAGAGTTTTTTGATATATGTAATGTTTGTTTAGACTTGCGTTAGATTTTAAAGTACATATGTGTTAACCTTATAAAATACGATTTGATAATGAATGACATAAAAATGATTTTAAACCCATTTATTAAACATAAAGGCAATTCTTATAATTGTTTTGGTTGTTCACCGCATAACCACGCAGGGCTCAATCTGAATTTCTTTTCTGACGGTCAGAAAGTGTTTGCTCATTGGATGCCAAAGCAACAGTTTGAAGGCTACACGAACGTTGTGCATGGAGGCATACAGGCAACGCTAATGGATGAGATCGCGAGTTGGTATATCTATTCGATGCTTGATACAGCAGGGGTAACCAAAGGGATGAATGTATCATATCATAAACCATTATATGTAAGTAGTGGTGAAGTAAAAGTGGAGGCCGAGCTAAAGAAGCTGGATGACAGATTAGCTGTTATTTTGACTCAACTATATAATGCTAAAGGAGTTTTGTGTAGTTCCGCCACAGTTGAGTACTTTCTATTTCCGCCACAATTAGCTAGAAGTAAATACATGTATCCGGGTAAAGAGCAGTTTTGGGAGTAAGCAAATAAAAAAGCCCCGCTCGCTAGGAAAGAGTGTGAGAACGGGGCAAGGGGAAAACAACCTGTCAGGAAAGATGATACGAATATAGGGAAAATCAATCGGAGGGCGTTGCTGTTGGTTTTGTGTTTGTGATAAACACCGCTATTTCTTAGATTAAATTGAAGAAATTTTCCATTAATGATTTCGGCACTCAGTCCAGAAAGATGTATAAAGTAGGATATGGCAGCAGCATTACCCCAATCGATTTGTGTTTCGTTTAGTAATGGACCTCCAAATGCTTTGAACATGGATTGATATTCCGATTGTCAGTATTGACAACCTAGATGTTTTCGTAGGTCATAGCATCTGTTTTTGTCCAATAAAAAGAGACGATTTAAAGGTCCACAGTTTGTGTATAACTATAATAAGAGAAAAGAGGGCAGAATTTTATATTGCCTATGCTCAAAGCTATTTGTCCACATAAGTTTCTTTGTTTCAATTATAATATGGATTATATTTGGTACATAATGCAAGAATGTATTAGTATGCTGAGAGTGCTTTATGATAGTTACGTATTTAAAATAGCACAGAGCTAATCATAACTTATGCATGTGGAGATTTAAAATTTTTTGTCTAATTTGAAATTGATATTTATATCCATAACAGAAGAGTAGTAGTTTATTATCAAGAATCTCCATGGTTATTAGAGTACTTGTACTAATGACTGTTCCCTAAATGAGTAGATTTATATTAAATACATTGTTAACAATTTTTCTCCTTAGTTGGGGGACAATCAGGTTATACTCGCAGGATGCTAATCGCTGGAGCCAACAGTATGGAACCCGTTCTATTTTATTAAGCAATTCTATTATCGGAGGTGTAAACGACCTGAGTGCAGTTTACTATAACCCGGCTAGGATTGCCCAACTAGAAGAAAAAGGTGTTGTTATAAGTGCCAATGTATACGAATGGTACTCTCTTTCGATTGACAATGCTTTTGGAGACAATAAGAAACTATCAAATTCAGATTTTCGAGGAGTACCTAGCTTAGCAGCCGGTACCTTTTATGTACCTTTTCTAAAAAAACACTACTTTGCATGGGCTATTTTAAATCGGCAGAATTCTAGTAATCATTTTTCGTATCGTGATCAGTTTTATGGAAATGTGATTACTGAGATTCCTGGACAAGAGTACTTTGGTGCAGATGTGCAATTGGCTTCAAATGAAAAAGAGGATTGGGCTGGGGTTAGCTGGGCCTATAATATTAATGAGCATTTGAGCATAGGCTCATCTATTTATTTGTCGGTATTAAAATCATCTAAAAATTTACTGATAAATATGCAGGCCCTATCCGACGCTGATCAATCGGCGTTTTATAGGTATCGAAAGCAATACTCACTTGAGCACTATAGCGGGTTATTGAAAGTTGCATTATCCTATAGGAATGAAAAGTACAATGTTGGTTTGACATTAAAGACACCATCCATTCGCCTGACTGGAACAGGGGACTACATTTTTGAGGAATATTCATCAGGTATTGTCGATAGTAATCTTGATAAAAAAGTTTATTTATCAGGGTTTCAGAATGATTTGAAAACAAATCATATTTCCCCATTGGCAATCGGATTTGGAGTCAGTCGAAAAGTTGGTAAAAATAGTTTACATTTTAGTGCTGAGTACTATCAAGGTGTTCCTAAATACACCCTAATGGAGAGTGAGAGTTTTATTGGGCAATCAAATGGTGAAACTTATGGTTTTAAGCTTGTTGATGAATATAAGTCTATACTAAATGCTGGTTTAGGGGTTGAAATATATTTATCGGATAAGTTTTCACTTTACTCAAGCATATGTTCCGATATCAGTGCTGTTAGTTCTGATATGAGAGGTTTTGTTGAAGACCATGAGACCAGGAAAAGTGTTTTTAATGCTAACCTCAACCACTATGCCGGAGGGCTTGTAATGGATCTTGACAACGTCGATATCACTTTAGGACTATCGTATACCGGAACCAACTTTAAGCTCTTAAAACCTGGAGTTTTCCCAGATACATCTGGTGATTTATTTCATGAACAAGAGTATGTGATGGCAAACCTGGAAAAGTGGAAAATTGTTGTCAGTTTCTCAGCTATCTTCTTGAAAAAAATAGAGCAAAAAGCGAAACAAAAGTTGAGGATTGATTGAAAATCAAATTTAGATATAGTATCTATTTTCTCCTTTTTGGAAATTTGACGAAAAGTTTTTTTATTGACAGTTCCCAAAAATATTAGGAGTTTTAAAGTCTTATGTGCAGATTGGATTTATTGCACAAAAACCTTCTTTCGATTCAGGCTAAATGCTATGTGTTACCTTGTTAAGGTATTTCTGATTTTTCAGGATACGGATAATAAAGCTTTCTGTTCGATATAGAGTTAGTGTATATTTTAGATGCTAATACTGTTAAAAAATTCTATTGGGTGAAATATATATCCTTACTGTATGGTTAAATTAAAGCGACATAAGGTTACCCAAAGAACGATTTTATTATTCAATTCGCTAATAATGATGGTTATAGTTATTTTGCTATTACTGGAAACAGTATTATATTAGAAAGGTTAATAATAAAAGACGTTTGATAGCTATGTGTTTATAATAGGCTATGGATTTGCACAAATTAATATAATTTAAACACTCCTGTCAGTATTCTAAAATATGCATAATATGCAGTTTGGTTAATCTAGGATAAACAGATTAAAGAGATAAATTCCGAATAAATGTTACGAACTAAACTTCAACGCCCTAACCTTGCGCCAGATCTTCTTCTCCGGACAGGTCTGCTAAAACAATTAAATCATAACATTCATAAACCCGTGACACTTATTTCAGCTCCTTCCGGTTATGGGAAAAGTGTTATAGTAAGTCAATGGATTGAAAATTACAAAGTAAAGGCAGCATGGCTTTCCCTTGACAATGAGCATCAGGATTTGTCAATATTTATTGAATATGTAGTGGCAGCTCTACAAACAATTATTGAGGATGATTTTGTTCACATTAATGAGCTTATCAATGGACAAAAATTACCACCTGTGGAAATGTTATACGAGGCACTAATTGATGTTCTTGAGCCTCATGATGAAGAACTTGTATTTGTATTGGATGATTATCAGGTTATTAAGAATGATCGTATTCATGAGTTGATTAATATGTTTTTGACTTACCCGGCTGAAAGACTTCACTTGGTTATTATCTGCAGGTACGACCCACCACTCAATATAAATAAACTTAGACTATTCAATAGAATAAACGAACTTCGAATGAAAGATTTGGAGTTTGATTTGGATGCTACAAAAGTGCTGATTAACCAAAAGATTGGCCGGTGTCTTTCAGAACAAGATATTTCTTTAATCCATAAGAGAACAGAAGGTTGGGTGCTTGGTCTACAGATGATATTAATGACAGATGAGATCCAAAGAGGTACCTCTACTATGCAACGTGTTGCTCATTTTTCATTGAAGGAATATTCATTTTTTTTTACAGACCTTACCTTAAAACGCTTTTCTGCCGAATTTCGCGAAGCTTTGTATTTATCTTCCATCCTGGAGCGTTTTAACAGCGAGCTGCTCGACGCCTTGCTTTTAGGAATAGGAGCATCGTCTAAGATTTCTGGTAATGATTTTATCCATGATCTTATTGCTAACAATTTGTTTGTTTATTCTTTGGATAATGAAAGAGTTTGGTTTAGATATCACCATTTTTTTCGCGAAATGTTATTCAGACAGTTGCAGCAAAACTATTCAGATGAGCAAATATCAAGTTTACATAAAATTGCCAGTAGTTGTTTTGATAAAAGTAACTTTTGGGATGAGAGCTTCCAGCATGCCTTGAAGTCAGGGGATGTAGAGCTTGCAGTAAGTATTTTTAATAAACATCGAATCAACTTTTTTAACACTGATCAATTTAGGCGTATCCATCAATGGATGTGTTTTTTACCTAAAGGGACTATTGAGAAAGATCTTGGGCTGCTTGTAACACGAGCAATATTAGATGAAGCCAGGTATGATTTAGTTGCAATGAGAGCTGATTTAGATTTGGCAAAAAAGTTAGTCGAAAAGGTTAAAGATGATAGTAGGGAAAATAAGCAACTACTCGGAGAGTATTATACCGTGCGCAGCTTGTTGGATTTCTCTCTGGAAAATTATGAGGAAGCCCTCGCACACTCAAATAAGGCGCTGAGCTTATTGGAAGATAAAACACAAATGATCAGTAATTATGCATTTGCATTTTGTTTGTATGCATTAAATGCCCTCGGCCGATATGATGAAGCAAGAAAGCATGTTGAAAATGTTCTGGAACAAATTCCAACAAACACATCTATACCATTTATCTATCTTCAAACCTTAAAGTCATACCTCAATTCATTTAGAGGAAACATAAAAGAAATTGCAGAAGCGTTGACAAAAGTTTTTCCCTTATTTAAGAAAAATAGACTGTGGGTTTTGCTCAGTTCTGTTTCGTATTATCTTGGTAGTGCACACTATCAATTTAATAACCTGGAGAAAGCAGTTGAGTATACAGAGGCGCTTAAAGAACATTACTATGCTGGTCGTCCCTATTGGGATTTACCGACGATCTACACAAAGGCACTATCATTTCTTGCTCTCGGCGAAACACAAAAACTGAAAGAAACTATTTGTGAAATAGATGAAGTGACCGAAAATACAGGACTTGAAGCATTTTATGAATTGACAAAGGCATTTAAAGTGGATTTGGCACTTAGACAAGGAAATATTGAGGGCGCATTGGAACTGTCAAAAATTACAGATTTTGATACTGTTTATCTTGATTATGCTTTTTATTTTCAGCAATTAACATATATCCGGTTGCTCATTACGGTTGATTCTACTCTAAATCGTAATCAGATAGAAGAACTTCTTGAAAAGTATATTAACAAAGGAAGATTAGGACACAAATACAACCTACTCATGCAAGTGTTGCCACTACAATCTATCTTTTTATATGAACTGGGCGATAAGGAAGCAGCTCTTAAATCACTAAAAGAAGCTATGAATTTAGCAGAGTCCAATGGATTTATCAGAATTTTTGTTGATCTAGGTGAGCCAATGAAGTTGGTATTGAACGCGTTGCAGCTAAAAGAGCCTAACAGCAATTATCTATCAACAATTCTGGAGGCTTTTAAAAAGGAGTTACCATTTGTGCAGCATCAGGAACAGTGTGCTAAAACGACTACAAAAAACGATTTTGACATTCTTTCCATCCGCGAAGCAGAGACACTGCAATACATTGCCCAAGGCTTTCGTAATAAAGAAATCGCAGATATACTCAACATCTCAGTTGAGACTGTAAAGTCCCATGTGAAAAGCTGTTTGCGTAAACTGGAGGCCAAAAACAGAGTAGAGCTGGTACATAAAGCTTTATATTACAACGAAATTACCGAATGAGAAACCGCTAACATGTTTATTGAATTTACGTAAAGGATGAAGCCAAAGTATAAGCAATTAATTTGTGTTAGAAGTTTATGGCATCATATTATTTGTACATTTAGTCAGTTTATGTGCGCTGGTAACATTTCAATAAAAGATGTTATTTCTATTCCCTTCTGCAGAATGCTTGAAGTTACATTCCTATGTAGTTTCGTGACTATTATTTAACTTATTGTGAGGGATAAATTTATCTAAATCACTTCTTTTTCACTCCTTTGAGGGATTGTTTATTTCTTAACAGATACATAGTTTTGATATATCAATTATTTGCTGAGACAGACTAATAAATTCGTTCCGTTCTCGGGTTAAAAGTATCAAGAATATAAACGAAAATATGACTAAAGAAGTGTTTGAAGAATATGATTTTAGTAAGTCTGCTATCTATCAGATAGTAGTAATTGGGAAAATGGATAAAACTTGGTCTTCCAGATTAGCTAATATGCAAATTTCCCTAGAAACAAATATGGGTACCAAAAATGAATACTTCTTAGTTGGAAAGTTGAAAGATCAGGCCGAATTAATAGGTGTAATAAATACTTTATATGACTTGCATTTAACATTAAAATCTGTAGCAATGCTCTGATTGAAGCTGTAAAGAGAAGGAGGGTATCGCCAAATGGGACAACAAATATTAAAAACAAGATTGTATAAACCGCAAATCAATGGTAAACTTATTGAACGTAAGCAGCTTATAGAAAAATTAGATGCCGGAAAAGACAAATCCCTTTCCCTCGTAATAGCTCCTACGGGCTATGGTAAAAGTGTTATTATTAGCAGTTGGCTTGAAAAAACTAATACCAAATATTGTTGGATTACACTGGATGAGGAACTTAATGATTTTTCTAGGTTTTTATCCCATATGGTGTATGGCATAGAAATGCACTTTGAAGGGGAGTTTGATAGAATCCAAGAAATTTTGAGTGAAAATGATATTGCCTCGTTTGAAACAATTGCCTCTTTGTTAATTAATAAGCTCGATGAAATTGATGAGGAGTTGATTATTATTTTAGATGACTATCACTGGATTAGGAATCAAAAGATTAACGATTTAATTCATAAAATTCTAAAATACCCTCCTGAGAAACTTCACGTGATTATTATTTCCCGTTGGGATCCTACTTTGCAACTTGGATCGCAGCGTACATTTGGTTTGGTAAATGACATCCGGCAGGCAGATTTAAGTTTTGATTTATCTGAAGTAATGGAATTTGCAGGTGATATGCTTAACGAAGCCTTAAGTGAAGACGATTGTAAATTTTTGTTAGATAAGACCGAAGGTTGGATTGCGGGTTTAAAACTTGCTTTGTGCGACTTAAAGGGCTGTAATGGAATTTTAAAGCCAATTAATAAATTGGAAATTAACTATCAGTACTTTCGAGACTATGTGCTAGATCAGCTGTTTGAGAGGCAGTCTGAACATGCAAAAAATATTTTAATAGCGTCTGCTATAGCTCCATGGTTTTGTAAAGACTTATTGTGTGAGGTACTGGATAGTTCGGATGAAGAACTGCCTCAATTCGATTTCGATACTTTTGAGCATGTGGTAAAAACATGGCAGTTTGTTATCCCGCTTGATAATCAAGGCGAGTGGTATCGTTTTCATCAAATTATTCATGATTTTTTAGTATCTCGTCTGAAACAAACTTTCACTAAAGAAACAATTAGAAAATTACACCGAAGAGTTAGTTTGTTTTTTGAAAGGCAAGGGCAAATGGAAATAGCTATAAAGCAGGCGGTGTCGGCAGAAGATATCGATTTAATTGCAGATCTGTTTGAAAGAAATAAATATGCATATTTTAACAATGAAAAATCAAAACAAGTATGTCAATGGGTTGAATTGATTCCTGGAACATGGATCGAGCAACATCCTGAATTATTATTAACCCGTACGTTCTTGCATGAGCAAAATAATGATTTTGTGGCGATGCAAAGAGATTTTGCAACCTGTGAATTGTTATTAAGTAGTATCAAGAAGACGAATGTACATTTAAACCGATATTGGGGAGAGTACTATAACTGTCTGGCAATTATATCTTATACATCCGGGAATTCCGATTTAGCTATTGAATCTGCTAAAAAGGCTTTAAGATTATTAAAAGCATTTCCGGGTTTTATTAAAAACATCGCATTATATTATTTAGCAATAGCTTTTCAGGTTAAAGGGCAAGCTAGTAAAGCACTCAAGTTAATTGATAAGTACCTGGAAAGTTTCCCAAAATCAGATAACAAATCTCATATCCAGGTGCTTACAATCAGGGCTGTTGTTTGTGCTATGGAAGGGGATTTAAATATGTTAAATACTTCAGCATCAAAATTAAAGGCTTATAGTAAAAAGCATAAATTACAGGCTTCTTATATACGAGCCAATTATTTTTTGTTTAGTCTTCATTATCGTCAAAACAAACTATCAGAAGCTATAAATCTAGTTAACGATTTTGATGACCACATTTATTTTGGTTGGTCATTCATGATTCTAAACTATCTTTTTCTAAAGGGCTTTGCTTACAATGCACAGGGTGAATTTCTGGGATATAACCAAACTCTGAACCAAATAAATGAGTTTGCAAATGCGGTAGAGCATGAAAATATGGTGCCATTGATTAATGCCTTTAAAGCTGAAATTGCCTTAATGCATGGTGATTATGATAAGGCGCTGAAGATAAGTCAAGAGGCTGATTTTGAGCCTTACGAACCCTTTGGATATTATTATATCCCTCAATTAACCAAAGTGCGGCTAAGTATTTATTCAGGGCATAGGGAACAACAGAATGAGGCACTGGAGGTTTTAGATGATTTGATAGAGAAAGGAAGAGCCAGGCATTTACACAACTTACTGGCTAAAGCTTTGCCGTTAAAAGCGGTATTGTTGCATATATTAGGCAAGTATGAAATGGCTAATCTGGCTTTGGAGGAGGCCGTTTGTATTTCTAGACCGCATGGGTATATTCGAAACTTCCTAGATCTCGGAAAATTGATGCATTCGATGATAAATACATGTCTTCGCAAAAGGCCAGATGATTTGTTCTTAATTTCAATTGAGAAGGCATTCAATCCAGACATAGAAATATGTCACACATTTGAAAACTTACAGTGTGCTGATACTGTTAAGCCTGGTGCCGACTTGAAGCTTTCAAAAAGGGAAACAGAGATACTTGAGTTGCTGTTCCTGGGATATCAGAATAAAGAAATAGCCAATAAGCTTTTTGTTACAAATGAAGCTGTTAAAAAATCTTTGTATCGATTATATCAGAAATTAGAAGTTAATAACCGTTCTAATGCGATATTAACGGCCTTGAAATTAGGGGTTGTAGCCCATAAAGAAGTCGTAAATTAGATATTTAAATCAGCATCGTTTATATTTTGTGATATGGTCTGAGTTTTATTCCTCAAATAGCTCAGCCTATTTTTTTGTCCACTTTCTATTTTTTTTTGTCCACTAAAGGTACTTGAACCGTCCATTGGTTTTATTGAGTTTTGTATTGTTCGTAAGCAATATTAAAACAGTGTTATGGCAGAGGATACAAGCGAACCGTTAGTGCTTTCTTTTTACAGCCTAAAAGTTCAGGGAGTAATTAGTTTAAGTGATTTAAACTATTTTGAAGATATGGACATTCGCTTTCTCACCAGCAAAAGAGGAGAAAGGATATCAATTTTAAGCGGTCACGTCAAAGATCAATCCGCACTCATTGGGATGATTAATATGCTTTATGATTTTCATTATCCCATAATATCCATCGAATCATCTATGGAACCTTAAAATAGTTAGTTATGAAGTTAGTGGGTTGATATTTCTAGTGGGATTTACACTTTGGAGTTCCGATAAATTAATGAAACAGCTAATCATCAATAATGCTAACTGTAATATTATTGAAATAACTTAATTGTCTCAGATATTCTACTAAATAAAATATTATGAAAATTGATCAAACCATAGAAAACCATGATGATTTGTTAAAGGTCATTGATAACCTCCTAGATGATATCGGTCTTAAACGTACCGATTTAAAAGGAAAGGTGACTTTTGAAGGACTCGACCCTATTCGTCCAACAGTGCTCAAAGTTGGTGCCGGTGGAGCCGCCGTTGGTGTTGCTAACTCTATTGCCAGTGCCTTGCTTTACCAGGAGAAAACTGGAAAAGGTCAGGATATTCATGTGGATTTACGTAAGGCCTGGGCCATCCATAGCAAATGGCAGGATATTTCGTTTGATTGTTGTACAGTTAATGGTCATTCCTACTTGTTGCAGATGAGTAAGTTTGGTGAGCATAGTAATTGTCACTTTTTGCCAACGCTGGATAAGCGCTGGATAATGGTTGATGCCAATTATCCATCTCAAATGATGAAAATGTGTCTTATCTTTAATTCGGGCTATAAGTTTGAACAGTTAGCCGCCTCTTCTGTAAAGCGCACTGCCGATGAATGGGAGGCAATGGGTAATGCAGCTATGGTGCCAATTACGAAGGTGCGCACCCAGCAAGAGTTTAAGGAATCGGAGCAGTGGCAGGCACATATCACCACACCACTTATTCACATTGAGAAAGTTGGTGACAGTGCACCAGAGTCACTTCCTAAAGGTCCTCAACCTCTTTCAGGTATTCGCTCATTGAGCATGGTACATGTTGTAGCTGCCCCACATACTCAGTCTTTGCTTGCGGAAGCCGGTGCAGACTGCCTCAATCTTCATCCTGTCGATTGGTTTGAGCAGCCAACATTCTTATTGAACTGTTTTACGGGGGTTCGTCACTCAGCTATCGATCCGCTTAATGATCGATCAAAAATTTACCGGTTGATTAAAGAAGCAGATGTCTTTGTGGAAAATCTACGTCCCGGCTTAGCAGATCGTCAAGGTTGGTCGGCTCAGCAACTATCAGAGATACGCCCCGGTATTATTCAGGGGAGTATAAAGCTTAATGTGTCAGGTCCCTACTCCCAAATGCCGGGGTTCGATTTCAATGCTGCTGCTCTGACGGGTTTGTTTACCGAAACAGGTACACCAGATCAACCGGCCGCCCCTAATGCTGTGAATGTTATCTGCGACCTTTTTGCTGGCAGGCTACTCGCAGCCGGAATCCAAGCTGCATTGCTCCGTCGTGCCAGAGAAGGGGGCAGCTATAAGGTGTCCGTTTCACTGGCACAGGTTTGTACCTGGTTCATGAGTTTAGGGTTGATTCCTAAAGTCAATTTACTTGATATCAGTAGCCTAGGACCTGAGCATCAATGGAAGAAGCCGGATACACAAAGTGGAATAACTGCTTATGGAGATACGACTGTTATGACTGGGCAAGTTGATATGTCACTTACACAGCCCCGCTGGAATGACCCCATCGTATCAGTTCCCGGTTCAAGTTACCCGGAGTGGTTAAGATGAATAAAGCATTGCGGTAACGATCGTTAAATATATTTCAATAACAAACAACACAAAATTGGAGGAGTTTTTAATATGAAAAAAGAAGATCTATTAACTGGTAAACACGAGTTAGACAAACATTTGAGGGTTGCTTCAGATCCACATGGTGCTATGTGCACTGGTACAGGTCACGCGGCGGTTCAAGGCAATCACGATTCAATCCCTAAAGGGTATAAGATGACACTCACAAAAGAAGAGCAGGAAATATTGGACGGCAAAAAAGGAGAAGTGCTGGCTAAGGTGATGAAAACAGTAGTTGCCTATGGTGAAGCATTTGGAGCTTCTAAATTGGTCGCTCTAGGTGGAAATCCACATACTGTCCTCCTAGGAGGTACATCTGCTGTTACACCTGTAATTGACATCCTTAATCAATGTGCTGATGCAGGGTTAAAAACGTATGCTGACTATACTATAAACCCAAGGCCATATGATTTTTATAATGTTGAGGTTGAACCAGATCATCAGTTAAAGTTGCAAACAATGTTCAGTACTCAAACCGAACTAGAAAAAATGCATGTGCGTTTGGGAGCAAAGAATTACAATTATTGGAGTTGCGCTTGTTACTGGCCTGAGGTGGGTAATGCTCCTGCACACGGGACCAATTTGGCTTGGTCAGAGTCATCAGCTGTTAATTATGCTAATTCTGTTTTGGGGGCACGATCCAATCGTAACTCAGGTGGTATTGAGATGCTGTGCAACATATTAGGTAAGGCACCCTATTTTGGTTTGATGACAGATGAGGGACGTCAGGCGAAGTGGTTGATTGAGGTTAAAACGAAGTCTGAGCCCAGTTGGTCTGTTTTGGGTGGGGCAATTGGTATGAAGGTAACAGAAGAAATTCCCTACATTGTTGGAATCGACAAATACCTGCATCAGGTAGATAATTTATCTATGGGCAAGCTCAAGGACATGGGAGCTGCTACAGCTACGAATGGTGCCGTTGGGCTCTATCATGTAGAGAACATAACGCCAGATGCGATAGATCATGGTCGAAAGCTATTAGTTGAAGACTATAAAACCTATGTTATTGATGACGCAGAGATAGAGCGGGTGCGCAATGACTATCCAAACCTTTGGACCAAGAAGGACGCCAAACCAACACGGGCTTTTGTTGGATGTCCCCACAATTCTTTTCATCAATTGTATGATTGGGGAATGAAAGTTACCCATGAATTAGCTAACAGAGGAAAGAAAAAAGTTGCTATTCCTTTACATCTTCTTTGCTCTACACTCGTGAAGAATCATTTTCTGGATAAACACCCAGAGCTTGTTCGTGATATGCTGCGAGCAGGAATCACCTTTACCAATAGTTGTCCGCTCACCTTCATGGGTATTCCGGGCATTATCCAAAAGGAGTTTGCGGTAACTAACTCTAACAAGGCTCGTGAGTATACCAACTCCCGATTCTTTGAAGACGAGGATATTTTAGAGATTGTTGTTACAGGTGAGATTCCAGAGCGAGCAAACTAAAGGAAAAGTGAGAGGCAGATCGGTTAGCCGAAACTGATTCATGAAAACCAACAAATAACAAAACAAATTAATAAAATTAAATAAGATGGCTAAAAAAATATTTCACGGACGCCCTATTCTTTCTGGAAAGATAGAAGGAGCGGCAACAGTATCGCATATTGGGCTAAATACACTTTCAACCTACAAAGCTAACGTAATAGGAGGTGTTAAAGATAAAGCACTCTGTACTGATGGGGATAATAAAGATTTATATAATAAGGATTTGAATGGAGCCATTCTTTGTCTCCCTCAAACAATTGGTTCAACAACTGGCGGTTTTGTTTTAATGGGTGTGGCTAAAATGGGGCTCGCACCGAAGGCTATGCTATTTGCTAATCATGTTGATTCACTTGCCATTGGTGGTTTGTTGATGGCTGACATATGGATGGAGCACCGGATTATAACCATCGATCTTCTGGGTTCTGAATTTTTGGAAGCTGTTAAAACAGGTGATCCCATCAAAGTGATGGAAGATGGTACTGTTGAAGTAGGTTAAAAGAAAATCAAAATTCAACATAATAGGCTATTTAAACGAAAGATAGTGGGAATGGAGTCTATTTGGCAGGTTTTTGAGCTTAAATCTAATACAGTGAGAAAAGAAAAATTCTTTTCTCACTGTAACCAGAGGTATTGTCGAGTCAAAATGGAGTTTTGCAAATGGTTGCGAACTCGGAATTATCTGGGCGGTCTTATTTGAAGCAAGAACATCAAATGTTGAATAATCAATTCGTAACCAACTATAAAGATACCAAACTCATGACTACAAATAAGAGAAGCTACAAACTTCTTCCCGGCAAGATTTTCCGTATGCCAACTTACTTTGGCCCAAGCACTGGTCCGCGACAAGGGCCTGGTGGTAAAACTTTTGAGGAAGAGAATAAAGAATGGCCAAAACAGACAGAGTGGGCAGTGAGTTTTTTAACAAACAAAGAGCAGTTATTCGCCCTTTGCCCCGAGAGTTTTATGCCATTTGGAGAGCCAATTGTTACTGTCAGCCTAACTGATATGAGGGGTATTCCCTGGCTCGCAGGCCGTGGTTATAAGATGCTGGGGGTAAGTTTTGATGTCGTTTTTGAAGGTGAGGAGGACAAGGCAGCTGGGCCATTCTTGACTGTGCTTTGGGAGAACCTGGCTGATCCAATCCTCTCCGGACGAGAGGAACTAGGGTTTTCAAAGATTTATTGCGAATTGCCTGATCCTTGGGAGTTTAATGGCACTACGCGTTTTGCGGCAAGCTGGTTAGGATATACCTTCTTGAATATGGAGTTCACAAACATGAAATCCGTGCCCGAAAAAAAACCTCCTTCATCTCTTTCTTTAGGCTCTGATTTACAATTAGGCATGCTGCACTATAAGTATATGCCTAGAACAGGTGATTTAGATACAGCTGATGTTGCTTATCCGGTGCTGACACCTGCCGATAATTCGAATGTTAAGGTGACACAGCTGCTTGAGGGGAGCGGAACAATAAAGTTTCATGAAGCCCAGTGGGAAGACATGCCAACACAATACATGATAGTTAATGCACTTGCGGCGCTTGAGGTGAAGGAGTATCGAGGAGCAACTATTCGACATTATCAGGGAAGTAAAGATTTAAGTGACCAGAAAATTCTAAGATAATACATAAACTATAACTATGTTTAATCCATTAGAGCTTTTTATTCTTATGTGGGCTGTTATAGGTCCGCTTAAGCCCACTGTGGTGCTTGCTGCTGCTGCTTCAGCTTCAGATGCTGGTGATGCTGAGGTTCGAAATGTCGCCCTCCGCGCAGTCGTAACAGCTGCTTCGATATTAGCTGCATTTATTGTTCTTGGCGAATTTGCACTTGATTTATTCAAGGTGTCTATTCCGGCTTTTCAGATTGGGGGAGCCTTGGTTTTGCTTGTATTCGCAATGCAAACAGTTATTGAGGACCCTGAGCGAGCAAAGCAAGAAGGACGGCATATTGCGTTGTCTTCAAATATGGCTATTTATCCATTAGCTATGCCTTTAATGTCCTCACCTGCTGTGTTGATTCTCATTATAAGTATGGTTGGTGAAAGTGATGGGTTTATACCACTTTTGCCTCTTATAATAAGTACTACAGTAATTCTGTTGATCAACTACTTATTTATGGGCAATTGCCTTCGTATTGCCCGTGTTTTAAGCCCTTCAGTAATGCTGACTCTCGGTAAAATAATAGCAATTCTGCTTATTGGTCTTGCTGTGGAACTAATGTTTGTCGGTCTTAATAGTTGGGGAGTGGTTTCTATAGAGGGGCTCAAGGTTAGTATTTAAGTGATCCGAATATTAGCCGATAGTTGTATTGACAAGTTAATAACTTAAGTCACTATTAGCCTGAATATTTACAGGTGTTATTTTAGATGCTATAGTTTTAACATAAACTAAACATTATGAGTGTTAATCCCAAACGAGTTATCATTACTGCGGCGGCAGATGGTATCGGTAAGGTCATTGCTGAAGCTTATTTAAAAATTGGTAGTAAGGTAGCTATTTGTGACTTACAAGAAGCCAAGGTTAGGACCTTTCTGAACGCACATCCAGACGCTATGGCTCAAGTTTGTAATGTAGGTGATGATGCTGAGCTCAGCGCATGGTTAGAGAATGCGCTTGAGTTTCTTGGTGGCTGTGATACATTGATCAACAACGCAGGAATTGCTGGGCCAACAGCACCAATAGAAGAGGTGACTCCAGAACAGGTTCGTAACGTGCTTATATAGGTCTCGTAGCACAATTTCACTGCATTGCAAAAGTATTACCTGTGATGAAAGCGCAAAAGAGCGGATTAATAGTGAACATGTCTTCGGTGGGAGGCTTACACGCATTCCCAAATCGCACGCCATACTCAGCTGCCAAGCGCGGGGTGCTTGGACTTACCGAGTCGTTGGCTGCAGAGGTTGGGGCATACAACATTCGCGTTAATGCTGTTTGTCCAGGTGTCATTTCAGGGGAAAGGCAGGAAAGGGTAATTGCCGCAAGGGCAAAGCTTGAGAATCGCGCTATGGAAGATGTTCGAAAAGATGTGCTTTCTGTGAATTCCATGCACACATTTATTCCACCAGAAGACATCGCTGGCTGCATACTCTACTTTGACAGCCCTTTTGGGGTGCGTGTGAGTGGACAGGTACTATCAGTTGATGGACATATCCCAACTTAACTCTAATGCATAATTGGTTAGAAATGATTTTTTTAGAAAGCGAATCATGCTCGTTGATTGTTAACGAACGTTTTCAATACAGCGAAATATACAGTTCTTTTTGGTAATCTCAGCGGTAATGATATTTACTCAAACTATTTATAACCTTAATAATAATGTTAAATAATACGCTTACTGGGCTGATGCTTATTGTCCTAACTTGTTTTATACATACGCTTGCTACAAAGTTAATTGTAAGTGTTTTAAATATGGACTGGAGTAAAATGAATACTATTCATCGAATAATTCGATTTGATTTCGTCATTGTAATAATTGTAATTGCAACTTTAGTGGAAGCATGGTTGTGGGCAGTTTGTTTATTAGCAAATGATGCGCTGCCAAACATTGAATCAGCTCTTTATTTTTCAATGGTAACCTATACAACACTTGGATATGGGGATATTGTTCTTGCTCCGTCGTCAAGGCTATTAAGTGCTTTTGCAGCCACAAATGGGATGATCATCTTTGGTTGGTCAACCGCAATAGTTGTTACATCACTTCAAAAGATATTTCAAAGCAACAGCAAAAACGTTTAGTATTATGAAAATAATATAGACAACTATTACAAGCAGTAAGATTGTTAACGAATTGACATCGAAAAGTATGTCTATTGTTTGTTCCCTGAAATACAAGTCAAATATATTAATACTATAAAATGTAATTTATTATGAAAAATTATTTTAAATACTGGTGGTTGACCTTTTTTAAGGGTATTGTTCTTCTTGTCCTTGCTTTTCTGGCTTTCTTTCAGCCTGCTACTATGTTGTTAGGCTTGGCCGTTTATTTAGGAGTCAGTTTACTTATAACTGGTTTTTTTGAAACCGCTGCAGCTATTATAAGTCGCAAGACAAATGATAATTTTGGATGGCATCTGGCAACTGGAATAATTGATATTGTTTTTGCAAGTGTATTACTTACAAATCCCGCCATAACAGCCGCAGTATTTCCTTTTATTGTTGGTTTCTGGATAGTGTTTTATGGAATTATGCTTTTTACCAATTCGTTTCGTGTAAAAAAGGCAGGATTTCAGAATTGGCCTACCGAGATGGTTGGAGGTATTTTGGCTGTTATCGTTGGTTATCTTGTTATGAGTAACCCATTTGTTGGTGCTCTTACAGTTACTTTCTGGATTGGTCTTGGATGTTTAAACTTTGGAATACTGAATCTATCAATAGCATTTCGATTAAGAACGATAGAAGCGAAAAGGCATTAGCTGGTCTAATATTGCTTTAACGTTTTAAACTATTATTTACCAAACAATATGGCAGAATATTACTACAGTTTATTGTCTTATTTTGTGAGTATCATAATATTTTAACTTTCACATTCCTAATGTTCAATGGACGTTTAAAACTCTCTTCTGAAGATGGAATAATATATTGGCGCAGTAGTGCAGTAACCATTAATTATAGGGGTATTGAAAAAGAAACTCTACAATCGATAACCTACGAACTGGAATCAGCCTGGGTACCTGGGCAGGCATATTACTTTGGATTGACACTTTAAGGCAATATTTCAGATTTATAGTGAGTAATCAGGCTAGTATTTGCAAGCTATTAATTGAAAGCAATAAATTGATGTGGCTCAACTTCAGTAGGTTCAATATTTACGGGTGGTAATTCAGATGAAATCGATTCGTCGACTCTTCAGGTAGCCATTGAATTTGGAGCATCTTTCATTGGAGGGCTGGAAAAGATATAATTCAAATACATTTACTTGTTTGGTGATCAAAATATAGATAAGCACATAAATCAAATAGCACATGATTATGCCTCAGATTAACTAAGCATATGATTACAATTTAAAAAGAAGATATGACATAGTATTAAATAAATGAAAATGGAGCAAGTAAAAAGCAATAATTATTCACTTGCAAAGGGAGGCCTACTTTACGTGATTATTATGCGGATCCGCTGTAAATTATTAACTAAATATAATCATAGAAACCGTGCAATTGTAATGGCCAGTTTAACATGGCTCCCTTTGGCTGTGCTATCAGTAGTTTACCTCTTTACGGAAGAAAGACCGGAGGGAATAAGTTTTTTTGAGGATATTACAATGCACACACGATTTTTAGTTGTGGTCCCTCTGCTTATTTTGCTTGAAAAACCTATTGATAATGTTTTTGCTCAATATTTAAAAACCACAGAACAGTTAATTGCTCCCAATTTGTGGAGTGATTTTAAAATGGCAATGATTCGAGTGGATAAATTTACTAGTTGTTGGCTATCAGAAGTTATTATTCTAATTATTATTTATTGCATGATTATCTTAGGATGGGAGGAGCTAAATATATTCCAGTCAGGAAGGGAGTGTTTTGTCGATTGGGAGAATGGTGATCTAACGATTGCAGGCTGGTATTTGATAATTTTTTCATTGCCTGTATATCAGTTTTTAATATTTAGATGGCTTTGGCGTTTTATTATTTGGACCTTTTGCATGTGGAAGTTTTCAGGATATAAATTTAAGCTTGAAGCAATGCATACAGATCAGATGGCTGGATTGGGCTATTTCAATTTATTCCCATTATATTTTAGTATGCTGGTAATGGTTGCTTCAACTGTTTATGCTTCAATAATCCTTATGCATATACTGTATGATGGGAGTACTTTGGTGGATCATTTATACGGAATCGTGTTTTACATTCTTTTTATAGATATCATAATCTATGCTCCTTTATTAATATATTTTCCACTTTTAATGGAAACAAAGACAAGAGCTATTCACAGCTTCGGTAGTCTCATCACGGAGCATAATGTAAGTTATATGGAAAGATGGGTTTATAAAAGACTGAAGAAGGAAACTATCTTAGGCTCGATTGATAACTCATCTTTAAATGATATCAATGGAAGCTATATGGCTGTAATGGACATGAAAATAGTACCGATTGATGTGCGGATGTTTCTTACAAGTTTGGTATTTATCTCAATCCCATTCTTTCCATTGGTTTTTACTTTATATAGTCCAACAGAATTATTTCGAAACATCATTAATGCAACCTTAGGGACATGAATTGCATGTTGAACTATAGAATAATATTTATTAATTATCTGTTTAAGAGTTATATATCTATTACTAGGATTCATTATTATTGTTTTTAACAATGGTTTTTTCAAATATGGTTAGGCCATATGTTTGAGCAAAAGTTTACCGCCAGCTCAAGCCTTATCTTTACAATTGCTAATAGTGAGTAGTGATTGTAATCCAAAACGTTGCAGGTGACGTTTCTAGTGCTGGTGGAAAAAAATACCGTAATACATAGATGCAGTTTTATCTATTTGAAGAAAGTTTCTATTCTATATGTCAATATTTAAGGTTAATTATTTGGCAGTGATGGCCTACCAACGTCATTAGCATAACGCTGCGTCATTTCTCTCCAATGGGGAGTTGTCACCATCATTATCAATAACTCAAAACAAGGTAAGAAAGGTGCCACTGTTGGGAGTTTTAAGGCACACAGTCCAATGGAACTAACAACCTAATATTAGCACGATCCAGCTCATCGGCGCAAAATAGTGCGTGAGGTAACCCTTGATATGACTGGTAATATTAACTTGATTGGCAAACAGTGTATGGAGAAAAGACCGATGGACGGTTTCGCAAAGAAGTAAAAAGTGTACTGTCAATGCCTGTGACGTACCAACAAGGTGTTAAACTCAAAGTAAAGACATATTTAACTCAAACTAAACTCATATTAAATTCGATTTTTAATGAGTTTAATGTGACTGAAATATGTAGTTATTATGACTTAATATTGAGGTTGTATTATGAATGCTATAAGGATGCTACATCCATAAAATTAAGAAGATAGGGTGTTAGCAGGCATGAGTATCCTTAGAGGGAATCGTAGAAAAAATTAGAGCTTGGAACCAGACTTTGTAGCTGATCCTTATTAAAGTCTGCTAATGCAAGAACCAGAGTGGCACATTGGTTTATACCAAATAGCACAATTGAGTTTCAAAGATTTTGCCGTAATACGACGAACTTTTGAAACGCATCACAATACAATTCTCAGTTACTTTACCGGCAGAAGCCTAATGCGGCAGCAGCATCACGCCATGCTAAAATCAAAGACTTCAGAAGACAATTTTGAGGCGTGTCAGATGTAAAGTGCTTTCTTTATTCCTTGTGTAACATTTATGCCTAGACCCAGAAATTGGAATTGGGCCCTTATTTTTTAAAAATCGCCCTTAGGTTTTTGCCGACTGCCTGGCAGGAGAAGCGCAGTTACAAGCTTTGATATGGACAAAGAGGGGCATAGCAGTTCAAACCACAGGTAGTAGGCAGAATTCAAGCTTGGATATAAAAAATTATAACTTTTTATGCAAAAATCCGTTTGCACGTAATGTTGGGGCACTTCCTACTTTAATCTTGGTATTAAGCGCACTAATTTATTTTATTCAAAAAAACATAATTTCATTTAATAATGAGGAAATTATATATAAAACATCTTATTGCATTAAGTGTAATTTTCACATGGCTTGATTCATATGCGCAAGTTGAGAATATGGTACTTAACCCTAGTTTTGAGGTATATGATGAATGTCCTAAAAGCTACACTCACACGAACAATTCTCATGCATTAATTCCTGACTGGACGTATCCAACGGCTACTACTCCAGATTATTTCAACGAGTGCGGTTCGGGCGAAGTAAAAGTACCAGATAATTTTGCAGGATACAGCAAGGCTAAATCTGGGCAAGGCTACGCAGGAGCTATTTTAAGTGGAAGTAATCGCAATTTCAGAGAATACATCCAGGGTACTTTAAGCGTCCCTATGGTTGAAGGTCAAAAATATTGCGTTTCATTTTGGTACAAATTAGCATCTAGAAGCAAATTTGCTATTGATCAGTTGGGTATGCATTTTACAACTACAAAAATAATTACTGACAATAGTTCATTTTTAAGTTTAGCGCCCCATTTAACCAACAAAGAAGGTTTGTTTTTAGACAATACAGAAGAATGGAACCAGTTCTGTCAAGTATATACAGCTAAAGGAGGTGAGCAGTGCTTTGTTGTGGGGAACTTTAATAATTACGACAATACGAACTATGTAGCTACTGGTCGTGATACTAAAAATAAAAGAGGCAAGGCTTATGCATATTACTTTTTTGACGATTTTGAGATCCGTCCGCTAGTTGATTGTAATATGTGTGCATGCGTTCCTAAAGGATTAAATGCCGTGGTTATTGATTCTTCTTATACAGGAGGTAAAAATCCTGTTACCGGTCAATTTGATAAAATAATAAATGATGGTACCATAAGCATAGAAATATCAGGTGGCGAATCTCCTTATAATATTGAATGGAGTAACGGAACAATCAATGCAACAAAAATTCAGAACCTAAAAGCCGGCTCATATACTTACTATGTAAGTGATAAAAACGATTGCCACACCGAGGGTACTGTTGTTTTTAAAGAGCCCATACTGCCTGAAGATGCTTTTATCGAAGGATTAAGAACTATTGAAGAAGGAGGTGCTCTTACTTTAAATAATATTTTCTTTGAAACAGCTAAAAGTACCCTTTTGCCAGCTTCATTTGAAGAACTGGATAAAGTAGTTAATTTTTTAAAAGAAGGAACCGTTAGGTTGATTGAAATTAGTGGTCACACGGATAATGTAGGTTCTGATCAATTAAATCAACTTTTAAGTCAGCAACGCGCCGAGGCTGTGGTTAAGTATCTTGTTAGTAACGGCATCAATCCTCAAACAATCAAAGCTGTTGGATATGGTGAATCCAGGTTTATAGACACCAATGAAACCGACGCTGGACGAGCAAAGAATCGTCGGGTGGAATTTGCAGTACTAAAAAAATAAGCTCTTAATTATGATTTCAAAAAAAATAAATATACTAATCCTATCACTGCTAATATCGGTTGTTAGTGTGGCACAGAATCCTAAAAGAATATTTACTAGTAATTTATTCAAAGGCATGGAGGCAAGAGCAAAAGCTGATATTGATAGTGAACTTGGTAAGGCTAAAGAAGATTTCGATAAAGTGTTATTAAAAGAGCCTGAGTCGGCAATGGCTAATTTAGGACTTGCTATTGTTTACTCATATGATAAATATTCGAACAAAGACTATTGTAAAGCGCTGGAATACTTTAATAAAGCTGATGTAGCTCAATCACAGTTTACCGACGGAGATAAAGACGTTGTCAATGATTTGGTTTTACAACAAGATAATAGCCGAAGAAATAGACCTTTTATTGAGAATATGGATTGGCTGAATCAACAAATTGAAGATAAACTGATAAAGTTTATACGAGAAGAAAAGGATTCAGATTTTGCCATGCGGTTTTTAGTTCAATTTCCCGATTCAAAATACTATCGCAATGTTTCGCATATTTTGAGTTATATAAAGTTTCGTGAAGCCGAAAATGAAAATACGGTTGCTGCATTTAATCAATTTTTAAAGGATTATCCTGAATCGGCTCAAGCTGATATAGTAAAAAAGATGCGCAATAAGTTAGCCTATCAAACAGCTATAAGTGAGGGGAAATTAAAAGGTTACCGGAATTTCGTTGAGAATTATCCTGAGGCTGAACATGTTATAGAGATTAAGAACCTTATGGAAGAAATGGCTTTTAAAGAAGCATGTAATAAACATACACTTGAAGCTATTGAGCATTTCATAGCAGATTTTCCTAATTCATCAAAAATATCAAAAGTAAAAGCCTTACAACAGGAATTGCTTTTTGAATGGGCAAAAAGTGAAAATAGCTTAGAGGCTTATAACAAATATGTGTCTTCATGCCCCGAAGACAATCGTTACTTTGATATTTTTAATCTAAAAGCCAATGTATTAGCAGAGTCGGTAGTTAAGGAATTTCCAGCGGAAGATTACCAGTTTGTTAAAGTATATGATAACCGAGAGTTTAATGATTTTGGCGGTGGAATTGCTCAACGTCCAGATGGCCAACTTGTAGTGGCTGCATCGTCGCGTAAAGCAGAGGGGGAAATGAATGATTCCTGGCTTTTAGGCTTAGATGCCAGTGGAAAAATGATTTGGAATAAGTTTTTAGGGAACCGTTTTGATGATACTGTAAATAAAGTTAGCATAAGTGCTCAGAACGAAATCTTCGTTGCAGGTATTACGGGTGCCATAGTTGATAGTTTGAAAGGCCAAGCGTGGCTTTATAAGCTCGATGCCAATGGTAACAATGTATTTAATCAAGGAATTGATATGGATGAAGTACTTGATTTTGTAGTTTATCCCGATAATAAAGTTCTAATTGCAGGCTATACTAAAAACACAAAAGAATCAACATTTACGCCTAGTTTAGTAAAGCTCAATGCTAATGGTAAAAAAATGTGGACTCGTGCATACTCAGGCAAGGGCAAAGTTTATCATTTAGCTGATGATGCGTCAGGTATTACTTATGTTGCTGCTGGCAATTGGATATTTGCTATTGATCAGGCAGGTTATTTAAAATGGGATATTTTATTGGATCAAGACATAAAATATACCGCTGTAGGGATAAACACGAACAATAAGCTAGTTTTTGCTGGTTTAAATGCTTCAGGAGCTGTTGCAAGTGCATATGATATAGGTGGGGAGAAGATTTGGGAATCTCCAATTAGTATTTCTGAAAATGGGAATATAGAACAAATTATAACTCTACCAGATAATAGTTTTGTTATTGCCGGAACATTTAATAATAAAATAAAGGTAGTACATATCGATGAAACAGGTGGTATTAAATCAAAAAAGGAATTTAGTTTGCCGCAAGGAATTCAACTCAACGATTTAACAGCCACTGATGGTAATTTTGTAGTAATTAGCGCTACTAGCTTAACGGAAAAAAGTGATGTAATTGTATTTAAAATGGGGCTATAAATATTCAATAGTTCTTTAGAAAATTAAGACGCAATGGTATCGTAAAGCAAAAGTTCTGAAGTCCTTTTTATATTTATTGGCGGGTACGAATGATTGGTTGATGGGCCAGTTATGGACGTGCAATGCACTTATTTTGTCGTTATTCACAATATAGCGTATATAGGCACTGTCCCGGTAAGTGTGTAAGTTCATATTATGTAGAATAGCTCTAGAAATTATCAGGCCAACGTTAGCGCATTGGTTTAACCCGATAGAACAGTTGGGATTCGATGTTTTTGCTGCAATACGATGCACCTCTGAAACACATTATGATACAATTATCAATTACTTTACCGGCAGAAGCACTAATGCAGCAGCAGAATCTTCAATGCTAAAATCAAAGACTTCAGAAGACAAGTTAGAGGCGTGTCAGATGTAAAATTGTTTTTTTATCGTTTTGTGTAAAATTCATGCCTACACCCAGAAATTGGAACTGGTCTGAATAAACTTAATTGAATTTGAAAGAGCTATTGATTTCACGAACAAACAGAAAATACAATGGATTCTTTGATATATAGCCTTAACTTGTAGAATAGTAAATTCAATACTTTATTGTTAGTTGTAACAATTTATTTATTCAAGTGAAAATTTTCATTAAAAATATGGTATGTATACGCTGCCAAATGGTAGTTAAGAGCGAACTAGAAAAATTAGGGCTGGAATATACTGTTGTGAAAATTGGAGAAGCAAACATTAAAGAACAGATACCTGAAGAAATATTGAGACAATTAGATGTTGAATTAAGAAAATCAGGACTGCAACTGATGGATAACAAGAAAAGCATCCTGGTTGAACAAATCAAAAATGCTATTATTGACTTGGTACATTATACCGATGATCAAATAAAAGTTAACCTTTCCGATTATCTTGGTGAAAAGCTTAATCACGATTATACTTATCTCGCTAATCTTTTTTCTGAGGTTAAAGGAGTAACTATTGAACAATTCTACCTAAACCATAAAATTGAAAAGGTAAAAGAACTTATTGTTTACGATGAACTTAACCTCACCGAAATAGCCTACAAAATGCATTACAGTAGTGTGGCTCATTTATCCAATCAATTTAAAAAGATTACAGGTTTAACACCAACTCACTTTAAGGAACTTAAAAATAAAAGGCGTGATACGCTTGAGAATGTGTGAATGTTGTAATTTAACTTTGCAATTGTATAACCCTTTTTGGGGTTGGCTGGGATACCTTTATATTAAATAAAAGATAAAGCGTATGAAAACCACGGAGATAGAAAAATCAAAAACGCATATTTTAATTGAAATTATTGAATATGTTCCTAATTCAGTGGTTACAAAAACAATCATTCGGAAAACTACTGGTAATGTAACGGTTGTTGCTATTGATATGGGAGAAGATCTAACTGAAAAAATTTCTCCATTTGATTCATTCATCCAGATTATTGAAGGTAATGCAGAAGTGGTGATTGATTCCCAATCCAACTTACTGAAAACGGGTGAGGGAATAATTATTCCAGCCCATACCTCCCACAATGTCAAAGCAAACGAACGATTTAAAATGATTTCAACTGTTATTAAAAGTGGTTATGAAGAATTCTGATTTAGGATTAATTTACCTGTTATAACTTATGATAGAGATAAATTTAAAAGGTTGAGATTTATATAAATTATTGCCATCTTATATTTGTTAATAGCAGCATATTCTTGCAATTACAAGAAGAAAAATACTAAAGAAGATTTAGTCAATTCTAAAGTTGAAAATAAAACAAGAGAGAAATACATTATTAAAGAAGCAAAACAGGAAGGCAAAGAAAAATTGCAGCTAATTGAATTAACGTGCATATCTTCATTGAGTTATATAGGGTTAGCAAAAGGTTTGAAAAATAAGATTATTAAAAATGGAGGACTTACGTATGGAGTGTTTCTAGAAAGAAGTCTGCAAGAAACAATGAGAAAGCAAGGCCGGTATTCGAAGACCTATGACTTTACATTTTATGAAATATATGAAGAAAGACGGTTAAACACTTATCGTTTCTCATTCAATCCTGAAAGCACGACGTTATTTGAACATTCTATTTTAAAAGATAGTTTAGTCCCAATGGATTTTAATGGGTCTATATTGCACAAGTATGATTACCTGAACAAATCCCAACGAGTTTTCTTCAACTATATGCTTTATAAATAACTATGGTACGGTTGGTAAACAAACTAAAAGAAGCTTTAAATAAGCCTAAGCAGATTAATGAAATACTTGATGAGCAAATTGAAACTGGTTTACGAGAACACAAGCGGTCAAATCAAGATTTATTTCTCTCAGCCATATCAGCAGGCTTAGAAGTTGGATTTAGCGTGTTCCTCATGGCTTCTATTTATAGTTTGTTCAATGAAGTTGTTCATCCATCAATGCTTCATGTAATGCTGGCAATTGCCTACCCTCTTGGATTTATATTTGTAGTGATTGGTAAATCCGAACTCTTTACAGAGCATACCAGCCTTGCGGTAATCCCTGTTTTAAGTAAAGATGCAACAATAAAGAGCCTATTGATACTATGGGGGGTAGTTTATCTCGGGAATTTATTGGGAGGTTATATTTTTGGATATATTCTTTCCGTTCTTCCTGAACGACTGAATGCTATAGATAATGGAGCATTTTATGGATTGGCAAAAAAATTAATACACCACCCTTGGCATATCATTGTAGGAAGTGGAATTCTGGCCGGATGGTTAATGGGTTTGTTGTCATGGCTGGTTACTTCTTCGCAGGATACTTTAAGCAGGATAGTAATAATAACCTTAATTACTTTTGTAATTGGGATAGGCGGACTACACCACTCTATTGTTGGTTCCATCGAAGTGTTTACCGCATCTTTAACAAGTATTGAAATAACCTGGAAAGATTATCTACACGTTCAAACATCGGCAACCTTGGGCAATATTATTGGAGGGGTTGTATTTGTTGCATTCGTAAAATTTAGCCATGTAAATCCACGAAATAAGCATTATATGTCATCTGATAAGAAAAATAAATAAAGCAGTTATCTCATATAATTGAATTCCCACATATTCGTAATCAATAATTTCAGCGTTTGCAATTATTAAATTTACGAAAAGCATCCCATCTAATTTATAGACCAATAAAAGTCTAAGAATAATCCCGATAATTAAGCTAAATGACAGGTAGCATATTGACTTGGTATGCCTACCAATATTGCTCTATACTATAAAGTTAGCTGTAAAAAGGTGTGAATGATGTAATTAATACACAGAACTATGTAATGCTTTTTTTGATAGATAGCCTGACCTTTGTAAAGTGGAATTATATCCACTACTGTATTGCCAGTTGCAACAACTAAAAATTGTAGTTATGAAAAACTCAACTAAAGCTTTAGGAGGCATCCTATTGCTAACAATAGCATTGCTTTCCGGTGGTTGTCAATCATCAAATCAAAAAATTAAAAATGCAGAAGATAATGTACAGGAAGCTATAAAAGATTTGGAAGATTCTAAAAGAGACTTGCACGAAATACGATTAGATACAATTAGTAACTATGAGCAATTCAAAATAGAAGCTGAAAAGTTAATTGCTACACAAGAGAAAAACATAGTCGACTTGAAGGCGAAAATTGCCAAAGAAAAAGAAGGTCTTAAACAAGATTATGAAGAGAAGTTGATAACGTTGGAAAGTAAGAACAACGAATTAAAAAAGAAACTTGCTGAATATAAGGATGAAGGGCAAGATAAATGGAATGGTTTTAAAAAAGAATTTAATCATGATATGAATGAATTGGGCAAGGCGTTTAAAGGTTTGACTGTAAATGACAGTCGCTAGTAAATTAAAGAGGAATAAATTTCAGAACAAATAAAAATGATACATTATGAAAAATTCATTTATTCAATCGAACAAAATTGTTGTGTTAAGCTGCCTGTGTATTTTACTTGCCAGCACCAACAATTTTGCACAGCAGACAAAAAAAACCGTGTTTAAACAAGCTAATTCTGCTATGGAGAACGCGAAAGTCATGCAAGCAGATATTCTTTCTCCATTGGAATTTGATAATGCCATGGATCGATATAACAAGGCAGAAGATAAATTTGATAAACAGAGAGGGATTGAAAAAGTAGAAGAATTGCTGACTGAGTCAGTTAATTATTTCAACAGAGCGGTAGATTTTAGCATTTCGGCTAAAATAATTTTTGCAAATTCTTTAAATGCCCGTGAAGATGCAATTTCGGCCGGGGCGAATTTATATGCCAGAGAACTGTGGCTTGATGCAGAAAAACAGTTTAAGGAAGCAGCAGAACAACTGGGAAAAGGGGATAGAGACGATTCTTACGAAGCATCTGTTGAAGCCATCGCTATTTATCGGAAGGCAGAATTATCAGCCATAAAAACAGATTTACTGGCTGAAACCAGAAGATTGTTAAAAAAAGCCGATGAAATGGATGTAGCCGATAAAGCTCCAAAAACCCTAAAAAAAGCGAAAAGCCTGTTAGCTGAAGCTGAAAAGCAACTCGAAACAAGTCGTTATGATATGGATTATCCTCGCACATTAGCAAAACAAGCTAAATACGAGGCCAAACACGCTATCTATTTGTATAAAACTATAAATACAATGGAGAATAATAATCAGGAGCTGGAAGATGTGATTTTAGGTATGGAAAAACCGATTATGACCATTGCGGCGACAAGTGGATTTGTGGCAGAGTTTGACCAAGGTTTTCATAAACCCAAAGAGCAAATAGTTACCTACGTAAAAGATTTGCAAGAAAAAAACTATGCCCTCGATGCAAAAAACATTGAACAGAACTATATGATTGGGCAAAGAGATGATAATATAAAAGTTTTGATTAAAGAAAGAGATGTGCTTAGTACTGAATTCGAAATGGAGATAGGTAAGCGCACAGCAGACATGAATAAAAAAATGCAGGATATTGAAAATGAAAAATCCATGCTTTCAAAAAGAGTTTCTTATCAAGAAAAAATTAATGAAAGATATGAATTAGTAAATCAACTATTTGAAAGTAAAGATGCATTGGTATTTCGTTCAGGAAACGATGTTATTATCAGAATGCAAGGCTTTGGCTTTGATGTTGGCAAATCTAATATTAAACCTGAATACTTTAGTCTCTTAACAAAGGTTCAAAGTGCCATTAGTACTTTTCCCGAAAGTAAAGTTATTGTGCAGGGCTATACTGATTCCTTTGGAAGTGATGATTCGAACTTAAAATTATCGCAGGAGCGTTCCGATGCTGTGACAACATATTTGAAGGCAAACATGGCTTCACTAAATGTTGGAAATATAAGTTCTGTCGGATTTGGTGAGAACAATCCAATTGCAAATAATGAAACAGTGGAAGGTAGAAGCAAAAACCGCCGTATTGATATAATTATTAATAATGATGAAACTATATTCTCTCAGTTAGAAAAATAACGTACGTAACAAATATTAGACAGTGATAATATAAATTCAACAGCATAAAAAATTTACTTGATGTAATTAAAGGGCTATTGGTTCTTACCCGAATAATTGTTTTCATGTGATTTAGTTACCATTCAATGTCGTTTTGAGGCATATTATGAAAGACATACAAAATGAAAAGGCATAAAAAAAAGTCCTACAACTTATTGAAAGTGTAGGACTTGTCTTTTCTGTGTCTTTTATTGACATTTTACTCAGCGGAGAGAGAGGGATTCGAACCCCCGGTACCTCGCGGTACAACGGTTTTCAAGACCGCCGCATTCGACCACTCTGCCATCTCTCCAAGTCGATATACGTGAAGTGCATTTAGCACTTTTTGTTTCCATTAAATTCTGAAGCCCTTTACTCATGCGGCTTCTGTGTTGTTATCTCTTTCGATTACGCTTGCAAAAGTAGAGATTATTTTTGAACTGCAAAATAAAAATAGACTAAAATAAGTGGGCTTTTTACGGTAGGTTTTGTAAGTTTTTAGGAGTTAGTTGTATAGCTCAAATATTTTTTTCAATAAAAAAGGGTAGCTTTTGATGAGCTACCCTTTAATATCAAAAATCAGATTGTTTAGTTCTGTGTTGTTTCTACTTTCAGCAGTTCCACTTCAAATACTAATGCTGAATAGGGAGGGATAACCTGGCCGGCACCATTGGCCCCGTAAGCCAACTCATGAGGAATATAGAAGATGGTTTTTCCGCCTTCTTTCATTAACTGTAAGCCTTCTGTCCATCCTTTAATAACGCGGTTTAAAGGAAAGGAGATAGGCTCGCCTCCTTCAGAGCTGTCGAATACCTCTCCGTTAATTAATGATCCTTTGTAATGTACTGTTACCACATCAGTAGCTGCAGGTGCTGCGCCTTCGCCTTCTGCAATAACTTTATATTGCAGACCGCTTGGGGTAGTTACTACACCTTCTTTTTTAGCATTCTCTGCCAAAAAGTTAATGCCTATCTGTGCTTTTGCTGCAGTGATTGCTTTGCTGGCATCTTCCAGGCTTAGTTGTGCCGTTTCATTCATGGCTTCACGTACACCGGCTGCTACTAAATCGGAATTCAATCCAGTTTCTGATGATAATTCGCGGGCCAGCATTACTCCATAGCTATAGCTTAAGCTGTCGGCCTGGTTAGTCAATTTAGCAGGACCTGTTGGAGCACTGCAGCTTTGAGTTAATACCAATGCTGCAAAAACTATTGCAGCAGCGCTTATTCTTGTAAGAATACTTTTCATGTGATATACTGTTATAAATGTAAATTATCTGATAGTACTATTCTGCTTATTTATCCTAAAATTAGAAATATGGCCGGACGCTTATTGATATCTGGCAGTTTGTTTTTCCATTGGGCAATGGTTTTGGTTTGTATCAGCTCTGTTTCAAGCGTGATATCGCAGGCGATACACAAACGTGTTTGCGGGCGACAAACTTTTACTAACTCCTGCAGCAGCTTCATATTACGGTAAGGTGCTTCGATGAATAGTTGTGTCTGCTTTTCTCTTATTGAGCGTTCTTCCAGATGCATAATGTATTTGCCAACTTCATCTTTTTTAACGGGCAGATAACCATTAAAAGCAAAGCTTTGCCCGTTTAGCCCAGATGCCATGACCGATAAAAGGATGGAGGAGGGGCCAACCAAAGGAATGACTCTGATATTTTGAGAATGGGCCAGTTTAACGATATCGGCACCCGGATCTGCTACTCCCGGACATCCGGCTTCGGACAGCATGCCCAGGCGGTGTCCGTTGTTGGCAGGATTCAAAAAGCTGGGAATATCATTGATGTTGGTGTGCTTATCCAGCACATAAAAAGTTAACTCTTCAATCTCAATTGTTCGATCTACCTTTTTCAGGAAACGGCGGGCTGAACGGATGTTTTCTACCACAAAATATTTAATGGAGCGAATGATGTCTATGGTTTCCTGCGGAAGGTTGCGTTCAATAGGGCTGTCACCAAGGGTGTTGGGGATAAGGTATAACTGACCTTTCATACTTACTGCTATTTGTGTTAATATCGGAACCATCCGATTGTTAATGGCTCAAAAGTAATCAAATGACAGCTTCCTTGCCAAAAAGATTTGAATATCGATTTTACTTAGAATAGTTCTAAATAAAATTTGTAAGTTTGCTCAACCTTAATTAAAATAATACTTAAGCGTCCTACACAATGCACTTTATAATCAACTTACTACGAAATCGAAATTTTGTTTTGATCCTAGCCGTATTCATGGGCTTGCTGCTGGGCGATTATGCCGGCAGTATTAAAGATTACACCATTTATGTACTGGCTATCGTGATGACTTTTTCAATGACCAACATCCGTACCTCCAGTTTTTATCCGCCTAAATTGTTGATTAAGCCCATGCTGCTGGGTATTTTACTCAATTATATGGTGTATGCCGTGGTGATGATTGGTTTGGCATATTTTCTAATTGAGGATAAGGACTTGTTTTATGGGTTTGTGGTGATTGCAACCACTCCGCCGGGGGTAGCTATTATACCTTTTTCCTATATACTAAAAGGCGATGTGGAGTATTCTATCAAAGGGGTTTTGGGGGCTTTTTTGTGTACTGTTTTTGTAACGCCTTTTGCAGTTGGGTGGATAACCGGCAATGATGGTATCGCTACTCTGGATTTATTTCTTTTAATGGTGAAAACGATTGTTATTCCGTTGCTGATATCGCGGGTTTTACTTATGCCCCGGCTGTTTAGAGTGGTAGATATTGTAAGAGGAAAAGTGGTGGACTGGGGGTTTGCCTTGCTAATTTTTATAGCAGTAGGA
Source organism: Carboxylicivirga taeanensis (assembly GCF_051851475.1). Classification (NCBI taxonomy): domain Bacteria; kingdom Pseudomonadati; phylum Bacteroidota; class Bacteroidia; order Marinilabiliales; family Marinilabiliaceae; genus Carboxylicivirga; species Carboxylicivirga taeanensis. The sequence goes on along the minus strand of NZ_JBPUSJ010000011.1, from coordinate 39,841 downwards.
TTAAATCGTCAGGTGTTTTTTAGTGAGCCGGTTATTCTGTTGCGCATTGGTTTAATTTTGTTTTTAACGCATTTTGTGTTGGGACTGGTGTACGAGAAGCTGGCGTTGTTACTAAAACGCGATAAGGTCAAAGTGATGTCAGAAAACTTATTACTGACTGTGAAAAGCTCAGGCTTTGCAGTTGTTACGGCCATAACTTTATTCGGACAAAAAGCAGCAATACCTACAGCAGGCTTGGCCATCTTTGTGTTGCTTTATCTCTTGTTTTTATCCTTTCGAATGGATTGGCAACAAAAAAGCCGCCAGAAATAATTTCTGACGGCTCCCACATTTATTTAATAGGTTGTTAAAACCTTACTTCTACATTGAAGAATATTTTTCCTGAATTGACGGGTGATGCCTCATCGGAACGGTGATGCTGGTAGTTTAATGAAGTATTGATCCTTTTCGGTACAACCACGTACTCAACACCTGCAAAAATGTCTTCACCATCTTTCCTTCTCCACGAAGCGATGTAATTGATATTATCATCTGTAAGAGGCTCTTTAAAATCGAACTCAGATACCATGCCATCAATACGCGCCCACAGACCAATACGTGGGGTAATGTTGTATTGAGTAAAGAAAGAGTAGGCATCGCGGTTGTGGCCATCTACATAGGTGTAGTTATTTTGGTGCGTGTATTCGGCTCCAAATGTAAACTTATCTAAATCCAAGCCAACAAAACCGGTGTATGAGCTTAAGTGCACATCCGCACTTGACTGATCGACATAAATTCGACCAATGAGCTTCTTATCCAAAAACCAACCGGTAAGACCAACGCTTCCACGAAATGCATCGTCCTGTTGAAGCTGCTTGTAACCTTCGCCGTTGAAAAGAGCAACGTCCACCGAAAAATTGTCGGTACGGTATTGGGCCGAAGCACCAATATCAGCGCTAAAATCAAACTTCTGGCGGTCGAGCATCGATGGTAAAATGTAGCGCTTGCCCCAAAGGCCTTCCTGCACCTTAAACTGGTAGGTATCGTGCAAACCAAAAGCTGCAAACCAGTGGTCTTTTTCATAGTACAAGGCTGCTGTTTTGAAAAATACATACTGTGCCAACACATCCTCTATCACAAACTCACTGCCTCCAACATCGACACGTACATGGGCTCTCCACTCTGGAGTTATCTGGTAGCGGTATCCAAAGTAGGCACGCTTCAATTCAAATGCCTTTTCATCTCCATCACCAACCACATCGGCGCTAAAGTCCGTATAAATACGTCCTTCCATTCGGCCGTATGGTTTAAATTCTTCTGCATTCTGAGCAATAGCTTGCCCGATAGTGGCGACCAGAAGTGCCACAATAAGTAATCCTTTTGTCATGATTCCCCTAATTTGTTTAACCTTTTCTGAAGAGATTAAAAATGTTCCTGACGCATTTTTAATACTAGCTCCAGAATACGGCAAATAACTAATAATGTTTCCTTGTGTATTTTAAAAAGAAGTATTAGAAAGAAGCCCCAGGCTTCTTTCTAATATGAGATACAACTATTTTGATTGATAATTTACAAAATCGCGATGTGCTTTTACCAGGTTAACAAGGTGTAGCATAAGGTTTTGCGTCTCATGCAAAGCGTTTAAGTACAGAAGACTCACCTTAGTGCCCGCTTTTTCGTTTTTAATACGTTTCAGCTGTTTTTTGCGGTTATCGCGCATTTTGCTGAAGATTTCCTGCTGCTGCTCAACCAACTCATCCAGCAGTGAGTACTCCCCTTGGGTAATTATTCTGATTGATTTGGCCATGAAGTCCTGTACATCAGTGCGAATGCTGTTTAACTCTTCAAACTGCTCTGGTGAATAGACCTTGTGGTTGTTGTCCAGGTGCTCATAAGCCGGAGTTGTAATGTATGAAAGGCAATGAGCTACTTCTCGCAGGTAATCCACTACCTGAATGTAATACAAGCTTGAGTCGATAGACTGCTCCTGAAGCTTTTTAACGGTTGGGTACACATTTCCCTTAAGCTTTTTGGCCTTTTTGTTAATGGTCTTAACCTCTTTGTATATTACTTTCAAGCTGCGTCTGTCTTCTGCTTCAAAATCATGAATAGATTGGGAATAAAGCTGTGAAACCTTTTTGAGAATGTCGGTAACGCTGTATTTGCATTTTTCCATGACAGTTTCAACATGGATTTCACCATTCACTTCTTCTATTTCAAATTCATCAATTTCAGTTTCTGTTTGCTCATTCTTCTTATGAAGGATGTGTGTTCTGAAAACAACGTAAATAACAATGGCAATAAGAACGGCCACAAACCAAATGCCGATGGTGCTGATTAGAAGAGCCATAATAAAGGCTACAGTAAAGGCTGATAAGGCCGTGAAGAACCATCCACCAATAACTGATAAAACTCCGGTGATGCGATACACCGCACTTTCGCGTCCCCAGGCACGGTCGGCCAATGAGCTACCCATTGCTACCATAAAAGTGACGTAAGTGGTGGAAAGTGGCAGCTTCATGTTAGTTGCCATGGAAATTAAGATACTTGCTACTACCAGGTTGACAGAAGCGCGGAGCATGTCGAATGCGGGCGCATCGGCACCTAAAGCTCTTCTTCGCTCATCGTAATTAGTCGAATCAAACTGTTTGTTAATGACCTTGCTGATAGAGTTAGGAATAATGGCATTAAGTGCATTACTGGCATTAATTGAAATGCGGACCAGTGAGCGGGCAAAGTACGATGACCCAAAACGCTCATCGCCTTCTTGCTGACGGCTCAAGCTTAACTCAGTTTTAACCACTCTTTTGGCTTTTTTAGAAGTCCACAAGGTGATTACCATCACAATACCAGCAACAATCAGCATATAGGTTGGGGTACTTACTTTACCGGCCAATGCTTCCATACTGGTGTTAATATCGCCAGAGGCTGCAAAAATCTTAAATGATTCGAAGCCGGCTAACGGCACACCAATAAAGTTAACAAGGTCGTTACCAGCGAAGGCCATTGCTAAAGCAAATGTTCCTGTTAGTACGATAATTTTAAGGATATCAACCTTAAAGACCAGTTTAAGGATTTGTAGAAGAACTGTCCAGCTCACCATGCTTATGGCAATAATCGTCAGTCCATTGTTTTTGATCCAATCTTTGGTGTCGGCATGCATAAATGATGCGCCTTTGGCCCCTTTTACCAAAATAAAATAGGTAATAGCTGTAATGGCAATACCACCCCAGATAGCACCGAAATAATTTAAGCGTTTGGCATAGTCAAAAGAGAAAATCAAGCGCGTGAAATACTGAATAAGTGCACCGGCTGTAAAAGAAATGACCACCGAGAGCAAGATGCCGGATATAATTCCCAATGCCTTCGCAGTATTGATGTACTCGCTAAGGTTCATTTCCGGATTGTTTGCCACTTTGATTAACGCTACTGCAACAGCCGCACCAAGTATTTCAAAAACAATTGATACTGTTGTTGAGGTAGGCATTCCAAAGGTGTTAAATACATCCAGCAGTATCACATCGGTAATCATAACCGCCAGAAATATGATCATGATTTCGGAGAAGACAAAATACTGCGGATTGAAAATTCCCTTACGGGCCACTTCCATCATGCCACTTGAAAAAGTAGCGCCAAATAAGATGCCTAAAGCGGCTACTACCATAATAATCTTGTATGGCGCTGCTTTTGCTCCAATTGCCGAGTTAAGGAAATTAACAGCATCGTTGCTAACGCCAACGATTAAATCAGAAATAGCCAAGGCAAAGAGCACTATGACCAGGATTAAATAAATGTTTTCCATCAGAAAAATGTTATTTGTTATTCTTTTTCGCGAGGCAAACTTACTTAGTTAGGTGCAGTAGGAGATTGATTTATTTTTAAGTGTATGTTAAGTTTGTGTTAACTCCTATCAAGTTAAGTTATTATTAAGGTTAATTCAATAGGTCAGTTGGTTATTATCGCTTTTTAATCAGCTATATATGGCTTTTCTGTATTTAAGGATATGCTGCTTGAAGCACTTCCTTTTTATAGGTCGAACGGAGCTGATTTCTGGTATGGGTTCGTGTTAATGGGGGCTCTGTGTGATGCGCTTAGGTTAGTTGGTAAAATTGAAATACCCTTGCCAATAGCATTTGCTTGCGATTTGTGGATACCTGCAGAGATTAATAATTATCCATTAATATCCATTTATCGGTGCCTTATCTGAAAAGGTTTTTATAATTTTGCGAGACTTTTGCTTTTAAGAGAAGCATGATTTCTGATGTTCGTCCACTTAATCTTCATTAAAGGGTTGGTAAGATGGCAGGATGTAAAAAACGGTTTGAATGGATTTTGGAAACATAGTTGATGGTGCTATTATAGGTATTTCGGCCTCTATACCGTTAGGACCTATTGGTGTTTTAGTGGTGCAGCGTACTTTAAATAAAGGGCACTTATCGGGCTTCGTGTCTGGTTTAGGAGCCGCGCTGTCTGATACTATTTATGCCATTATTGCCGGTTTTAGTCTGTCTTTTATTGTTGGTTTTATTGAAACGCAGCTGCTTTGGATTCAAATATTTGGTGCATTAATTCTTATTTCTTTAGGATTGAAAATTTTTAGCACCAACCCGGCTATACAGTTGCGAAAGCAAAAGAAGAAAAGTACCAGTTTGATTCAGGATTTCTTTTCAACCTTTGCATTAACGGTGGCTAATCCTCTGGCGGTTTTTCTGTTTATGGCCTTTTTTGCAAGCTTTCGGGTGGTAGGTGCTAAAAATACACTTATTGATAACCTGCTGCTTATTGGAGGTGTGTTTGTAGGTGCGGCTACCTGGTGGTTAATCCTCAGTTCGCTGGTTAATATGTTTCGCTCAAAGATTAATCTGCGTCGTTTGTTCTGGATCAATAAAATTGCCGGTAGTACAATAATTGTTTTAGTAATTCTGGCTTTTGGGATATGGATAAGTAAGGAGTATATTTTTTAAAATATTAATCTGGCCTTTAGGGCGGATACAAAAAGAGCGCATACGATTAGTTTCATATGCGCTCTTTTTAGTATTTATCTTAATTCGATTACGGAAATTTAGGGAATTGCTGAAAATCAGGATCTCTTTTCTCTAGAAAGGCATTTCTTCCTTCCTGTGCTTCTTCCATCAGGTAGAACATCAGGGTCGCATCACCTGCCATTTCCATAATACCCGTTTGGCCATCCAGCTCGGCATTTAATCCGCGCTTAATCATGCGCAGTGCCATTGGGCTGCGTTGCAGCATAATTTTACACCATTCCACAGTGGTGTCTTCCAGTTCTTCGAATGGCACAACGGTATTTACCAAGCCCATGTCTTCAGCTTCTTTTGCCGAGTATTGCTTGCACAGGAACCAAATTTCGCGAGCCTTCTTTTGACCAACGTGGCGTGCCAGGTACGATGAGCCAAAGCCACCATCGAAGCTGCCCACTTTTGGTCCACTTTGTCCAAAAATGGCATTTTCAGAAGCAATGGTCAAGTCACACACAACATGCAGCACATGACCACCCCCAATTGCATAGCCATTCACCATGGCCACAACTGGTTTTGGCAGCGAACGAATGCGCTTATGCAGGTCAAGCACGTTCAAGCGAGGAACCCCACCTTCATCAATATAGCCACCGTGGCCCTTCACATTTTGGTCGCCTCCTGAGCAAAATGCTTTGTCACCCTCTCCGGTAAGAACAATTACTCCAATATCCTGCCGTTCACGACAAATATCGAATGCATCAATCAGTTCCTTAACCGTCTTAGGGCGGAAAGCATTGTATACTTTTGGACGATTAATGGTTATTTTACCAATTCCTTCAAAATATTCAAACTTAATATCTTCATATTCTTTTACAGAAGTCCAGTTGCGTTGGCTCATAATTCTTCTTTTAAGCGTTTAAAATATGATTTTAAAACACCGGCATTTTCTTTGGCGGGTGTTCTAACTTCTAATATAATTGGTTTGTTCCTTTCTGAAAACAGTTGTTCAAGACTTTCGTTCAACAACTCTTCACTATTGGCCATCAAATAGTCCAGTCCATACATGTTGGCCAACGGCTCTACATTTAGCTGGTGACTGGCTTCAAAAAAGGTTTCCAGTTCTTCGGAATCGGATGGACCAGGTATAAAACGGAAAATACCGCCGCCACCATTATTAATTACAATAATGCGCAGGTTGGCTTGCAGGTAGTTGTTCCATAAACCATTGCTGTCGTATAAAAATGATAAATCACCTACTATCAGCAGGGTTGGTTTTTTACTGATGTAGCTGGCACCAACCGATGTGCTGACACAGCCATCAATACCACTCGTTCCGCGGTTACAGAAGGAATCCTGATTATAAAACTCGTTAAATAGCTGGGCGTAGCGAATGGCTGAACTATTGCCCCATTGTACCTGCCATTTTTCAGGAAGTAATCGGGCGATATGAGCCATCACTTTTAAATCATTCCAGCCATTTTTAGCCAGGTATTCCTCATGGTGTTTTTCCGAGCGCTCCACACGGTTGAACCAGGTGGTGCGATAGCGGCTTTTTACCGGGGTTAATTGGGGGATTAGTTTTTCAAAAAAATCGGCCGGTTCGGCCTCAATAGAGGTCGTTAGTTGCTTATAGGTATCTAAATGATGGTTGGCAACACTAATGTGCCAGTGCTCTTTGGCTTTATAGTCGCGTAAAAACTTTTTCACCATTTTTGATACCACAGCACCATCAAAGGTGATGAGTAGCGAAGGCTTAAAAAAGTGCACTTCATCTTCGGTGATGGTGGATACCACCTTATCGATGCCGGTTACAATGGATTCTCCATTCACATTGGATGTGGTTTCGGTAAGCACCACCACTTGCTCCATTTCGGCAAGTGTTCTTAATGTTTGTTGCAGTTTTGTGTCGGGTTTTCTAAGCCCTGCAACAATCAGAACTTTATCATGTTTATGCCAGTCTTCAATCAGCAGGTTTAAATCCTGATCCGACAAAGAACTGGATGAGATAATCTGTTTTATTTGTCGTTGCTTATCTTCAGGATGCACTGTTTTGCCATATAATGGTTCGTCCAGTGGCACATTGATATGTACGGGGCCTGCATCTTTGTGCTGGCAATGGTAGAAGGCTTCGCTTACCAAGCGGTTAACATACCAGTTACTGGCATTTTTTGAGGTTGGCAGCTGGCAGCTGTATTTAACAATGTTATCCAATGCGCCAAACTGACGAATTGTTTGGCCATCCGCCTGATCAATCCATTCCATAGGGCGATCGGCGCTGAGAACTACCAGCGGTATGTTTTGATAGTATGCTTCGGCAATGGCTGGTGCATAGTTGAGCAGTGCCGAGCCGCTGGTGCAAACCAGGGCAACAGGTCGTTGGGTTTGTTGAGCAATGCCTAATGCAAAAAAGCCGGCACTTCTTTCATCCACAATACTGAAGCATTCAAAGTCGGGATGCGCTGCGAATGTAAGCGTTAAAGGAGCATTGCGCGATCCGGGAGAGATAACTACCTCTCTCAAACCTTCAGACAAACATATGTCAATAAGTGTTTTCACAACTTTTTTGTCAGAAACTGCTTTATTCATAACTATACATAAATTAAATATTTCTTAAAACCGACAGAAGTGTTTGGGCCTTAAGCTCTGTTTCAAGCCACTCTTTTTTTGCTTCGCTATCTTTGGTTAAACCACCACCAATAAACAGTACGCATTGGTCTTCTGTTACCTTCAGGCAACGTATGTTTACATAAAACTCATAGCTGCCCTTTGTAACCGGACCTAGAAAGCCCGAGTAGAATTGGCGGTCGTGTTTTTCTGTTTCCAGTATTAACTGATAAGCCTCTTCTTTTGGTAAGCCGCACACGGCAGGAGTGGGGTGTAGATCGTACAAGAGGCCGATGTGATTGCCATTTATTTCACTTAGGCCAAAACGAAAATTGGTGCACAGATGCTTTACCTGACCTGCATTTACTGATTTGGGCTGGCTGTACTCAATGTTCTGAGCCTGGTGATGCAGTAATACATTTTCGATGTATTCAGTAACAAACAGTTGCTCAGTTATTTCTTTACCTGTCCACCGGTATTGGTCTTCGTTCGGTAATGTACCAGCTAACGAAACAGTCGACAGGTTGCCGCTTTGGTTTTTCAGCAATAGTTCGGGGCCGGCCCCAATCCAGGTTCCTTTATCTGGCGAACTGATGGCATATACAAAGGCATGCGGATATTTGGCCGCCAAATTTTCGAATATATCGACGATGTGATTTTTTTTAATTTGTGGCCCTTTGAGCGCCCGCGAGAGGATGACTTTTGAAAGTTTATCGTTATCAAGTGCATCGTGCATTTTGTTGAAATTGCTCAAATACGACTGGTAGTCATCTTCATAAACACTGTCTGAAACTGATGATGTAATAAATAGGTCACTAATCAGTTCCTTTTGATCTGCGGGTATTTTTTGAAATGTGGCTGAGAACAGGCTATCGATAAAAATGCCATTACAGCTGGTGTTATCAAAAGGCTCAAAAACAAATCCATCGCTCCTTAGGTGTAAGCCGTTTATGCCATTCACTATTTCTTCACTGGTGCCCAAAATGATCTTGCAGTCATTCTGGTATGGCAAGCGGTACAAAACGATGGAGTCAAATTGCTCCTCATCTATCACTTCTTTCAATTCTTTTTTCACATCCCAACTTTATATTAGTGTCCAAAGATATAACAATAGGGGCAATTAACAGATGAGATGGCAGAGATTTGTAGTGCTTGAAGCGAGAGTGAGGTTTTAAGCACATGTAAACCAATGCAGCAAGCTGTGGTAGTAATAAGTATGAAATGATGGAGCCTAAGGTCTAAAATTGGAAGTAGGTGCGTAAGCATAAATAAAGGTGACCCGAGGGCCACCTTAGTGTTCTGTTTAAATCCATTTGACATAGTTGAAATCCTGTCGATGCGGTAATAATGCATTGCAGGCAAAAACGCGTAACCCAAAATCGAAAATGCCAGGGTCTTCCAGTTCCAAATCTAATTCGTAAAAGGCCAGTGTATCAACTTTTCGAACCTGTTCGAAGCGCTTGGTGGTGATGGGGCCAGTTTCCAGACTTTCAGCAGAGTTGCGGATGACTAATTCGATGCATATGTGTTCGTTTATCAAGTCTTTTAAATCAAGGGCTACTTCCATATGATACGCCTCGCCTGCCAAGTATTTATGCTTTGGAGTGCTTGGGGCATCTACCGAAACAACATCAATTTTATCCCACGAAGAGAGTACTCTCTGTTTCCAGTTGGCCAGCTCTCTGGCCATTTCATAATCCCTTTGGCGCATTTTTTTCACCCGATTAAACATAGGGGTATAGAACCGCTCTTTGTAGTCGTCCATCATGCGCTTGGTTGTGTAGTCGGGCGCTATTTCTGCAATGCAGTTTTTAATATATTTAACCCAGTCATTCGGAATGTTGTGCTCATCGCGCTTGTAAAACAAAGGAATGATCTCATTTTCGAGCATCGAATAAATGGTTTGTGCATCTAACTCATTCTGGAAGTCCTGATTTTCGTAGGTACGTTTTTCGGTTAAGGCCCAGCCGGCTCCTTTCCGATAGCCTTCGAGCCACCATCCATCTAACACACTGAAATTCATCACACCGTTCATCACGGCTTTTTCGCCGGAGGTGCCCGATGCTTCGAGCGGACGGGTAGGGGTGTTCATCCAGATATCTACCCCTTTAACGAGTTTTTGTCCCAACTCCATATCGTAGTTTTCCAGGAAGAGGATTTTTCCTACAAATTCGGGCCGTCGCGACACATCCACAATCAGTTTGATGAGATCCTGACCGGCTTTATCGGCTGGGTGTGCTTTACCGGCAAAAATAAACTGAACCGGTTTTTCGGGGTTGTTAAGGATTTGCGACAAGCGCTTAATGTCGCTAAACAATAAGTGGGCTCTTTTGTAGGTCGCAAACCGTCTGGCAAACCCTATTGTTAAAGTATTTTCATCAATCGAATCGATGATAGATACCAGCCTTTTGGGGTCTTCAAAGCGCCTGATCCAGCTGCGGTGAAACCGTTCTTTGGTATAGTCGATTAATTGTTTGCGAAGCTGGTTTTTTATGGCCCATACCAGTTCGTCAGGTACTTCATGGATCTTTTCCCAGTAGGTTTTATTCGACAAGTCGTTGATGAAGTTTTTATCGAACTCACTTTCATACAAGATGCGCCACTCTTTGGCGGTCCAGGTGGGATAGTGCACCCCGTTGGTTACATAACCAATGTGCAGCTCTTCAGGAAAGTACCCATCGTACAGGTTGTTGAACATTTCCTGCGATATTTTTCCATGCAACCAGCTCACGCCATTCATCGCAACGGAGGTATGGGCCGCCAGGTTACTCATGGAGAACTTCTCTTTAGAGTCGAGTGGGTTGGCACGCCCCAGCGCCAGAAATTTCTCCCAGCTTATCCCCAATTCTTCAGGGATGTAATAGAGGTAATGGCGTATCATTTCTGGCGTAAATGTGTCGTGGCCTGCGGGCACGGGTGTATGGGTTGTAAATAATGATGAGGCTCTTACTATTTCCAATGCTTCATCGTAGCTAAAGCTATCGCTGATTAGCTGTCGTAAACGTTCCACATTTGTAAGTGCTGCGTGGCCTTCGTTGCAGTGGTATAGGTCCGGTTCTATATTGAGCTCATCAAGCGCTCTGATGCCGCCAATGCCCAGCAGTATTTCCTGCTTAATGCGGTTATCCCAATCGCCACCATATAATTGATGCGTAATGGTGCGGTCTTGCTCATTATTCATTTCGGTATCGGTGTCGAGCAGGAAGAGTTTGATGCGTCCCACATGCACTTCCCAAATCAAAGCTTTTACAGTGCGCCCTTCCAGGTGGAAGTTGATGGTTTTGGGCACGCCCGCCTCGTCGCGCACAAGCGAAATGGGGAGGAATGAAAATTTTTGGGCGTTTAGCTCAACCAGTTGCTCGCCATTAAGCGATAGACGCTGTGTGAAATAGCCATACTTATACATAAAGCCAAAAGCAACCATGTTGACATTGGAGTCGCTAGCTTCTTTGAGGTAGTCGCCGGCCAATATTCCTAAACCACCGGAATATATTTTTAGGTTGTCGCTCAGCCCATATTCCATACTGAAATATGCGATTTGCGGGTCATGTTCTTTAGGTTTAATGGCCATGTAATCTTTAAACTGCTTATAAACAGTCTGGTAATTCTCAAGAAACTCAGTGTCCTTTTCCAGTTCGCTCAGTCGCGAGCTGCTGATGGACTTCAATAATATGATGGGGTTTCGTTTTACTTTTATCCACAAATCCGGATCGATGGATTTAAATAAATCAATAGCCTGGTAGTTCCAGCACCACCAGAGGTTTTTCGATAGCTCCTCAAGTCCGAGAAGTTCCTCGGGCAGATTGGATTCAACCACCAGCTTACGCCATTGGAGCTCATTGCTTTTAGCGACTTTAAGGTGCTTAATCTCATGCTTGTCAGTGCCTCTGTTCTGGCTGTTTCTTATTGCATATTCGTAGGCCTTAAAGTAATGGCCGATAAAGTTCTTCCACAGGGCTTTTTGTGCAATTTTATGCGCATTCTCCCTGTAAGTAAGATGTTCCTTTTCTGAGCGTTGGCAAAATTGTTGAATGTAATGCGCAATGTTGTCGATTACTTCGCGCGCATTGGCATCGCTGCGGTCGAAAACTTCAACACCGCCATTGCCATTTTGCTCGGTCTGAGTAACCCAGTTGCCAAAGCCGGCAAGTGAGGTGGTGATGGTTGGCACACCAAAGGCTATGCTTTCCATGGGTGTGTAACCCCAAGGTTCGTAATAGGACGGAAATACAGTTAGATCAAGGCCACATAGCAGATCGTAATAGGACTTATTGAAGATTCCATCCTGACCGGTAAGGTAAGTGGGAACGAAAATTACTTTAACCTTTTCTCTGCCTTGGTTACTAAAGCCTAATGCTTTAATTTTATTTAGTATCGGATCGTGATCGACATTGCCTAAATAATGGGTGATGAACGGAGTTACTAATGTTTCGTTCTTTTTATTGGCCGTCAGTTGTTCAATCAGATCTTTGCGCGGTCCCCGCTGGTCGGCAGGAATAAAAAAGAAGGCTACTATTTCGCGCTCCTGCATTCTGTCGTGGTTAATGTGTGCCAATACATCGAGCAGAATATCGAGGCCCTTGTTTTTAAACTCGTAGCGGCCGCTGGTGCCCAGCAAAAGAGTGTCTTCAGCTAATTTATAGCCCAGCAATGTTTCAGCCACATCTTTCAGAATTGCTCTTGATGCTTTACGCTTTGAAGTGAGGTCTTCGGGCGCTGGCACAAAATTGTCTTCAAATCCATTGGGTAAGACAACGTCCACCATTTTGCCATAGAATTGGTTGCACTCTTTTGCAGTAATTTCACTTACAGTGGTAAGGCAGTCGGCTGCTATGGCTGCTTTTTTCTCAAGTGAGCACTTGGCCGAAACATTATATTGAATGGTTTTTTGTTGGACGTTAAACTCATGCAGTTTATCGTATAAAGGCTCGTTGTTACTGGCTAAAACACGGCCCAGCATGGTGGCGTGGGTTGTGAAGATAGTTGCGATTTCCGGCATGTGATGCTCGATGTATAAGCACCCGGCACCAGTCATCCACTCATGAAAGTGGGCCACTACCTTTTCCCTGACGGAGAAATGTTCTTTAACGAAACTTTCAATAATTTGTCCGGCCGCATAACCAAAGATGGCCGGCTCATGGTAGTCGTCGGCGCCATAAAGTGATTCCAGACGATAGACTTCCCACATCTTGGTATAAAAGGCATCTTTATTTTTCAAAAGTGGCTTAAAGTCAATAAGCATAACAATGGGCTCGCCCGGAATTTGCCAGCGGCCAATGCGCACCGGGATTCCAAGAGCTCCGGCTTTTTGTTTCCAGTCAGGAAACAGTGAGCTGTCCTCTTTAAATTCCTTATTGCTGTTTTCTTTGTCGTTAAAGTCCGGTCCAATGTATATGATATTATCCTTAAAGGTTTCTTTAAGTGATAATGATTTTGTAGAAATTACCGTATGAATTCCTCCTACTTTGTTACAAACTTCCCAGCTTACTTCAAAAATAAAATCCGGGGTTGGCTTTATTTTTTTCATACGCAATTATTTAAATTGTATTAGTGTAGTTTATACTTGAGGGGCCGTATAAAGGCTTGCCTCTTTAATGTTGATATATCTGCTTTCTCAGCAAGCTGATTTCATTTTCGTATTGCTTAATAAGCTGATCCTTTTTGTTCAGTTCATTTTTATATTCGGCGGCATGATCATGCTCCTCTTTTAAGCTGAAAATTCGATTCTTATAATCGCTAAGCACGTTCATGTAATTGATAAAGGCATCGTAAGGAGAACTAAAAGGGTTGAGTGAGGAATTTCTGTTCCCATCGGGCATGGAGTTGGTGCGCATATAGAAAAAATGCTCGCTGGACTGCAGGTAATACCAGTCTTTATTAATGCGTTCATTATTTATAGCAGCCACATCGTTTCTGAGTTCATAGAGTTTGGCAATTGCTTCTTGCTGTAAGGCATTGCCCGTCCATGCCGATATATCCCGTTCTTCGTTGGCCCACGAAATAGCGTGAGGCACGTGTGCTACGGCGATGGGCTGATACTCTTTGATGGCTTCAGATGGCGTTGTAAATTTAAAAGTGCCAAGCTGGAGAACGGCTGCCGGAAGGTTTTTAAGAAATTCAAAGATGCCAGATTCCTTTTTCTGGTGCTCGCCAAAAGTGGCGTAATCCATAAAAACATTAGCGATGTCTTCTTTGATATCAAGCTCGTTAAGCCATCCGGCAAACTTTTCGCTTGTTAAAGGCCACTCGCTCCAGCTTTGATCCGAAAAGCGAAAAGCTATATCGTCACTGAGCGAATAGTTTCGCATTAAAAGCTTAAGTTTGGGGTTGAGGGCGTTGCAGTAGAGGTAGTTCGGGCTTTTCCAGCCAAGTATGTGTTTGGCACCTTCGGTTACCATCCCTTTGTAGCCCATTTCGGCTACCGCATGGCCAATGTTATCTGAATAGATGAGCTCAGTATTTCTGAAAACTTTCGGCGCTTGTCCGAACAGGTCGTTAATATACTGGCTGTGGGCCTTAACCTGAGCTTTGAATTCGGTTTGGTTTTTCAGGCAGGACAGCGAATGGGAAAAAGTTTCGGCCAAAAACTCAACGCAGCCAGTATCGGCCAGTTGCTTAAAACTGTCAATTATTTCGGGCGTATATCTTTCAAACAGATTTAGTGTGACGCCCGAAATGGAAAAGCTCACCTTAAACTTATCTTTATTGGCCTGAATGAGTTCGAGCAGTATCTGGTTACTGGGTAAGTAGCATTCTTTCACTATTTTGTTGATGATTGATTCATTGGTGTAATCATCGTAATAGTAATGGTCGTTTCCAATATCGAAAAAACGGTACCGTTTTAGTCGTAGTGGGTGGTGAATTTGAAAATATAAGCAAATTGACTTCATGTTTTACAAGTTTTGGGATTAAAGGATTTGGTTAATCACTGCACTATAAACCCGATGCACATGCCGGGCGGCACTGGTCCATTTCAAATTATCAACTTCCTCTTTGCCTTTTTCTTTAAAAATGCCGGATAGTGAGTCGTATTTTATAATGCCATAGATGGCGTCTGCCAAGGCGTCAATGTCCCAGTAGTCGACTTTTATGGCATGCGTGAGAATTTCAGAAACACCCGATTGTTTGGAGATGATAACAGGTACATTGGACTGCATAGCTTCCAGAGGCGAAATACCAAAAGGTTCCGATACAGACGGCATTACGTAAACATCACTTATCTCAAACATTTTGAATACATCATCTCCCTTTAAAAAGCCGGTAAAATGAAAGCGGTCTGAAATCCCCAGTTCGGCGGCTCTTGCTACCATCTTTTCGAGCATATCGCCACTGCCTGCCATAACAAACCTAACATTGTCTGTTTTTTTCAGTACCGCGTTGGCTGCCTCAACAAAATACTCTGGGCCCTTTTGCATGGTGATTCGGCCCAAAAAAGTTACCACTTTCTCTTTCACGCCTTTTTTGCTGATCTGCTTTTGTTCAAACGATACTGGCTCAACGGCGTTGTAAACCGTCTCAACTTTTGCAGGATCTTGTCCGTATTTATCGATAACAATATTGCGGGTAAGGTTGCTTACGGCAATAATTTTGTCAGCGGCATCCATGCCCCGCTTTTCTATTTCATAAACTTTGGGGTTTACGCTTCCTCCACTGCGATCAAAATCGGTGGCATGAACGTGCACAACCAGCGGCTTGCCCGATACTTCTTTAGCCGCAATACCTGCCGGATAGCATAGCCAGTCGTGAGCATGAATAATGTCGTGGTCATACTCCATGCTTATCGATGAAGCCACGTAGGCATATTTGTAAATTTCTTCAATTAAGTTGGCCCCATACTTTCCTGAAAACTCCAGTTTTCCTTCTTTATTGACTTTAAAGAGTTTGTTTTGGTGGTAAAGATCAGCCTCTCTGAAGGTGTAGTATTCATCCGGATCGTTATAAGGAATTAATTGCGACTCAACTTCAAGGTAAGTGTGCTTACTTTTGAACTTACTAATGTGTTCCTGAACTTGTTTTATATGCGTGTTATTGGCTCCAACCAGCTGCATTTTACTCTGATCCTCATCACCGTATGCTTTAGGGACTACAAATACAATATCCAGGTCGTTAATTTTTGCCAGGCCTTTGGTCAGGCCATAGCAGGCTGTGCCTAATCCACCAGATATATGAGGGGGGAATTCCCACCCAAACATCAATACTTTCATGCGTCGACTGCTTTTGTTAGGTTTTTAATCATTTTGCCAACCCGAATGATTTCTGCAACACTCAGTGCATACGAGGTAGCTTCGTTAGGTTTGTGTGGTGGGTTGCCATCGTAAATCTGCGAAATAGCACCAATGCCATGTTCGTTAACACATTCTTCAAAACCAGCTTGTAGTTTCTGTATGTGAGCCACACCAGATAGTTTGTATAAGCTGAGATACGCTTCAGCATAGTGGCCAAATAGCCAGGGAAATACGGAGCCGTTGTGAAAGGCCCGGTTGCGTTCATACTCGTTCCCAAAGATAATGCCCAGATAATCCTGATTGTTAGGGGAAAGGGTTCGGAGTCCACGTGGTGTTACAAGGTCTCTTTTGATTTTATCCAATATTAATTTTTTCTGTTCTTCATGCATGCACGAATAAGGGAGGGAAACTGCAAAAAGCATGTTGGGGCGGATGCTCCAGCTGGTGTATCCTTCAATAGCATAGTCGGCCAGGTAGCCTAGCTCATCATCCCAAAATACCTTATTGAAACTATCCTTTATCTTATCGGGCCATTCGCGCCACTCTTTCATAAAAGCTTTGTCGTTTGTAGTTGCGGCCAGTTCAATAGCCAGGTTAATGGCATTGTACCAAAGGGCATTTACTTCAACAACGTAGCCCATGCGCTGCTGCAGAAAGGTGCCGTTGTTGCGTGCTTTCATCCAGGTTACGCCCTTCTGGCTGGTCCAAAGCAAGCCATTGTCATGCAGCTCGATAGCCAGATTAGAGCCGTGCTTGTAGTGCTGAAGTATGGCTTTGATGACTTTTTTATATTTGAGCCATACTTCCTTTGGCGAAGCTCCATGCTCCATGTACTTCTGGAGTGTCCAGAAAAACCAGAGCGGCACATCAACAGAGGTTTTATCATTGTTGATGGTTTTATCGGGGGAAAAACGATTGATGAGTGTTTGGGCGGAGGTGTTTAAAACCTCCAGAAACGTTTTTTCATCGTTTCGGGCCAGGCAGAGGCCCGGAATAGAGAGATAGGTATTTCGCTCACTATGGCTTAAAAAGGGAAAGCCATTGATGATGGTGACCTGCTTGCCTTTTCTGGCGATTGATTGTTCGGCAGAGTTATCCAAACAGCTTTCAAAACTATCTCGTTTAATTCGTTTTTTTAATTCAGAATTGAATTGCCTGATTAAAGTTTGCGGTGATACTTGCTTTGTTCCCGCAGCAAAAACTACAGGTGCTCCTTTTTTGAGCGATAGTTCAAAGTATCCGGGCACGTACAAATCTTCATTGCAGGCATAGCCGCGTTCTTTTTCTTCGCTGTATTCAATGTCGTAATACCAATCTGGAACATGAACAAATTCAGATTCCCGGGAAGTTTGCAAGTATAGTCTGGGGAAGTCCTGATAAAGCCGCAAAGCAATCCCATTTTCAATTGATTTAGCTTTGGTATTCGCATCCATGTTGGCTCTGGTTAGGGCGTGGATGTTTCTAAATGCTAAAAAGGGTTGAAGGCGGATGGTAACCGGGGAATTATTCGTCAGCAGCGTGTACCTAACCAAAATACGTTGCTCCTTTTCAACGAGCAGTAGTTCTTTTTTTAATAACAGGCTGCCTACACGATAAGTAATGGCCGGGTTGGGATCCAGCTCATACTCATAAACATATTTGTGTCCATTAGGACTGTAGGTGCCCGGGTATTTATGAATACCTAAATTAAACTCATAACCATGCTGAATAATTGTTTCATCAAGCGACGAGAGTAGCACATGATTATCGCCATTAAATGTATCAATGGGGCAGATTAAGAGTCCGTGGTATTTTCGGGTGTTACAGTTGATAATAGTTGAACTGGCAAAGGAACCGGCACGGTTAGTGTGAATAAACTCTCTCTTTAATGAATATTCAGTGTTGACCAGTTGGGTTTTATCAAACTTTAAATAGCTCATAGGCATAAAGGGTAATGGTCTGTTTGTATTTTGATTCCGTTGTGGTGTAGTTGCTCATCGGGGAATCTTGTATCAAATTTAGTTAAATTTTTATGTCCGTTACTAAACTTTATGACGAAAATCATTTTTTTTAATATTTAATAACATTGAATTAATATTAAAGCAATTTTTGTATGTTTTGTTTTATAATGAAAGAGTATGTAGGTTGATTACTTTCAATTCGATATTATCAGGTTGATATTCTGTTAATGATAGATAGTGGTGCTTGTAGGGAGTTGTTCGTAGAAAGCTTTTTGGGCGTATTTTTATAAATGCTTATAGCGGGTAATGGTATTCTGGCTTATTTTTGATTGGATTAGCCAGTGTTCGGGCTGATCGGTGGGTAATTGGGTTGAAATAGAACAAATTGAATACCGGTCAAAAAGTAGCGCTATCTATAAAAGGAAAGAGATGTGCTTTCTATCTAAGTAAAGAGTGGCATAGGTATAGAAGTATTCCTTCATGAAAATGGGCTCCTATTGCAGTTATAATGGTTTTTGATGTTAACAGCATCTGCAATAATGACATTAAAATCAAGATAAATCAGACATATTGACTTGTTGTTGGGAGGAGAACTGGACAGACTGACCAATTGATTGCTGGGGCACAAGATTTGAAGCTCTCAGGTTATAAAAAATGAGACAATGAACTTTAATAACTATACCATCAAGTCGCAAGAAGCTGTGCAGCAGGCGCAGCAGATTGCCCAAAGTATGCAGCATCAGCAAATTGAGAATGCGCATATCTTAAAAGGCATATTTTTGGTTGATGAAAATGTGCTTCCTTTCTTACTAAGTAAATTAAGTGTAAATACTGCTGTTTTTCAACAAACGCTGGACAGCATTTTACAGAGCTTCCCAAAAGTTCAGGGGGGTGATATAATGCTTTCCCGCAAAGCGGGTGCAACGCTTAATGAAGCCAATGGTAAGGCCAAAAAAATGAAAGACGAGTATGTATCCATCGAGCATCTACTTTTGGCAATGCTGGAAGCTGGTGATGAGGCATCTCGTTTAATGAAAGATAATGGCATTACTCAGAATGATTTAAAACTGGCAATTAATGAGCTGCGAAAAGGTAAGAATGTAACCTCTCAGTCGCAGGAAGAAACCTACCAGTCGCTCGAAAAATACGCCCGAAACCTCAATAAATTGGCAAATGATGGAAAGCTGGATCCCGTTATTGGGCGCGATGACGAGATTCGCCGGATTCTTCAAATATTATCGAGAAGGACGAAGAATAATCCGATGTTGGTTGGTGAACCCGGAACCGGTAAAACGGCGATTGCTGAAGGTTTGGCGCACCGGTTGGTAAGGGGTGATGTGCCCGAAAATTTGAAGGATAAAATAATCTATTCGCTGGATATGGGGGCGCTGATTGCAGGCGCCAAGTACAAAGGAGAGTTTGAGGAGCGCCTCAAAGCTGTAGTGAAAGAGGTGGTTGCCGAAGAAGGCCGTATAGTGTTGTTTATTGATGAGATTCATACACTGGTTGGAGCTGGTGGTGGACAGGGGGCTATGGATGCGGCCAATATTTTAAAACCAGCCTTGGCTAGAGGTGAGTTGCGAGCTATTGGTGCCACAACTTTGGATGAGTTTCAAAAGTACTTTGAAAAGGACAAGGCTCTTGAGCGTCGTTTCCAAAAGGTAATGGTGAACGAGCCCGATAAAGAGAGTGCAATATCTATATTGCGAGGCATCAAAGATCGGTACGAAAAGCACCATAAGGTGCGCATTAAAGACGGAGCCATAATTGCGGCTGTTGAGCTGTCGCATCGGTATATCAGCGATCGCTTTTTACCCGATAAGGCCATTGATTTGATGGATGAAGCAGCCTCAAAGCTACGCTTGGAAATGAACTCTAAGCCCGAAGAACTGGATGTGCTGGACCGACGAATTATGCAGATGGAAATTGAGCTGGAGGCCATTAAGCGTGAAAATGATAAGGTGAAGATTGGTCAGATAAAAAAGGAGCTGGCTGATATTAAGGAGCAGCGCAATAGTATTTTTGCCAAATGGGAGTCGGAGCGTGGGGCGGCAGAGGAGGTGCAGGCCATTAAAACCCGCATCGATCAGTTTAAGCAGGAAGCAGATAAAGCAGAGCGTGATGGTAACTTCGGTTTGGTAGCTGAATTGCGCTATGGAAAAATAAAAGAGGAAGAAGAGAAGTTGGAGCGCGCGCAGGAAACGCTTAAGAACAATCAGGAGAATGCGCTGATAAAAGAAGAAGTAGACAGTGAGGATATTGCGGAAGTGGTGGCCCGATGGACTGGTATACCTGTGTCGAAAATGTTGAGTAGCGAGCGTGAGAAGCTATTGCGGCTTGAGGACGAGTTGCATAAGCGTGTGATAGGGCAGGAAGAGGCCATTGAGGTGGTGTCGGATGCAGTGCGTCGCTCGCGGGCCGATCTGCAGGATAGTCGTCGTCCTATTGGTTCATTTCTGTTTTTAGGAACAACTGGTGTTGGAAAAACAGAGCTGGCTAAAACCCTGGCCGATTATCTGTTTAATGATGAGAATGCCCTGACGCGTATTGATATGAGTGAATACCAGGAGCGCCATGCGGTGAGTCGTTTAGTGGGAGCGCCTCCCGGATATGTAGGCTACGACGAAGGAGGTCAGTTGACCGAAGCGGTGCGGCGAAAACCCTACTCGGTGGTTTTGCTTGATGAAATAGAGAAGGCGCATCCCGATACCTTCAATATTCTTCTGCAAGTGCTCGATGAAGGGCGTTTAACAGATAATAAAGGACGTGTAGCCGACTTTAAAAACACCATCATCATTATGACCTCTAATATGGGTGCTCACATCATTCAAAATAAGCTGGAAGGCATTGATATGAATGAGCGCATGACCATTGTTGAAGAGACGAAGCGTGAGGTATTGGCATTGCTAAAGCAAAGCATCAGGCCCGAATTCCTGAACCGTATTGATGAGGTGGTGATGTTTACGCCTTTGGATATGAACGAGGTAAAATCGGTGGTAGAGCTGCAAATGAATGCTCTGAAAAAGATGCTGGCTAAAAAGCAGATGAATATTGAGGTAAGTCCGGCTGCCTTGGATTACCTGGCCATTCAGGGCTACGAGCCGCAATTTGGTGCGCGTCCTGTAAAGCGGGTTATTCAACGATTGGTTCTTAATGAGTTGTCGAAGAAGATTCTAGGTGGTGAGGTGCAGCCAAATTCCACTATATTAATTGATAGTGTCGACAATAAACTGGTGTTTAGAAATTAAATGCAGAAAGGTTCGAATCATAGTGGTTCGAGCCTTTTTTGATTGAACACGCTGCACTACGGGTTTAATATTTTGCCCGTTCCAGGCAGGGATTTTGAGTTATCAGTGTCTGAACGTCACAGGGAACTTTTCTGGCTTCATCTGTTTTTATAAGTGTATCAATTTGATAACTTTACCATTCATAATTGGAGTTTTGCTTGTAAAAATCGATTGGTTTTTGGTGATCGATTATTTGACATGGTTGGAGTGTTAAAGTCTGAAACTGGCTTTTAGTTAGGTTGTTAATTAATCAAGCTTGACTTCTACTTTAGCAGATGTTGTGCTGTTTTCTTGATTGAACATGACATAATTGAGCTATGGAATAGGGGAGTATTGCCATAAAGCTTTTATCCCCTTTGTATTCTGCATGTAAATTAGATAGAAATGAGAATAATTAACTTGATTGAAATTCAGCCGGAATTGATTCCTCCCAAAGAGTATTTACGCTATCGCCAGTTTCAAAAGTTGGTCATAGAGCTGCAAAAGCGGGAGTTGCCATCTGTTGTTGTTGAGTATGTGAACGACAATATTCAGCTGGTAAATAATGCAATTGATAACAGGGTGGGGCTTAAAAAGCAGATCTATGTTTCCCAAAAAGCAATCATTAAGCTGTTGGAGAAAGAGTTGAAACTGGTGCCAAAGGGCTATTATCGGCACATATGGATGGTGCTTGGAATGGTGATTTTCGGTGTGCCTGTTGGTATTATTTGGGGAAAGCTGACTGATCATGTGGGGACCTTGGGTGTTGGGATTGGCGCTGGCATGGCTATTGGCATTGCCTTGGGCATTGCGCAGGATAAAAAAGCGGCTCGCGAAGGGCGTCAATTGGATGTTGATTACAGACCCTGAAGGTGGTGATTATGTAAAACCCATTGTTAAGCGGAACCCACAGGCATGATTAAAACTTACAGGAGAGTTCCAAATGGCAAATAAATAGCAAATGTAAACGCATGAAAGTATTCAATAAGGAGGAATTTGCCGAAGAGTTTATTGAGCAGTATGCCAAACGGGGCTTTGGTTCGATGAATAAAAATGACTTTGAAGTTTTGATCTTCCACTTACTCAGAAGATATGGCGACCTGAAAGATAAGACCAACTTTGAGATGAGCCTTGACTTGCAGCTTCCGGAAACCAAAGTACGGCGTCTGGCGTACGAAAGTGATCTGAAATACGGTCAAATGACCGAGGCAGCAATCAAGGAGGCCTTTTTTGCGATTGTGGCAAAATCGAAGTTACGGGTGGATTTAAGTAAGGTTGAGTTTGTTATTGAGAATAAGTTTATTCGCAGTACCATTGGCGCACAGCTCAAGAACCTGGGGCATTATGCCGATAGCTCATTTAATTCTGAGATTGTGCGCATCCACATCGAATCGTTTGTGGATTTGCTGGAGCACTACTATTCGCAGCCCAGTATCGCACGAATCGTTAAGGAATGTGAGCATGCGGTAAAAGTCGAAAAAGACGAAACCATCACCTTTAAACTCATTCTACGCAAGTTTTTAGAAGGATTGGCGACACAGTCGGGTAAAAAAGTTGTGGATTTGGGCACAACTTATTTTACCGGAGGTGTCGAGAATATTGGTCCTTTGGTTGAAAAACTCAAGGCTGTTTTTGGTAAAGTGCAGGCTTAACTGCTTGTAACCAGTAACTGACAGAACTGAACTTTTAAAATTTCGCTGTACAGCAGTTTGTCGCTCCAGGCATCTTCCCACTCAGGGTAAAGGGTTTGGGACGCAAACATTAAGGCATCCAGCTGCAAAACATTTTTTTTGTTGACAAAATACTCATACAGAGCCGTGTGTAGAGTCATCAACTCAAAGGAGTGGATGTTTGATCGTTTAAACAGCTCAGAGGCTTTTTGATTGTTTACCAAGGCATCAGTAATAAATGCTCCTTCCTTATTGAGCTTATTAACTTGCGCTTCCTTTTCCAGCTTTAGTAAAAGATCGTCAGGGTAGATGGATAATGCTTCATCCAACTGCTTCATAATTTTCGCAGGAGCCGTTTCCTGAAGTTCCAAAACAATAATTTTTATCAATGCTAAAAATGATAGTTCGGGATAACGGTTAGCCAGTTTCTTGATGTTGAGCTTTTGAAGGTCTTCCATATCGTCCATGGCATTCAGTACTTCATCAATCAGCTCGTCATGCTCTGGTATGCCACTGTTCATCGTTGATGGAATTGTGTCGTCATCTGTATCTACATCCCAGAAACGAAGCATGGAGTTGCGGGCTTCCATTACCTTCTCTAATCCATGCTGATTATAAAAAAGGCGTTTGGAAACATACAGGAGTTCTGTAGCGGCTTCTTCGTTACTACTGTCATTCAGCTCAATAAGCTCTTTAAAGCGCTCAATATCGTAGTGGCGCTCCTTTAAAGGTTCGTTATAGATGTAATCCTCAATGGGTAAATCGTCGTCGTACTGCATGTTTAATGTTGTGATCCGTTGTAGTATAGTTTGTACCAGTTGACAAACTGGTGTAGTCCTTCATCAATACTTGTCGAAGGCTTAAAATTGATGCGTTCTTCCAAAGCACTGATGTCAGCATAGGTTCTGAAAACATCGCCTTTTTGCATTGGCAGAAACTCTTTTATTGCTGTTTGGCCAATGTGCTTTTCAAGGGTGGTTATAAAGTCCATTAGTTTTACTGGCTGGTTGTTGCCAATGTTGAACAGGCGGTAAGGTTTGATTTTTTCTTCGTCAGTATCAAAAGGCAAGTCGATGAGCTTTTCAATGGCACAAACAATGTCATCCACGTAAGTAAAATCCCTTTCTAAATCGCCATTGTTATAAACCTGGATGGTTTCGTTGTTCAGAATTTTGCGCGTAAAAGAGAAGTAGGCCATATCTGGTCGCCCAAATGGGCCATAGACGGTAAAAAAACGAAGTCCGGTAACCGGAATTTTGTAGAGCTGGGCATAGCTGTGTGCCATCATTTCGTTGGCTTTTTTTGTGGCAGCATAAAGCGAAACAGGCTCGTTACATGGGGCTTGTGTGCTAAATGGAATGCTCTCGCTGTTGCCATACACAGAGCTGGATGAGGCATAGATTAAGTGTTGCACCGGGTAATGCCGGCAGGCTTCAAGTATATTGATAAAGCCAATCAGGTTGCTGTCAATGTATTTATATGGGTAGTCGATGCTGTACCTTACGCCGGCCTGCGCAGCCAGGTTGATGACCACTTCAAAGCCCTTGGTGGCAAAAAGGTTGTCTATTTCTTTTTTGTCACAAATGTCCAGCTGAATAAATTTGAAGTTTTCAAAGGAAGCTAGTTGTGATAATCGGTCTTTTTTAAGTTGGGGAGAGTAATAGTCGTTAATAGAGTCGATGCCGATTATAATAAGGCCACTGTTGCAAAGTTGCTTGCATAGATGATAGCCTACGAATCCGGCCGCACCGGTAACCAGTATCGGTTTTGTATTCGAGTTACTCATGGTTTGGTTACTTTTTAGGATGGATGATTTTTAACAATAGGAATAATCGATAATAGCTCTTAAACTTTTTTAAATGTTGCATTATCCAGGTTTACAACAAGAATAAACCCTATATGGTTGATGCGCAGTATTATTTTCTTATTTCCTTTAACATCCATCACTTCGCCCTCAACGCCTTCCAGCGGGCCGGAGGTAACGGTAATTTGCTGTCCTTTTTCGACCTGCCCGGCTTCAACGGTAAATTCCATTTGGTTTTCTATGGCACGCTTCATGGCCATGATGTCGTTATCTGGAATCACACAGGCTACTCCTTTATACGAAACATAGGCTACTACGCCGTTTACCTCAAAAACGCGCCGGTAGTCTGCTTGTGGAATCTTAATAAAAATATAGGAGCTTATCACCGGTGTTTCAACCCATTTTTTTCGATCGCTCCACTGTCTTAGAGTCTTTTTAAGAGGTAGATACGCCTCAATGCCCATGGTTGTAAGTTGCTCATGGACCTTCTTCTCTGCTCGCGATTTGGTATATAATGCATACCAGACTGATTCATTTTTTTTGCTCAAAACCTCGAAATTTTAAACGAATTTAATGAAAAAAATGAACTAAAAAATAATCATTTTTATGAAGCAAAATTTGCAACTATTACTTAACCTTGTGAAAAAGATGTAGATATGATTGCATCAAGCCAAATGCGAAATCTGGTGATTAAGCGATGCGTGATCGGAAGTATTTTCTTGATTTGCTTATCTGTAAGTGCACAGTTTAATGCCGGCCGGTTGGTCACTGAAAAATTTTACACGGAGATACCTTTTGAATATGTCCATAATAAAATTGTGATTGAAGCGACTATGAATGGGGTGAAGGGGCGCTATTTATTCGATACAGGGGCCATGTGTATCCTGTTTAAGGACAGTGCAGCGCATCAATTTGCCAAAAGCAGCGATATGCGTATTGGTGATGCAACGGGTAAAAAGCGTTGGGCACAGGTGGTGCAGGTGCCGCTGATTGAAGTCGGGGGGCTTGCATACGAAAATCTACCGGCTCTTTATGTGGAAACGTTTGAGGGGCCATTCAGATGCCTGGGGTATAAAGGGATTATTGGCAGTAACCTGCTGCGGTTTGGGGCTTTTAAGGTCGATTGGCAAAAAAGGAGGCTGATTATTGCCGATTCCTACCAAACATTGGGAGCGGGAAGCATGCTGTCGGCTAAGTTGTATGCAGATAAAAAGCAGAGTTCACCCTTTGTTAAAGTGAAAGTCAATGATAAGAATATCAAGTGGGTGTTGGTAGACACTGGCAGCGACGATTCGTTCTCTTTGTATGCCCCAACAGCGAGCTGGCTAATAAAGAAAGGGGTACTTGGCCAAGCCGACTACTCATCAACAGGGTCGAATTCTCATGGTGCGTGGGGAGCTGGACAACATGCGCGAAGCTTTTTTAAGGCATTGGACCTGGAAATAGGAAACACTTGGCTTACCAAAGTTAGTGTGGAGACAAGCAGTGGTAAGTCCAAAATAGGAATGAAACTACTCGAAAAGGGGAATTTTATATTGGATTATCCACAAAAGCGAATTTTCTTTGAAGAGCATAGCGATGACAGTCCTATAACAATTGAGGGCTTCGGGATTGATCTGATAATGCTGAACGAACAATTTCTAGTGAATGGCGTCTGGATTGGAACAGCAGCCGAAGCAGGAGGTGTTGAAAAAGGCGATGTGGTCGAAAATATTGAAGGGATGAACTTTTCGGATAAAACCATTTGCGAGGCCTTTCTGACTTTGAAAGAACTAACCCGAAACAGGCAGGAGCTCACCTTTTTTCTCCGTAAATCGGATGCGCAAGAAACCTATAAAATCACGCTGAAACGAATAAAGATTTGACGCATTGCCCCATTATAAACTCGCTATTATCCAATATTAAATCGTATATTTGCACAAAATTTTTCAAGTATAACTTTTGGTTACAGGCTTAGCAGGGAGAAGCTGTTGTTAGAAATGGTTTACTTCAGCAAGCTAGCTGTTTAACAAAAATAAAGGTGCAAATTAATGCAGGAAAAAATCATCATTCTGGATTTTGGCTCTCAGTATACGCAATTAATTGCCAGACGCGTACGTGAGATTAATGTGTATTGTGAAATTCATCCATTTAATAACTGTCCCGAGCTGGACGAGTCGGTTAAGGGGGTTATCTTAAGTGGAAGTCCTTATAGTGTGCGCGATGCGGAGGCACCAAAACCTGACTTAACTGCAATCAAAGGGAAAATGCCTTTATTAGGCGTGTGCTATGGAGCACAATACCTTTCACAGTTTTATGGCGGTGAAGTACAACCATCTAAAACACGTGAATATGGTCGCGCAAATCTTCATTATGTTGACAGTTCAAGTGAGTTGCTGCAAGGAGTGAGTGATCACTCACAGGTGTGGATGTCGCATGGCGATACCATTGTTAACCTGCCTGAAGGATACAACATCATTGCAAGTACAAAAGATGTAAAAGTAGCCGCTTACAAGGTTGATAATGAGCTGACCTATGGAATGCAGTTCCATCCGGAAGTGTATCACAGTACGGAAGGGTCTCAGATACTTAAAAACTTTGTTGTTGGAGTGTGTGGTTGTCAGCAAGATTGGACGCCTGATTCATTTGTGGAAACAACCGTTGCTGAACTGAAAGAAAAACTTGGCAACGACAAAGTCGTTCTCGGATTGTCGGGAGGTGTAGACAGTACTGTTGCAGGAGTGTTACTGCACAAGGCTATTGGTGAAAACCTTACTTGTATCTTTGTAGATAACGGTTTGTTGCGTAAGAATGAGTTCGAAGCTGTTCTGGATTCATACAAACACATGGGGCTTAATGTGATTGGTGTTGATGCGAAGAAAGAGTTTTTAGGCGAATTGGCAGGTGTGTCAGATCCTGAAACAAAGCGCAAAATCATCGGTCGCGTCTTTATTGAGGTATTTGATGCCGAAGCACACAAAATAAAGGATGTTAAATGGTTGGCACAAGGAACTATCTATCCTGATGTGATTGAGTCCATATCAGTTAACGGCCCTTCTGCAACCATTAAGTCTCACCATAACGTAGGCGGTTTGCCCGAAGAGATGAACCTGAAAGTGGTTGAGCCGCTTAATTTGTTGTTTAAAGATGAGGTGCGTCGTGTTGGTCGGGCCATGGGTATTGACGATAGCCTTCTGGGCCGTCATCCTTTCCCGGGACCAGGATTAGCGATTCGCATACTGGGTGATATTACCGCTGAAAAAGTGGCTCTATTGCAGGAAGTAGACCATATATTTATTCAAGGACTAAAAGATAGTAACCTGTACGATCAGGTTTGGCAGGCAGGCGCTATGTTATTGCCGGTTCAGTCTGTTGGTGTAATGGGCGATGAGCGTACCTATGAGAAGGTAGTGGCCTTGCGAGCTGTGACATCAACCGATGGAATGACTGCCGACTGGGTGCATCTGCCATACGACTTCCTGGCCAAAGTATCCAACGATATTATCAATAAGGTGAAAGGGGTGAATCGCGTAGTGTATGACATTAGCTCTAAGCCACCTGCGACTATTGAGTGGGAATAATTAGGCGTAATAAGATTTTACAAGGCCGGCAGGAACTTTTTCTTTCCGGCTTTTGTTTATATATATAGTTTAGTTGCATTTTTGATTGGATATTAAAAGACTGACATGATGAGAAGAATATTTTTTATAGCCACAATTATAAGCTGGGTATTTGTGCAAGGGGGGCATGCTCAGGTATTTGATAAAAATATCCAAAAGCTGCAACTGACCTATCAACTGATAAATTCTTTGTATGTTGATTCCGTTAATGGCGAAAACCTGGTTGAAGAGGCCATTGTTGGAATGCTAAAAAGTCTCGACCCCCATTCGGTATATATTTCGGCTGATGAAGTGGCTGCCATGAATGAGCCATTGGATGGAAGCTTCGAAGGTGTAGGAGTCCAGTTTAATATCATGGATGACACCTTGTTGATTGTTAATCCGGTTATTGGTGGTCCTTCCGAGAAAGTTGGCATACGGGCCGGTGATCGAATTATTGGCATCGATGGCGATAATGTAGCGGGCATCGGTATTAAAAACAGCGATGTATTTAAATACCTGAGAGGTAAGAAGGGCACTAAAGTTAACTTAACCATTCAGCGACGAGGAACAAAAGGAGACTTGGAATTTGTAGTGGTTCGTGATAAGATACCTCTGCACAGTGTTGAAGCTGCTTATATGGCCACCTCAAAAACAGCTTATGTAAAAATTTCCCGCTTTGCGCTCAATACGCACGAGGAGTTTATTGAAGCCATCAAGGTACTTAAAGAACATGATTTTGAAAACCTGATTCTCGATTTGCGTGGTAATGGAGGCGGTTACTTGAAGGCAGCCATCGATATTGCCGATGAACTGATTGATGAAGATAAATTACTGGTTTATACACAAGGAATTAATAGTGCCAGGCGCGAGCATCAGGCCCGTAAAAAGGGTGTGTTCGAGAAAGGCAACTTAGTGGTGCTGATCGACGAAGGTTCTGCATCCGCCAGCGAAATTGTTTCAGGCGCTGTGCAAGACTGGGATCGCGGACTGGTAATAGGTCGTAGGAGTTTTGGTAAAGGATTGGTGCAACGTCCGTTTGATTTCCCCGATGGTTCCATGGTTCGCTTAACCATCGCCAAATATTATACGCCCGCCGGACGATGTATTCAGAAGGATTATGAGGATGGTGTGGATGCGTATCATAATGAACTCGGCGAGCGTTACCTGCACGGTGAATTGTCTAATGCCGATAGCATTCATTTTGATGAGGCTTTGGAGTTCAGAACCAAAGTAGCCGGACGAACAGTGTATGGTGGAGGTGGAATTATGCCCGATGTATTTGTTGCCGTTGATACCAGTATGTACTCCGATTATTACCGCGATTTAATTGCTAGTGGGTCTGTCAATCGAATGGTGTTAAACTATGTTGACCAGAATCGGCAGCAACTGGCTGAACGTTATACCAGCTATTCAGATTTCGAGCTAGAGTTTGAATTAGATAGCGCGGTTGTTCAACAACTTATTGATGAGGGAAGTACTGCCGGAATAGAATATAATGACGAGCAGTGGGGGGTGTCCAAGCCATTGGCTGTGGTTCAATTAAAAGCTTTAATCGCCCGCGATTTATTTACGCCATCGGAGTATTTTCAAATGATTAATCCAATTTCGGAGGCTTATCAAAAAGCAATAGAGATTGTTGAGTCTAAGCGGGATTATACCCAATTCCTTAAATAATATTTGCTCACACACCAATGAACGAATTTTTTACGCAGTATGGACTGGAAGTTGCTGGAACAGTAGCTTCCTTGGTCTATCTAATATATTCTATTAGAGAAAATGCCTGGCTTTGGCCCTGGGGTATTCTTGCTTCCGCCGTATCAATTGCCGTTTTTTATCAATCGGCCTTATACGCCGATATGGGGTTGCAGTTTTATTACGTGATTATTAGCGCCTATGGCTGGTGGTATTGGTTAAGTGGTAGAGGTAATGCGACGGATAATTATATAGCGATCAAAGCAATTAGTCAGTCGCTGTTTTTTAAATTGATACTAATTGGGGCAATAATCTACGCAGCGTTGTTGGTGGTTTTGCTCAATGTGCCGGCCATGGTAAATATTGCGAGTTCAGATATGCCATACCTTGATTCATTTACCACAGCCGCATCCATTATTGCCACCTGGATGTTGGCCCGAAAATACATCCATCACTGGGTATTTTGGGTGTTGATTAATTCGGTATCGATGGGTATGTATCTTTATAAAGGATTGTATTTTTACAGCTTTTTGTTTTTTGTGTATACAATCGGTGCGGTCATCGGATTTTTTGAGTGGAAACGATTAATGGCAAAGCATGCAGAGTAATAAGCCGATTGTCATTGTTTTCACGGGTCCCGAATCTACAGCAAAATCAACCTTATCCAAACAGGTGAGTGCTGCTTTTGATGGGATGTGGATACCGGAGCATGCCCGCGAATATGTGGAGCAGCTCAACCGACCATATACGTATGAGGACGTGATTGCTATTGCGAGGCAGCAAATTGAGGCCTACGAAGCAGCTATGCGATCGGGTAAGTCGGTGGTTGTGTTTGATACTTTTCTAATTATCACCAAGGTGTGGTTTACCGAAGTGTATCAAAAGGTGCCTGATTGGTTCGAAAGTAAGCTGAAGGATTTAAAGGTTGATCTGCATCTGCTGTGTTATCCCGATATACGATGGGTGGCCGATGGGGTGCGGGAGAATGAGCATAAGAGGAACTACCTGTATGAGCAATACAAATTCGAGTTGGAAAACTATGGGTTGGCCTATCAGGTGGTTAAAGGAGAAGGTGATGAACGTATTTGTCAGGCAATTAGCTATGTAAACAATTTACTATTAAAACCATAATTAGCAATGACCACTAACCATTTCTCAAAAATTAAAAAAGCCATTGATGCATTATCCATGGAGCAAAGCTATAAAGGGGTTTGCCATCCGCACTTTAAGGACCACCAAATGCCCTCCATTAATGCACTGGAAAAAATTGTGAACTTATCGCGTGAGGTCCTGTTCCCGGGCTATTATGACGATAGTGCTATCCGCCCGGATAGTGTCAGGTATTACATTGGTGTCAATACCGAAAACCTGCATGCATTGCTGGTCGATCAAATATTTGCAGGCTTGTGTTTTATGTGCGAGCAGCCCGAAAAGTTTGATTTGAGTGAACGAAAAAGTATTGCTCATGAATATGCCATTCAGTTTATCTGCAAGCTTCCTGAAATTCGGAGGGTGTTGGTTACAGATGTGGAAGCTGCTTTTTTAGGCGACCCAGCTGCTAAAAGCAGAGGTGAAGTTATATTTTGCTATCCGGCCATCCGAGCCATTACGAACTATCGCATTGCTCATGCTCTATTGACCATTGGCGTTCCCTTAATCCCGCGTATGATTAGTGAGATGGCCCACTCCGAAACTGGCATTGATATCCATCCGCGGGCAACCATTGGTGAGTATTTCAGTATCGATCATGGAACGGGTGTTGTTATTGGTGCTACTTCCATTATTGGGAATAATGTGAAATTGTTTCAGGGAGTAACGCTGGGGGCCAAAAGCTTTCCGCTCGATGAAAACGGCAATCCAATTAAAGGTATTCCCCGGCATCCGATTATTGAGGATGATGTGGTGATTTATGCGCAGGCTACTATTTTGGGGCGCATTACTGTTGGAGCTGGCTCGGTGATTGGTGGTAATGTGTGGGTCACCAATTCTGTGGCACCCAATTCAAAAATAGTGCAGTTCAAACCTCGTGATGCTGTGTATACCGAGGGTGGTGGTATCTAAAATAATCAGTGAAAAGCAGGTATTTATCCGCGCTATTCAGGTCTTTACCAAATATCTTAAGCAAATTAAAGAAAAATCCCTTTTTTAATGTAAACTTGTAATTAAACAAAGGGTATTATTATTTTTCTATATTTGTAGGTAATTAAGACCATTGAAAATGGCATTTGATTTAAAGAACTGGTATCTAGAAAAGAAGCAAGGAGATGTAATTCTGGAATACAACGGAAGTATTACGCCAGAACTGATTTCTGAAGCTTTGCAGTCCATTGAAAACAGTTTGAACATGAAAAATGAAAAAAATCGTGTTCGTAAAAAGGTTTACAATGTGTTTGTTGAAAGCCTGCAAAATCTATACCACCATGTTGATTTGCCACCTTCAACGGCGCCTGTTGAGCAAACGAGTAGCTTTGGCATCATTATTTTAAGTAAAGATGGCACCTTCTACCGTATTTCAACCGGCAATTTTGTAAAAAAGGAAAAATTAAATTACATTAAAGACCGAATTGACCAGGTTAATTCTCTGTCAGATGAAGAAGTTCGGATGTTATACAGAGATATACTCAACAATGATGAGTTTTCTGAAAAAGGAGGGGGAGGCTTGGGAATGCTCGACATTGTGAGGAAAACAGGTAATAAGTTAGAATATTATTTTTATCAATTTGATGATGAATACATCTTCTTCTCGCTAGATGTATACATTAGTTAACCGTATAGCTACCAGTATGGAAACAATAATTCGTGAAGGAAGTCCTAAAACACCATTTGTAAGACTGGATGGAGAAAAAGGAGTAGTTGAAATAAAGGGGCGTTCTATTCCAGAAAATTCTGTTGAGTTTTATAAGCCAATTATCGATTGGTTAGATAAATTTGGAGATGCGCCTTCTGAAGAAACAAACGTGAATATTCAACTGGAATACTTCAATACCAGTTCTTCAAAATGCATATTAGATATTTTTAAACGGCTTGAGTTGATCCATAAAAAAGGACATCCGGTTGAAATCAATTGGTATTACGAGGAGGATGATGAAGATATGTTTGAAGCCGGGGAAGACTACCAGTCCATTATTAATATTCCGTTTAAGATGATTGAAATGGAAGAATAAGGAACGACCGTAATTATGAAATATTTGAAGGGCTGAGTAAAGTGATTACTCAGCCTTTTTTCGATCTCTAAAATACCAGATAAGCCTGGTTCGAAGCGATAGTAAACCCGGTAGAGCTCTTGTGTAAAGTGTTATAAAAAGTATCAGATTGATAAGCCATATGACGCCCATATTAGCAGCGTAGGTGTCTATACGAGAAGTCCCAATAGGTTTGGTGGGCGACAAAAAATGAGCTTTAATAAATCTACCTTCCGGATCCTGAAAAATTGGGTCAAGTTTTTGCCACAGCTCACCATCGTATTCAATTATTTTATTGGAAAAAAAGTTGTTCGAATTGGTGACGAAGCGCTCAAGTGCATCATTGTGATAGGTGCTTTTAGCATTCAGGTAACTAATCCGATCGGCCTGACTGCTGGTATGTTGTTTTGTTTTGTGGTCCAAACGATTATCAGCTTCGTTGTATAAGGCCTTATAATACTCTGTAAGATAGGTAATGTAAGTTTTTACTGAGTCCAGATTAGTTTTATGTATTGTGTGATTCAATAAGGTTAAACCAACTGCTCGTTCGGGATAGAGTCGATGGTGTTTTTTTAATTCCTTGTTAATCAGATTTACGGAATAACTAAGTGTCTGTGTCGATTCCTGCACATGTTCGCTCTGAAGAGCGATTACCTTTTGCAGGTGGTTTTCCAGGGCCGGAATCCAAAACTCTTTCCGGTATTTAGCCTGGCTTTTAAGTTTTTCGTAACTGTAAAATTGGCTGTCGAATTTATTATCGGTATACTGCGTTACAGCGAGTGCTTCAAATGCCCACCGGGCTGTTATAATTTCGCCATAAGCCGGTATGCGTGCAGGACTTGATAGATTGGGATTTAATCGATCAAAGCTAATAAACACTCCGCTCAGGATTAGTTGTGGAATGATTAAAAAAGGGATAATGATATAGATGTTGACCGTTTTTTTAAAGGTATCGGAGATGTTCAGACCCAAAAGGTTAGCAAAAACAGAGCTGCTAAACAGGATGAGCCAATAGGGAAGAAACATGCCTTTAAGAGCGATAATAGAGTTGCCAACCAGCACGAAAAGAGCTGATTGAATGGCTGATATTCCTCCTAAAATGAGTAGTTTAGAAAGCAGGTAGCTTAAGCGGCTGAGCTTTAAAAACGATTCTCGCCGTTTAATTTTTCGGTCATTAATGATTTCTTCAGCACTGACCGTTAAGCCCACAAACAGCGCGATGATCACTGAAATGATAATATAAACCGTAATATTGGGGTTTTTAGAAAAGCTGTAAACCGATTCGGTAGCATTATCGACATCGTAATACCGTATGATAGAGGCCAGTAGAAGAGCCAGTACCGGTGTTTCGAGCAAGTTGATTAGTAAATATTGCTTGTTGGCCAGCTTAGAAGCAATGTCTCTTTTCATAAAAATGAAAAGCTGCTTCAACCGCCTGGGAATTTGAAAGCTTATTGGGGGCAGCGTGCTTTTATTGGCTGCCGGTGGCTCATGCGATTCCCATCCTTCATGAAAAAGGTCATACCACTCTTTCGGATCAACGCGTCTGGTCTGAGTGAAATTACCATATTCATCCAGTATCTGCGAATTAATGATGTTCAGAATTTGTTCTACGTTCACGTTCCCACAAGACGGGCATTCGCTTTCATCCCGGTTGGCATGGTTGATACATGCTTTAAAATAGTTGACGCTCTCCACCGGATCGCCATTGTAAATGAGGTATCCACCCGTATCCAATACCAATAGTTGGTTAAACATTTTAAATATGGCTGATGAGGGCTGATGGATGACCACAAATACGAGTTTACCTCGGATGGATAATTCCTTAAGTAAGTCAATAATGTTGTCGGAATCGCGCGACGATAACCCAGATGTTGGTTCATCAAGAAAGAGGATGGAGGGTTCCCTGATTAGCTCAAGGGCAATGTTAAGTCGCTTGCGCTGTCCTCCGCTAATCTTTTTATTCAGCGGACTGCCGACCTTCATAAACCGGATTTCGTAAAGTCCCAGGCTTCTTAAAAGCTTTAATACTTTTCGTTGTACAGCCTGCTCTGTCAGGTTATCAAAACAGAGCTTAGCATTGTAATAGAGGTTCTCATATACGGTGAGATCTTCCATTAATAGATCATCCTGGGCAACATAGCCAATAAGGCCTTTCGCTTTATCCAGATTCTTATGAACATCAACATCATTAATAAAAACCTGTCCTTTGGTAGGGGCATTAATTCCGCTTAAAACATTCACCAGGGTGCTTTTTCCTGCGCCGCTGGAGCCCATAATGCCTACCATCTTGCCTGACTTGGCGGCAAAGGAGGTTCTATGAAGACCTATTGCCTTCTTGCTAAAATGGTACTCGACATCCACACACCTGAAATCGACCTCATGATCCTTATTGTCAGTCATGAACTGACTAAAAATATCACTGTAAAAGATGGTATCGATAAGTTTGTTTCGCAGAGAGCTGCCCGGGTTGAGTATTTGAACGCGCCCCTCGCTAATCAGTTGCCCGTTCATGGTTAGATCCATATTTCCGCTAAACCTGAATGCGAATAGGTTAACCGATTTTAGATGGATGACCCGCAGTTCGCCTTTTAAGCCGTCCCAGAATAAGTGCCTGAAAGGTGTTCGTTCCTGCTTTGGGTAGTTGTCAACTATAAGCAAGTTGGCGTCATCAGGCAGCTCATTAAATGGGCTGGTTACGAATTTGATTATGGAAAGGTATTCGTCCTGAGGAATATTAAAGGTTTGCGCAACGGTTTCAATAAACTCCCGTTCGTAGTCGCTCATTCCCACATCAATATTCAGGAATTCAATAAGCTGAATGAGGACAATCAGTTTTTGATAATAGGTAAGGGCATCGTTAATGCCCGTAGCTATTTTAAGTACTTTTACCGAGCTGGCGGCATAGCGTTTGTTAAACTTTTCTTTATTGGATAAGCGCTGTTCATGCTCCTCCTGCAGCGTGTCAAACAACTGCAGATATTCTTCTACAAGTCGGCTGTTGAGTTGCTGATTGAGAAAGGACTTAACAATGGTCCGGCGCGATTTAATTTCAGTTCTGGGAAATGCGATGAGCGCAAATAGCTGTATTAGGGCTTTTAATATTTCTTCGCTCATACCACTCGTTCAAACGGACTGTTATGCCTTATAAAAAACTGATTAATTAAAAGCTTCCAGGCTCTTAAAGCCGATCATTAGCATGGCTATGCCAGATGTCGATTTTTCTGGATTGAGCCTTGCTTCAACAATGCACTCCAGCGATCCTTCGACTTTAAAATCCCAGGAGCTGGCCGCCTCAAACTGTTCGTTTGAAAAAAGAAGATTGCGCTCTTTGTCGTAAATAGAGAATAATATGTTGTTTTCTTCGTGGCTACAGGCGACCACGCGGTACATGCTTCCAGAAAAAAAGGTTGTGTGAAATTCAGCAACTTCAGAGCCTGTTAGAAAAGCCCTGAAAGGTTGACCACTGGCGACAAACGGAGACCTAAGCTGGTCGATGCAGTTAGTGAATAACACGTCTTCTTGCGAATTAAGTTTTACCGGTGCTAATACAGCGATAATGGCGACTAACAAGAAAATAATTGAGTGTTTCTTCATTTTATAAGTGCTTTATCGAGGTTTAATAGGTTCAAAATTTTCAGAAAGATATTTAAAAGTTACCAATAAATGGGAGTGATGAATCAAAAAAAGCAAAAAATGTTGCCGTACAGGCCAGCTAAAATTGCATTTGATTTAGCTACCAATCAACACTTTCTGAAAAACATTTACTTTTCTCATTGTTTAATATGTAATTATTTGCCACTTATGCATGTTCAACGCTTAGTTGTAACGAGCATTACATGGCATTATCACAACAATAAATACTTACTGATGAAAAAACAAATATTATTATTATTTCTTGTTGGAATTACGTTATTATCGGCAAAGGGGCAATTGTCGCTTGAAGATGTAATTCACGGCGGAAAAACGTTTTACAATTATTATCCTCGTGCTTTAAACGTTGAGTTTAGAGGAGAAGCAAGTGAGCTGGTTTATCAGCGCAATGATTCGGTGTTTGTACAGACAATAAAGAGCAGTCAACAGTCTTTTCTGTTCGATTTAAACGAGCTCAATACTATCCTAAAAGAAGGAAAGCATGCAACATTGAAAAGAATGCCTTCTCTCAAGTGGAAAACAGCTAATAAGGTTTCGTTCAGCACAGCCGACGGGTATTATACTGTTGATTTAAAAAACAAACAGGTAGTGGCGTTTGCAGGTCGCGAGCAGGGCGGACAAAACTATGATTTGAGCCACGGTGCTGAAAGGGTGGCCTATACAGTAGGGAACGATTTGTACATCAGGTCGGGACATGAAACTCCGGTATTTGTTGCCGGAAAGGAAGGGGACGATGTGATTTTCGGGCACACGGTTCACCGGAATGAATTCGGCATTAACAAGGGTACATTTTGGTCGAATAATGATGAGGCATTGGCTTTTTACCGCGAAGATAACTCCATGGTAAGTGACTATCCTCTGGTTAATGTGGCTGAGCGGGTTGCTAAACTCGAAAATATCAAATATCCAATGGCCGGCATGACCAGCCATCAGGTGAAAGTAGGCGTATACAACCTGGCTACCCAAAAAATCGTTTACTTAAAAACTGGCGAACCGGCAGACCGCTTCTTCACAAATATTTGCTGGACACCAGACGACCGGTATCTTTTGGTGGCAGAGTTGAACAGGGAACAAAATCATATGCAACTGAAGAAATATGAGGCTGCTACAGGAGAGTTCGTGTCTATGCTCTTCGAAGAAAAAGACGACAGGTGGACTGAGCCGCAGCATCCGGCTCTTTTTATTCCCAATAAAAAAGGCGATTTTATCTGGCAATCCATGAAAGACGGATACAACCATTTATACGTCTATTCAATCGACGGGCAGTTAAAAAAGCAACTGACTAAAGGCGAATGGGAGGTCACTAAGGTATTGGGTTTTGATCGGTCGGCCAGGTACATTTTTATTGAGTCTACAAAAGAGGAAGCTTTGGAACGCCATGTTTATAAAGTGAGTTTATCGTCAGGTAAGATGACGCGGGTCACAACAGAAAAAGGTGTTCATAAGGTGAAGGTTAGCCCTGATGGGCGTTATGCAATTACCACTTTTTCATCACTCAATGTACCTTCCAAAACCAATCTTAAAGATACGCAGGGCCGCCTGATAAGAACACTGCAGGTAG
Organism: Carboxylicivirga taeanensis; assembly: GCF_051851475.1. NCBI lineage: Bacteria > Pseudomonadati > Bacteroidota > Bacteroidia > Marinilabiliales > Marinilabiliaceae > Carboxylicivirga > Carboxylicivirga taeanensis. The sequence continues at coordinate 1,707 of NZ_JBPUSJ010000011.1, read as the reverse complement.
TGGATAATCCTTATAAAACCATTGAAACAGGAAAGGTTGAACTACTAAAACTTAAAACCAAAGATGGACAATTCGACCTCAATGCACGCGTGGTGTTACCTGTCGACTTTGATCCGGCTGAAAAATATCCTGTTATTGTGTATGTATACGGAGGTCCACATTCACAGTTGGTACAGAATAAGTGGATGGGTGGTGCCCGCGGATGGCAGCTCTATATGGCGCAAAAGGGTTATATTGCCTTTACGCTCGATAACAGAGGCACAGCCAACAGGGGTAAGGCTTTCGCGCAGGCTATTCATCGCCAGTTAGGGCAGTTGGAGGTTGAAGATCAAATGCAAGGCATTGCCTACCTAAAGTCTTTGCCTTATGTGGATGCTGAACGTATTGGGGTGCATGGTTGGAGTTATGGTGGATTTATGACTATCTCGATGATGACGCAACATCCTGAAGTATTCAAGACCGGAGTAGCGGGCGGACCCGTGATCGACTGGAAATACTACGAAATAATGTATGGCGAACGCTACATGGATATGCCCCAGGAAAATCCGGAAGGCTATGAAAAGGCCAACTTAAACAGTAAAGTGAAAAATATCAATGGACGCCTATTGGTTATTCATGGAGCCATCGATCCGGTGGTGGTTTGGCAGCACAGTCTGACTTTTGTTCGGGAGTGTGTTAAAAATCGGGTACAAATCGATTACTTTCCTTATCCGCGCCATGAGCACAATGTGCTTGGTAAGGACCGCATTCACCTAATGGAAAAGGTAAGCCGATATTTTGATGATTTTTTGTAAATATTGACTAAGAATAGAGTATGAAGAGGCTGTCCCAAAAGGGCGGCCTCTTTTGTGTGTGCCGTGCATGGTAAATTACTAGATGGTGCAAGTCCATTGTAGGGGTTTGTAGTAGCCAACCACTAGCTTAAGGCAAGGGTGCTTATCGCGAGATATAACCTGAAGATTATTTGCGATTGAATAATGAGCAAATACCCGGCAAAATTCCGACCCAAGGAACACACACATTATCAGGTATATCCGTTGGGATGAGTTTGCGCAACAAAACGAAGTCCAAATACTACACGGGCAATGGCTTGTAAATGATGTGGGTACATGGAATGAAAGTAATTTACCTTACCACGGGAGGTCTCACAAACGTGTTGAAACAAAAGTATGAAACACGGTCGAAAAAGGTTGGTTGTGAGAAGTCAGCAGAGGTCATAGTACCTCGTTTTTTTTAAAAACGAGAGAAGGACTGAACTTCAATCGACAGTATTAACGGCTGTTACCAAATGAAAGGATTAGAACAGAAAATATCGAAAGATACCTCTTTGCAGGAGGTAGGTGCGGAACACCGAGGCAGTACAAAAGGGTTTACTTCTATTTGGATAACTGAAAACAATACTGTAGCACTCCCCGAGGAAGATGGTTTATTAGGTCAGGTTTTGAACCCTTATAATCTAAACAAGGCTTATTTGCAGGTCTGTAGGAATAAAGGGAGTCATGGAGTTGATGGAATTAAAAAGTTAAGGGGGGTTGCTTGAGTGGCAGCCCTTGCTGCACGTTGATAATGCCGGCTTGAATAGTTGCTTTCTGAAAAGCATCAAGACACTTTCTGAAAAGTATCAAGACACTTTTTGAAAAGCATCAAGACATTTTTTGAGAAGTATCAAGACACTTTTTGGCGAACTTCTAATAGTCCGATTCTTGC